>CAJUPX010000037.1 GCA_910588685.1 uncultured Christensenellaceae bacterium | reverse complement strand
GGTTGCGTTCTTTCATTTTTCGTGATATAATAATTGTACGATAAACAGTAATTTAACGGAGTATGAATATGGCATTTGATTATAAAAAAGAATACAAAGAATTTTATATGCCGGCAAACAAGCCGTCTATCGTTACTGTGCCGAAAATGAATTATATAGCGGTACGCGGTAAAGGTAATCCCAACGACGAAAGTGGCGAGTATAAAGATTCAATAGGGCTTTTGTACGCAATAGCCTTTACTATTAAAATGAGTTATAAAGGCTCTCACAAGATTGACGGGTATTTTGAATACGTTGTCCCGCCGCTTGAAGGCTTTTGGTGGCAAGAAGGCTCAGATACAATTGATTATGCGAACAAGAACGGGTTTAACTTTATATCACTTATTCGTTTGCCCGATTTTGTAACGAAAGCCGATTTTGATTGGGCGGTGCGGGAAGCGACGAACAAGAAAAAAGCGGATTTTTCAAAGGTTGAATTTTTGACCTACGACGAGGGCGTTTGCGTTCAATGTATGCACGTCGGCTCTTACGACGACGAGCCGAAAACGGTAGCTCTTATGCACGAGTATATGGCGGTAAACGGCTATGCGTTGGATATAAACGAAAGCCGTTATCATCACGAGATATATTTGAGCGATCCGCGCAAGTGCGCCGTAGAAAAACTTAAAACCGTTGTAAGACACCCGATAAAGAAGGTATAGGATGCAACCTAACGATATACTTAAATACTGTTTTGAAAATCTACCCGATACGGTTTTAGTAAGCAGTTGGGGCGAAAGTGGAATTTTTTATAACCCTAATAACACGCTTAAACGCGGAATTTATGTTTTGACTGTCAAAGAGAAAGACGGCGACAACGATAAAAGTTCGAATTTGAATAGAGAGAATATTTATCGTGTGAATATCGGAGTTCGCAAAAATACTTTTATAGATATGTTTGGTACAGTTCCTGCACGTCCGTCAAAAGGCGGAATTGTGGATATGCCGTATGATTTTACGCAAACAGATAAAATACTGCCACACCCCGTTTACGCTTGGATGAGTTGGGTGTGTGCACTCAATCCGTCCGATACTACCTTTGAAAGATTAAAGCCGTTAATTAAAGAGGCTTATGAGTACGCAAAGGAAAAATATTCTAAAAGAAAGTAAGAGAAATTTCAATTTAGCGACGTAAAAGGAAATGAAGATAATGAAAAAAATACTATATGTAATCTTGGAACAATGGGCTGATTGGGAGCTTGCTTATATTTCGTCGGCGGTCAATATGCTCGGTGGCGGCAAGTTTGAAAATAAAACTGTATCACTTACAAAGAACGCCGTTACCTCTATTGGCGGTGTTAAGTGTTTGCCTGATTATGATTTACTTACATTACCGTCCGATTATGGTGCCGTAATACTTATCGGTGGTATGTCGTGGCATAACGAGAACGCTATGCAAGTTAAGCCGCTTATTGATGCTTGCATTAAGAGCGGCAAAGTGGTAGGTGCGATTTGCGATGCTTGTAGATTTTTAGGCTCTATTGGGGCGTTGAATGGCGCAAAACATACGGCTAATGATTTGAACGAATTAAAACAATATTCGTCTTATACAAACGAACAAGGCTTTATGCATAGGCAAGCGGTATTGGACAATAATGTTATCACGGCAAATGGAACGGCAGCTCTTGAATTTGCGCAAGAAGTATTACGAGCTTTATTGGTATCAACCGAAGAACAAATAAAAGGCTGGTATGATTTTCATAAGCTCGGCTTTTACAATGCGCCTATGCCGAAAATGTAACTACGATAAACAGTAATTTA
>CAJUPX010000036.1 GCA_910588685.1 uncultured Christensenellaceae bacterium | reverse complement strand
GCGGCAAGATTGCCGACACGCTTTTAGCGCAAATCGAAAAGTTAGAGCGCGAAAATGCCGAACTGAACGCAACAATCGAGAGCGAAAAGGCGTTGCAAATCAATTATACATACGACGATATAAGAAAGTGGTTAGACCATTTCCGCACGTTGGACTACACCAAAACGAAAAACCGCAAGGCGTTGATTGACACGTTTATTTATCGCGTTGTGCTGTACGACGACAAAATGAAAGTGCTTTTCAATCTGAAAAGCGGACAAAAGAACGAACTGCTTTTGAACTTGATTTTTCCCGATTACCCAGACGGGAACGGCGGCGAAAACGAGAGCGCGGACGAAAACAGCGTAAAAGAAAAAGAAACCGAAAATTCGGTTTCTCAATCCGGGTGTTCGTATACCCCTGTTATGGTGCACCTTCAGGGACTCGAACCCTGGGCCCACTGATTAAGAGTCAGTTGCTCTACCAACTGAGCTAAAGGTGCAAATTTTGGTGGTCCATCCGGGATTCGAACCCGGGACACCTTGATTAAAAGTCAAGTGCTCTACCATCTGAGCTAATGGGCCGTATTTTTGTTTTTGGCTGGGGGTGGCAGACGAACCTGCGAATCTGTCCTACCATTCCGCCACTTTTTCCTTGTTAATTTATTTGGCTGGGGTGGCAGGATTTGAACCTACGAATGCGGGAATCAAAATCCCGTGCCTTACCGCTTGGCGACACCCCAACGCACGGGCGCAAGCCCGAAAATTAAATGGGGCGGGCGACAAGTTTCGAACTTGCTGCCTCCAGAGCCACAATCTGGCGCTCTACCGATTGAGCTACGCCCGCCATTTTTCTGGTGCGCCTGGAGAGATTCGAACCCCCGACACACGGCTTAGAAGGCCGTTGCTCTATCCTACTGAGCTACAGGCGCATAAGCTTATTTAATTAAAAGTGTGCTCTTTTTAAAGCGTTGGAGCGGGTGAAGGGAATCGGACCCTCGCAACCAGCTTGGAAGGCTAGTGTTCTACCATTGAACTACACCCGCATATGTTTTGCATAAGGTGCAAGAACATCTAAATGCTTAAAAAGTATATCAAATCAGATGTTTGCTGTCAACTCATTTTTAAAGCATTTTCAAATTTATTTATTACTTCAACTTTAATTTTTTACAAGCGTGCCTATGCCCTGCCGCCGTAAAGTTTTTGCGCATTAAAAAGCCGAGGGGCGGATTTTTCCGCTCCCCCGACTTTCGTCGCGGTTATAATTTAGATGAGCGTTTCAAGCTCTTTTGTCATCTTTTGAAGCTGTTCGCGCTTAACGTCTATTTCCGCCGTGTAAGTTCTGAAAAACTGCGCGTCGGTATCGTCGGGCGACGTACGGCTTATAAGCGCTTCCATAAGCGATGCCATTGAACGCGAACGCTTGATTTCCAACAATTTAATTTCTTCTTCGAGAATGTTAATTTCCTTTGCCAATTTATTTCTGCGCGACATAATTGTATCTCCTTAGCTGTTTTAATTCAACCCCGAGTATTTTAAGCTATAATATCACAAAACGCACACAATGTCAAGCGGTTGCGCAGTTTAGCGGTTTGTTATTTATAACCGGGGAAATTATAAATAAGGCTTGACAAAAAAGTATTTTAATGCTATAATTATTTTAGAAGTTCAGAGAATATCCAACTCCTTTATAAATATATTTTAAGACGCACCCGCAGAAATTTCTGCGGGTGCGCCTTATTTAACGTGCGTTATTCATATTCGTCAAAGCTTCTTCTGTCGCAAAAACCCGGCGGCGGGTTAGGCGGCGGACAATCTCTGCGCGGTTTGGGCGGAGGGCACTCGGGCGGTTTTTCCTTATGTCCGCCGTCCTTTATTTTTACAAGAACAGCGTCCTCTCCTATCCGCTCTATATCGCATACGGGAATAAACTGCTCTTTTTTTGTAAATTTAAAGCCCCTGCCGCCCGTTACTGTAATTCCGAGCACGTTATTTGCAGGGAACGAAAAGGTTAAATCGCACACCTTGCCGAGGTTTTTACCGTCGGTTATATTTATTACGTCTTTTTGTTTGAGATCGGTAAACTGAAGCTCCATATATAAAGTATATGCGGCGGTTTATCCAAAATTGCCCGCCGCATACCGTTTATTTTTAAGCTACAAGATTTTTTATGTATCCGACAATATGCATAAGCGGATTGCCGTCGAAGAAAATATAGTCCAGTTTTAGCGCGCTGCCCGCAAAGCTCTCTTTTACGTTCTGAAGCGTGCTGCCTCCTACCCAAATGATAATCTGGAATACAAAAAGCGTAATCAAAAATCCCATACACAGCAACAGTGCCGCGCCGAAAAACCTGTTTATGATTTTCATTAACTTGGCTTCGCTCTCGGCAATGTTTTTAAGCGCGCTTACTATTATTGCCCTGAACAGCTGCACTAAAACAAACAGGACTACGTAATATATAACTATTTCTAAACGGATTTTGGTTAAGAACTCGTAGAAAAATCCCTCTTTTCCTCCCCATACGGCAGCAAGCTTGGCTAACAGGTCGCTTACAAAACCTATATTCATAATAATACCGCCGAGGCAGTAGCACACAAAAACAGAAATGAGTATTCCGAAAATTCCGCTCGTAAAAAATTTAAGCGTTTTTCCGAAGCCTATAATCCAGCCTAAGAACGCTACGGCGGCTGCGCCGCCTATAAATATGAAATCCGCAACAATCAAATTCCGCACCTCCGAAATCTTTATCTGCTTAGTATATGGACATTATAGCACAGTTTTATAAATAATCAACCGCATTTTTTATCGGTTTTTTATAAAAAATTTTTGACAAACGAAAACGGACGGCCTACCCGTCCGCTTTTTTGCTATGATATACACGTTTTTAAACGCTTTAACGCCGTTTTTTCAAGTCGCGATACCTGCGCCTGAGATATTCCTACCTCCGAGGATATTTCAGTTTGCGTTTTACCCTCGAAGTACCTTAAAAACAGTATTGTCTTTTCACGTTGTTCAAGACGGTTTATCGCCTCGTAAAGCGCCGCTTTTTCCGTCCACACCTCGTCGTTGTTCTTCGCGTCGAATATCTGGTCCATTAATAAAAGCGTGTCGCCCGATTTGTTATATACCGGCTCGTACAACGATACAGGATCGGAAATAGCGTCGAGCGCATAAGCGACTTCGGACACCGCGATATTCATTTCCCGCGCGATTTTATCGTACGTCACGTCCTCGTCGGCACGCTCTAACTTTTCGCGGACTTTCAATATCTGGTAAGCCGTATCCCTTATGGAACGCGAAACGCGCAAGCTGTTACCGTCCCGCAGATACCTTTTTATTTCGCCTAATATCATAGGAATAGCCTTTGTACTGCGAAACCGACTTCAATGTTTTAGTAAGGTTATTATAG
>CAJUPX010000035.1 GCA_910588685.1 uncultured Christensenellaceae bacterium | reverse complement strand
TCCTTAAAAATAAAAAATAGGCTTGTTTTTTTAACAAACCTATTGTAAATCAGCATTAAATGTTCAATCCAAAATAAAAGCCCTGCCCGATTTGAAATCGGGCAGGGCTTTTTTAGTTATATTACTTTTTGTCGTCGCCGCCGGATGCGCTCGAAATATATTTATCGAGCATAGATTTTCCGAACTTTTTGCCGACGTTCATAAACTTGTCTTTAAGCGTGGACTTTTTCTTTTCCTCCTCTTCAACACTGCCCTCGAAGTTTAAATCCTTGCAGGGGTCGAACATAACGTAGCCGCATTCCGTGGCGTATTTGAAAACGTTTTTTATAACGCCTTCGAGCACAGGACGGTCGCTCTCGTCCACCTGTTCGACAACGTTGAGCAGCGCAACCGGCTTTATAGTTGAAATATACTTTTTACCGAGCGCGGGAATAAGCGCGTTGTCTATGAGCGTGCCTATATCCTCGAAATACTTTTTGGAAACTTTTTTAACGGAGCCGCTTGTGCCCGTTCCCGAAACGGCGAGCTCGTACCACTCCACCACGACCGACGAAAAACGGTGTTTTGCTTTAACCGGCGACAGCAGCCAGCGCGCCATTTTTCCGAAACCGCCGAACAGCAGGGGAATAACCTGCATAATCAGCATAATTACCGAAAACAGTATTATCAGCGCGTTAACAGCCATTCCCGACGCACTTTCGCCGCCCGCCATTCCCGATAAAACGAGAGCGAGCACGGATATTGCAAGCGACACAAGCCTTACAAACAGTTTAAAAATCTTTAATACGGATTTTATCTTTTTTGCGCGTTTGGTGTTTGCCCGGCTCTGACAGATAAAAATTATAATGAGAACTATAATCAAAGCGCCGTAAACGCCGAGCAGTATATACAAAACGAGCTTGAAATCCATTGCAAGCTTTTGCGTAAAGCCGGTAAGCAGCACGTAGCCTGCGTACAGCAGCGTAAAAAGCGTGGTTACGGTAAGCGAAAGAATATTCAGCCGCCTTGAAATAACCGCGCGGTTTGCATACACGTTTTTTATAAAACAGCGGATATCAAACACGTCTTTTGCAAGCGTAAACGTTTCTTCTGCAGTTATAGTGTGCCTTATATTAACTTTTTCTTCTACTACTTCTTCCTCTTCGATTTCTTCGGGATTTTTTGCCATAATTTGCCTCTGTAATTATTATATCATATTATCGTATTCGTTGTAAAGAGCGTCAAGCTGTATTTTTATGGTATTGAGCCGGTTTAAAAGCGCCTCAACCTTTTTATAATCGGCGGTAACCGCGGGGTCGGCGAGCTGTGAATTTATTTGATTTTCCTCGTCCTCGATTGCGCATATGTCCGCTTCAATCCTTTTTATGCGCTCTTTTTTTCTCGCCTCTTCGGCGCGTTCTTTTTTGGAGCGGTACGACAAGTCCTTTTTAGCCTGCTGTTCCACGTATTTTTTATTTTCGGCAAGCTCTCTCGCCGCCTCCCGCGCCGCCTTCTTACTACTTGTATATGCGGTATATCCGTCCTCGTATACGTTAAGCGCGCCGTTTTCTATTTCCGCAACCCTGCCGGCGAGCGCGGCTAAAAAATACCTGTCGTGCGAAACGAAAACAAGCGTGCCGCCGTACTCTTTTAGCGCCTTTTCAAGGCTCTCTCTCGCAGGCAAATCAAGGTGGTTTGTCGGCTCGTCCAGAATAAGGAAATTGCCGCGTTCGCTCTCTAAAATACTGAGTGCGAGCTTTGCCCTCTCCCCGCCCGAAAGCGTTTTTACGGGCTTTTGCATATCCTCTTCGAACAGTCCAGCCCGGGCGAGCGCGGAGCGCACCTCGGTTTGCGTAAGCCCCAAATGCCTGTCCCAGAGCTCGGATAAAACCGAATTTTCTCCGTTCAGGTTTGCCCCCTCCTGGTCGTACGCGGCAATTTTTACAAACCTGCCGCGAGTAATACCGTTATCGCCCTTGATAATTTTTTTGAGCAACGTTGATTTGCCCGTTCCGTTTTCGCCCACAAGCGCAACCTTATCGCCGCGTTTAATATGCAGGTTAACGTTTTTTGCCAGCGGTTTTCCGCCCGCTTCAAGGTCGTAGTTCTCTATTTTGAGCACTTCCTCGTAGGGGCTTTCGTCAAAGCCGAAGTTAAAGTGCGGAGGTTTGGGTGCAACGTAGGGTTTCTCGAGTATTTCCATCCGCTCGAGCCTATTTACCCTGCTTAGCGCGGATTTAGCCGTGGTAGCGCGCACTATGTTGCGGTCAACGTAGTCCTGCAGCCTCGCGCGCTCCTCCTGCTGCGCCTCGTATTCCTTTAAAAGCCTTGCCGTAAGCTCGGCTTTTAAAATTTTGTATTTTGAGTAATTGCCCGTAAACGAACGCAGCCCCTTGTTTTCTATTTCGAGAATGCGCCCGCAAATTTTATCGAGAAAATATCTGTCGTGCGAAACCGTTAAAATTGCGCCTTTAAAGGAGGCGAGGTATTCTTCGAGCCAGAACAGCGTTGTTATATCGAGGTGGTTTGTCGGCTCGTCCAGAATGAGCAAATCGGGCTGTTCAAGCAAAAGCCGGGCAAGCTTCAACCTTGTTTTTTCTCCGCCCGACATAGTGTCTATAATTTGGTCGTACCTGTTTTCAAACCCCATACCGTTTAAAACGGTCTTAATTTTAACGTCGGCATTGTAGCTGTCGCGCGAGGCAAGCCAGGCGTTGAGCCGTTCGATCTGCCTTGAAATATCCTCGAACTCAGAAGTGCCGTACTCGGCGTACGCGAGGTTTTGGGAAAGTTTTTCGAGCTTTAAAATCGCCGAAAAATCTTCCGCGAACACACCGCGCATTTCATTGTATACGGTGTTGTTGCTTGTATAGCCGCCGTTTTGTTCGAGGTAGCCTATGTGCGCGCCGTTTTTCTTTAAAATCTCGCCGCTGTCGGGATACAGCTCGCCCGAAATCAGTTTAATAAGCGTGGTTTTGCCCTCTCCGTTCGCGCCTATTAGACCTACTCGTTCGCCCTCGTTAACGGCAAAGTCCACGTCCTTGAATATTAAATTTCCGCCGTATGAAAACGCGGTTTTATTGAAAGTAATAATCATAATCAATAGTCCCACGCGGGTATAAAACTCTTATCCGCGCTGTCAAAATCCTGTAAAAATACCCTTTTAAGCCCGCAATCCTCCACCGCCCGCAACACGCGCGCATACTCTCTGCGCGTTATTTTGCGTTGCAATTCGGGCAATTTATCAATATCGCCGAACGGCGTATACTGGCTCATCAAACTCAAATACGCCTCGCCGGGAAGCTCCGAAACGTACTTTACGACGTCTACCGAATCGTATGCAGCAAGCGGAAGTATCAGGTGCCGCACTATACACCCGGACAGCATTTTTCCGTCGCCGCGCATTTTAAGCGGCTTTTGCGCCATAAACTTAACTGCGGGCAGCGCAAACCGCGCGTAGTCTGGGCGGGCGGTGTAGCGTTCCGATAGCGCGCCGTCTATAAATTTTAAATCGGTCAGCCATATATCCGCAAAGCTGTCGGCAAGGAGTAAGCTCTCCTGCGTTTCGTATCCGTGCGTATTGTAAACTACCGGGATTCCCGGCTTATAAATATTGATTGCGCCGATAATATGCCGTAAATAATGCGTAGGATTTACTAAATTGATATTTTCCGCGCCCGCGTCTTCGAGCCGCTTAAAAATATCCGCGAGCTCTCTTTCGGTTATCTCCTTTCCGCGCGTGTTACGGGAGAGCTCGAAGTTCTGGCAAAACGCGCACTTTAACGAACAGCCGCAGAAAAATATGCAGCCGCTGCCGTTTTTAAAGGATACGGGAGGCTCCTCGAACGGATGAAGACCGTATTTTGCTATTTTAAGCCCTTTAACGCCGCACGCGCCGCTTTGTATACTGCGGTCTGCGCCGCAGCTTACAGGGCAACCGATACAATTCATAGAAATATTATAGCTTAATATTAAATTAAATGCAAGTTTTGTTTGACATTATTTAACGACAGTGCTATACTGCATTCAAACCATAGAGAGTGCGCGAGGGAACGGCCCGCAGACCGCACAGCAACCTGCAAAAGCAAGGTGCTAACGCCGAACCGATGGGAAATACTGCAAATCCACTCCCCCGCGGTCAGCTCCTCGGGGGATTTATTTATGATAAGACCGATAAACGAAAAAGACAAACTGCAATATTTTGAAATGTCGCGTATGTTCTACGCTTCGGGCGCGGCGTTAAGGCAAATCGACGATGAAAAACGCGTAAAGTTCTGGGCGGAAATATTAAAAAACAACGCCGTAAAGGGCTATATTTTAGAGTACGGAAACAGCGTTGCGGGCTATGCTCTCACGGTTTCCTATCCCTCTCAGGAATTCGGGGGCGAAGTTTTGTGGATAGACGAGCTTTTTGTAAAACCCGAATACCGCGGTAAAAAGCTCGGCGGGGAATTTTTGGATTTCGCCGCAAATTCCGCAAAGAAAGTTTTGCTGAGGTTGGAAGTCGAGCAGGACAACCAACGCGCTATCGCGCTTTACAAGGCAAAGGGTTTTGAAGTTTTGCCGTACATTCAGATGATAAAAGCATAAAGAGGTTTATTTATGAAAAAATATTTTACAAGCGAGAGCGTGACCGAAGGTCACCCCGACAAACTATGCGACGGTGTTTCCGACGCAATTGTCGACGAAATTTTAAAGCGCGATAAAAACGCGAGATGCGCCGTGGAGTGCTGCGCCGCGTACGACAGAATGCTTATTATGGGCGAAGTCACAACGACAGCCAACGTCGATTACGAGCAAATAGCACGGCAAAAAATCAAAGAAACGGGTTATATACACGGCTCTTTTGCCTACGACAAGTGCAAAATAGACGTTGCAGTGCACCGCCAGAGCCCGGATATTGCAATGGGCGTGGACAGACGGGACGGAAACATAGGCGCGGGCGACCAGGGAATGATGTTCGGCTATGCGTGCAGGGAAACAGAGGAGCTTATGCCTCTTCCCATAGCCCTTTCGCACAAACTTGCAAAAAGACTTTCGGAAGTGCGCAGGGACGGCACGCTGCCTTACCTCCGCCCCGACGGAAAAACGCAGGTAACGGTTGAATACGACGGAAAAACGCCAGTGCGCATAGAAACGGTTGTAATTTCCGCACAGCACAACTCCAAAGTTACGCAGGAGCAGTTAAAAAAGGATATTATAGAATACGTTATACGCGCGGCGGTGCCTGCAAAACTACTGGACGGCGATACAAAATATTTAATAAACCCCACCGGACGGTTTGAAATAGGCGGTCCGGAGGGCGACAGCGGACTTACCGGCAGAAAGATTATAGTTGATACGTACGGCGGCAGATGCGCGCACGGCGGAGGCGCTTTTTCGGGTAAAGACAGCACAAAGGTTGACCGTTCGGCGGCATATATGGCGCGGTTTATATGTAAAAACCTCGTTGCCGCGGGATTATGCGACGAAGCCGAATTGCAGATAGCTTACGCAATAGGCGTTGCCGAGCCTGTTTCGGTTTTTGTAAACACCTACGGCACAGGCAAGCTGTCCGACGGAGAAATAGCCGATATAATTATTAAAGAATTTGACCTGCGTCCCGATTCAATTATAAAAACGCTCGGTCTGCGCGAACCGATATTTTCCAAGACCTCGGCGTACGGACATTTCGGCAAACCCGAACTCCCCTGGGAACGCCTTACGAAAGCCGCCGATTTAAAAAAGTATTTATAAAAAGCGTAATATCGGAAAACGCGTAGATACGGGCAAGACAAAGAAAGCGAGCACTGTCCGCAGGAAGCTTACTTTATAGCAAGTGGCCAAGACAGGCGCAGCTTGACACCGTATTGCGAAGTATATACGCGTTTTATCGGCAGCAAAAAAGAGCGGTTAAGAAACCGCTCTTTTTATTAATAAGCTCTTGCGAATATTACCGTATGCTCCGCTTTTTTACCGCATACCGCGCAGGTTTTGCTTGTTTCGCCCTCGGCGAATACGCGGGCGGTAGCCGCAGTTTCGGCTTTTATTTTATCCTCGCAGCCGCGGCAGCCGCACCACCCCGCCTTTACGAAGTTACCCGTTTCAACGCCCTTTAAAATACCGGGCAGGTCGTCCGCGTAAACAATTCTTCCGTCGCGCCTCTTTCTCGCCGCCTCAAGCATATCCTTTTGCACCGTACTAAGCAAACCGGTTACACATTCCGCAATTGCGGAAATCCGGCAGCCGTCCTTTTCAAGCGTGTCGCGGCGGAAAACAACGGCTTTGCCCTCTTCTATATCGCGCGGACCAAGCTCTATTCTTAAAGGCACGCCTTTCATCTCCCACTCGTTGAACTTCCAACCGGGGCTGTTGTCGCCGTCATCGAGTTTAACTCTCACGCCCGCTTTTTCAAGCGTTTCTTTAATTTCCGCGCACTTTTCCAGAACGCCCGCCTTTTTCTGGGCGATGGGCACTATAACAACCTGCACGGGCGCGACTACGGGAGGCAATACAAGCCCGCGCTGGTCGCCGTGCGCCATTATAAGCGCGCCTATCAGCCTTGTGGAAACTCCGAAACTCGTGGTATAGGCATACTTCTGCGCGCCGTCCTTATCCAGAAATTTAATGTCGAAAGCCTTTGCGAAATTCTGACCGAGGT
>CAJUPX010000034.1 GCA_910588685.1 uncultured Christensenellaceae bacterium | reverse complement strand
GGGCAGGTTTCACAGGAGGTTGTATTTGCACCTTTAAAAATACACCATCCTAAGTTTGTTTGTTTAAAATTATTTGTTTCTTTTGTATAATATCTGTCAAAAAATCCACAACGATAGCAAGGTTTAATTATTTTATCCATAGTTTACACTCCGTACATATATTATAATGGTCAATTTGACCGATGTCAAGTCAAATTGACCAGCTTTTAATATAATTAAATTATGAGTAATCTAAATGATAAATTTAGTGAAAACTTAAAATCGTTGAGAAAAGATAAGGGTTTTTCTCGACAATATGTTGCTGAAAAATTGGGCGTAGCTCTTAGTACGTATGCTAATTGGGAGCAAGGACGAAGAGAACCCTCAATTAGTGATATCTATAAGATTCTTGAAGTGTTTGAAATAGATGCTAATGAATTGTTTTAAATAAAACCCGCCGACGCAAAACGCGTCGGCGGGTTAATGTTATTTTAATTAAATGTGTAAGCAAAACCGCGCTTTTGCGCAGAATAGCCGAGATTTTTGTGAATATCTTTAAAATTCCAGGCTCTTTTCTATATAACTTTCCAGCTCGTCGATTTTAAGCCTTATCTGTTCCATACTGTCGCGGTCGCGCACCGTTACCGTGTCGTCGTTAAGCGTGTCGAAGTCAACCGTTATGCAGAAAGGCGTGCCTATTTCGTCCTGCCTGCGGTAGCGTTTTCCTATCGAACCCGTTACGTCGTAGGTAACCGAAAACTTCTTGGCAAGCTTTTTATAAAC
Organism: uncultured Christensenellaceae bacterium; assembly: GCA_910588685.1. GTDB lineage: Bacteria > Bacillota > Clostridia > Christensenellales > Borkfalkiaceae > Coproplasma. The sequence goes on along the minus strand of CAJUPX010000034.1, from coordinate 9,244 downwards.
CTCGTCGGCTTTTTCCGAAAGTCCCTTTTGCAGCGGCAATATTGCGGCTTTATAGGGCGCGAGGAAGGGGTGCAGACGAAGCACCGTGCGCACGTCGTTTTTGGCTGCGTCGAGTACTTCCTCGTCGTATGCGTCGGTAAGGAAAGCAAGCACAACGCGCTCAACGCCGAGCGAGGGCTCTATAACGTACGGTACGTATTTTTCGTTTGTTACGGGGTCGGTATACTCCATATTTTCGCCGCTTTCCGCCGCGTGCTGCGTTAAATCGTAGTCCGTTCTGTCGGCAATGCCCCAAAGCTCGCCCCTGCCGAACGCAAACTCGTACTCGAAGTCGGTGGTAGCCTTGGAGTAGAAACAGAGCTCTTCGGGCGAGTGGTCGCGGAGCGTTAAATTTTCCTCTTTCATTCCGAGCGATAAAAGGAAATTTTTGCAGTAGTCTTTCCAGTACGCAAACCATTCTAAATCGGTGCCGGGCTTGCAGAAAAATTCAAGCTCCATCTGCTCGAATTCGCGCACGCGGAAAATGAAGTTGCCGGGCGTGATTTCGTTGCGGAACGATTTGCCTATCTGACCTATGCCGAAAGGCACGCGCATACGCGCGGCACGCTGTACGTTTTTGAAGTTGACGAATATGCCCTGAGCCGTTTCGGGGCGCAGATATACCGTGTTTACGCTGTCTTCGGTAACGCCCTGAAAGGTTTTGAACATCAGATTGAATTTTCTTATAGACGTAAAATCGCTCTTGCCGCAAACAGGGCATACGATTTTCTTTTCGGTGATAAACGCCTCCAAAGCTTCGTTGTCCATAGATTCGGTTTTTAAATTGAGCTTGTGTTTTTTGCAGTAGTCTTCAACGAGGTTGTCGGCGCGATGGCGCGATTTGCAGCTTTTGCAGTCCATAAGCGGGTCGGAAAATCCGCCGAGGTGTCCCGAAGCTTTCCAGGTGCGCGGGTTCATTAAAATTGCACAGTCCAGACCGGTATTTAAAGCGCTCTCCTGCACGAATTTTTTCCACCACGCTTTTTTTACGTTGTTTTTGAACTCAACGCCGAGCGGTCCGAAGTCCCACGTGTTTGCAAGTCCGCCGTATATTTCGCTGCCGGGGAAAATATAGCCTCTGTTTTTGCAGAGCGAAACCAGCTTTTCCTGGGTAACCGCTCTTTTCTTGTCTGCCATAACAAAACTCTCCTTAAAAAATCGGGTAATTAACAGATTTTATTTTAATAAAATTAATTTTTGGTGTCAAGTATATAAAATGTAATTCAAAAATTTATAAAAAGTTGTTGCAAACGATATACTTTTGCCATTTAATTGTGATATAATAAACGGGATAAAACATAATGAGGTGTAGTATATGCTTTCGGATATCGAGATAGCGGAGAGCTGTAAAATCCGCGATATCAGAATTATCGCCAAAAAAATAAATCTTTCCGAAGAGAATCTCGAACTCTACGGCAAGTACAAGGCTAAAATCAACATTGACAAAATCAACCCCAAATCAAAACTCATACTCGTAACGGCAATTAACCCCACCGCAAGCGGCGAGGGTAAAACCACAGTATCGATAGGTCTTGCCGACGGACTTTCCAAAATCGGCAAAAAAACCTGTCTTGCCCTGCGCGAGCCCTCTTTAGGTCCCGTTTTCGGTATAAAAGGCGGCGCTGCCGGCGGCGGCTATGCACAGGTTGTGCCTATGGCTGATATCAATTTGCATTTCACGGGCGATTTGCACGCTATAACGGCGGCGAATAACCTGCTTTGCGCTATGATAGACAACCATATTTTCCGCGGCAACGCGCTCAATATCAAAGAAGTTTATTTCCGCCGCTGTATGGATATGAACGACAGGGCGCTCAGAAACCTTTCGATTCACTGCAAAGCTGGCAATATGAAAGGCTGTTCGGATTACGAAAGGGAAGAGGGCTTTGAAATAACCGCCGCTTCCGAGATTATGGCAATTTTATGCCTTGCCACCGATATGAACAATCTTAAAGAGCGGCTCGGCAATATTGTTGTAGGCGTAAACGAAAAGGGCGACTACGTCCGCGCAAAATCGCTCAACGCCGTGGGCGCTATGGCAACTCTTTTAAAGGACGCAATAAAGCCCAACCTTGTTCAGACTTTGGAGGGCACGCCCGCGATTGTGCACGGCGGACCTTTTGCAAATATCGCGCACGGCTGCAACTCCGTACGCGCTACATATACGGCTATGACGCTTTCCGACTATACCGTTACGGAGGCGGGCTTCGGCGCCGACCTCGGCGCGGAAAAATTCCTTGATACCAAGTGCAGAGTTGCGGGTATCGAGCCTGACTGCGTTGTGGTGGTTGCAACCGTAAAAGCGCTTAAACTGCACGGCGGAGCGGACAAGACTAATCTTACCGGAGAAAATATTCCCGCGCTCAAAGCCGGACTGCCTAATCTTTTAAAGCACGTTGAAAATATAGTCAACGTATATAAAAAGCCGGTCGTCGTTGCAATGAACAGGTTTTATACCGATACCGAGGCGGAGATTAAAACCGTGCTTGACGCCTGCGCCGCAGCCGGCGCGAGAGCGGTGTTCACCGACGTGTTCTTGAAAGGCGGCGACGGCGGCGTGGAGCTTGCCAAGGCGGTTATAGAAGAGTGCGACAAGCCGTCAAAGCTGCATTACTCATACAATCTTGAAGACGGCGTTAAAACAAAAATAGAGGATATTGTTAAAAACGTGTACGGCGGCGACGGTGCGGATTTCTCCGAAACCGCTCTCGCGAAAATAAAGAACGTCGAGGCAAAGGGCTTGGGCAATCTGCCTGTGATTATTGCAAAAACGCAGTACTCGCTCTCGGACGACGCTAAAAAGCTTGCGCGTCCTACCGGCTTTAAAATTTACGTGCGCGATATAATTTATAAGGGCGGCGCGGGCTTTATAGTAGCCGTTGCCGGCGAGATAATGCTTATGCCCGGGCTCGGCAAAGTGCCCTGCGCGGAGCATATAGATATTGACGATAACGGAAATATATCGGGCTTATCATAAAACAATTTATACGCAATGTTCGGTAAAAAGAATAAAGAATTTAAGCAGTTGCTGAAAAAAGCCAAAAAGGGCGATGCCGACGCACAGTTTAAAGTTGCCTGTAAATATTACGACGGAACCGATATTGAACGCGATTATGAAAGCGCGGTATTCTGGCTGAAAAAATCTGCCGGTCAGGGTAATGGCGACTCGCAGAATTTTTTGGGATGTTGTTATGAAACGGGCAACGGCGTTGAAAAAAACGTTGAAACTGCGTTTGTTTGGTACAATAAATCCGCAGAACAGAAAAATCCGGTGGCAATCTGCAATATTGCACGTTGCTATAAATACGGAATATGCGTTGAACAGGATAAGGGTAAAGCGTTTGAGTTGTTTGAAAAAGCTGCTTTGCAAAATTATCCAAAGGCATTAAACGAATGCGGCGTGTGTTATAAAACCGGAACGGGCGTACAGAAAAGTTTGGAAAAAAGCGCGGAGTACTTTCTCAAAGCCGCCGGGCTTGGCGAGGCAAACGCCCAATATAATTTGGCAACGGCTTATGCTTACGGCGAAGGCATTGCAAAAGACTTGAAAAAGGCAATAGAATGGTTTAAGAAAGCCGCCGGGCAGGGCGTCGGTAATGCGCAATATTATCTGGGCTATGCTTACTATAAAGGTATTGTGGTAGAAAGGGATTTTGACAATGCCGTAAAATGGCTTTCAAAATCGGCGGAACAGGGAAACGCGTCGGCTCAGTTCTGGTTAGGCGTTTGCTATTTTTACGGCAAGGGCATATTTTACAGAAATCCAAAGCTGTACGATTACGACTTTGACTATCAAAAAGGCGTGGAATGGTTTATAAAATCCGCCGAAAACGGTTGCGCGTCGGCGCAAAGTAAGTTAGGTACTTGCTATCTGGAAGGCAAAGGTATCGGGCAGGATTACGATAAAGCAGTTTTTTGGTTTAAAAAAGCTGCGGAGCAAGGCAACAAGGGCGGTTACTATAATCTTGGATACTGTTATCAGAACGGCTACGGAGTAGAAAAAGACGGTAAAAAAGCCGAAGAATGGTATAAAAAATCCGAATAAACAGAGGGGAGTATGAAATTACCCGAAGCAACAAATTTTATAGAACAGATTATAAACGAGGAACTTGAAGCGGGAAAGTTCGAGGGAACGGGCAATAAGATTCAGGTGCGTTTCCCTCCCGAACCCAACGGTTATCTGCACATCGGTCACGTAAAAGCTATGTGTATAAACTTTGCGGTAAAGGACAAGTATTCGGGCAAGCTCAATTTGAGAATGGACGACACCAACCCCGCAAAAGAGGATTATGAGTACGTAAATTCCATTGTGGAAGCGGTTAAGTGGCTCGGTTTCGAGTATGATAAGCTGGTTTTTGCCTCCGACTATTACGACAAGCTCTATGAAATAGCCGAAAAATACATAACAGACGGCAATGCATACGTGTGCGACCTCTCTGCGGAGGAGATTACGGCAACGCGCGGCACCCTCACCGAGCCGGGAAAAAACTCGCCTTACCGCAACAGAAGCGTAGAAGAAAATTTAAAGCTTTTCCGCGAGATGAAAGCGGGCAAATACCCCGACGGGTCAAAAGTATTGAGGGCTAAGATAGATATGTCGTCGCCCAACCTTAATATGCGCGACCCCGTAATTTACCGCATTGCGCACGTGGAGCATTACCGCACCGGCGATAAGTGGTGCATATATCCTATGTACGATTTTGCGCACCCGGTGTCGGACGCCATAGAGGGGATAACCCATTCTCTTTGCTCGCTCGAATTTGAAAACCACAGACCTATATATAATTGGTTTGTGGAGAGGTCGGGGCTTCCCAAACCATTGCCCAGACAGATAGAGTTTGCACGGCTCAATATAACCAATACGCTTATGTCAAAGCGTTATCTTAAAAAGCTGGTGGACGAGGGCTTTGTACGCGGCTGGGACGACCCGAGAATGCCCACTATTATGGGACTTAAAAACCGCGGAGTACCGCCGGAGGCGCTTAAAAAGTTCTGCGCGGACGTGGGCGTTGCAAAGGCGTATTCGGTTGTGGATATTGCGCAGCTTAACAGCTGCATACGCGATAACCTCAACGAGAACGCCGAGAGGGCAATGGCGGTGTTAAACCCCGTAAAATTAACTATAACAAACTATTCGGGCGAAGAAAAACTCGAGTTTGAAAAAAATCCCGCAAAAGAGGGTTCGGGTATAAGGTTGATTGACTTTACCGGCAGCGTGTATATCGACGGCGACGACTTTTCGTTAAACCCTCCTCCCAAATACAAGCGTCTGCAAAAAGGCGGATATGTGCGGCTTAAAGGCGCGTACATAGTGCGGTGTGACGACGTTAAACTGACCTCAGACGGGCGTGTCGAGGAAATATTATGCACGTATTTCCCCGAAACGCGCAGCGGCTCGGACGTAAAAACCGATATAAAGGCAAAAGGAGTAATTCAGTGGGTTGACTGTAAATACGGAGTAGACGCCGAATTCAGACAGTACGAATCGCTTTTGAAGGACGAGCAGTATCCCGACCAGGATTACGCGGAAAGGCTCAACGGCAACAGCGAAAAGATAATTCACGGTAAAGCGGAGCCTTATCTTTCAGAGTGTGCGGACGATACCCGCTATCAGTTAATGCGTGTAGGATATTATAAAAAATGTACGGACGGCGGGCTTGTGTTATCAGAAATCGTTTCACTTAAAGACAGCTTCAATAAATAACAATTAGAGAGGAAAATATGGAAATTATAATTTTGGGCGGAATAGCCGCGGCTGCCGTTCTGGGACTTTTCATAGGTTTCGGCAAGGGTTTTACCCGCGTTAATTCCTGGGGTCTTGAATTTGTGTTCGCCGCTGTAATAGTGCTTGCTCTGGGCGGCGTTATCGGCAAAGTCGGCGACGGAATTATGCCCGGCGTTTTAATGCTCGGCACAACCGTTGTTGCGCTTATCGTACTTAAAATACTTTCGGGCGGCTTGCGCGGTCTTTTCAGAAAAGGCAAAAAGAGAAGTATGGCGCGCGAGGAATACGAATACGACGAATTCGACGTTGAGGGCGTTGACGAGGACGACGACGGAATGAGCGACTCGATGGACGAGAACGAGATTGAAGAATATGCGCCTGTAACCGGTAAAAAGGGTAAGAAAAAGAAACGTAAAATAAATAACGACGAAATACGCGGCGCGTGCGGTATATTAGACAGGATTTTCGGCGCTGTTGCTCTTGCCGTCAAGGGCGCGGTTATAATGACGCTCATATTCTCGTTGGTGCTTGTATTTATTGACCTTATCCAGATTGAGTTTATAACAAACGCCGTTCAGGACGTTTTTGCGGGCGAGCTCTGGAAACTTTTAAAACCCCGCGTAATGGATTTGTTTGTTGTGGCGATAATATTCCTTTGCGTAAAAAGCGGATTTTCGAGCGGTTTTTCCCAAACGCTCTGGTCTTTAATTGTTTTGGCAATGTTTGCGGGCGCGGCGTTTGTTTCGTGGAATCTTGCATTTAACGCACCGTCGTTTGCAGGCGCGGCGCAGAGCCTTGCAGACAAGCTCGGAACGCTGGCATTCCTTGAAAAAGTAAAAGACGTAATACCTCTTATAAACATTGCAAAGAGCATATTGACGGTTGCCGTGTTTATATTGCTCGCGGTGGTAATAATGATTTTAAGGATATTTGTTCCCAGAATTATCCACTTGGCGCGTAACAGCTCGGTTGTGTACTTTATTGACGGCGTGTTCGGCGCGGTATTCGGAACGGCGGTTATACTCGGGGTAATACTGTTTATAGGTTATGTATTACAGCCTATATCCGATTTGGAAATGCTCTCAAAATTCACCGCGTATTTCTCCGAATCGCAGCTGGCTAAATATATGTACGGCGAAAACCTCATTCTGGCAACAGGAACGGTGAAAGAACTTCCTATAAGGGAGTGGCTCAGTTAATTACATAAAGTAAAAGGGCTCAAGGTAAATACCTTGAGCCTAAATTTTATTTTTTAAACTTTTTGAGAGTAGCTCTCGCAGCAAGTGCATTCTACGGAGTTGCAAGCGCAGCCGACCTTGATGTGGTCGAGGGTGCAGTTGCAGCCGGAATGGTTATATTTACAGGTGCTGACGTCGCAAGCTATGCCGTGATTTACATTTTCCATAACAAAATCCTCCTTAAATATATTTTGTATGAGTTTATTTTAATTATACATTGACAAACGCCGCTCTTTGGCTTAAAATATATTTAAGGCGGTAACGCCGTAAGGAGCTACTATGAAGATAATATTATTGCAAGACGTAAAAGGACAGGGTAAAAAAGGCGAGGTAATAGACGTTAACGAAGGCTATGCGCGCAACTTCCTCATAAAAAAGGGCTTGGCGGAAGCGGCTACAGCGGGCAAGCTTAACGATTTAAACCAGAAGAAAGCGGCTGCCGATTATCATAAGGCGGAAGAGATAAAGGCAATGCAGGCAATGGCTAAAGAGCTTTCGGGCAAGTCGTTTACGGTAAAAATAAAGGCGGGACAGAACGGCAAGGTTTTCGGCTCGGTAACGGGCGCAAACGTTTCCGATTCGCTTATTGCGTCCGGCTATAACGTGGATAAAAAGAAAGTTGTGTTAACACAGCCTATTAAAAACGTCGGCGACTACGATATAGAGCTGAAACTTATGGAAGGCATTTCCGCAAAAATTAAAATCACTGTGGAAGCAGAATAAAAGAGGGGAGCAAATGCTCCCTTTTTTTGTATAAAATAAAACCACCCGCATAGCGGGTATTGCTTATTTTTTATTAAATTCTTTGCCTGTAATGAGATAATCTATTGATACGTTAAAATATTGATTTTGCTTTAATTATATCGCAGAGCGTAGAATTTGCAACGCCGGATTTAAGGCTTAGTCCGTGAACTGATAAATGGTTTATATCGCATAATTCTTTAACGCGCTTTGCAATACTGTCTTTTAATTTCATATTTAGAACCCCTCGTATTTACGATTGCCCGTAAATATAGTTTGGGTTATTTTTTGAAATTAAGTTTACGACCGTTCGTAAACTTGCATAATTTTGTTGTATGATACCAAAATTTGAAATGTTACGGGGAGTAAGAAAGCGAGAAATAGGTAAATAATAAATAGGCGCTTAAAATAATAATTTTGTATTAAATATACGTTTGATTTTTATAAATTAAACAATTTAAGGAGAAAAATATGAAATACTTTACAAAGGAATTTTACACGTTGCTCTTGTTGTCTTATGCTAATATGAGCGTAAAAAAGTCAAAAAGCGCAGAGCAAATAAACGAAAATTTTTATAATCGTGTTTATGAAAAAACGTACGCTGTTTTTGAGAGCGTAAGCAGGTCGCTGGACTGGTACCGCGACACAACAAACGATATTGATAAATTAGACAAGTATTTATTTGAGCCGAACATTACCGAAGAGGAGCGTCTCCGCAGAGAGGAAATAAAAAATCTGTACAAAAGATTACACAAAAATAAAAAGGTGTATCCGTTTGACGAAAAATTATGTAAGGCGCAGTTTGAAGAGCGCAACCGCAAGTTTATAGAGCTTTACAGTATGTTGCCGCAGGAAATACTTAGTAAAGTTGCGGATATACGCGTATTCGCGCTGGGGTATGCAAGCGCGGAAGTGAAAAAGTTGCTGCGACCGTTTTGCGCGAATTTGAGAAAAACTATTAAGGAAGTACAAAATAAAGCTTATTACGAAACTGACGAGGCGGAAAGTTTTTTAAACAAAGAACTCGGATTTAACGAATATCAGGATTTTTTGCTTTTAGGAATTGAAGAAAAGGGCGGCGATATATATTTAAAAAGCGTCAACAATAAATGCTTGATTGTCAAAAACGGAAAAATTATTGAAGGGGACGGCAAAACTATACATTCGTATGACAAAGACGTGCCGAACTGTCCTTGGAGCAGGATTATAGCCGCCGAGCTGCACCGTACGGACGATAAATTTGAAGCGCATTTTTTGGTGGACAACAATAGCGAAATAGAAGAAACTGAATTATGGTATTTAACGGTGAGCGGCACCGACATATCAGAGGGAACATATGAAAGCAACAACAGTACGAACTAATTAAAAAAACGCCCGGTACCGGGCGTTTTTATTTATAGAAAAAGACACACGCAACAAATCAAAAATCTGTTCTTGCGTATGTCTTTTGGCGCGGAAGAAGGGATTTGAACCCTTGCTACGGTTTCCCGTACTACTCCCT
>CAJUPX010000033.1 GCA_910588685.1 uncultured Christensenellaceae bacterium | reverse complement strand
GTAAGCCACTGTTTTACATATTGATCTGCTATAGGTTGCCCCTTAATAGTGGCAGCTATAAATCGGCTATGAGATACAAAGTTAGCCGTAAGTCCCGTAAGAGTTTTCTCGCCGGTACTCGGCTTAGCCGTAATACTTGCGGAACAATAAAACGCGTTTGTATCCGGAATATAGTTGGCGTTGTTAAAAGATATATATGCTACTACCTTTTTACCGTTGCCTACGTTAGCGTCCGGGAAATCCGCTTTCCCCACAAAGCTGAGGTTTACACCTGCAGGCGCATCTACAACTTTCATATTGCTTACGTTTACGCTCGCGGTTGTTGTGCCGTCATATACCTTGTTTGCAACCGTAGGCGTGCCGCTTATCTTTACAGTTTTAGGCAAAATGGTAACGGTAAAATAGGGGTTCTTATATGAATTACCCGCACCGTTCTTAAACACGTACGTGCCCGCGTTTACGCAGCTTGTGCCCGTTGTGCCGTTGGAGCTTGAATCCATAGTCCTTGCGGAAGTGCTGCCCGAGCCGAGCGCGACCTGTACCGACTGTCCGTCATATACCTTTGTATAGCTGCTCGCCCCGGAGCTTGTGTCCGCCCAACTGCTGCCGTTTTTAACGCGCCATATGTTTGTACTTGTAGGTCTGTTTCCTGTAGGAGCATCGCCCGCGTAATATAATTCGTTATTCATTAACTTAACAGTAGTTCTTGACGTACTGTCCAGAAAGAAATAATTGAATACATTTGCGTCGTTGCCCTTAGAAGTATACCCGCTTGTTATAGGGTAGGACGAGGTACTATATTCTTGTAAAGTCAAGCCTATATGCGCATTTTTGCCGTTTGCTTTTAATGCGCCTGTAATTTTTAGCGGTTTAGAATTCTTATTATAAACATACACATTACGCTCTACGCCTGAGGTATTATTGTTGTTATAAACCTGCGGTGCGCCGCTGATTTCAATATTTCCGTTATTTGTACAAATAACGGCATAATCGGCAACAGTGTTATTATAAATTTCTCCACCGGTTAATTTTATTGTATGGGTAGGCGCTGCTCCTAAAACAACTCTATTATTATTGTTATTATTAGCAATAACTGCTCCCTCACCTATTTCAAAACTTGAGTTAAGCATACCGCTATACATATATATTAAATTACTTGTATTACAATTATTTTCCGTTATGGTACAATTTTTAATAACAAAACGCTGATTATTGTTATTAAAGAAAATTAAATTACTTACTTTATTGTGAGTGATTGAGCCGCCTAAAATAAATCCGGAACCGGAACCGCTTTCTAAGGAAATCATATCACTACCATTTACAGTGTTATGAGTAAACAAACCACCGGTCATTACAAAATCACCAGACGGAGCTATTAAACCTCTTTGAGTATCTACATTATAAGAAATTTCACCGCCGCGTATATAAGCAGCCCCTCCAATACGAAGTACACCGCCACGATTATAGGTAGTACAATTCCACTTTCTTTGATTATACGACACTTTACCGCTGTACATATAAAAAGTGCCACCCATATAAATAGCCGCTCCGTTTGCAGCGCCGTTATAGGAAATTTCTCCGCCGTTTAAAATAATATTAGAATTTGAATAAATACCGCCACCAAATGAATTAAGAGTTTTTAAACTTGCATTACGTCCTTCTCACCGTACCAACGGAATGTAAGTTTCATATTTATTTTATTCCTCCACGATTGCGACTTCGGCATTTATATCCGCATAGAGCTTTTTAATCTCTTCCGTGCGGAACTCTTCGGGAATATCTACCGCGTTTACCGACGGCTCGCCGGAAATTTTTTCGCGCCTTGTAAAAATCTTGTTATAAATTTTGTCGAGAAAGTTTTCCTTTTCCTCTATAACTTCGCCCGTCTTTTTATTGACGCGCGGCTTGTGCTTTAATACGAACATTTCGGGCACCTGGTCGATTGTCTGCCAGGTCTGCATAGCCGCCTCCATAGTCATACCGCCGTTAACGGCAGCCTTTCTCACGGCGTTAACCGCCTGAACCTCCTGCAACTTCTTACCCGAAAGACCGTATCTTGTCATACAGAACGTGGTAACCAGCCAGGCAAGCATAGGCAGAATACAGAAACATATTATGCACGAAAGCTGCATACCCTCCATATACGGAGTACTCTCGCCGGGCAACGCGTTAAGTCCGGGCACAAGAAATACTATGAATACCTGCAATAAAAGAGTCTGCAAAGAGGAAATGAGTTTATCCTCAAGCGAGAATATAGTACCCATTATACCGGGAACGTATTTGCCCGAACGGTATGTTTCGTAGTCGGTGCAATCGGCTACCATAGGTATCGTGAGATTATCGCAGCAGTTAAACGCGCCGTACCCGCAACCGTACAGAATAATAAATATAACGGTGTACGCGTTTATTGTTAGCGTGAATTTTCCGTCCGTCATTTTAAACAGCGACAGGTGCGTTGCAATATTGCCGGGGTCGTAAATACAGAGCATTATCAGTATGCCCACGTAAAAGAGAAATGCAAACACCGTGAACTGCGCAACGCCGCGCTTTTGCCCCTTTCTGCCCGCCGTTTTGGAGCCCCATATAAAGAATACACCCATAAACACAAAACATAGCGCGTAAAAAGGTATATACAAACCGTTGTAATCGACCATCAGACAGCCGTATAACAGGAATGCAACCGTACCGCTTGTGGCAACGGTGGACGCAAGCTTATTCAAGCCCGAAGACAGCACCAGCCAGCGTATTTCCTTATTGCCTTTGAGTATTCCCACATAGTCTTTGATTTTTGCAGGTTCGCCGGCAACACCCCAGAACTCCGGTCTGTCCTTTTCCCATATAGCCGCAACCGCCATAACGGTGTAAATTGCGGAAACAATAATTACAAAAGGTACCATTATGTTATAGAACTGCGCTCCGTACGCTGCGCCTCTCAGATAAGCATACGTAGCGTTTGGATTGAGCGTACTGAGAATACCGCTGTATTTTTCGGCGTTTGCATCGAGCTCCGCAATAATCTCGGCAACCGTTTTACCGCCGTTAGCAACCGTTTCTTCATAGAAAATAATACCCTTGGGGCAAATAGCCTCGTTGGTAAGAACGCCGCCCGCCATTACGTTTACAAGCACTATCGAGCCTATCATACCTATCATATTCCAGATAACGAACTGCGAACGCTGTTTGGGGTCGTTGGTTAAACACGTCTGTCCCGCCTTGGTTACGGCGCACTGACAGGTATATCCCAACACGTAAATTATATAACTTATTATGTAAAAAGTCCACTGTAATCCGCTAAGACTGTTGGGAACCGCGCGGGAAATTATCATCATCAGCAATACGGAAAATGCAAGCATTACGTTGCCTATGACCATAAACGGACGGAATTTACCGAATTTTGTTTTGGTTTTATCCATCATTCCGCCGAGAACGGGGTCGGTTACACCGTCAAAAATTCTCATAAGCGGCGCAAACAGGCTGGCAAACGTACTTACGGCAATGCCGCTTGATACGAGAACGCCGCCGATTGCCACGCCCACGCTGTCGGTAAGATATAAAACCGCCCAGTAGACAAAGTAATTGTAAAAGGCGAAATACACGTTTGTAGCCGCGTTGTTAAACGGAAACAAAGCTACCTGCCACCCTTTTGCGCGGTTGACCGCCACGCTGTTAGCTTGGCTCATCAAAAAATCCTCCCGAAATTTAACCTTATCACCTTATATGGTAAACGATTTTTTTAAATATTTCAATTGCAGTTATTACGCACTTTTATTGCAATTCTTCCACATAATTTCTTTACTGTGTAAAAAATAAAAAACGACCCGGAAAAACCCGAGCTATAAAATAAATAATCTTCACATAAATCGCTTGAAAAACATAAACGGAGCGATTAAACGCCTTTATCAGAAAACACGTATATACAAACAATCCGAGGCAAACTAGCGACAACCGAAGCGATTTTATTTTGAAGCAAATGAGCAATGCGCGCGGAGTTCAACCAAGTATTGCAACGCATATACGCGTTTTTTAACAAAAAAGCACCCTTAAAGGGTGCTTTAAAAATGAAATCCGGCAACTACCTTATCTTGCAGGGTTAAAACCCAACTACATCGGGCGACGAGGGCGGATTTGTCAAAACAGCGTACACCCGCTGTTTGTCCGCCCGAGACGAGTGAGCGCATTTCTCCGCGCGAACGGTGACCGAGAACGGCGTTGCCCTTACGCCGTTCGAGACAACGGGCGTAGCTCCGTTACGCCGCATAAAAAATAACAGCACCAACAGGTACTGTTACTTTAATTGAAATCCGGCAACTACCTTATCTTGCAGGGTTAAAACCCAACTACTTCGGGCGTAACGGAGCTTAACTTCTGTGTTCGGTATGGGAACAGGTGGATCCTCCGTGCTATCGTCACCGGAATGGCTCACCATCTGTAAACAAAGTTGAACTTTCTAATTCTTCAATCTTTATTACTTCTTCCCTTCCGTTTGCGTTATAGATTATCTTTATACAATCATCATACATAAATATCGAGTTTATAAACGTATCTATTATCTTTCTCTTTCCGTCCTGCGTGCTTATATCTATCTTACGGAAGTTATGTAACGCCATTTTGAAATGCTCTTGCGTATATATTGGCGACTTCAACTGTTCGCTTGCTATAACTTCGTTTAACTCTTTCTGTTCTTTTTCAAGTTCGGAAAGCCTTTTTAATAATGTATCCGTTGCAAAGCCTTTCTGTACTGCGTTAAGTATATTCTCTATTTCCTTTTCCTTCTGCTTTGATTGTTCTTGCAATTTAGGAAGTAAAGTACTTTCCGTATATTGTAATTCATACAACTTTTGAGATAGCTTGTCTATAACAGTATCATCCTTTAAAAACTCCATAGTCTTGTGGACGATAAAGTTTTCTAACTTTGAAGCCGAATACGGCTTTCATAAATTTTCATTTTTATCATTTACTTCGGCATTTTCCGATATTTCAGTTGTAATATTCGAAATATCGTTTTCGGTTGCCTTCTCTTTATTGAGTTTAATGCAAGACGTTATGAAATAAGTCGCAAGCCTTATCAGCATAATCGCGCCGAACATAGGCGTTATCATTGCGAAAACCGTATTAACCGAAACAAAAAATCCGCAAATAAACGCAATAAACGATACTGTAAGCGAGCTTATAAATATAAACGAACCGATAATTTTAAACCACGCCCCGAACTTCTTCGGTAAATTGAGTTTTATGAGTTTCGATATACCGAACGTTATAAGCGACAGTATAAGCCATATGCAAATTACGAACAGAAAAATCCGCCTTGAATTTATAAAATATAAATACGAGCTAATTCCGAGAGAATCTCTGTAAGCCCCATCTATGAACCCGTCAATCTGTTTTTCGGCTTCACCCGTTCCGACCGCCGTTACGACAACTCCGTCCGAAAGCTTGGAAGCATATCCGTAAAACATTCTCGAAATTCCGCTTTCGGTTGTAAAAGAACCTACAAGCATATCCTCGAACACGAATAAATAATTTTTTACGTTTTCGTTTTCGATAAATTCTTGCGCATAGTAATTTCTGAGCACGGGTACTCCGCTTTTACCGTCGAACGTCTGAGGATAGTAAGCCCGCAAATAAAGTTTGTAAATCTTATCGGCTTTCCCCTCGTCATCCGAGTTTTTTATCGCCGCATATTCTTCGGATAAAGCTTTGTCGTAATTTATATCGATAGGCGACGAAACCTTTTCAAGATAACTTTCACAATACCCCATAAACGCTTCGTCAAGCCCGATTACACCGTCGGTCAGTCTTATTTTGACCGAACAGTTCTTCTTCGCGGTAAACGACAGTCCGGCATATTCCTCCGCGCTTATTTTTCCGCCGTCAAACTCGGCTTCGAAAGCGTCGTATGCGTTCATCGGTCTTGTATCTATTACCAGATTGTAACCGTTTAAGGAATACGGTTTATCCTCTTCGTATTTAAACGAATTTAAAATTCTGTCCTTTAAGTATGCCCCGTTTCGTTTTGCCGCCGTAATTTTTCCTTCTTCGACTTTCAGCGAAATCCTTTGCGAACCGTCGGCGACAAATGCGTTGTACATCGTATTTTTAAAATCTTTTGCGTCCGCATAATGCAGCGAAAACGGAATAAAATCCGCCGCAATGACAACCGCCACAAAAAGCACAAACGCAAAAAACAAAGCAAAAAAGGATGAATATACTCTCCTGTGCGGAGCTTTTGCCGTCAATTTATCCGAAAAAAAACCTAACGTAAAAAATTTAATCCAATCTTTCATCGTATTAATTATTGCCGAAATCTCTCGACATTATAGACGCTTCCGTTTCGGTATCGAAAAGATGCAAGCTTCGCGCATCGGGCAGCAAATATATTTCCTGTTCGGCGCGATAATCGTTGCGTTCGTTAAGACATACTATTTTTTCGGTTTCTTCGCCTTCGGCGGTAACAAACAACTGGGTAGTATTGCCCAATATCTCTTTCATCGAGATTTTAACTTTCAGTCCTTTATCTGCAACCTTTAAATTTTCACCGCGGATACCAAGAGTAACGCCGTGTTCTTTACCGTCGAGATATTCCTTATTTATATCTCTCATTTCCGACAAATTGAAATCTATCGTCTGCCCATCGGCAAAGACGGTTTTGAGTTTTGCACCGCATTTTTTGATTTTTACGTCAAAGAAATTCATCTGCGGCGTGCCTATAAAGCCCGCTACGAACTTGTTTGCGGGATAGTCGAACAGATTTATCGGCGTATCTATCTGCTGCACAACTCCGAGTTTCATAACAACTATTCTCGTTCCCATCGTCATGGCTTCTATCTGGTCATGGGTTACGTAAATAAACGTTGTTTTAAGTTCGTTGTGGAGTTTGACTATTTCCGAACGCATCGTAGTGCGCAGTTTTGCGTCAAGGTTGGACAACGGCTCGTCAAGAAGGAAAACTTTGGGGTCGCGCACCATAGCTCTGCCGAGAGCAATTCTCTGACGCTGTCCGCCCGACATTTCTTTGGGGCGAATATCCAAAAGCTCCTTCACGCCGAGGACTTCCGCCGCCCAATTGACTTTCTTTTCTATTTCCTCTTTGGGAATATGCTTATAGTCATACATCTGAACGGGTGTATTTTCATAGTACTCCAAATCTTTTTCAAGCTTTGATTTTCTTAATAACAGCGCAGACTTTATTTCGCTTTCGGCAACATCTTCGAGATTTACGCCGCAGGCGGATGCCGCCGTTCCGGCCGTTTCCCGAGCCGCCTGAATTTCCCCTTCGATTTTCCCTGCATATTCGAGTTTTATAACCTTGACCGCTGCTGTATAGGCAGAAATCAATTCTTTCTTTTTCTCTTTCAATAACGCGACATTGTCGGCAAACTCGCTGCATACAGCTTCGGTTCTCGTATTAAACAACCGCCAGACGGCATTTTCGTCCTCGTACCGCATTTCCGCTTTCACGGTCTTTAAATTTCTTTTAACTTCGGAAATCCTCTTTTTATCGATTGCAAACACGGGGTTTCCGTTTTCGTCGAGCTTGGGAACGGGATTTTTTCTGAGTTTAAGCCCGAACGCGATATTTTCGCCCGCCGTCATATGCGGATAAAGCGCATAATTTTGGAACACCATTGCAATATCCCTGTCTTTCGGTTCCACATCGTTTACGAGTCTGTCGCCTATGTAAAGTTCGCCCACGGTAATCTCTTCAAGTCCGGCTATCATTCTAAGCGTTGTAGATTTACCGCAGCCCGAAGGTCCGACAAACACGATAAACTCCCCGTCCTCGATTTCCATATTGAAATCCCTGACCGCAAGAAAATCACCCGTACGTTTTACGGCGTTTGCATCTTTCTTTTTAACTTTTTTGGTTTTGCCTTGATAGACCTTATAAATATGTCTTAAAGATAAACCTGCCATTATTTTCTCCCTTTATTTTTCTTAATAATTTTAAAAATGAAATTATCTAAACAGCATCCCCTTTTCTTTTATCCACAAAAATGGGTCTTCCAAAGTTCCGCTCTTTTTATATTCCTGCGGACTTACGCCTTTTATGTTCGTAAACACGCGAGTAAAATATTTTTCATCAGTAAAACCCACTAAAAAAGCGGCATCTTTAACATTCAAATTGGTAGTCTGAAATCTTTCGCACGCCGTTGCGATACGGTAAGCGTTTATATAATCGACGGGCGTCATTCCCAAAATATCGTTGAACAGCATATTAAGCGAACTTACCGACATACCGTTTACCTGCGCTATCATTTGATTTGTTAAGTTCGCCGCAATATTATTGTTTATATAAATAAGAATTTCTCTCATCTGTTTTCTTTTCAAAGCTATCTTGGGGGGAACCTTTCCATCCTGCTCGTATTCTATAAGCTTACTTATAACAAGCAACAAATAGGCGCCGCATTTCAACTGCTGTGCTTCGCCGGCATCGTACGCATCATACAAACTGCGCATTAATTCAAGATAACAAGAAAAATCTTTTACGTGCTTTTTGATATTATTTTTTTCAAAACCGCAAGCAGATATTAATTTGTCTAAATTTTCACCCGTAAATTCCACCCAGATATACGACCAAGGGTCTGTGCTGTTAGGATAATATCTATACTGCTCGCCCTCATACAGCAAAAATACTTCGTTTTTATTCACGTTGTAGCGGTATCCGTCGCTTGAAACTATCGTACCCCTGCCGAACATTACAAAGTGCAACGAATAGCACGGTCTTACACAGCCTTCCACAGGTTTACGCGGACTGCAATGCTCCTGACCGACTTTAACGACGTCCAAAGTAATATCTCTATCATCGAAAAGCTCATTTTTAATCGGTATTATCATAAGTTCTCCGCAAGTGTTTTTGTTGCGTCATATTTTATGACGCAACAGGGGCGAGCCCCTGTATAATACTTTTGCCCTTTTGTATTTTGAGATTTTGATTCCGTTATTATTCCGTACTGTTATTTACTATCAACAATGTTAACAAGTAACATTTCGTGCTCCGTTTTTGCGTTGTTATAATAATTAAAGAGAAGCTTGCAGTCAATACAGATTTAAAGAATTTGGAGAATAATCCACCTTTTGTTGTATTATCAACAAAAAACGCACAATCGACCAACAAATTCACAATTTTTTATTAAATGACATAAAAAAACGCCGCTCCCTTACGAGAACGACGCCGCAGAATATACCGTTCATCGTTGAGTCGCGAAACAAAATTACAATTCACCAAAGGGATTTGTAAACAACAAATAGGGTATAGTCCTACCTAAACTATGCCCGTTGGTTTAAATAATATGTAATTTTGTTTCGCAGTTTTATTTTAGCAAAATACGGTTTTACTGTCAATGAAAAGGCGCTCTACCATTTACGTTTAAACGCCGTAAATTTAATTATATCACTTAAATAATAGACGTATTTTTAAGCATTAATCCTACCGTCTGTTTCAATTTATAAAATTTTTTAAACCGTGCCAATATTTTTTCTCTGCCGTGAGGGAATAGGATTTTGTCGCGGTATTCGGCAACCGTTAACCATTTGGCGGCTGACACTATCACCGTTGAAAAATTAAATGCGCTTGTTAAGCCCGACAAAGAAGCAGACAAACAAAACGAGGTCGAAATCTTTAAATTCACCAAACAGGAGATTTTAAAGATGCCTAAACAATTCAGAAAAGAATTCAGAACGGCGGGTTGCACCGCCCACGTATTAAAACGCAAAAGCGGCAAGAATAACTGGAACTATTTAATACGCTATCGTAGAAACGGTTACAACGTAATAGCTTCCTCTAACAACTTAGAAGAAGCCAAGAGCAAGTTTATAGAAAAATTATTTGCCGCAGACCAAAACAAAAAACAGCAAATATTTAAAAGTATTGCTCAATCCACACAGCCGGCACCGCTCACGGAAGTAAACGGTATTCCCGTCACTTTCGACGGATTTGCCAACTATTACTTTGAAACGTTTTACAAACGCAAAGTTTGCATGGAAACATACCGAGTAACGCAGAGTAACTATCGTAACCACGTCTTACCGCACTTCGGCAACGTACTACTTACCACCATCACTGCGCACAAGTGCCAAGAGTTAATTGACCGATTGATTGACGAAAATAAAGCGCGAACTTCGGAAAATGTAGCCACAATGCTGAATATGCTGTTCACCGCGGCGGTAAAGCATACGGTATTACAGCACAACCCTATGGATATGGTATTTCACACCAAGCACCAAAGAGAACACGGCAAGGCGTTATCCAAGGATGAAGAAAGTAAGTTGCTTGCAGAAACGGCGGGTACTCCCTATCAGCTTATGTTCGCTGTCGGACTTTACACGGGGTTGCGCCCCAACGAATATAAGACGGCGATAATTGAAGACAACTTTATCGTAGCAAACAACAGCAAACGCAAAAACGGCAAGGTTGAGTTAAAACGTATTCCTATCAATCCTATGTTAAAACCGTATCTTGGCGGAGTAACGGATATAAAGTTCGTAAGACTTGAAGCAATGCGTATGAAGTTAAAGCAAATACTTCCTAACCACAAGCTATACGATTTGCGTACCACTTTCTATACGCGCTGTATGGAATGCGGAGTTGCCGAGGTTGCAATAAAGAAATTCGTAGGACATACGCTCGGCGGGCTTGCGGATACTTACACGGATTTATCCGACACGTTTTTGCTTAAAGAGAGCGAAAAACTCAACTATGTATGAACCAAACTGTGTACCAAAACGTGTGCCAAAGCTTAAAATAAACCTATCATTTTAAAAATTTTGTACTGCTTCAAAAACACGGTTACATACTTACAAAATCATTAAAATGAGCATAAATATTGCTAAAAATTCAATAAACCTATAAAAATGCAATTCTCTAAAAATTGCAATAAAATAGGTTTAAACGGGCAAAAAGTATAGAAAAGCACCCGTTTTCGCTGTGAAAACGGGCGCTTTTTAACTGAAATCCGGCAACTACCTTATCTTGCAGGGTTAAAACCCAACTACATCGGGCGTAACGGAGCTTAACTTCTGTGTTCGGTATGGGAACAGGTGGATCCTCCGTGCTATCGTCACCGGAATGGCTCCGCTTGTAGGACTTGAACCTACGACACTTCGGTTAACAGCCGAATGCTCTACCGACTGAGCTAAAGCGGAATAATGACGTCGGTCGGACGCTTAAAGCGACAAACTGCATAAAGTTGAAAACAGATTATAAGAATAAACAAGGTACAAAGAAGAGTTATAAAAAGTAGCCTGTTAAAATGTAGCTAAT
>CAJUPX010000032.1 GCA_910588685.1 uncultured Christensenellaceae bacterium | reverse complement strand
TGCGTTCAAAGCTGCCTATTTTATTGGCTTTGAGATCGTCGTTCCACAACCCGTCGTTTGCGAATTTCACACAGTACAGAGGCGTGCTTTGCAACTCTTCTCCGTAAATACGCAGATAGACGTCGTATTTTCCGCTTTCAAGACTATGCTGCACATTGAATTCGAGCTCATCCTTTACGGCAATTTCTCCAAGATCCGCAATAAACGCCGCCGCGCCGGTACTGTCGGTAAATATCAGTTTTGCCCGCTTGTTTCTGTTTAAATTTCCAAATCCCGCGTTTTGCAGCGTAAGGCGGACGTTCAGCTTTTCAGACGAAGCCGAATAAGTAAATACCGAGTTTTTCAATACTAATCTGTATCCCAAACGGTTCTGTATGTAAGTAAAGGCGGTTTTGCCGTAATATTGTTTTTCTAATCCGCACGCTTCGGTATAAAAGGTGTTTTTCCACTTGTTGATTACTCTGTTATCCCACTCCACATTCAGATAACTTAAATGAATTTTATTCATTTCGGGCAGACACTTTTCAATATTGTGAAGCGTGCTGTCGGGGACGGTAACTTCGCCGCCGAACGGCAAATGAGCGTTTTGCACGCTTAAAAAATTTATATCGCGCTCTCTGTTACGGTAAGTACCCAAATCACTTTCGGAGCCCAGATATCCGTCGTTATACAAGCCTAATCTGTAAGCCTTTTCGTCGGGCGATATTGATATTTCTTCAACCTTGTCGCCGGATACGTTAATATAATTGTATATCATTTCAGGCGTCCGCACCAACACGGGTATTTCGGAAGCGGCGGTTAAAAAAGTGTTTATAAGCGGTGTTATATGCTCCGGATTTGCCGCCGTACTCGTATGCATTTCGCCCCAGGGGCCTATAAGTCCCGTTTCAATAGCGGTGACCGTATTCACATAACGGTTGAGCACAGAACAAACACTTTCCACGTGCTCCAGCATTACTTCGAGAGCCGGCTCCTTATTGGCGCTGCCGTTAAAACCGGGATCGTAAGCAAACCTCACGATCGCATTTTTGTCGTTTTCTTTAAGGCAATAAAGCAACGCGTCCAATCCTTTCAACGCGTCATCGGTGAGCGGCTTGTCTGCCGCGTTATTTGCCGCCGCCGAAAACGCGCTTATATCGCAACGCAAATGATATAGCTGCGTTTGTGAATTTATTATGTCATTATTGTACATCGCACCGTTTTCATTGATTTTGACATATACAGGACGGTAAAATCCCTGGTCGGGATTAGATATTTCCTCCGTGCTTTCCTCGTAATTCAAATCCTGAACGTGCTTTTCGTTTGCGTTGATTGTACCGCACGCGGCAAAACCCGCGGCAATGATAAAAACCGATAAAATTATCGCTGTTAATCTTACTTTCATATATAATCCTTATGTTTTTTAAAAATGTAAGGTAATTGTATCATATTGTCAATAAAAAAACAAGCGGTTGACAATGCGCCGTTCCTTTCGGGTGCGGCGCTTTTTAATGTCGGAATGAGGGAAAAGAAAACAGCGGAGCATACAAAGCATATAAATATGCCGTAAAAAATCATAAAAAGGTTGTAAATTCGGCAATTATAAAAGCATTGTTATAACGGCAGTGCTTTTTTTGATTGCCTCATTAAATTTCTGAAACTGTTAAATAAAATTTTTGTCCGTTTATACACTCAAATAACATAGTATTATTTTTAACAGTAAAATCGCCTACATAATTGCTATTAAGTATATTTAACAATTCTTTTAAAAAATCTTCGGCGGAAAAATGTAAATTCATTGTATCCTTAAACACTTCTTTATTTTTAATGTCGCGTAATCTCATTTTGTTTCTCCTAAAAAAATAAATGCCGCCCCAAGAGGCGGCATATAGAAAATGTACGCTTCTTAAAGGCTGCAACACCAACGATAACATTCAACTTATAAAGATACGATGTTAAAAGAAGATACAATTCTACCGTAGACGTATCCCTGTTCGTTAAATGTATTAAGTTGGTGTTGCACTTATCAGTTTATCACCCAACATAATCAAAGTCAAGGGAAAGCATTTCGGTTTTTAATAAAAAAGTCCTCAAATATAATGAGGACTTTTAGTCTGTAACTTCGTCAAATACAGGATCGTCGAAAAATTCTTTTAAGTTAATACCAAGAGTGTCAACTAATTGATATAAAGTATCTAACTTAACCGTTTTAACCCGTGTTAAATCTGGATTTAAAATTTTCCATAAAGTGGCGCGCGGCATTCCCGCCTGCTTTGCTAATTCGTAAGCCGTTAAATCTTTTCTGCTATCAATAAGTTTTTTTAATCTTAAACCTACTGCTTCAATTAATTGCATACATCACCTTGGTTATACAACCCGTTTGCAAAATTTGATAAAGACAAAAAAGCTCTCCGTAAGATTTTGGGAGGGCTTTTAATCGAGCTCAATATCTTTTGAATGAAATTTTTCATCGTCCATAAATTCAAATACCGTCATATCAAATCCGCGGGCAAGCCTGTACAATGTGGTTAACGTTACTGTTTTGTTATCTCCGTTAAGTATTCTGTTCATTGCACCGTGCGTTACGCCCGAATCTTGCTCTAACCGGTACTGTGTCATACCTTTTTGTTTGAGTAAAAATGACACGCGGGCGGCTACTATATCGTTTATAGTCATAATATTTATCTCCTCCCCGTGTCTTTTTAAAGCCATATTAAGTTTATCAATAAATTAATTAAAATATACGACTTTTTAAATTCGTATACGGTTGCTTTTTATTTTTGATTACCCTATAATTAATTTATGATACATTTGAAAAGTGAAAGCACGTTAGAGGATAACATTGCATATTTGTGCGGTTCGCTTATGGCGGAAGAGGAATGCGGGGTAATAAGCTTTGAAGATATGTATAATTTAAGGCTTAAAGTGTTTTTGATAATGTACCGCGACAGGGAGAAGCGCTTAATATCTTTGTACGGCAAAAATCCGTACGGCGGGTTATCGCCTGCGGAGGTGTTTGAAAATATGTATGCGGAAAACGTGCGCGTTATACAAAAGTTTCCGCGCGAAATTTTAAACGAAGTTGCCGATATAAGGCTGCTCGCGCTCGGCTTTGGCGGCGAGGCGGTCAAAAAGGCGTTGGAGCGTTATATTATTTGCGGCGCTTAGCAAAAACGACGCTTTTTGCGTGGCGCACCCAGATTGTGCATACTTGCACCTCAGCGAGGTGAACGCGCACAATTATGTATTTTGGAGCGCTTAAAAATTGTGCGCGGAGGGCGAGTAGCCCTAAAAATCGCGTAGTTTCGCAGGCGCACAAGCCGAGAAATACGCGAATATTTTTTTATTTTTTGCTCTTAATGCGGTTGGAAATGGCTTCGTGGCGCACAAGCACGCTCTGCATAACGTTGGGGTAATAAACGGGCTCGGGTTCTTTGGCGGGAGCGGAGGGGGCTGCGGGCGAGTTTTCCTGCTTTTGCGCGGGCGGAGCGTTGTCCTGCCGTCCGGCGCCGCCCTGCGGAGGAGTCAGGGCGTTTAATGCTTTAAGTAAATTCAAAAGCGCAAATTTTTCCGTAAAATTAATCTCCTTTTTTATTATTTTTTTAAAAATCAACCTGTTTTTTATTGCTTAAAAGCCGTGTTTGGTATATAATTGATAGAGCTATAAATTAACAAGCTATCAATTTGGCTTTTATACGTTGGAGTTACAATGAATAAACGGTTTACAAAAATTTTATGCGTCGCGGTTTCGGCTGTGTCCGTGCTCGGTGTGGCGTTCAGTACGGGGTGCAGCAAGTATTACAAGGGCGAAAAGCTTACAGGCAATATCTTTACAGACGATGAAGTCGAGTCTAACGGAGGATTTGCCGTTAAAAAAGGCGATTACATTTACTTTATTAACGGCGTTGAGGGCTATAACGCCGTAAACGACTTCGGTACGCCCGTAAAAGGCGCGGTTTACCGCATTTCAGAAACGGACCTCGCAAACCACAACTACAATAAGGTTGACAGGGTGGTTCAGCAGGTTGCTTATTCTGGCAATTATAACGCGGGTTTATTTATTTACGGAGATTATATTTATTATTCCACTCCGTCTACCGAAAGGGACGCGAGCGGCGCAGTTCAGAATACCGCGCTCGATTTAAAGAGCACCAAGCTCGACGGTACCGAAACTTTAAAAGAGCCGTACGTTCAGCTCACCGACAATACCTCTCAGTTCAGGTTTGTTGAGGAAAACGGTAAGGTATATATATTATACGTGGAAACTACCGACGAAGTGACTTCGCTGCACTCGTACAATACCGCGGACGGCGTTGATACCGTGCTTGCCTACAACGTGGGTACGGTTATGTTCGACAAAACCGACGTTACCAACCACCGCGTATATTACACGATGAACGTAAAAAATTACATTGACGACAGCAATTACAGCTATAACCAGGTTTATACCGTTACCGCAAGCGCAACCGAGGATAGATTCAAAGACCTTGACACGTCAAAAATTCTCGGCTGGGACAAAGAAAAGGACAAGTATGTAAACTGCGGCGACCTCGTATTTGACGGCAGGGGCAGAACGGACGAAAAAACGCCTTTCAACTACGATTATCAGGAAGAGCTTAAACAGTCCGGCTACACCTACGCGTTGCAGACCTATCAGAGCGGAATGCTCTTTTATACCAGAACTTCCAAACACAACACAATCCCCTATCTTTTCGCGCTCAAAGACGCAGATTTGACTTCCGAAACGTTAAATCCCGTAACGCGCAATCCCGACGCCGAAAAGAGAATACTCTCATATTCGTCGTCTTCGGACGTTACGGCAAGCAGTCTTGTATATATTTTCAAGGACAGCAAACTCGATTTCGTGCTCAATGCGGAGAGCGGCGGCGGAATTACAATAAATAAAGCCGAGTATACCGGCGACGATTTCAAGCTTCAGACCAAGACGAGCGCTGACGAGCAGAATTCGCTTTATTATAATATAGTAGGGAGCAGCGCGGGCACGGCGTCTATTATTCACGTGGACGAAAAATACGTTTATTACACGCTCGGCAGCGGCACTTCCGTAAACCGTATAGATTATACGGGCAAACTCAGCGATTATTCCACAAACGTGCTGCCGTCGGCGGACAGCGATTTCGACCCCGTGCAGATATTGAATATCCAGGCAAGCTCGAGCTGGTACAACCCCGAGTTTATCGACGGACAGATACTCTTTGCAAGCGCAACCACGCAGATGTCGGCTTATAACCCCATTATGGCTTGCGATATAAAGGGCAAGAGCAATAAGGATATCGAAGAGCTCAACGAGCAGTTCAACGGCATTGAAGAGCTTATAAACGATACGTTCAGCGATACCGACAAGTATCCTCAGGCGTCGTATGCAAACGTGCAGAACGCGCTCAGATATGCGTTCTATACCGGCGAGAGCAGGAGCGTTTATCTCAACGACCTCGCAGCGCGTCTTAACGACAAGGTGGAGGAAGACGGCGACCCCGTATATTCGGATAAAACGCTTGCGCTTTACGACGAATTCCTTGCGCCCGCCGAAAACAATCTCTGGAAAGATTATATCGACCATAGAAACGTTAACGGCGTTGAAGTGTACGCAAACAGGCTCGATTACTACTATTGCGTGCTCGGCGAAATGAACAAGACGGATAGCGAAAACTATATCGCAGGGCTGAGGAACAGTTATTTTGTAGTTGAAAGCGAAGAGGAAAACACAAGCTGGTGGAGCGGTTTATCCACTGCAAACAAAGTTTGGTTCGTAATCGGAATGGTTGCGGCGGGGCTTGTTGTTGCGGGCGGCATTGCTGCGGCGGTAATTCTGATATTGCGCCGTAACCGTAAAAAATCTCCCGAAAAACGCAGAAGAAGAATAAAAGTCGATTTAACCGACGATAAGGACATCGACGTTTACGGCACCGGCGAAGGCGACGGCGGTAACAGGGAATAATAAAAATTATAAAACCTCCGAATTTTCGGAGGTTTTTTTGTCGATACGAAAAAAAACAATAAATTTACGCAAATTATCTTAAAAAAACAGTTTACAAATCAGTTAAATGTTACTATAATTTACTGCAGAAAAACAATGCACGTTTTTACCGTTGCGGCATATGCTATATTACGTTGGTTTAATACTTATAACGGAGAATTGAAATTATGGTTAAATATATAAAATGTCCGAGATGTGATTTGAATTATATCGATTCCGAAAAACAGGAATACTGCGACGTATGTATCGCCGAGCTCAAAGGCAGAAAATTACAGTTCGCCGACCTTGACGAGGAGGATTATGCCGAACTTGAAAACGAAATCGAACCCGAAGAAATTTGTCCTGTTTGCGGCGTGAACCACCTGCGCCCGGGCGAAAAGGTGTGCGACCAGTGCCGCGCGCTTCAGGATTACGACGAAGAAGAGGAAGTGGACATAGATCAGGACGAAGAGTGGAAAAACTACCTTGAGGGCGATGACGACGAGGAGCTTACCGTAGACGAGTCGTTGCAGGACGAGATTGAAGAAGCGTTCGGCGACGAAGAGTCTGACGACGACGAATTCTACCACGGCGATGACGACGACCCTCTCAACGATCTGGACGACGACAGCTTTGACGATTACGACGACGAAGACGAGGATGACGACGAAGACGAGGACGATTACGACGATTTTTAAATTAAGTTAGCAAGCGCGGCGAATATGCCGCGCTTTTTTGTGTTACCGCTTTAAAACTAATATAAACGGCGCAATATGGTGTTGAACGCCGCTCTGCGGGGTATTGCGCTCCTCGTTCTGCTCGTTTCTCCGCGTTTTATTACTACTGTTTATCTCTCGGGCGGCGGTGAATAATTTTACCTGTTTTGGCAAAAATTAATAGTATGATTAAAATTAACCATACTATAAGTTCAATAAAGCAAACCATATCCGAATTAAGCGGAAAAGCCGTTTCCGTAAAGCTCAACCTCGGCAGAAACAAATACGTGACTTTTCCCGCAAAAGTAAACGAGGTTTATCCGTCTTTGTTTACCGTAAGTCCGGACGACAAGTCGTTTTTGGGTAAAACGGCGTACTCGTATTCGGAAATTCTCTGCGGCAGGGTAAAAATAACCGAACAGAAAATTTAAAAACAGTAATAACCCCGGTTAACGTCGCATATTATACCTTTGTAAACAACACGGTTGGAGGTAATTATGTCGTTAAATTGTCAGACGCAGACGGGGGCTTACACAAAAAAGGTGGCGCACCTTAAATCGCAGTCGCAGGTGGAAATAAAATTTGCGCAGGATATAGGCGAGGTGCTTGTCGCGTCGCCGCACGTTTCTCTGAATTCCGCCGAGGTATCCTCGGGCAGGGTCAGCTTCGGCGGCAGAATAATATTAACCATAGTATATATAGACGGCGACGGAAAGCTGTGCCGTATGCAAAAGGGCGCGGAATTTTCGCATTACGCCGACGACGATTGCCTTGCGCCTTCGCAGCGTGCGGACTGCGCGCTTTCCTGCGAGCGTTTAAAATTAAAAAGAGAGGGCTCGCAGTATATTGCTGCGGTAGTGCTCGGCGCGGATATTGACGTTTACGACAGCGCGGAGCGCAGCTTTATAACCGATATAGACGGCGCGGTTTGTCTTAAAGACAGCGGAAGTATGTACACGCTTGTAAATTTTTCGGGTGAAAGCGAGGTTGAAGACGAATTTTTGTGCGTTGCGGACGACGTGCTCGCTCCGTCCGCCGAAGCTCTCGTTTTAAACTGCACGGTCGGCTCCGGCGTGGCGGAGGTCAGCGGCGAAATTTATCTGTCGCTGCTCGCCGTGCGCGATTCAAAGCCCGTGGCTTTAAGCAGGGTGATACCGTTTAAGTGCGAAGTAGCCTGCGACGAGGGGCTTTTGAACAGGCGGGCTTGCTGCAGGGCGGACGTTAAATCGCTCGGTATCAATTGCAAGGTCAACGAGGAAAAATCCAAGTGCGGCGTTCAGATGAGCGCAACTCTGGCGTTCAGCGGGCATTTCTACGAGGAAGAGCAGATTACGCTCGTTTCCGACGCGTTTTCAAAGACCAACAAGCTCGAACTCGGTTTCGGAGAGGAGAGCGTTCAGCTTGATACGGACATAAAAATATTCACCGAAAAGACTTCGGGGCTGTGCGCGACCAAAGCCAAACTCGACTATACCTGCGCGTTTTTGGCGGCTGTTGAGCCCGGTGCGGAGTATGCGCGTACGGCTGACGGCGTAGAGGGCGCAATAACCGCAACGCTTTTATACGAGCAGGGCGGGGAGTTGAAATCCACTGAAATAAATATGCCGTTTACGCTCACGCTCGCAGGGCTGTCTCAGGAATGCAAACAGTTAAAAGTAGCTGTATGCGGACTTAGCTTAAGGCAGCGCGCGGAGGGCGAATGCGAGGGTGAAGTTACTTTAAAGATATGCGGATTTGACGGCGAAACAAAAAACTTAAAATATCTTACGGGCGCGGAGTGCGGCGCGGAAATAGCCGAAGAGAGCTGCGCGGTCAGCGTGTACTTGCCCTCCGCCGGCGACGGGTTGTGGGAAACCGCAAAACGGCTTTCGGAAACGCCCGATAATCTTGTCGCGGCAAATCCCGATTTAAAATTCCCGCTCACGGGCAAGGAGCGTATTCTTGTTTTCCGTGGTAAAGATAACTGATTTAATACTTTCTTCGGGCGGAAGCGTTTGCAGCGCTTCCGCTTTTCTCTTTAAAAACTATTGTAATTGACAAAACAGTGTGCTATAATTATTTTATGGGAGCTAAAATCAAGGCGTATGCAAAAATTAATTTAACGCTCAACGTAACCGGCGCGGCTAACGGCTTTCACACTGTTGAAAGTTTAGCGGCTTCCATTGATTTGTACGATATTATCAAGCTGAAAAAGCGCAAAGACGGTAAAATAAATATAGTAATGCGCGGGCGGGGAACAGAACTTTTACCGCCCGAAAACAACAACGCGTATAAAGCTGCGCTCGCCTATCAAAAGGCTTTTGAAACGGGCGGCGCGGATATAAAAATTTACAAAAACATACCTGTCGGCGCGGGGCTCGGCGGGTCGTCCGCCGACGCGGCGGGCGTTATCCGCGGTATGTGTTCGCTCTACGGCGCGGGCACGGAGCCTCAGTTAAAGGCGATTGCCGACGGACTCGGTAGCGACACGGGCTATATGCTTACGGGCGGTTACGCTTATCTTACGGGCAGAGGCGAAATAATGCGCGCTATAAAGTGCCCTAACACTCTTTACGGGCTTTTGCTTATTCCTGACGGCGGTGTTTCCACGGCGCGCTGCTATGCGCTGTTTGACGAAATGTGCGCTTTTACAAAGGGCGGCGCAGGGGAGAGAGAGCTTGTGTCGGGCGATTTAGATGGACTGGGAAAGGCGCTTTGCAATGATTTGTATAAGCCTGCCGCGGCGCTCAATAAAGGCGTTGCAACGGCTTATGAAGAACTTAAAAGCTTTGCTCCGCTCGGAGTTAATATGACTGGCTCGGGCAGCGGCGTTTACGCGCTTTTCGAAAGCAGAGAGCTGTGCGCTTATGCGCGTAGCAGGTACTCGGGCGAGTGCGAATGTATTCAATTTAAAACGGTATTATAGGAGAATTATGGCAGAGGAAAGACTCATTGACGACGACAAAGACAGGCGGTATAAAATCCGCAAAAACGCCGACGGAGAGGACGAGCTGTACATCGACGACAGTATAGACGAAACGCCCGAGGCGGAGGAGCTTTTTATCGTTTCCGACGACGAGGACGAGGAAGAGCTTGTAATGACGCCCGAGCAGATAGAGGCGCGGCGGTTAATGCAGGAAGAGGCAGAAAAACTGCGGCGTGAAAAGCTGTCCGTATACGTTGCAAAGGCTGAACAAAAAATCGCCCAGTCGGATTTTTACGGAGCAATAGAGGAGCTTGAAGCCGCGGACGAGTACGCGGGCGGCGACGGCGATTATTACGCCGTAAAACTTATGGCGTACTCGTGTAATTTAACCGATTTCACTCGCGGCGAGGAGTGCGGAGAGGCGGCTGACGGCGTTAAAAATTTTGCGTCGGAAGAGCGTAAGGCGCAGCTTAAAAATCTTTCCGCGGGGCTTTATTCGCAAATAGAACAGGTTCGCGGCGAGGTTACGAGGCTAAAAGAAGAGAACAACGCGGCTAAGAGCGGGCGCAGGGAAATATTTCTGTCGCGCAGAAACAAGGCGTTGGCGTTTTTTGCTGCTACCTTTGTTCCGTTTGCGGTATTTTTGATATTAAGCGCGGTTTTCGGCGGTAAAATTCACGCGGTAAATAACGATTTTACAAATTTAACTCTTACAATTGTATTCGGCGCGCTTGCCGGCGTCAACTTTATAGTTCTGCTTGTTTCGTTAAACAAGCTTTGGGCGGGCATACGCAACGTCAGATTAAACGAGAGCAACTTTTCCACAAAGCTCGGCAGGGAGTACGAGGAAAAGAACGCCTATTTAAATACGCTTTTGAGCGTGTACACGGCTTTTGCGGACTATGATATATCTTGACAACGCGGCAACTACACCGCTCGACGAAAGTGTTTTAAAAGCAATGCTGCCCTATCTGAAAGGCGTGTTCGGCAATCCCCAGTCTCAGCATTTTGCTGGGCGCGAGGCTGCCGGCGCGGTGCTCTCCGCACGCGATAAAACGGCGGATATTATGGGGTGTGCGCCCGACGAGGTTTATTTTACTTCCGGCGGAACAGAGGCTGGTAATACGGCGTTAAAGGGCGTTTGCGCGGCGGCGGGAAAGGGTAAAATAGTACTTTCGGCAATAGAACATCCCGCGCTTTTGGACAGCGCGGAGGATATGAAAAAATTCGGGTTCATAGTTGAACTTGTAAAGCCCGGCATAAACGGCATAGTCAATCCCGACGACGTTGCGCGGGCGGTTACGGATGAAACGGTGTTTTGCGCTGTGATGCACGCAAATAACGAAACGGGGGTTATACAGCCCGTTGAAGATATAGGCAAAATTTGCAGCGAACGCAAAGTTTTTTATTATTGCGACTGCGTTCAGTCGGCAGGCGTTCTGCCTTTAAACGCCGGTATATGCGACGCAATGGGCGTTTCCGCCCATAAATTTTACGGTCCCAAAGGCGCGGGCGCGCTCTATATACGGCGCGGCGCAAATATAGCACGGCTTATGTCCGGCGGCAGGCAGGAGCGCGGCTTCCGCGGCGGTACGCACAACGTAGCCGGCATTGTAGGGCTTGCGGCGGCGCTTGAAAACGCGGTAAACAACGCACAGGCAAACAACAAAAAAATAGCGTCGCTGCGCGACGGCTTTGTTGAAAGAGCGCTGTTTGAAATTGCCGGTACGCACCTTAACGGCGACGCGTTAAACCGCGTGCCGTCTAACGCAAATATATCTTTCGACGGTTGCGACGGCGCAAACTTGCTTTTTCTGCTTGATTTGGCGGGCGTTGCGGTTTCTACCGGTTCTGCGTGTTCTGCGGGGGCAACAACTCCGTCGCACGTTTTAACGGCTATGGGGCTTGGTGAAACGCGCGCTAAATCCGCGCTAAGGTTTACGTTCGGCAAGTACAACACTGCCCGCGAGGTTGATGAAGTTGTTTTGGCTTTAAAAACCGCCGTAGGTAAAATTAGAAAATAAAAAAGATGTTCGTTAAAGCGCACTTCTCATAGGGAATTAAATACTAAATTTTTAAGAGTTATACTTTCAAGCGAGGACAAAA
>CAJUPX010000031.1 GCA_910588685.1 uncultured Christensenellaceae bacterium | reverse complement strand
ATTAGCTACATTTTAACAGGCTACTTTTTATAACTCTTCTTTGTACCTTGTTTATCCTTGTTTTTTTGATTTTCTATGTAGTTGTCAATTTTCATAGCAAAATGAAGTTGATAAAAGATTGAAGCGCGGCAAAGCGCAGAAATTGGCGGAATTATCCGCAAAAACCGTATATAACCGGCGCAAGCCGTATATATAGCCATTCCGGTGACGATAGCACGGAGGATCCACCTGTTCCCATACCGAACACAGAAGTTAAGCTCCGTTACGCCCGATGTAGTTGGGTTTTAACCCTGCAAGATAAGGTAGTTGCCGGATTTCATTTTTAAAGCACCCTTTAAGGGTGCTTTTTTGTTAAAAAACGCGTATATGCGTTGCAATACTTGGTTGAACTCCGCGCGCATTGCTCATTTGCTTCAAAATAAAATCGCTTCGGTTGTCGCTAGTTTGCCTCGGATTGTTTGTAATGCAGAGTTTTTTACGACGTCTCGCACTATTTGTAATACTTGTTTATCAGCAGAGATTAAATTTCGAATTATTGGTTAGTTAAATCCGACAAGTTCGTCAAGCGTGACGTTGAAATACTTGGCAAGCTTAATAAGCGAATACATATTCGGCTCCCTAAGCCCGTTTTCCCACAAGCTTATAATTCCTTTACTAACGCCGACAGCCTTGGCTAATTCAACCTGACCTATTTTTTTCTCAACCCTTAACTCTTTCAGATTGTCTTTGAATTTGTTTTGATACTCCATATAAATATATTCTCACAAAAGTAAGAAAATTACTTGACATCTTACAAATGTAAGAATTATAATGAGAGTATAACTAATGTCAAAGGAGATAATTTTTATGGCTTATTGTTCAAAATGCGGGGCGGAAGTACTTGACGAGGCAGAAATTTGCGTGCACTGCGGTTGCAGAATTAAGAGTCAGTCGTTTATAGCGACGGAAGACGGCAGTCACGCCGTTAGGTTTATTTTGACCTTTCTTTTAGGGTTTATCGGCAGTTTTATCATTAACCACACGTCATTAAAACCTGCCGGGTGGAAATCAAGAACCTGTGCATATTTCTTTCTCGGTATAATAACGTTTGGGATTTATGTGTTGGTTGCATCGGTTTGTAATTTCACGTTTAAGCCCGATAGCGGTTCTAATATTGGCTATTTCAAAGACAGTATAAAATAATTTTACAAATAAAAAGCGTGGTGCGGTTAATACAACCGTGTCACGCTTTTTCAATTTAAAAGGTTCTATTAAAATGTTATGCGATAAATAGTCGCCCGCGTTACCGGGCGGGAGATACGCGAAAACTAATCGCTCCATTTATGTTTTTCGAGAGTACGGTCTTTAATGTCGTCGTAAAACTCAAAATATTTTTGTCGGATTTGTTCGGCTGTCATATTTTCGTCCAGCAGCCCGAGCATTTCGTCGAGCTCGTCGGGGGTAAAGTCCGAAAGACAAAACTCTCCGTCAAACGCCTGCGCTAATCTCATCAAATCCCAGCTTGTAGCTTTCATAAATCCCCTTATTTGCGCGCCATAAACTTTTTTACGGGCGGCAGCATAGTAATCGAATCGAATATTAAGTTAATGCCGAATACCAGAATATGGTAGAAGTGCGCTTCGTGGCTGTCGGGCTTGTACAAAAGATAGAAAGCAACGACAAGCTCCACTAAGCCTTTAAGAATATAAAACACGCACCGCTCGCCGTGTGAAATGCGCGAAAGAACGTGGTTAAACGCGTGTGCGGCATCAAACAGCCCTAATATACCCCAAACCACGGAAATTAACATTATCGCCGAGTTGTTGCCCTCGTCAAGCTCCTGAATTATAATCATAATGCCAAGCGCGGCGGCGATAAGCGCGGTTGCCGTTTTGTTGGTTTTTACGTCGCGGTATTCGCGGTGGACGAGAGCCAAAATAAACTGCACCGTTCCGATTGTAAACATCATTATTCCGACAATGTACGGCAACGCGAGCATTACTTTATTTGTTATCGCCACGCAAAGCACGCCGATAATAAAGTATACGGCGGCGATAAAGTACGACACTAAATCGGGCGAAAGCCGCGTTATTTTTGTAACGCGCGTTATTGTGGACGCCGCCGAAAATTCCGATATAATAGTATCTGTATAACCGCCGGCGCGTTCTTCGTCTTCGTCGGGTTCGCCGTATTTATCGGTATCGTATGTATAGGTAAAAGTCGCCTCGTTGTCGGATATTTCGGCTTCGGTGTCTGGCGAGTAGCCGGTATAGGAAAATTCTTCTTCGTCGTTCATAGTTTCTCCTCGGTAACAAATCCCGCAGACCAGAGCGGCAGATTGAATCTCTTTGATATATGCTCACATTTGCAGGTAAAGGTGTAAAAGATTGAGTAGCCCTCGCCGTAAAGCGTTTCGAGATTGCCGAGTCCCTTGGAAATAATAATATCGCTCGTTTTCAGAACTTGCAGTGTCTGCGCCGATACTTCCTTTAAATAAGTGCCGGGAACGCCGCTGCCGTTTTGTATAACGCGCGCATATTGTCCGAGCCCTATAAAATCCGCGTCGTCTGCCGTAACGTCGTTTATTATCGGCTCTCCGCGCACAACGGACGTAACAGAAAGCGCGGGATATAAGTTTTTTAATACGCGTATTAAAATTTTATCGAGCACAATTTCGCCGCAGTTATCGTGCAGAACGCAAAGCGTGCGTGCGGTTTTTAGCCGCTGTTTAAATAACCCGAATGCCGCCGCGCCCGGCTCCGCTCGCTCTGCCGATTGCAGAACGTAATCAACTGCCCGCCCGTCAAGGTCTGAAAGCCTTGCAAAATCTATGTAGTTGGATGCCATTGCAAGTTTAACGGCTTCTTTTACAGGGTCGTCTGAATTTGATACTTTTTGGTAAATGCCGTTTTCGTTTTCGAGCAGTTTGCCGTTAAACAGCCGTTTTTCCCGCGAGTAATCTATGCCTGCGCCGAAAATTTTACGGTGCAAACGGTCGATATCCCGCATTAAAAGCGGAGCGCAGTAGTCGGCGGGCGGATTTTTGCAAAGTTTTTTAACGCCCTGCGAAAATTCGGCAACCTTGGTTTTGTCGCTCTGGTCCCTTTCAACTTTTTTAAGCTGGCTGTTAAATAAACAGTCTTTACATTCCTCGTCCAACAGCATATGCGTATTATACCATAAATATAGAATAATTGCAAGCGTTCCGCCGGGCAGCAGATTTTACCAGCTAATTTAATATATAAATCGCTGCCGATGAGAAAAAAGCTAAAATTTTTGGTTTTTGATGTAATCGTTTTTTAATTGTGTTTTAATTATTTTGCAGTAATAAATTTGGAGAAATTAAAAATGATAACTTATGAACAAATACGGCGGAGATTAAGTGCGGAAATTAAAAACAGCGGCTTGACGCAATCGGAGATAGCAAAACGGATAGGCGTAGAACAGCAGCAGGTTTCAAAGATTGTCAACGGCAATTCAAAACTGTCGTTGGATTTATTTTCAAATATTTGCAAAATGCTGGACTTGGATGCAGATTATATATTGTGTTTGGATTAACGGTGAGAGTATATCAAAACCGCGCGGACTTTAAGTCCGCGCGGTTTTAAACTATTTATATTAATTTACATAACGACGATATTGTTTTTCTCGAAAAGTTCTTTGAACTCGCGGGGGAAATGGTCGTCGGTGATAAGCACGTCAATGTCGGTAATGCGGGCAAATGTGTAGGGGTTGATTTTGCCGATTTTAGAGCTGTCAAGCATCATATATACCTGGCGCGCCTTTTTAAAGCACTGCTTTAACAGCTCTGCTTCTACCTGACTGTTGCAGGAAAAACCCTGTTCGGGCGTAAACGCCGTTGCCGAAACCACGGCAATTTCAAAGTTGGTTCTTTCAAAATACTCGGTTGCCGCAGGCGAGGAAGTGGAAAGATTGTCTTTCATAAGCTGTCCGCCCACAACCGTTATGTTTACGTTCTTTTTCTGCGCAAGCTCCATTGCAACCGCTATGCCGTTTGTAAAAACGTTGCACTTAATATCGGGCATCTCCTTGGAGAGATACATAGCTGTAGTGCCGCCGTCAAGGAAAAGGCAAACGCCCTCGTCAATAAGTCTTGCCGCTTTCTGGGCTATAACAATTTTAGCGTCGGTATTTATTGTCGTTTTTTTGGTGTAAGCCTCGCCGGAAACTTTCTGCACCTCTTTAACTGACATTGCGCCGCCGCGGATACGGATAATTCTTCCGTCCTCCTCAAGCTGGAAAAGGTCGCGTCTTAAAGTCATCTGCGATACGTTGGGGAAAACCTCTTCAAGCTGTTCAAGCGACATTTTGCCGCGTTTATCTAAAATTTCCGCAATCTCTTCAATTCTTTCACGCTTCATAATCCACCTCTGTAAAAAAGTATCAAGGTTAATTTGCTTAACTTGTCTTTATTTTATTATATTAACAGGATTTTGTCAACAAAAAACATAAACTTTATTGATTTTTGTAAGGCTTGTTAAAAATTGACAGTTAATAATTAACCGTTTTTTTGCGTGCGCCGCGGTCTTTTTGCAATTATTTTAAATCCTGCATAAAATGACTTGCATAAAAAGCTTGTAAATATTATAATCTATCCAGAGAAAAAGCGGCGGAGCCGTTGTTTCCAGGTAATAAAATGAGAATTTATAATTCGCTTACCCGCAGAAAAGAAGAGTTTAAACCTCTCGAAGAGGGCAAGGTAAAAATGTACGCGTGCGGTATTACCGTATCGGGCGAGGCGCACATAGGTCACGGCTATCAGGCGTTAATTTACGATATTATCCGCAAATATCTTGAAAAATCGGGATATTCGGTAAAATATGCCCGCAACTATACCGACGTTGACGACAAAATTATTGCCAAAAGCAAAGAAACGGGCATTCCCGCCGACGAGTACGCCGCGGCTATGATTAAAAGAATCGACGGCGTAATGGCGCAGATGGATATAGACGAGCCCACTCTCTGGCTTAAAGCTACCGAAAATATAGGCAATATTATCAGTTTTATATCAGAGCTTGTCGCCAGCGGTCACGCCTATGCCGCGCCCTGCGGCGACGTGTATTTCAGCGTTGACAGCTTTAAGCGCTACGGTTGCCTTTCCAACCGTTCGGTAGAGGATATGCTGGACGGTGTGCGCGTGGAAAACGGCGGGGAAAAGAAAAATCCCGCGGATTTCACGCTCTGGAAATCGGCAAAGCCCGGCGAAATCAGCTGGGATTCGCCCTGGGGCAAGGGCAGACCGGGCTGGCACATAGAGTGCTCGGCAATGAACCGCGCGGCGTTCGGCGACCAAATAGATATTCACGGCGGCGGGCGCGACCTTGTGTTCCCGCACCACGAAAACGAAATTGCGCAGACCGAAAGTCTTACCGGCAAACAGTTCGCAAAATTCTGGACGCATAACGGACTTATAAAGGTCAACGGTCAGAAGATGTCAAAATCGCTCGGCAACAGTCTGTTGTTGGAGGATTTGTTAAAGAAATACACCAACGAAGCAATTAAATTTGCGCTGTTGCAAAACAACTACCACAACGATATAAACATAACCGACAGTCTTTTTCCCGACGCGGAAAAGCACCTCTCGGCGTTTTACGGCGTTATAAAGGCGGTTGAAGATAAGTTCGGCAAGGGTAAAAAGCCTGTAAAAGCGATAGACGATAAGTTCAACGCCGATATGGACGAGGATTTTAACACGTCGCTTGCCCTGTCGGAGCTTTTCGGGCTGTTTAAGAGCGTTTCGGCAAAGCTTGCCGCGGGCGACGAAAGCTGCGCGGACGACGTTGCGCAGATACGCAAAACCTATTCGCTTTTGGGGCTTTTCAAAAAGGACGCGGGCGCGTATCTTGCCGAGGTAGCGGCAAAGAATCCCGAAGACGTTCCCGAAGAGGTGCAAAAGCTTGCGCAGGAACGCTGGCAGGCTAAAAAGTCGCGCGACTTTGCCGAGGCTGACAGACTGCGCGCGGAAATAGACAAACTCGGCTATGCCGTTAAAGACAGCAAAGACGGTTATACGATAAGTAAAATATAGGAGTAGATTATGAAAAAACTCACTTCCGAAACACTGAGAAATATGTACCTCGACTTTTTTGCAAGTAAAGGACACAAAATAATTCCGTCGGCGTCGCTTATTCCCGAAAACGACCCCACGGTACTTTTCACCACGGCGGGAATGCACCCGCTCGTGCCCTATCTTTTAGGTGAAAAACACCCCGCGGGCAACAGGCTTACCGACGTGCAGAAGTGCGTGCGCACAGGCGACATAGACGAAGTGGGCGACAGCTCGCACTGCACTTTTTTTGAAATGCTCGGCAACTGGTCGCTCGGCGATTATTTCAAAGCCGAAATGATTCCCTGGTCGTTCGAGTTTCTCACGTCCGAAAAATACCTCGGCATACCGGTAGAGGATATAGCCGTAACCTGTTTTGCGGGCGATAACGACTGTCCTAAGGACGAGGAGAGCGCAAAGCTTTGGGAAAAGTGCGGAATTTTGCCCCAAAATATATACTTTTTGTCCAAATCGGGCAACTGGTGGGGACCTGCGGGCGCTACGGGACCGTGCGGACCCGATACGGAAATGCACATAATCCGCAACAAAGCCGCGGCTGCTAAGCTCGGCAGATACGACTTCGAAAAGGCGCCCGCGGGCACGTTCCTTGAAATATGGAACGACGTTTTTATGCAGTATAACAAAAATGCGGAGGGCGCGTACGAGCCTTTAAAGCAGAGAAACGTTGATACGGGTATGGGTTTGGAGCGCACATTGTGCATTCTGAACGGCAAAAACAGCGTTTACGAAACGGATATTTTTGAAAAGGCGATAGAAAAAATCGAGTCGCTGACGGGCGTAAAATACGGTCAGAGCGAGGATATAACCAAGGCGTTCCGCGTGGTTTTGGATCACGTGAGAACGGCTACCTTTATGATAGGCGATACAAAGGGCATTGCTCCCTCCAACACCGACCAGGGCTATATATTAAGGCGTATAATCCGCCGTGCAGTGCGTTACGGAAGAAATATAGGCTTGCCTCAGGGTGCGCTCAAAGACGTTGCGCAGACGGTAATAGACAAGTACAAGGGCGTTTATCCCGAGCTTTTGCAGAACTCGGCGCGCGTCTGCGAGGAGCTTGAAAAGGAAGAAAACAAATTCTCCAAAACCCTGCAACAGGGTATTAGAGAGTTTGAAAAGGTTGCGGGCGCGCTGAGCGCCGGCGGAATAATAGACGGCGTTACGGCATTCCATTTATACGATACGTACGGCTTCCCCGTGGAAATTACGGGCGAGATGGCGCGCGAAAAGGGGCTGACGGTAGACGTTAAGGGATACGAGGCGGCGTTTGCGGAGCACCAGGCTAAATCGCGCGCGGGAAGCGAGCAGAAGTTTGCCTGCGGTCTTGCCGACCACAAGGAGGAAACAACAAAGCTGCACACCGCAACGCACCTTCTTCACGCCGCTCTCAAAAAGGTTTGCTCGCCCGATATTATGCAGAAAGGCAGCAATATAACCGAGGAAAGGCTGAGGTTCGACTTTAATTTTTCGCGTAAGCTCACGCCCGAGGAGGTTGCCGAGGTGGAAAGGCTTATAAACGAGCAGATCAGCCTTAACGTGCCTGTTGAAATGAAAGAGATGACGCTTGACGAAGCGAGGGAGCAGGGCTTTACCGGATTATTTGAGAGCAAGTACGGCGAAAAGGTAAAAACCTATTCGATAGGCGAATTTTCAAAGGAGATTTGCGGCGGACCGCACGCGGCGAGCACGGGCGAACTCGGTGTGTTTAAAATAGCAAAACAGGAAAATGTATCCGCCGGCGTTAAAAGAATTAAGGCAATATTAGTAAAATAGGCAAGCTGTAATAAATTAGAACAACCTAAGCGGCGTCTTTTCGCCGCTTTTCGTACGCGGCTCCGCTCGGCGTATGTCTGTATACGCCTCGGTTGCCGCGTACACAAATCAATTGAAAATGCGCACACTTAGGTGCGAAGCAGTTTTAACGGAGAAAATTTGCAGATAATACGAGGAAAAGCCCGCAGACAATCCAAATACGGATTATAAAGGGGTTTGACAAAGTATTAGCGCAAATTTACCCGTTAAAACTTGTTCAAGCTTATTACGGCTTGCCTAAGGTAATTTACGGCAATTTTTCGACAAATTTAAAAATAATTTAAAATTTATTAAAAACTTTGCAAACGCAACACAAAACGGCTTGACAGAAATTTTATAAAATAATAAAATAAGTTTACATTTGAAAAGGCAGAAAGTATTGGGCAAAACCGCGGCGGAAAATTCGGCGGTTATGCGTTAAATTCAAAAGGAGCAGAAAATGAAAACCTATATGGCTAAGGCGGAAACGGTTGAGAGAAAGTGGTACGTCGTAGACGCGGCGGGCGTTCCCTTGGGCAGACTTGCGTCTAAGGTTGCGGCTATTCTTCGCGGCAAAAATAAACCCACGTTTACGCCCAATGTTGACACGGGAGATTTCGTAATAATCCTTAATTCGGACAAGGTGGTACTTACGGGTAAAAAGCTCGACGATAAGTTTTACAGATATCACACCGGTTATATCGGCGGATTAAAAGAAGTATCCTACAAAAAAATGATTGCTGAAAAGAGCGATCTCGCCGTTTACGAGGCGGTAAGAGGAATGCTTCCCAAAAATTCGCTCGGAAGAGATATGATTAAGAAGCTCAGAGTATACAAGGGCGGAGAGCACAATCACGCTGCGCAAAAACCCGAAGAACTCAAATTATTTTAAGGTGAGAGGTAGATTGATTTATGGCTAAGGCTAATTTAAAGAAAAAGCTTCAATTTTGGGGAACGGGCAGAAGAAAAAAGGCTATCGCGCGCGTTCGCCTTATTCCGTCCGGCACGGGCACCATTGAAATAAACGAAAGAGCTTTTGAGGAGTATTTCCCCCAGTCCTGGATTCGTTACGACGTTAAGCAGCCTTTAACGCTTTTGGGCGTAGAGGCTAAGTACGACGTTATAGTTAACGTATACGGCGGCGGCTATACCGGTCAGGCAGGCGCAATTCGTCTTGGTATTGCGCGCGCGCTTTTACAGGCTGAGGACGGTTGCCGTTCCGAGCTTAAAAAAGCAGGTTTCTTAACCCGCGACCCGAGAGTAAAGGAAAGAAAGAAGTACGGCTTGAAGAAAGCACGCCGTGCTCCCCAGTTCTCAAAGAGATAATCAAAAAAATACGAGGCACCTTTTGGTGCCTTTATTTTTTGCTCACGCAAAACGCGTAGATACGTCGCATAACATTGTAAGGCTAACGCCTTCGGTACGACGCGCTGCGCTTGCCTCAGTCGTGTACTTCATTGTACACTCCTTTCGGTCAATGCTCGCGCTCCTTGTCTTGCTCGTATCTACGCGTTTTTTACAACGTGGCGGGAATGACGCGAGTGTGACAATAACAGAAAAAGGGAGTTTGCATTTAACGCGGTTGATTGACAAATAGCCGCGCGTTATGATAAAATTAATTAAACAAAATTCCGATAGAGGTATGGCGTATGTTTTCACCAAAGGAAATAGCCCAAAACTACGTTGCCGTAGCGCAGGGTAAGATAAATCAAAAATGGTATAAAATACTTATTCTGGCAGTGCTTGCGGGCGCGTATATTGCTGTCGGCGCGGTTCTGTCTACCGTTGCCTCGTCGGGAATGACGGGAACGCAGGCGGCGCTTATAAGGGGCGCTGTGTTCCCTGTTGGTTTAATGCTTGTAGTGATATGCGGTGCAGAGCTGTTTACAGGCAACTGCTTGCTTACTGCTCCCGCAATAAATAAAGATATAGCCCCCAAACCTCTATTCAAGTGTCTGGGAGTTTCGTATCTCGGTAATTTTATAGGCGGCGTGTTAATTGCTCTCCTGGTTGTTTTTTCGCACGTGATGGGCGGCTCCGCCGCAGAGGCTTGCGTTAATATTGCCGCTACAAAATGCTCGTTAAGCTTTTTCGACAGCCTGCTCCGCGGTATAATGTGCAATATCCTCGTCTGTCTTGCCGTGTGGGCATCTATGGCGAGCAAGAGCATAAGCGGCAAAATACTTGCCGTGTATCTTCCCATATTCGCGTTTGTAGTTTGCGGCTTTGAGCATAGCGTGGCTAATATGTACTATTTAACGGCGGGATTTTTAACTTCCGCAGAGTACGCCATTTCCTCGAACGGACTTGGATTTTTCGGCGCGGTATTTAATAACCTTATACCTGTTACGCTGGGCAATATTATAGGCGGAGCGCTTATAGCCGTTGCATATTGGGCGGTCTACCTTAAAAAAGACAGAGTAAAAGAAAACCCGCCCGCGCAGAAATCAGACGAAAACAATTGATTTGTTTAAATTTGTAAAAATTTGGCTTTCACCTCTTGAAATTTTTGTCCGATTATGATAATATAAGTATAGTTATCGTATATTATACGGTAAAACAAAATTAAGGAGAATAAAAAATGGCAAAGAAAAAAAGTTCTAATTTAGGCAAATTACTTGTATTGTTGAGTATAGTTCTCGGTGTGGTTGCGCTTGTTATGCTTATTGCTCCCGGGTTTTCACCAAACTCCAAAGCGGACAAAATCGGCGCAGACGGCGTTGCGTTGTACAAGGTCGTATTTGGTAATTCCGAAAGAAAATTAGCGTTTTCGTTCCCTCTGTTCCTCGGCGTACTGCTTATAGCGGCAGGTGTTGTTTGCTCGGTTCTTGCATTGCTCGGTAAAGGCGGCAAAATCGTAAGTCTTGTTGCTGCAATATGCTTTATTGCGGGCGGCGTGCTTTATTTCTGCACAATGAGCGTTTATGCTGTTGACGTCGGCGACCTCAGCGGCAATTTGAAGGATTTGGCAATTAAGGCGGCAAAAGAAGCTGTCAGCGCTGTATACAACCTCGGCATAGGCGCAATAATCGGCGGTATACTTTCTATACTTGCGGGCGTTGCGGTTATAACTCCTATATTTCTTAAAAAATAATAACTGTAAATAGAAAATTCCCGGTTTTGTGCCGGGAGTTTTTTATTTTTGCAAAATTTAGTAAAAATTTTACATAAACCAGAAAAATTATTACACGTTATTGTTGATTTTTTTAAAAATTTGAATTATAATCGAGAGGTAAGGAGGCAGTTCTTTCAATTTTTATTTTTCGGAGGGGAAAATTTAATGAAAAACGTAATAGTCGGGCAGTCGGGCGGACCTACCGCGGTTATAAATTCAAGTCTTTTAGGCGTTTTTAAAACGGCTAAGGACAGGGGCGCGGACAAGGTGTACGGAATGGTGCACGGCATAAAAGGACTTCTCGACAGAAATATAGTCGATTTGACTTCCCGCATTAAAAACGACCTCGATATGGACCTTTTAAAGAGAACGCCTTCGTCGTTTTTAGGCTCCTGCCGCTATAAGCTTCCCGACATTGACGGCAACGAGAAAACGTATGATAAAATTTTTGAAATACTCAAAGAGTTAGAAATTGTCGCGTTTTTCTACATAGGCGGCAATGATTCTATGGACACGATAATGCGTCTGTCCGATTACGCCAAAAAGATAAACAGCCCTATTAAATTTATGGGCGTGCCCAAAACAATAGACAACGACCTTGCGATAACCGACCACACGCCGGGCTACGGCAGCGCGGCTAAGTACATAGCGGCTACTGCCAAGGAGATTATACGCGACGGTCTGGTATACGATTACCCCGTGGTGTCGGTGGTTGAGGTAATGGGCAGAAACGCGGGCTGGCTGACCGCAGCAACCGCGCTTGCAAAGAGCGAGGACTGCGAGGGCGTTGACCTTGTATATCTTCCCGAAGTTACGTTCGATATAGAAAAATTTACAAAGGACGTCGGAAAGTTTTTACAGGAAAACCGCTCGCTGGTTATAGCTGTTTCCGAAGGGGTAAAAGTAGCCGACGGACGG
Source organism: uncultured Christensenellaceae bacterium (assembly GCA_910588685.1). GTDB lineage: Bacteria > Bacillota > Clostridia > Christensenellales > Borkfalkiaceae > Coproplasma. The sequence goes on along the minus strand of CAJUPX010000031.1, from coordinate 706 downwards.
TACGTGTGCGAGCTTTCCGAGCACGTGGACTACGTGGACGAGTTCGGTCACAAACAGCTTGCGGGCACGGCTCGTTTTCTTGCGGGTAAAATCGCGGAAAAGTACGGCGTTAAAACGCGTGCGATAGAGCTGTCGTCCTTGCAGCGTTGCGCCGCGCATATACAGTCGCGCATCGATATGACGGAGGCATTTAACTGCGGCGGAGCGGCGGTAAAAGCCGCGTTCGAGGGCTGCAGCGGAATGGTGGTAACCTTAAAGCGGGTTTCGGACTACCCGTATATATGTGTTACCGAAACCGCTGACGTGCACCTTATTGCCAACGTGGAAAAGAAAGTCCCGCGCGAATGGATTAACGCCGACGGCACCAACGTTATGCCGGCTCTTGTGCACTATATCAAACCGCTTATACAGGCGGAGATAACTCCGCTGTGGGTCAACGGTCTGCCCCGCCATATCCGTTTGGACGCGCTTTCCGATATAAAATAAAATTTAACGTTCAAAAACTAAAAGCATTGTAATAAAGCGCGCTTCCAATATGGAATTAAAAAACTAAATTTTTTAAAGTTGCAATTTCAAACGATGGCAAAAAAGCTCCCGGACAATTGTCCGGGAGCTTTTAAATATGTGTTTATTTCCACCGTTAAGCGGAAGTGCGTTCAAAGCTGCCTATTTTATTGGCTTTGAGATCGTCGTTCCACAACCCGTC
>CAJUPX010000030.1 GCA_910588685.1 uncultured Christensenellaceae bacterium | reverse complement strand
CTTGCGCAAATTCATAAGGGCTCACCGAATATATAATTTGCGCAATTCACTCCGCCGAGGTGCAGGTTTGCACAAATCGGGTGTCGCTACGCAAAAGCGCGGTTTTGCTTGCTCCCCTTAAATAATCAGTGATTTTTACTCCGTAAAAAGTATTTCAACTAATTATATCATAAAATATTGTAAATTACAAACTTTCGTCGCCGATATACGTTATTTTTTTTACAGGTAAATATTTATCTTTGCGCAAAAGCACTCTTTTTTGATATCCGCCGCGGTTAATCACAAGATATCCCTCACTCAGCACACCGTCTTTGCCGTCGCGGACTTTTTCGGGATTATCGGTTTTTTCCTCTTCCCGCGGGACTGACCCGGTAACGCCGGACGACAGAGAATACGCCGCGCCGTCGCCGCCGCCGTAAATTTCAAAGCGCACGCTGCCGCCCGACACCGAAGCGCGGATATAAACGGGCTCGTTGAACGGATTTGAAATTTTGAGGTCGCACGCCCTGCCGCTTACCATAGCGTCGCGCGAGGGCGGAACGTAGCTCACGGCGAGCGAGTGCGGGTGATACTCCTCTATTTTAAGACCTGATAAAAGCGCGGCGTTGTAGAGCGTTGTTGATACCTGGCACACGCCGCCTCCGACGCCGTCTGTAAACTCGCCGTTTTCTATTATTTTAGCCGACAGAAAACCGCGGCTTTTTTTGCGTTCGCCTACGGTATCGTTGAACGAGATAGTTTTTCCGGCGGGCACAACCGAGCCGTTGAGAAAGGACGAAGCAAGGCGGATATTGCTTGTACGGCTTAAATTTGAGCTGTCGAAATAAGTTGTAAAGCTTGCTAAAAGCTTGGTTTTGCTCTTTACCACGTCAAGCGTTTGCGTGCGGTACGACTTTGTAAACGACAGCTTAACCCGCCCGAAATCACCGTTCAGCGACGAGCAGATATCGGCTTTGAGCTTTTTTACGTCCACGTTCTTTCCGTCGCTGCCCTCGTGATAGGTAAAGGGTTTGCCGAAACGCGAAAAATCGGCGTAAGGCTCTACAACTTTAACACTTTCGTTAAAGCATATAGCCGAGGCAACCGTATTCAAACCGCACAGATAATAGCTTACCTGCGCACGGTATTCCCCTCCCTTTTTGGCGTCTTTCATAAGCTTGGTAAGGTTGTCTTTATAGCCTATTTCGGGATATCTGAAAGTATAAGTCTGACTGCCGCCGACTACCGAAAGACTCTTTGAGGATAACTCTTTTTCTATGCCTTTGCGCACTTTGTTTTTTGCCTCGGCATATGTGAGCCCGCCCACCTCTTCGCCGTTTATTATTACGCGCGAAGGCACGCGCGGATTAAAAGAAAAGCCGCTTGAAAAAATAAAAACGCTCACCGAAACGGCGAGCATAATCAAGGATATAATAAATTTTTTAAAAGTTGATTTTATCAATGTACAATCTGTTGCAAAAGTTCTTTTGCCGGGTGAAATTCGGGCTTTCCGATATCGCGCTTATCGGAGACGATATGCGTATCCGACCCGCCCGTGACGAGTAACCCGGTCTCTTTTGCCAACTCCTTATAGTATGCCGTCTCGCTATAAGTATGCGTAGAGTAAACGGCTTCTATGCCTTTCAGTCCGCAATCTTTGAGCCTTGAAATAAGTTTGCGGAAGTCGGTTGCATTCATTTCAACCCTTCCGGGGTGCGCAACCGAGGCAAATCCGCCCGCCGCGGTAATTATTTCCACCGTTCTTTCGGGAGCGGGGCGGCAGTCAAGGCAAAACCCCGCTTTGCCGTATGCGAGATATTTATTGAAAAACTCAAACCGGTTGCCGGCATAGCACTTTTTTGCGCCCGCCGCCGCAACGTGCATAACGTGCATAGGCGAACTTTTACAGAACTGCTCCGCGGCAATATCTTCCAGAGCAAGCAAAACCCCGCATTTTTTAAGGTTAGATAAAATGTGCTCCGTTCTTGTAAGCGCACCCGCGCAAAGCTCTTTTAAAAAATTACGGAAAAGCGAATTCGACGTATCGGGACTGTAACACATAGTGTGCAGTTTTACGCTGCCCTCGTAAGCGGATATCTCCGCTCCCGCGACGGAAATTATGTTCTGCGCGCGGCAAAGCCGCGAAACATCTTCAGAGGCGAGCATATTGTCGTGGTCGGTTACGGAAAGTATTTCAACGCCGTTGAATTTTGCCCGGGCGACGATTTCTTCCGGCGTGGCAGTGCCGTCCGAGTACAGAGTATGAACGTGTAAATCGGCTTTCATCGTTTAACCGCACCCCCCTCTATTCTAATTTTGTTGGCTTCTCTGCCGTATAATACGCGTTCGGTATGCGTGCAGGTTAATACCGTTTGCAACTCCGCCGTGCGCGCAAGCAGCTTTTTACGGCGGGGCAGGTCGAGTTCGCTCATAACGTCATCCAAAATGAGCACGGGATATTCGCCCGACAGTGTTTTGAAAATTTCGACCTCGGCAAGTTTTACCGATAGCGCAGCCGTCCTTGTCTGACCCTGCGAAGCGTAAGTTTTAGCGTCCGCTCCGTTTATTATTATATCCAAATCGTCGCGGTGCGGTCCGCACGAGGTAAAACCGAGGCGCATATCGCGCTCGTAATTTGCCGAAAATTCGTTAAAAAAGCGTTTTTCAAGCTCGGCTTGCGTGCCTTTGTATTTTTTGTCGGGCTTTACGTCAAGTTCCTCCGCGCCGTCGGTTAAAAAACAGTGGGTTTCCTTGGCGAGCGGAGCGAGCATATCTATATATTCCGCGCGCTTCCAAGCCACCACCGCGGCGTATTTGGAGAGCTGCTCGTCCCAGACCGGGAGCGAATCGTATACGGCGGAAGCGTCGCGCAGCTTTAAAAGGTTGTTGCGCTGCTCGAGTATTTTGTTATAGCGCGACAGCGCCACGTAGTACGGACGCGACAGCTGGGAAATGGAAACGTTCATAAATCTGCGGCGCTCGTCCGGTCCGTCCTGTATGAGTCTGAGCTCCTGCGGGGAAAAGAAAACGGAGAAAAGATTGCCTAAAATTTCCGCGTTTTTTGTTATTTTATTGCCGTTTAATTTAAATTCCCTGCCCGTTTCGGTAATTTTTGCGTAAATTTCCATATCACCGTATCTGCCGCTTGCCGTTGCGGAAATTTCTGCGGACTGTTCGCCGTGGCGGATTAGCTGTTTATCTCTTCTGCTGCGCGGCGAAATGCCCGTGCAGAGATAGAAAACGGCTTCGGCGCAGTTGGTTTTGCCCTGCGCGTTTTTTCCGAACAGCACGTTCAAGCCGTCGGAAAAATCCATATGCTCGTCGGAGTAATTTCTGAAATTTTTTAAATTCAAACTTTTTATACGCATTTTTTTGCCGAAAACACTTTATTTAAAATTTAAAATGTATTATAATTGAGTAAATAATTACTAGCTACTTTTATTATAACATTTTTTTTGAAAAATTCAAAGGATTATCGGCAGATATGGCAGAAAAGAATAACCTGGACTTTATTTATAACCCGATAAAGGAGAAAATGCGGGAGCTTATCTCCCACATTAACTACACTACCTATATCGAAAAGCTCGTCCCCGTTGAGGTGGACGGGAGGTTTATTGTGCTGGAAACGCCCACCGAGGGTTTTGCAAAATATATTACCAACACCCTTGCGGATAAAATGCGCGACGCCATAATAAAAGCCGACGTAGGAGTTTCGGACTTCCGCATCAAAGTTGAGGGCAGCGACGCTTTTGCGTACAACGCGCCTACGGAAGAATATCTCCCGCCCGCAAACCTCGATAAAAAATTTACCTTTGAAAGCTTTGTAGTAGGCAAAAATAACGAGTTTGTATATGCCGCGGCGCTGTCGGTGGCTACAGACCCCGCAGGCACGTACAACCCGCTGTTCATTTACGGCGGTACGGGACTCGGCAAAACGCACCTCATTCAGGCTATTGCAAATAAAATAGTTACGGAGAAGCCCGAGCTTAAAGTAATATACGTTACGAGCGAGCAGTTTTTAAACGAAATTATCGATACGATGTTTGTGAGCCGCGGACCTGACGCGCGCGAAAAGAGCAACAGGCTGCGCGCTTACTACCGCAACGCGGACGTGCTGATTGTTGACGATATTCAGTTTATAGAAAAGCGTAAAGCCGTTCAGGAAGAGTTTTTCCATACGTTCAACGAGCTTGTTTCAAAGGGAAAACAGATAATTATTACCTCCGACCAGCCGCCGAAAGAGCTTTCCGACCTTGAAGAAAGGCTGAGAACGAGGTTTGCGGGCGGGCTTGTTTACGATATTCAGCCGCCTAATTTTGAAACGAAAATAGCAATTTTAAAACGCAAGGCGTTTGAGAAAAAGTGCCTTGTACCCGACGACGTGCTTACTTTCCTCGCGCAGGATTCCGGCGACGACGTAAGAACGCTCGAGGGCAGGCTTACCAAAGTTATATTCGCGTCGCGTTTGCACGAGGAGCCTATTTCCGTTTCCCTTGCAAAAAACGCGCTTAACGAAGCCGTTTCCGAGAGCGGAAAAGAGGAAATTACGCCCGACAACATTATTTCTTCCGTTGCCTCCTACTATCACATTTCAAAGAGCGATTTGCTCGGCAAAAGCAAGAAAAAGGAGTTTGTGGTTCCTAGACAGATTTGCTGTTACCTGATGTGCGAGCTTTTAACTCTTCCGCTCATTTCCATAGGCAAAGAGCTCGGCGGCAGGGACCATACCACTATTTTGTACTCGCGCGATAAAATAGAGGATTTGCGCAGGGTCAACGACCAGATGGTTAAAATAGTGGACGATATCAAAAATATAATCCTTAAAAAATAAGCCTCGGGCTTAATTATCGTATATGAAAAAATTTATCGAAGGACAATTCGATATTGTTGTTGTCGGCGCGGGACACGCGGGTTGTGAAGCCGCTTTAGTCTGCGCCCGGCTCGGACTTAAAACGGCTATGCTGACGCTTAACCTCGACAGCATAGCCTTTATGGCGTGTAACCCCTCCATAGGCGGAACTGCAAAAGGGCATCTTGTCCGCGAAATAGACGCGCTCGGCGGAGAAATGGGAAAAAACGCCGATAAAACCTGTTTACAGATACGAATACTCAACGAGGGCAAAGGAGAAGCCGTACAGTCGCTGCGCTGTCAGTGCGATAAAAACGCCTACCACCGCGAGATGAAACGGACGCTCGAAAACACCAAAAACCTGCACATATTGCAGGGAGAATGCTGCGAAGTGCTCGTTGAAAGCGGCAAAGTCACGGGTATTTTGACGACATACGGCGGCATAATAAAAGCCGGAGCCGTAATACTTGCAACCGGAGTTTATCTGAACGCGGAAACGGTTACGGGCGAGTTCAGACAAAAGAGCGGACCTAACGGTTTTGCGCCCGCAAACGCGCTTACAGACAATCTTATTAAGCTGGGCTTTAGCGTGCGCAGATTCAAAACGGGCACTCCCGCAAGGCTTGACAAACGCTCAATCGACTTTGAAAAATGCGTAAGACAGTTCGGCGGGGACGGCGTGCCTGCGTTTTCTTTTACCGACAAAACGCCGCAAAACACGCACGAGTGCTTTATAACTTACACAAATTTAAACACGCACGGGATTATTTTAGACAATCTTGACCGCTCCCCGCTTTATAACGGCGAAATAAGCTCTACAGGTCCGAGGTACTGTCCCTCCATCGAAACAAAAGTTGTGAGATTTGCCGAGAAAAGCAGACACCAGCTGTTTTTGGAACCGGAGGGCGCGGATACAAACGAAATTTACGTGCAGGGTATGTCGTCTTCGATGCCGCACGATATTCAGAAACAGATGTACCGCTCGGTAGAGGGTTTGGAAAACTGTGAAATTATGCGCTACGCATACGCCATAGAATACGACTGCATAGACACGCTCGACATTTACCCCACTCTCGAATTTAAAAAAGTTTCCGGACTTTACACCGCGGGGCAGATTAACGGCACGTCGGGATACGAAGAAGCCGCGGCCCAGGGACTAATGGCGGGACTGAACGCCGCTTTTAAGGCGCTCGGCAAAGAACCTGTTGTTCTCGGCAGGGACGAGGCGTATATAGGCGTGCTCATTGACGACCTTGTAACAAAGGGCACGGAAGAGCCGTACAGAGTGATGACCTCGCGCGCGGAACACGCAATATCTTTAAGACACGACACCGCAGATTTAAGACTTACGCCGAAAATTGCGGATACCCCTCTTTACACCGCCGAACGCGCGCAGAGTTTTGAAAAAAGAAAAGCGCAATTAGGCAGAGCCGCGGAAATTTTAAACGGCAGAGCGGACGCGCAAAAGCTTGCGGATTTTGCACAAAAGCACAACATATGCGGGGGGCTTCAGGGCGTGACTTACGCCGACCTTATAAGGCGCGGCGCAAATCCCGCGGCGATACGCGAACACTTTAATATACTCGGAGATTTGCCCGAAGATATTGCAAAAACTGCGGAGGCAACCGTAAAATACGAGGGATATTTAAAGAAAAATGCGGCGCAGATAGAGCGCGCGAAAAAGCTTGAAAAGAAAAAACTGCCAGAGGATATCGATTACAATAAAATTCAGGGACTAAGACTTGAAGCCCGCGAAAAGCTTTCGAGGGTGCGCCCCCTTACTCTCGGACAGGCAGGGCGGATTTCCGGAGTAAACCCCGCGGACGTTACCGTTTTAATGGTGTATTTGAGCCAGAAATAATATAAGCGTTTCATAATAATCGCAATGACACTGCGATTTTTACTATATGAGTGTTTCTCGCCCTTCGCGCATTTGATATAAAACGCGTAGAAGCAAGCAAGACGAGAAGCGCGAGCATTGACCGAAAGGAGTGTACAAAAAGTACACAACTGAGGCAAGCGGAGCGCGACAAAGTATTGCGCCGCTTATACGCGTTTTAGCGTGAGCATAAAAAAACGAGCCGTAAAGGCTCGTTATTTTTATTATCAATTAAAGTTCAGCAAAGTACTTTATAGTTCTTACCATCTGGGAAGTGTAAGAATTTTCGTTGTCATACCAGCTAACTACCTTAACGAGGGTGTTCCCGTCGCCGAGAGGCATACACTTGGTCTGGGTTGCGTCGAACAGCGAACCGTAGGTCATACCGATGACGTCGGAGGAAACAATCTCCTCTTCTGTGTAGCCGTAGGAAGCCGAAGAAGCTGCTTTCATTGCGCCGTTAACAGCAGCAGCGTCTATTTCGCCCTGACAAACAGCGATAAGCTGGGTAAGCGAGCCGGTGGGTACGGGTACGCGCTGTGCGCAGCCGTCAAGCACGCCGTTGAGTTCGGGAATAACCAAACCGATTGCCTTTGCAGCACCCGTGGAGTTGGGTACGATATTTACGGCAGCAGCTCTTGCTCTTCTCAAATCGCCCTTTCTGTGAGGTCCGTCGAGAACCATCTGGTCGCCGGTGTATGCGTGAATAGTAGTCATATAGCCCTTTTTGATTTTGCAGAGCTTGTTAAGAGTATTAGCCATAGGAGCAAGGCAGTTAGTGGTGCAGCTTGCCGCGGATATTACTGTGTCGGAAGCTTTAAGCGTTTTTTCGTTTACGCTGAATACAACCGTAGGAAGATCGTTGCCCGCGGGTGCGGAAATTACGCACTTCTTTGCGCCGGCTTTGATATGAGCAGAAGCTTTCTCTTTGGAGCAGTAGAAACCAGTGCACTCTAAAACAACGTCTACTTTGTGAGCCGCCCAAGGAAGGTTAGCAGCGTCCTTTTCAGCGTAGATTTTGATGGTTTTGCCGTTAACGGTGATGGAATCCTCTCCCGCTACCACAGCGTCGGCATACTTGTATTTGCCCTGCGCCGAATCGTACTTCAAAAGGTGAGCAAGCATTTTGGGGCTTGTCAGGTCGTTGATAGCTACGATTTCATAACCGTCTGCATCGAACATCTGTCTGAAAGCAAGACGTCCGATTCTGCCGAAACCGTTGATTGCAACTTTTACATTTGCCATAAAATTTAATTCCTCCGAACTATTAATATTATTCTTTTTAACTTTGATAATTATACCACACCGCTTTTTTTTAGTCAATGATTTTACCAAAATTTAACGCAAACTTTTTAGGAAGCTCCGCCGCAGCGCCAAATTTAATTTTTTACTTGTTTCCACAATAAAAAAGTGCTATAATAGGTATATGGAAACAAAAGAACACGAACGCTATATAAGACGTTGCTATCAGCTTGCAATATCGGCAGGAAAAAAAGGTTATGATACTTTTGGCGCGATTATCGTATATAGAGGCAATATTTTGCAGGAAGCTGAAAACACAGCAGATTATAAAAAAGGCATATTCGGTCACGCAGAATTTAATTTAGTACATAAATGCGCAAACAGGTATTCCGACGACGTTCTGCGGGAAGCAATATTTTATACAAGCTGCGCGCCGTGCGCGCGCTGTTTAACGGCAATTGCGTCTTTAGGAATTAAAAACATAGTTTTCGGCGTTTCATATCAAATGTTTTCATTATTAACGCCTAATGATTATAAACCGATTGACTACGAAAAAGCTTTTTCTGAAATGGATATCGATATAAAAATGACAGGACCGATTTTACAAGACGAGGGAATGCGCGTTTTTGAATATTGGGGCGGCGAATATCACCCTTTGACGGAACTGATTGAGAGAATGGCGGAAATTAAAAGAAAAGGGCATTAAAAATTTTATAGTGCAACCGATTTATTTAATAGTAAAAAAATAGGAACGTAAGTTGAACACTTACGTTCCTATTGGCGCAGAGAGAGGGATTCGCGCCTTGTGCGGCGCGCACGGTTGACAGCAAATTCAATTGCTGTCAAGTCGTCGGTAGAGTCCTCCGACCTGCGCAAAACAATGTTTTGCTTGCCTCCCCTCGAATCCCTCATTCTCGCGCCAAGAAATATTATCCCCGCAGGCGAATGCCTGCGGGGATATTATGGCGCAGAGAGAGGGATTCGAACCCCCGTACAGTTGCCCGTAACACGATTTCGAGTCGTGCGCGTTCGACCACTCCGCCATCTCTGCGTTTTTATGATTTGGTTGTCAGAGTTGATTTCACTGACTTTGTTATTTTATACTATTCCGTAAAAAAATTCAAGTATTTTTAGCCACGTTTTTATATTTCTTTGTATACTTACTAAACATTTGACATATTAAGACATAATTTTTTAGACATTTAATAAACTCTGTTTAGTTATTTGACATTTAGCGACATATAATATAAAATGATTTTGTCATAAAAAATTAATACAGGAGTTATGTCAATTATGAAAACAGCCATCATAACCGACAGCAACAGCGGCATTACGCAAAGCGAAGCCGCTAAGCTTGGCATAAGCGTTGTGCCTATGCCCGTTCTTATTGACGACGGGTTATATTTTGAAGATTTAACTTTGTCGCAAGAACAGTTCTATGAAAGATTAAAAGGCGACTCGCGCGTGTCCACCTCTCAGCCCAACCCCGAGGACGTAGGCGAGCTTTGGGAAAAAGCACTAAAAACCAACGACGCGGTAATTTATATACCTATGTCGAGCGGGCTTTCCGAAACCTGCCGCACCCTTACGCACTATGCCGAAACAGAGGAAAGATTTAAGGGCAAAGTATTTGTTGTAGACAACCAGAGAATTTCCATCACCCAGCGCCAGAGCGTTATGGACGCTATTAAGCTTGCCGAAGACGGCAAAACCGCACAGGAAATTTACGACTGGCTTATGGCTACCAAAATGCAGTCGAGCATTTATATTATGGTTGACACGTTAAAGTATTTAAAGCGCGGCGGCAGACTTACACCCGCCGTTGCAGCCATAGGCACACTTTTGAAAATCAAGCCCGTTTTGCAGATTCAGGGTGATAAATTAGATAAATTTGCTAAAGTCCGCAAGCTCGCAGACGCTAAAAAAACAATGATAAACGCCATAAAAACCGATTTTGAAACGAGGTTTAAAGACGTTGTAAAAGCAGGCAAAATGACGCTTGCAATTGCGCACACCGAAAATTCAGCAGAAGCCGAAATTTTTGCGGCGGAGCTTAAAGAGGCTTTCCCCGACGTTGAGATTTTATACATAGACCCCCTCTCCCTGAGCGTATCCTGCCACATAGGTCCCGGCTCTCTGGCTTGCGGTTGTGCAATCAAATATTAATCCAAGGAGAAAATTATGAAAATTGCACTTATGGCCGACAGTAGCAGCGGTATAACACAAAAGGAAGCCGAAGAGCTGGGCGTGTTTATCGCACCCGTTCCCGTTTACATCGATAACGAATTGTTCTATGAAGATTTAACGATTACACAGGAAAAATACTACGAAAAGCTGAAAAGCGACGCAAACGTATCCACCTCTCAGCCCAACCCCGAGGCAGTGAGCGAGATGTGGGAAAAGCTTTTACAAGACTACGAGGCTATAATTTACGTACCTATTTCAAGCGGACTTTCCCAGACCGGCCATATTCTTGCAAAGGTTGCGGAAAACAACGAAAAGTTTAACGGAAAAGTTTTTGTTGTGGATAACCACCGCGTGTCCATTACTCAAAGACAGAGCGTTATTGACGCGCTTAATATGGCGAAAGAAGGCAAAACAGCCAAGGAAATTTACGAGTGGCTGATGGAAACTTCTATGAAGAGCAGTATTTATATTATGGTGGATACGCTCAAATACCTTAAAAAGAGCGGCAGGCTTACAGCCGCTGCCGCCGCAGTGGGCACGCTTTTAAAAATTAAACCCGTTTTACAGATTCAGGGCGAAAAGCTTGACCAGTACGCAAAGGTCAGAAAAGTTTCCGACGCGAAAACTACTATTATAAAGGCTATTAAAAACGATTTGGAAACACGGTTTAAGGACCTTGTTGACGAGGGCAGAATGGTTGTTGCGGTTGCGCATACCGATAACCCCGAAGAAGCTGAAAAATTTAAAGCCGAAATGATAGCGGCATTCCCCAACGTGGAGTTTGTGTGCATACGTCCCCTTTCTCTGAGCGTTGCAAGCCATATAGGTCCCAAAGCTCTTGCCGCGGGCTGTGCAATTAAGTATAAAAAATAATTAATATTAACCGCTCTTAAACGGAGCGGTTTTTTTATTGCGGGAGTTTACGGAGCGGAGAATTAAACGGGGCGTATTTGGCAAAAATAAGTTTATGCATAAAATTATTGCAATTTACAGATATTACGCCGACAAGCGGTTTTCAACCATTGCCGGCACGCTGGTATATTTTTTGCTTATGAGCATAGCACCCTTTGTGCTCTGGCTTACTCTCGCATTCGGAAACGTGGACGTAGAACGCATTTTTTCGCACGCGCTGTTTGAGAGCGTGGCTCCTTTTTTACGGTATTTAAAGCAGTCGGCGCAGAGCGCGGCAAGCGGCGCGGGAATTATACTTTTAGCAACCTCTCTATACTCATCCACCAACTTCTTTTACCATTTAAGACGCAGCGGAGAAATTATTTACGAAACGGACAGAGTTAAGGGCGGATTAAAACTGAGGCTTGCCTCTCTTTTACTTATCGCCGCAACAATTTTGCTTGTCGCCGCAACTGCGGGTATTACCGTTACAGGCACAAAATTGCTGTCTTATCTGTTTCCGCAGTTTGTTTCGGAAATGATTACAAGCGTGTTTTTTACCGCGCTTGCTTTTTTGATTGCGCTTGTAATGAACATATTCGCCTGTCCGTACAAATTAAAGCTGAGTTACGCAGTACCCGGGAGTTTACTGACTACCGCGCTGTGGCTGGTGTTTGTTGTGGGCTTCGGCGCGTATATGAGTTTTGCCGACCCCGAAAGACTTTACGGCAAAATTGCCTCGGTTATAGTGTTTTTGCTTTGGTGTTACGTTATGATGAGTTGTTTTGTCATAGGTATGATTAACAACCGCAAGGCGCTTGAAAAACAGGGCTATCCGCTGAAAATGAAGCCGCTGAAAAAAGTTATGTAAATATAAAAGGCGCTGCGATTGCAGCGCCTTTATTTTTTAGTTGTTACAGCCGCAGCCGCAGTTACGCCACTCGTTGACCTGGCGCGAGCCGCTGTTACAGCCGCAGGAAGAATGCAGGGTCTGACCCTCGAACCAATTGCTGCGCCCGCAGAAATCGGAATTAAGGCAGTACTGAGCAGCATAGTATGCGTCGTAACAGCCGCAGTTATTATTGTTAGCCGTTCTCCACGAGTTGCAGCCGCAACCGTATCTGCCGTTGCCGTTGCAGCCGCAGCTATGACAGTTGCGGCTGTGACGCCAACAGTTGCACCTGTTGCAGTTATTTCCGCAATTGTTACCGAAAAGCCAATTTAAAAGTCCGCAGCCACAGCCACAGCCGCAGTTGTTTCTGTTGCAGTTATCACGGCAACAGCCGTTATTATTGTTATTGCAATTACACATTTGTATTTCGTTCCTTTATCCTGTCTTACGGCAAAGGTTTTCCCCCTTGCCGTATATCATATAATATGCGAGAACAAAATAAGAAGTGTAACGTTTTAGATTCTATTCGCCAGATAAACCAAGCAAATTATCTGCCGATATCTTTCACGTGCAGTCTATCTGGCAGGAAAAGAAAGAATATTTTAAACGCATAAATTTAAAATATCAGAGCGGCTTTAATTAAAAAAAGGACAGGCATTACCGTAATTCCAATAGGGAAAAACAGGTAAGCCGCAGGGAAAAAATCAGGCGTGGCGTGAAGCCACGCCTTTTTTGATATTTATATTGCGTGGACAAGCGAGGCTACTTGTAGCCAAGTGAGATATGGCTGATATTGCAAACCGCTTGTTTTTCATTTTCCATTGTGTTAAAATGATAATACTATAAACAGTAATTTACATTAGGAAAGTATAAAATGCAACCTAACGATATACTCAAATACTGCCTTAATAATTTACCCGACACGGTTTTAGTAAGCAGTTGGGGCGAGAACGGAATTTTCTATAATCCGAATAATACGCTAAAACGAGGAATTTATATTTTAACCGTCAAAGAGAAAGACGGCGACAACGATAAGAGTTCGGATTTGAACAGGGAAAATATTTACCGCGTAAATGTAGGTATTCGCAAAAATACTTTTATAAATATGTTCGGCTTTGTTCCTGCACGTCCGTCAAAAGGCGGAATTGTGGATATGCCGTATGACTTTACGCAAACAGATAAAATATTGCCACACCCCGTTTACGCTTGGATGAGTTGGGTGTGTGCGCTCAATCCGTCTGATATAACCTTTGAAAGATTAAAGCCGTTAATTAAAGAGGCTTATGAGTACGCAAAGGAAAAATATTCTAAAAGAAAGTAAGTTAAATTTCAATTTATCTTATTAACTTCATTATGTGTAAGCTAAAAGGCTCTCGAACATTTTGTTCGAGAGCCTTTTAATAATATGAAAGCGTAGCACTAAAAAAATTTAATTTTACAATTCTCTATGGGAAATGCGCTTTACACCTATCCTTTTGCTCTATTGCAATTTAATTATTTGCCGAAATATCTTTTAAGCATTCCCGCAAAGCCTGCGCCGTGGCGCGCCTCGTCCTTTGCCATTTCGTGCACGGTGTCGTGGATTGCGTCGTAGCCGAGCTGTTTAGCGCGCTTTGCTATTGCAAGCTTACCCTCGCACGCGCCTGCCTCTGCCGCCGCGCGGAGTTCCAGATTCTTTTTGGTGGAAGGCGTTACAACCTCGCCCAAAAGCTCTGCGAATTTTGCTGCGTGCTCAGCCTCTTCATAAGCGTAACGCTTGTACGCTTCTGCAATTTCGGGATAGCCCTCGCGCTCGGCAACCCTTGCCATAGCAAGGTACATACCTACCTCCGTGCACTCGCCCGCGAAGTTTGCGTGAAGTCCCGCCATTATTTCTTCGTCGTCAACCTTGCCGTCGCCGACTATGTGTTCGCACGCGTAAGCCGCTTTGCCCTCTCCTACCGGCTCAAAAACCTTAGCCTTGCATACGGGGCATACATCTACGTTATCTTCTACGATTTCACCGCAGACCTTACATCTTTTCATAGTAATTTACACTCCTTGAATTTTTAAATTTGTAACAAACAGATTATAGCACAAAAATATTGAAAATTCAATAATATTACTGTTAATTTGTCAAGCGTTTGCAAGTAATTTTCTTGAATTTTTTTAGAAAATTTT
>CAJUPX010000029.1 GCA_910588685.1 uncultured Christensenellaceae bacterium | reverse complement strand
CGGAGATGTTGTCGTAAACGGTATGGAACCGAAGGACAGGGATATAGCAATGGTATTCCAGAACTATGCTCTTTATCCGCATATGACTATTTATGAAAATATAGCGTTTGGACTTCGTACCCGTAAAGTTCCGAAAGAGGAAATAGATAAGCGTGTAACGGAAGCGGCAGAAACGCTCGGGATTACGGAATATCTTAAAAGAAAACCCAAAGAGATGTCGGGAGGACAAAGACAACGTGTTGCGCTCGGCAGAGCTATCGTTAGAGAACCGAAAGTAATGCTTTTAGACGAGCCGCTTTCAAACCTTGATGCGAAACTTCGTACTCAGATGAGAAGCGAAATAATTAAACTTCATAAAAAACTGAACACAACATTTATTTACGTTACTCACGACCAAGTTGAAGCTATGACTATGGGAACGAGAATAGTAGTTATGAAAGACGGCTTTGTAAAGCAGATAGATACACCTAAAAATCTTTATAAATATCCGTCAAATAAATTTGTTGCCGGTTTCATAGGAACGCCCCAAATGAACTTTTTTCAGGGAACGCTCAAAAAAGACGGCGATAAAGTGCATATAGAATTCAAGTGGTCGGAAGCCAAAATAACCGTCCCGTATTCGATGCTTATGAAAACTACTCCGCAGTATTTGGACGGAACAAAGACCGTGTATATAGGTTTCCGTGCGGAAGATATTTCGCTTGAAGAAGATAAAGTTCGGGCAAGCGAAGCAAAGATTAAGGTAAGAATATCTCACTCGGAAGAATTGGGAACGGAGACCCTTGTGTACGGCGATATAAATATGGACGGCGACGGGTTTGCGGAAACAAATACGAGAGTTATTATTAAATCGGCAGGATTTAAAGAGTATAAGCCTGATACGGTATGTGAAGCGGCATTAAATATCGATTCAATTCATTTGTTTGATATTGAAACCGAAGAAAGTATTATGCCCCGTATTCCCGAATATAACTACCTTGACTGTAACGTTGAAAACGGGAAACTTAAATTTCTCGGTAACAGCGTAGATTTGCCCGAATCAGCCGTATGTGAGAACGGAAGCGGCGAATTATTGATTTCGGTTTCTGCGATTAAGTTTGACGGCGACATAAAGGCAAAGGTTATTGATAACGAGAATATAAACGGTCAAAATCTTGTTTCTTTGGATATAAACGGTAGCAGAATATATGCGTTATCCGATAACGTTCTTGAAAAAGGCGAAATAGGTATAGGGCTTGATTTTAAGAAACTTATTATCAATGTCGGTAGTGTAGGAATTTCGCCTATGCCGCTAACGAACGGATTAAACGGTACTTTCGTTATGGAAAAGTTACCTGAAACAATAAACGTAAAAGGTAAAGACAAAAAGGTTAAAACACCGCATTATTATTTGGTTATCAACGGAACAAAGTTTGAAGCACCCGAACAGATTTACAGTAAAATGTTTGCGGCGACAACGGGTAGAAAGGTTTACAATTCTACATACAGATACGAATGGACACCTTATGATTTTACCGTTTCGGAGAGCGGTATTGAAGCGCAGGTTTTAAAAACGCTCGATTACGGCGCTGAAAAATTTTTGAAATGCGCTGTCGGAGAAGAAATACTTTATGTAAAATGCGATAAAGTTATGAGCGGTAAAATTTATCTTGTACCTGAGGTAAACAAAGTTAGCGTAATTGAGAGTGAAAGACAAATAAGAATAGTTTAGTTACAAGGATAATGCAAATGGATAAAACTTTATTTTTACAGGATTTGACAAGGCTTGAAGTAAAAAATAAAGATGTACAAACTTTATACAACGAAATCTCCTGTCTTGCAATGAAGTGTGGGCTAAAAGCAACGCAGAAGCCCGCAACAAAAAATGCTTACTATCTTTCAATGGAATTTCTTATAGGGCGTAGCTTTTATAACAACCTTATGGAGCTTGGAGTTCTTGAAGAGGCAAAAGAAATTCTTGCACAAAAAGGAATAGATATAAACGTATTCGAGGAAATAGAGGATGCCGCTCTCGGTAATGGCGGTTTAGGTAGGCTTGCTGCTTGTTTCCTTGATTCTGCGGCAGGTTTAGGCTTGCCCCTGCAAGGGTACGGAATCCGTTATAAATACGGATTATTCAAACAAGCTATTAAAAACGGCTTTCAAGTTGAGTTGCCTGATGATTGGCAAAAGTTTGGCGACCCGTGGTCTATCAGACGGGAAAACGAAAAACGCTTAATAAAATTTGCCGATATGTCGGTTTGGGCTGTGCCTTATGATATGCCCGTATTCGGTAAACGTGTAAATAATTTGAGATTATTTCAAGCCGAAGGGAACGAAGAAGCGCAAAAAATCAGCGAATATCTTTATCCGGCAGACGATACCGAAGAAGGTAAATTGTTAAGGCTTCGCCAAGAATATTTCTTCTCTGCGGCGGCTATCGGAGAGCTTGTCGATAAGCATATTAAAAAGCACGGCAGACGATTTGATAATTTTTCCGAATTTAACTCAATACAGTTGAATGATACGCACCCTATACTTGCTATTGCGGAATTTATAAGACTGCTTACGACAGAGCATAGAGTTTGTTTGTCAGATGCGCTTGAAGTTGCGAAAAAGACATTTTCATACACAAACCACACAATATTGCCTGAGGCATTAGAGTGTTGGCAATCTTTACAGATAAAGAAAATTTTGCCCGAAATATATTCTATTTTAATGAAAGTATATGTAAAGCAAAAAGATGAGTTTGCAAGGTTGAAGTGTTCGCCGGAAGAAGCGTCTGATATGGCAATTTATTCTGCCGATAAATTTTCAATGGCTAATCTTGCGTTATTTGTCGGTAACAAAGTAAACGGTGTTGCTAAATTACATACGGATATTTTAAAAAGTAACCTGTTCAAAACAGCGTTTAAATATTATCCCGAAAAGTTCCAAAATAAAACAAACGGTATAACACAACGCAGATGGTTAATGCTTTGTAACCGTGAATTGTCAGAGCTTATCGATAATTCGATAGGACAAGATTGGCGTAATGATATACAGCTATTAGGTCAGCTTGAAAGTAAAGTCAACAACATAATTCCTGATTTTATTAAAGTTAAAGCTGAAAAGAAAAGACAACTTTTTGAATATATCAAAATTCACGAAGGTGTAGATATAACCGAAAATTTTATTGTCTATTCACAGGTAAAAAGGTTGCACGAGTATAAGCGACAGCTTATGACAGCACTTGCAATACTTGAAATTTATAAAAGTTTAAAGAACGGTACAATAAAGGAGTTTCAACCTTCTGTATTCATATTCGGAGCAAAGAGCGCACCGAGCTATAAAAGAGCAAAAGCAATAATAAAGTTTATTAACGAGATAGCAGATAAAATTAATTCAGACGAGCAGACTAATCGTTTGCTGAAAGTCGTATTTGTTCAAAATTATAATGTTTCATATGCGGAAAAAATCGTTGCAGGTACTGATGTTTCTTTGCAGGTATCAACTGCCGGACTTGAAGCAAGCGGAACGGGTAATATGAAGTTTATGATGAACGGTGCGGTTACTTGCGGCACAATGGACGGCGCAAACATAGAAATTGTGGAACTTGCAGGTAAAGAAAATAACTATATATTCGGCGCAGAAGTAGACGAAATCGAAAGGCTTAAAAAAGACGGATATAATCCCACCGAAATTATAAAGAATAGCGATTTACATAATTTTGCTATGTCCACACTAATTGACGGCACGTTTAATGACGGTAATACAGGTTACTTTAAAGATTTGTACGACTCATTAACTATCGGAGCAAGTTGGCATAAGCCTGACCAATATTTTGTATTGCACGATTTACAGAGTTATGTTGATGCGCTTCTTAAAATCAATTCTGATTACAAAAATAAAAATGACTTTGCATTAAAGCAACTTAATAATACCGCAAATTCGGCGTATTTCTCATCTGACAGAACAATAAAAGAGTATGCTAAAAATATTTGGGAAATAATGATATGAAAAAATGTGGGATATTGATGCCTGTTTTCTCTTTGCCGAGTAAATATGGCATTGGAAGTTTCGGAAAGGAAGCATATAGATTTGTGGACTTTCTTGTTGAAGCAAATCAAAACTATTGGCAAGTACTTCCGCTTAATCCTACAACTTACGGCGATTCTCCATATCAATCTCCGTCCGCATTTGCAGGAAATCCGTATTTTATCGACCTTGATATTTTAAAGTCAGACGGGCTTTTAACGGACGAAGAATGTACGGAACAAATAACAAATAGTAGTAGTACAATTAATTACGATGCCTTATACAAAAAGCGTTATTCGGTATTGCGTAAAGCCTTTTCTCGGTTTATAAAAGATAAAAGCTATTATTGTTTTTTGGATAATAACTCAGAATGGTTGACACAGTATTCAGAGTTTATGAGCCATAAGTTATTAAATGACGGTAAGGCTTGGAACGAGTGGACTGAATTTGAAAAAAGACAAGAGGAAGTTAGCTTTTGGTGTTTTCTGCAATATGAATTCTTTAAGCAATGGAAAGAGCTAAAATGTTATGCTAACAATAAGGGCGTAGAAATAATAGGCGATTTGCCTATTTATGTCGCATACGATAGCGCAGATGTATTTAATAATCATAAGTATTTTCAACTTGATAAATGTGGTAATCCTACGTCAGTAGCAGGAGTACCGCCCGATGAGTATTGTGATGACGGACAGCTTTGGGGAAATCCTTTGTATAATTGGGCGTTGATGCAGGAAGAAAAATTTGCTTGGTGGATTAAACGATTTAATGCGGCATTTGAACTCTATAATATTGTCCGTATAGACCATTTTAGGGGATTTGCCGGATATTACAGTATTCCTTACGGAGAGGAAACTGCCCGTAACGGCAAATGGTTTGAAGCGCCGGGAAAAGAGCTGTTTCGTACAATAAAAGAGCATTTTCCTAATGCAAAAATTATTGCGGAAGATTTAGGTTTTCTTGATGAGAGCGTAACAGATTTACTCAATGAAACGGGTTTTCCGGGTATGAAGATAGCGCAATTCGGATTTTATGAAAGTAATAGTATTTACAACCCGAAAAACTATATAAATAACTGTGTTGCCTACACAGGTACTCACGATAACCCGACAACAATAGAGTGGCTAAAAAGTATAACAAAGAAAGACAAAAGATTTTTTAGAAAGTGCGTTAATAAAAAGTTGTTGGAAAATGACTGTGATGCGCTTATCAGAAGTCTTTTCCAAAGTAACGCCGATACGGTTATTATACCGATTCAAGATTATTTACATTTAGATAAAGATAGCAGAATTAATACACCGTCAACACTCGGCAATAATTGGTGTTGGGTGTTATCGGAAGATTATGCTAAATACAGTAGAAAAATAAAAAGTTTCAAAAATCCAAATGGAAATAATAGAGAAAAATACTAATAAGTTTAATACTAAATTTACTTTAATCGGAGGTGGAATAGAGTATATTTTTTTACGCTAATTAGTAAAAGGCGGCAATAATGGAAAAATTCCAAAATACCGAAGCAAAGAAATCACATATTCGTTGTCCAAGATGCGATAAAGAATTGATGCAAGTTGTCGCAGTAGATGATTGCTTAATGAAATGTTGTAAATGTAATAGTCGGTACATAATAAATGTGAAAAACGGAAGCGTATCCATTGTGCTTGTAAGTAAACAGAAAGAAGAAAATTGAGAAGTTCCTTATAGGGACTTCTCTTTTGTCATTTTTCTATGTTTTACGACAAAAAAATTAAAAATTCACGGTTATAAATTTTATATAATGTGAATAAGCAATGTTGCGACTTGTGGAACGGCGCAATCATAACCCGTGAAAGACCGGATAGGGAGTGCGTGTACCAAAGATAAAATTATAATGTACAATAACAAATTAATATAATACTGCAATAGAATTGTAACCGCAAGTTTATCGTGTAAGAGTTCAGGCAGAGGTTAAGCCTAAAAGGGGCTTTTTCCTAATGCCTGAACTTTTTTTATGCCCTGATAACGTTTAACCAACGCTGTCGGGGCATTTTCTATAAGGCGAAATCCGCCGATAGCGATTTAAAAAATCGAAATCGGAGGATTTTATGAAAAAATTTAAAGTCAAAGTGATATTGAAAAACGGAGAACCAAAGATGTCTTATGTATACTTGGAAGATAAGGTGGCGGATATGCTTCTTCAAACGGGGGATAAGGAACTTCTACGTCAATATCTTCTTGAAGAATATAGGACAAGCAGGTTGGAGCGAACGGAAACCAGACGACACCAATCATTAGACGACGATATGGAAAATGGCATTGACTACGAAGATAAGCAAGGTAGGCAATTACCGTTTTCGTTTTCGGATATAGAAGATAATAGTCTTTTTGAAGCAATACAACAGCTTACTCCACGACAAAAGGAGATGCTTCATTTAGTTTACTTTGAAGATAAAACACAAGATGAAGTTGCTTCATATTACGGCGTATCAAAGAGCGCAATATCTCACGCAATGGAGCGAATTTATACAGCAATAAAAAAATACATAGAAAAAAATTAAAAAATTTTTATCAGACCGTCAACTTTTGCCGTTTCCTGTGGCTTTAAAGTGAAGGGGTTTATGTCTTTAAGCCTTAAAGGAGTAGAAAATGGCGAACTATGAAATACAGAATTTTATTGAGAAATTTTTATATCCGAGAGGATATTCATTAAAAAAGCGTGAATTAAAAAAATGGATATATGACAACGGATATTCTCAACCGATAATTGCATATTATCTTGACCTTGAACCCGAAGTATTCAAGCGTATGCTGCGTGAACACGAAGAATTTAACCGTAAACAAATTGAATTGCTTATTCGATAGCGTAAACGCAGGTAAGATAAGAGTTTTAATCGGCAGTACGGAAAAGTGCGGTGCAGGAACTAACGTGCAAAAACGACTTGTGGCGTTGCATCACTTGGATACACCGTACAGACCGAGCGATTTGGCACAACGTGAAGGGCGCATAATCCGTCAGGGCAATACTAACGATAAGGTAAAGATATTTACTTATGTAACTGAGCGCACATTCGACAGCTATTCTTATCAGATTTTGGAGAACAAGCAACGGTTTATAGCGCAAATAGACAGGGGCGATTTGACGGTAAGAGAAGCGGAAGATATAGACGAAACGACATTGACTTATGCCGAGATAAAAGCTATTACCGCCGCTAATCCGAAAATAAAACGCAAAATGGAAGTAGATGCGGAAATTGCAAGGTTAAGGGTATTGGAAGGACAGTACAAGAAAAACCTTTACAGCTTGCAAGACAAAATCCGCAAGGACTATCCCGAAGATATTAAAAGACAAGAATTGTTAATCGAACGAGTGCAACGTGATAAGGAACTTATACCGACAAACTACGCAGACCCCGAAGCGTTTTCAATAAGCGTACAAGGTACGGTTTATACGGACAGGAAAGAGGGTGGGAAAGCTCTTACGGAAGCCTTATATGCAAGTAAACCCGAAACGGTTGTTGCAGAGTATTGTGGCTTCAAAATCAGTATAAACCCTATGAGTGCGCTGACAAACGAACGTGAAATTACACTTACGGGCGAGGGACAGTACGTCATAGGAATAAGCGACAGCGCAAGCGGAAATTTGACGAGATTGGATAACTTTATCGAGGACTTCCCGAAACGTGAAGAACGCTTGAAAAACAGATTAAAGCAATTAAACGATGATTTGGCGATAGCAAAAGAACAGGTGGAAAAACCGTTCGAACATACAGAGCATTTGCAGGAACTTATATCTGAACAAACGCAACTTAATACCGAGCTTAATCTTGATAAGCAAGAGGAGGTTATTACAGACGACGAAAGTTCGGATATTGACGACGGGTATTATAGAGCATTACCCACATATTCAAAAGCGGTAACGGAGGTTGAAATGATAGATAAAGAAGATAAAGCAGCAGAAATATCTGTAATTGTATTGCCTGATTATGATGTGTCCAGCGGCGATATGCACGAATACGGATACACATGGGACGGTATGTTGCCATTAAAACGCCAAACGGCATTAAGGCTTTGGGGTATGGGTTTGCAAGTTTACAAGCTGAACTCTAACGACACCGAAACCGAGATAGCAAAATACGAGGATTTGGACGACGAACACGGATTATACGGCATAGAAAAACCTATATGGAAAAGGTTTTGCGAACACGAAAAATCGGTTGCGTACTTTGCGGCAAAACACGAATTCGCAGATGCCGCCGCTATTGTAACATCGGGCGAAATGGACTATGTAGAAAGTTCAAATCTTGAAAATTTTATAAATCAAAATTTTGAAGAAAGATATGATTTGGAAAGTTATCTCGCAGACAAAGGAACACCTGATAGCAAAGAATTAATAGCTTATACGCAGATGTTTTTAACGGACTATTCAAAGCGTATTTGGACAGAAAAACTTAAAGAGTACGGTTGGATTGAAAGCGATATTCCGAGAGCGTTAATGCGGCGGCTGAAAAACGAAGAAATGCAGAAATGTGTGAAAGAAATAATACTGTCGGAGAATCAAACGACAAAGGTAACGGAAGTTACAAAAGAAAGTAGCACACGGAATTTTTTACCTGTTTATTTAAAATCTTCCGAGTATGCAATGGAACACGGCGAGTTGGATTTGTTTAATACTTCACATAGGGCAAGTGTTGAGTGTTTAAAGGATATATCGGGGGCAATTAACGAAAATTACCACGATAATACCTTAAATAAAGGCTTTGAAAACGAGCTTATTGAGAAGCACGGAATAGATAGGATAAAGTATGTTCTCGCTACTGTCATACAAGAACACGAATGGGACGGGCGTTATAGTAAACAAAACAAAGAGTGGGCAAAAACAATTCCCATATCTGAAAGTGCAATAGAGAGCGGAAGGCTTAATACGAACACGCATCAGGGCTTAATAGATTTGTTTACAGACCGAATAAGAAAAATGGAAAAGACTATGGAAAGGACGGCTAATCAGGCATTTAACTTTGACAGTATAACCCGTGCGGACAAGCAGGTTTATTACAGTGTAGTTTTACAAATAGGCGAAGATAAAAAACCGGCTTACAATGCCTATATTCTGAATAGAGAAACAGGGGTATTGGAGTATTTTGACGGCAATTACAGCAGTGATATAGCTTTGGCGGCTACCGTTGAACAAACGGCGGATTGGCTTTATCCTGAATATCAATTTATAGAAAAGCAACCCCCAGAACTATTGGGTATGAGTAATAACATTTTAAGGAGGCTTAAATTGGGAGAATTTGAATACGGCGGTTATCGTTTTGTTCCATACAGAGAGTTCAACGATAAAGAAAAAGCAATGAGCTTAAAAGAAATGACACCGTATCTTTCAAGCGATAGTGGACTCGGAATTGCAAAAAGCAATATTCCCTATTCAGAGTATGACTACGACAGAGAAGATTTTTATAGTGCATCGGGCAACTCAAAATGCGATTTGTTTATTTGCAAAGAAAATGGGAAGATTTATGTTCCAACAGAAAATGAATTGCAAATTTACAACGAGAAGTTCAACGAAGAAGATAAGGAAATAAGAGAGTTTCTTACTACGGTAGATAACGCTCTTGCCGATAGTGAAAAACCCAAAATTTATTATTCGTTTGACCGTTTGAAAGACGAAAACGGACTTGAATATTATCAAGCGTTTACTATGGGGGACGACGGCGTTATTGAACCTGTTTTTCAGGACAAATTAAAAACTCGACAAGAATTGAATAGCAGATGGAAAAATCTTGAAGTTCTATTCTTGCCTACGCAACTTGTCCGTATAACGCTGGAAGAAATGAAAACTTTAAGTGAAAAATTTAATATAGAAAACAATAAAAAAATCGAGGAGAATGAAATGGAAGATAAAGACAAGTATTTAACCGAAACGCCGCAGGGCTATAAAGTTTTGAGCATCATTAAAGACAGGGACGACAGAAATATTGCAATTATTCAGAGGAAGAACGATTTTGTTGTTGCGGCACGCTATGACACAAGCGACGGAACATGGGGACAGGGAACATACGATTTCCCCACAGTGGAAGCGGCAGAACAGTATAGGGGCGAGCATTACGGCAATGCGGCAAGACAGGACAACAGTAAATGGGTTGAAATTAACGTATCCAAAAATGCACTTATAAAAAGGTACGATAGAAGTTCTCATTTCCGTATGCCCACAACAAATAAGGAATTGCAGGAATATTCCTATTATTTATTCAACAACCGCATCAAAGAAAGCAGACAGCTTGTAGATATGCAGAGCGACGGCAGAGAACTGTGCTACAAACTTTTATTTGAAGCTGACGATACGGTTATTATAAAAAACCGTAACGGCGATGTAAGAGAGTTTACGCCGCAGGAGTTTAAAGAGCTTGTCGGGGGTACATCAAATAAAGATTACGAGAGTAATTTCAATAAGGTAAAAATAAACCTTCCGAGAGAAGCGATTATCGGTACATATGATAAAACTACATTTATCGCCATGCCCACAAATAACGAAAAATACAAGGGCTACGGTTATTATGTCCCTAACTCCGTAATCGAAGAAGATAAGGAAAGCGAAAACGGGCGAATTAACGTGAGTGTAGGCGATAACTTCAAATTCACGTTAAAGAAGGGTGAAGAAAAGAAAGAGATTACGGCAGAATATCTCAGCGATATGGTCAGCGGCACAAACGCCGAAGATTATGAACGTGAGCCTACCGCATTGGACGATTATCGTGAGCAGGACGGCGACGAGGGCGATAAGAAATGGTTTAATGTACCGTTCAGCGAAAAGGCATTTATCATTGAATACGATAATGTTGCGCTTTACAAAATGCCTAAGGGCGAATACGAGGGGAAGGCTTATTACTTACCACACGGTATGTATAAAGAAAAAGCAAACGGTGAGGTATATTTGCGTATTCCCGAAGATTTTGAAATTCATTTGAAAGGCGGCGCGGACGGCGAACAAATCGACCTTACGGCAGAACAGTTTATCGAAGCGTTAAAGGGTAAGACGGACGAGGACTACGAAAGCAAATACCGTCAACCGAGCGAAGAAGCGAAAAAGCAGTTTGAAAAGGTGGAAGCACGGCTTCGTAAGAACGTTCCCGAAGTTATGCGTAATAAACCGAATTGGGTTATCGTGCGTACAAGAGAAAATATGGAAACGGGCAGACTTGATAAATTCCTTATCGACACCCATACGGGTAAGTTTGCGGAGAGCAATAACCCCGAAACGTGGACGGACTTCGATACAGCTTGCAAGTATGCAAAAGAGAACGGTGGCGTTGCGCTTGCCTATGCGCTTGACGGCAAGGACAATATAGCTTGTATTGACCTTGACGGTTGCATTGAAAAGAACGGAGATTTTTCGCCACTTGCTAAAAAAGTATTTGACAACTGCGACGGAACATACTGCGAAAAATCGGTAAGCGGAAAGGGCTTGCATTTCTTCGGGATTACAAAAGGCGCAGATTTAAGAGCGTTCAGTAAAGACGGGGATATGGAATATTATCAGGGCGGACACTTTATCGCAATGACGGGCGACGATTACGGCAATACCGAACTTAAAAGTTTTGATACGCCCGAAATGAAAGCAATTCTCGAAAGTAAGCTCGAAAAGCGTACGGAGTGGAAAGGCGCAGGAACGGGCGTAGAGGGGCTTTCGTTATTAGACGACAGGGAAGTTCTTGATAAAGCGTTCGCATCGAAAAACGGAGAAAAAATCAGACAACTGTATAACGGCAGAGATTTGCAAAATAATCATTCAAACAGCGATATGAGCCTTATGAATTATCTTGCGTTTTGGTGTAATCACGATATTGACCAGATGCTTCGCATCAACGCAACGAGCGGATTATTCCGTGCAGATAAACCGCAGAGTTATTACGAACATACGGCAATAAAGGCGGTAAAAGGAACGCCCGTTTATACACCGCCCAAAGCAAGCAATAATAAGCCGAGCGGTAACGGCAACGGTAGCGATAAAGGCGGAAAATAAAAAAGAAACTCGGCTACGGTTGTTAGCCGTAGCCGAGAAAATTACTGTTCAACTTGTATGAGTTTTCCGTTTTTCTTTTCGTTTTTGTAGAGTTCATAGACATAGGCGGCGCTATCACGGTAAAGCCCTGTTCCTTGCTCTGTAAGTTTTTTAAACGTAATAGAGTTATAAAATTCATCCATTGCTAAATCGTATTCGATACCTGTATCTTCAACAATAAAGCCGATAATATCCTGAATATTAAGCTCTGTTAAAAATTTTACTTTATCCATTGCACACCAACCTTTTTAAGAAGTGCGACGGCAGCTTTTGTATGGAACGAATATTGGTTATTCGGTGCTACATATTCCATTTCTTTCAACAGAACATTAGCATCGATATAGCCACGTTTATAACGCTGAATAAGAGTGGTTAAAGTATCGTTAGCGACAGGTCCGTAAACTACTTCATATTTATTATCGGTATTGCAAAGAGAGTTTGTGTGGTCGTTAAAATCACGGTTTCGATTATTAATTATGAAAACTGCCCATTCTTGCGTAGCTTTATCGAATACTTTAATTTTTAAATTTGGAAGCAAGAGAATATTGTCCGGAACGTCATAAGTAATAACGCAAGGCGTTCCACCGAAAATACGGCTCTTTTTTATAGCCATAGCTTGGGCTTGGTCAAAAAGGGTTGTTGTGTAAAAGCCTTTGCCGAAATCCTTATAAGGTTGGCATTTATCAATATCGATATTATCAATATCGATATTAGTTCCGTGATATAAAATCATGCGATATTACCCCCGTTTCGTAAACAAACGGCGGCAAGGTCGTCAACGGCATCATCTATTGACTGTAAGTGCATAGCATCATAGCAATCTTTCATAAGTGCAATGCCACCATACTTTTTAAGATAGGAATAGGCGGCGTGAATAGACAGGGAATATCTTTCTGAAAATTCCCCTATGCACATAACGGTATATTCAATTCTGTTTTTGATTTCTTTACTCATAAAATACCGCCCAAAAACTTCTTAAACTTATTATAAACGAAAAACAAGAAAATTTCAAGTGTTAGAACAAATAAAGGAGGACAATTTGAAAAAGAAAAAACACACAGTACCCGAAATCGTAATTCCTGTTGGATATGACATAGCTGACATACTTGATATGGACGATAGCGACTTCGGGGACGAACAGCCTATTCTCATAGAGGAGGTAAAGTTACGATTTGAGCGAAACGGCAACGAACAATAAAATCTACGATAAACTTACACCGCAGAGAAAACAGCTTGTAGACATAATACTTGCAAACCTTGAAAAAGGTGTAGGTCTTTGGAAACAGGGTTGGTTAGGCGGTGCGCCTAAATCCGGCATAACGGGTAAACCGTACAGAGGTATAAACAGGCTATTTTTGTCTGCGGCTACAATGGAAAAAGGTTATTCGGACAACCGTTGGGTTACGTTTAACCAAATGGAAGATAAGGGTTGGAGTTTTAAGCGAAACGAAGAAGGCGAAAGTCTTGGGAAGGGAGCAGGCGTTGCAATAGAGTTCTACGAACTTCGGGACAAGGAAACGAAAAAGCCGTTCGACAGACGAACGTTAGACGGTATGACGAGAGCCGAGCAGGAAGAATATATGGACGAAAACGTATATCCTATCCGCAAATATTACAGGGTTTTTAACGGCGATGTTATCGAGGGTATTCCCGAACGAGTTAAAGCTGAACGGGACGAGAGCGGTTACAGTAAACGTGCGGAGAAAATTATCGGCACTTGGAGTGATACCGAAGCCCGAATTTATTTCGGCGGTACGGAAGCGTTTTATTTACCCGAAAAGGACGAGATACACGTTCCGAACAGGGAAGCGTTTTTTGATAATCAAGAGTTCTACTCAACGACATTGCACGAAATCGGACATAGTACGGGACATAAATCACGGCTTAATAGAAACTTGAACGGGGGGAAAGGAACGCCTGATTATGCCATAGAAGAATTAAGGGCGGAAATTGCTTCAATGTTTATAGCGCAAGATTTGGAACTTACGGCAAATGAAAGCCATATCCAAAACAATAGCGCATACATACAGCATTGGAAATCGAAGATAACCGAAAATCCGAACGTGCTTTTCACGGCAATAGCCGATGCGGAAAAGATAACGAAGTTCGTTATGGCAAAAGAAAATGTTGCCGATAATGCGGCGGTAGAAACGGAAGAAGAATTTATGGAAACCGTATCAGAAAAAGCCGAGTTTGATACGGAAGCAGAACGTGAAGTAAAACCTACGATAGAAGAAATGGCGGCAAACACCAAAGTTGAATATTACGGCGTTTATTGCGAAACGGACGAGGACGACGAAACAAAGTATAGCATATTCCGAATTGCGGAAATGGGATGTGTGAAAAAAGTAGGCGACGAATATTCGAGCAGGGAAGAATGTATTAAAAGGGCATAATTATCTCGATATTCTTGTACCTGCAACGCCTACGAGCTTGGGT
>CAJUPX010000028.1 GCA_910588685.1 uncultured Christensenellaceae bacterium | reverse complement strand
TTGCAGCATTTGTATTGTAGAATTAATAAAAGAGCAGTTTCTAAACTGCTCTTTTATTGTGTGATAGAAAGATAAATATAAAAAGCCCCGCAAGGGGCTTTTAGTCGTCCGAGCTTTCAATTAGCTCGCTTTCGGGCAACGTAGGATTTTTAGGCGGGGTGTATCCGGTATAATGGTTAAGGGAAAAGTCCTCGGGCAGCGTTCCCGGCGTATAACCTGTTACATTCTTGAATATCCTGTTAAAGTTACGGATAGTTTCAAAGCCGCAGCGTGAGGAAATTTCCGTCATACTGAGCTCTTTACTCTCGCGCAGAAGTTGAACCGCCCGGTTTAAGCGTACGCTGTTAAGATATTGCGAAAAGGTAACGCCCGTGAGAGTGTGAAAAAGCCTTGAAAAATAAGAGGTATTCATATGCATAAATTCCGCGGCGTTTTCCAGAGTGTAAAATTCAAAATTTTCGTCTATTTTTTTTAACAGCGGTTTAAGCCTTTCGGCTTTTATTTCGCGTAAATCCTTATATACGGTTGGCTCGCGGGAAAACGCGTCCAACATAAGTCCCGTAACAACGTGTTCGGCTTTTGCCCGGTAAAACTGTTTTTTTTCTTTGAGAATATTTTTTAAACCGTCATAAATACCGGGAATTGAGTAGTCACAACTTAGAAGCGGGGAGGCAAGCGACAGACCGTTTGCAAAGCTTTCTATAATTTCATACGAGAATATTATGTGTTTAACAGTTGTCTGCGGCGTAAACGCGTGCAGATGGTGTACCTGTCCGCTGTTTACAAAAACCGCCTGCCCTTCTTCGAGGGTGAGAGTCGCGCCGTTGCAGAAAACGTTAAGTCCGCCGCTTTCAAGATAGACTATTTCGCAGTCGTAGTGCCAGTGCGGAATGTTCTGCGAGTTGCGGTAGGCGCCTACCCAAACCCTCTCACCGTAAGAATAATTGCGTTGTTCTCTGTTTGCAATCATATAATAATTATAGCCGTGCAAATAACCTGTGTCAATAAAAAAGTAAAATTTTGTCCATTATTAGTAAAATAATTTCTTGAAACTGGCTGTTGCGGTATGATAAAATGTTGACAGAATAAAAAAGGCGGTTTAAAATTGAAAACGGAAAAGCAGATTAAGCTTGCAGAAGAATATGCCGTATATGCGGTTAAAAATCTTGAACTTGACCCGCGCGACGAACTTTATGCGCGAAACACCGTGCTTGACGTTCTGTCCGCGGCGGGTGACGAACTTACTGCGGAGGATACCGACAGAATTTACGGCGCGTTGAGTTTGAAGCCGGGCGCGGTAGAGGATAAATTTGCACGGCTTTACAAAGAGGACGCAAAACAAGCCACCGACTGGCTTTACGGTTACTGCGTAAAAAATGATTACGTTAAAAAGAGCGCACTCGATAAAAATCCGAGGTTTGACGCATCCAACGGACTTGTAGTTACCATAAACAAGGCTAAACCCGAGTTCCGCGACCCTAAAAAGGCGGCTAAGGGCAACAGCGTTGAAACAGGCTTTGCAAAGTGCGTTATTTGCCGCGAAAACGAGGGCTTCGGCGCAAGAAACAAGAGAAATCTGCGTACTGTTTCAATATCTTTAGGCTCGCAGTCCTGGTTTTGGCAGTATTCGCCTTACGGATATTTTTCGGAACACGGCATTGCGGTAAACTGTTCGCATACGCCTATGCATATCGACAGGCAGACGTTAGAAAATCTGACTGATTTTGTGGATAAATTTCCGCATTATTTTATAGGCTGCAACGCGCCTTTGCCGAGAATAGGCGGCAGCGTGCTTGCCCACGACCATTATCAGGGCGGCGGGGAAATTCTGCCGTTGCAAAAGGCTGCGATAAAAACGCTTGTGCAGGACGGTAAATTTCCGTACGTAAAAGTGGGTATACTTAACTGGCCGGGCACTGCGGTACGTATAAAAAGCGATAAGCGCAACGAGGTTATAGACATAGCCGACCGCATACGCGAGGCTTGGGAGACATACGATAAGCCGGAGCTGGGTATAATTTCCCGCGACGGCGACGGAGTGCACAACGCTATCAGTCCTACGGTTATAAAAACAGTTTACGGTTATGAAATGACCGTTATATTAAGAAGTAATATTACAAGCGCGCAATATCCCGACGGCGTATTTCACGCTCACCCGGAATTTCACCCGGTAAAAAAAGAGAGTATAGGGCTTATAGAGGCGCAGGGGCTGTTTATACTCCCCGGCAGATTAGAGGAAGAGCTCGGTGAGATAGAAAAAATAATAGAGCAGAAATGCGGGTTGCCTCCCGAATATGCGCATTTTAATATGGTTTACAAAGAGGCTAGCGAGCTGTACGAAAGCGGCAAATTCGCTAACGTTCATAAGGCGATGCAGGAAGAGCTGGGCAGCATTTGTTACAGGATATTGCAAAACACCGCGGTATTCAAAAACGAGAGCGACTTTATTGAATTTTTAAAAACGGCGGGGTTCAAAGCGTGAATAACTATACATATAAAATTACTGCCGCGGGCAGAATAAACATAATAGGCGAACACATAGATTATTGCGGCGGCAAGGTTTTCCCCGCAGCGCTGTCCCTTTGCAACACGGTATATGTGCGCCCCAACGGCACAAACAGGATAAATTTAAGCTGGACTACGCTGCCCGGGAACGTGAGCCTCGATTTAGATAACTTCGAAAGTTATAAAAATGAAACGCACGCAAAATTCCAGGCGGGCTGCGCGTATTTGTGGAATCAGGCGGGGCATAAGGTTTTGGGCTGCGATATGCTTATGGACTGTACCGTTCCGTTCGGCAGCGGGCTTTCGTCGTCGGCAGCAATAGAGGTTTCAACCATAGCCGCGCTTGCCGCGGTGGCGGGCGAACGGCCGGACAAAAAGGAAATAGCGCTGACGGCTCAGAAAGCCGAGCGCGAGTATGCGGGCGTTAATTGCGGCATTATGGACCAGTACGCATCGGCAAACGGCAAAAAAAACCACGCTCTTATACTTGACTGCAAATCGGTCACGCACGAATACGTGCCGTTCGAGCTCGGGGATTACAGGCTTGTGATAATCAACTGCAACAAGCCGCATAATTTAGTTGAGAGCAAGTATAACGAGCGGCGCAAAGAAACCGAAAAAGCGCTCGAAATTCTGCAAAAGCATTGTGAAATAAGCTGTCTTGCCGACCTCGCCGTTGAGGAGTTTAAAAGGCGCAAGCATCTTTTGAACGGAAAGGTTGCCGACCGCGCGGAACACGTCGTAAACGAGTGCCGGAGGGTAACGCTTGCCGCAGAGGCGATGAAAAGGGGCGATATGCTCACGCTCGGCAGGCTTTTGAACGAGTCGCACAAATCGCTTAAAGAGCTTTACGAGGTAACGGGCAAAGAGCTTGACGCGCTTGCAGAGGCGGCGCAGAGCCACCCCTCCTGCATAGGCTCGCGAATGACCGGCGCGGGATTCGGCGGGTGTACTATCTCGCTTGTGCATAAGGACGGCGTAGAGCATTTTAAAAAGACCGTTTCCGAAAAATATAAAAATGCCGTGGGCTACGACTGCAAAATTTACGATGCCGAAATAGCCGACGGAATAACCGTAACAAAACTTTGATAAGGAGAATACTATGAAAATTTTAGTCACCGGAGGCGCGGGTTATATAGGCTCGCACACCTGCGTTGAGCTGTTGAACAAAGGATACGAAGTTGTTGTAATAGACAACTTTGACAATTCGTCGCCTAAAAGCATTGAAAGGGTTAAAAAAATAACCGGCAAGCCGGTAACTCTCTATACGGGCGACGTGCGCGACGGAGCGCTGCTCGACAAAATTTTTACCGAGCACAAGATTGACTGGGTAATCCATTTTGCGGGGCTTAAAGCCGTTGGCGAGAGCTGCGCAAAGCCTATAGAGTATTACAACAATAACCTTTACGGCACGCTTGTTTTAACCGAAAAAATGCGCGCCCACGGCTGTAAAAAAATTGTATTCTCGTCGTCGGCAACCGTTTACGGCGACCCCGAGGTGCTGCCGCTTACCGAAACCTGCAAAACGGGCGGAACAACAAACCCCTACGGCACGAGCAAGTATTTCCAGGAAATTATGCTCACCGATATTTATAAATCGGACGACGCGTGGACGGTTGTGCTTTTAAGATATTTCAATCCGGTCGGAGCGCATAGCAGCGGTCTTATCGGCGAAGACCCGAAAGGTATTCCCAACAATCTTACGCCGTATATCGCCAAGGTTGCGATAGGCGAGCTCAAAGAAGTGGGCGTTTTCGGCAATGACTATCCCACCCACGACGGCACGGGCGTGCGCGACTATATCCACGTTGTCGACCTTGCCAAAGGACACGTTGCGGCTATAGATAAAGTTGCAAAACCGGGCGTTTATACCTATAACCTCGGCACGGGAATAGGCTATTCGGTGCTCGACGTAATCCGCGCGTTTGAAAAGGCGTGCGGACATCCGCTTGCATACAGCATAAAACCGCGCAGAGCGGGGGATATTGCAACCTGTTATGCCGACGCGGGCAAGGCTAAAAAAGAGCTCGGCTGGCAGGCGGAGCTCGGCATAGACGAAATGTGCGCTTCGCTCTGGAATTGGCAGAAGAAAAACCCCAACGGATACAAGGATTAATTTTACAGGTTTTTAAATGACAGGAAAAATATACGATAAGATAAACGCCCGTAACGTATATATGTATACTATTGCGGACGGAGGGCTTGAAGTTGATATATGCGACTGCGGAGCGCGTATTAATGCGATACGTTTTAACGGCGTTGACGTTGCGCTCGGGTTTAATTCGGTTGGCGACTACGAGAAAAGCGGGACTTATGCGGGCGCGACAATCGGGCGCGTGGCAAACAGAATTGCGGGCGGAAGATTTATTTTAAACGGCAGACCGTATTTTCTCAATCAAAACAACGGAGAAAACCATCTGCACGGCGGGAATTTGGGATTCGACAAAAAGTTTTTTGAAGTTTTGAAGTGCTCGGAATCTTGCGTGACTATGCAGTATATCAGCGCGGACGGCGAAGAGCGATATCCCGGAACGCTGCGCTTCAAGGTTACTTTTACCGTTGAAAACGCCGCGCTTAAAATTGAGTTTTCAGCCGAAAGCGATAAAGATACGCTTTGGTGTCCTACAAACCATACTTATTTCAATCTTGACGGCGAGGGTAACGGCGACTGTTTAAGCAACTTGCTTAAACTCAACGCGGCATATTACACTCCGGTTGACGCAGGGCTTATCCCCACCGGAGAAAAAGCGGCTGTAAACGGTACGGCGTTCGATTTCGGGGAAATGAAAGAAATCGGCAGGGATTACGGCAAAAGCGAACTTCAGGCTACGGGCGGTTACGACCATAATTTTATTTTAAACGGCGAATACGCGGCTCACGCAAAGAGTAACAAGACCGGCATTAAAATGGATTTATATACAAATTTGCCCTGCGTGCAGCTATATACGGGCGGCTCTATGGGTAAATGTAAGGGTAAAAACGGATATTACGATAGGTGGGGCGGTTTTTGTTTGGAACCGCAGTTCTGCCCTAACGCAATAAATACGGACGGTTTTGAAAAACCCGTATTAAAAAAGGGTGAAAATGCAGCCTTTTATATGAAATTGCAATTCAGTATGTAACGGCTTAAATAGAATGTCAAAAAAGCCTGTTCGCTTTTGCGAACAGACTTTTTTTATACACATAAAACAACGCAGCCTAACCTAGTAATAAAAATTTTTGAAATAAGCTTAATTCCTATTGACAAAGTAGGAATTATTAATTATAATTTAACCATACTTATTGAATAGGAATTAACAGCTTGGAAAAGAAAGTTATTTATGTGGACAATGCCGCGACTACGGCAATGAGTCAAACGGCGGTAAACGCTATGCTGCCGTATTTAAGCGGAGTTTACGGAAATCCCTCGTCGCTTCATACGGTTGGACAGATAGCAAAAGAGGCTTTGGAAGGCGCGCGGGAAAGGGTGGCTAAATGCCTTAACTGCGAGCCGAGGGAAATTTATTTTACGTCGGGCGGCAGCGAGGCGGACAACCAGGCAATACGTTCGGCGGCTGTTAACGGCTCGCGCAAGGGGAAAAAACATATTATTTCCACGGCGTTTGAGCATCACGCGGTATTGCATACCCTCAAAAAGCTTGAAAAAGAGGGGTTTGAGGTTACTTATCTCGACGTGCACTCCAACGGACTGATTACCGCGGACGAAGTGGAAAAGGCGATACGCCCAGATACCGCGCTTGTGACCGTGATGTTTGCTAATAACGAGGTCGGCACTATTCAGCCGATTGCCGAAATCGGCGCGGTTTGCAGAAAAAACGGAGTGGTATTCCATACCGACGCTGTGCAGGCTGCGGGACATATTCCGGTGGACGTAAAGGCGCAGAATATAGATATGCTCAGTATTTCCGGGCATAAATTTCACGGGCCAAAGGGCGTGGGCGCGGTTTACTGCAAACGCGGATTGCCGCTAAATACCTTTGTGGAGGGCGGTGCGCAGGAGCGCGGCAGGCGCGCAGGCACCGAAAACGTCGGAGGAATATGTGCTATGGCGGCGGCGTTGGAAGAAGCTTGTCTCAATATGCAAAAGAACGCTGAAAAAGAAATAAAGCTGAGGGACAGGCTCATTGACGGGCTGCTTAAAGTGCCGCATTCCAGACTCAACGGCGACAGAAACGCGCGTTTGCCGGGAAACGTGAATATTTGTTTCGAGGGCATAGAGGGAGAGAGCCTTTTGCTGCTGTTAGACGCAAAGGGCATATGCGCTTCGTCCGGTTCAGCTTGCACTTCGGGTTCGCTCGACCCCTCGCACGTTTTACTGTCGCTCGGGCTTCCCCACGAGGTGGCTCACGGCTCGTTAAGGCTGAGTTTATCTGAGTATAACGACGGTAGTGAAATCGATTATATAATAAAAGAAGTACCCAAGGTTGTGGAATATCTTCGTAATATTTCTCCCGTGTGGGAAGAGCTTGAAAAAGGTTTGCGCCCGCACTTAATTTAAATATAAAGATATATTAGTTAAGCGGAACGCTTATCACTGCAATTAAAATTTACGAAAAAAGTTATAAATAAACGGCGCAAGCAAAACCACGTTTTTGCGCAGCGCAACACAATTTGTGCAAACCTGCACCTCAGCGACGTGAATTGCGCAAATTAAATAATGCAGAGCCCTTAAAAATTTGCGCAAGAGAGGCAGAGCCTCTGAAATCGTAAAATTTTTATTGTCACTGCAATAAAAATTTACGAAAGGAGTTATTTTATGGCATTATACAGCGAAAAGGTTATGGACCATTTCACAAATCCAAGGAACGTCGGCAAAATCGATGACGCCGACGGTATAGGTGAAGTTGGCAACGCCAAATGCGGCGACATAATGAAGATTTATCTTAAAATAAAAGACAATGTTATCGTGGACGTAAAATTCAACACGTTCGGATGCGGCAGCGCGATTGCATCGTCGTCTATGGCTACGGAGCTTATAAAAGGCAAGCCGATTTCTCAGGCGTTGGAGCTTACTAATAAGGCGGTTGCAGAGGCGCTGGACGGTTTGCCCGCTCATAAAATGCACTGCTCGGTGCTTGCCGAGGAGGCTATACGCGCGGCGATAAAAAACTATTACGATAAAAACGGAATAGCTTATAACAAAGCTGATTTCCCCGACCCGCACGACGAGGAAGAGGAACACCCCGCAGAAGTCGATTGACAGCGGAATATGCTTTAAAAAGCCGAGGAAAATAATTTGAAAAGATACGATTTTTTGATAGTGGGCAGCGGGCTTTACGGCGCGGTCTGCGCGTACGAGCTGAATAAAAAAGGTTATAGCTGCCTTGTTCTCGAAAAGCGGGCGCATATAGGCGGCAATATATATACGGAGCCGGTAGAGGGCATAAACGTACATAAGTACGGCGCGCATATTTTCCACACCTCGGACAGGGAAATATGGGAATATGTAAACGGCTTTGCCGAATTCAACAATTATATAAACTGTCCGGTTGCGCGGTATAAAAACGAGCTGTATAATCTGCCGTTCAATATGAATACTTTTACAAAGCTGTGGGACGACGTGTTTACACCCGACGACGCGCGCTCGCGAATTGCCGAAGAGATAGGCAGGGACTATAAGGAGCGCCCCGGAAACCTTGAGGAGCAGGCGATAAATCTTGTCGGCAGAACGGTTTACGAAAAACTTGTAAAGGGTTATACCGAAAAGCAGTGGGGCAGAAAGTGCACGGAGCTGCCCGCAGATATAATTAAGCGGCTTCCGGTAAGATATACGTTTGACAATAATTATTTTAACGACCGTTACCAGGGCATTCCCGTCGGTGGATATACCGGCATTATCGAAAAAATGCTCGGCGGCTCGGAAGTAAAACTCAACTGTGATTTCCTGGCTGAAAAAGAGGAGTTCAAAGCGCTTGCGGACAAGGTTATTTATACGGGCGCGATAGACGCGTACTTTAATTTCCGTCACGGCGAACTGCAGTACAGAACGCTCCGGTTCGAGAACCAAACGCTCGATAAAGAAAATTACCAGGGGAACGCGGTTGTCAACTATACGCAGGACGACGTGCCTTATACGCGCATTATAGAGCATAAGCATTTCGAGTTCGGAACGCAGCCTAAAACTGTTATAACACGCGAATATCCGTCTGAATGGAGTAAAGGCGACGAGCCGTTTTATCCCGTTAACGACGGTAAAAACGCGGCGCTGTACGAAAAATATAAAGAGCTTGCAGAAAACGAAAAGAGCGTTTATTTCGGCGGCAGGCTCGGCAGCTACAAGTATTACGATATGGACGATACTATAACGGCGGCTCTTGAATTTATAAAAACTGTATAATTAGCTGAGGGCGGCGTGAAACCGTCCTCTTTTTTATCATATCCGCTTTGTTTTATGAATAACTTATAGAGTATCCGTAGTTTGTCCGGGCGGTGTTAACCGTCGGCGGTTTGCGGGGTTTGGGAGGCGGTTATGAATAATTACTGTTTTGAAGATGCCGGACAGGTTTTAAATAAACTAAAAACTTCCCGGAGCGGCTTATCGCCCGAGGAAGCTGCAAAGCGGCTGTCGTCCTGCGGAAAAAATCTTATAGAAAGCGAAAAACGCGCGGGAATATTAAAGCTTTTTTTCAGTCAGTTCAAGGATTTGATGACTTTGCTGCTCATTGCCGCAGCTGCCGTGTCGGGCATTATAGCGTTTTTTTCTAAGGACAGAAACGATTTAACCGATACCTTTATAATACTTTTTATTATTCTTATGAACGCCGTAGTAGGTACGGTGCAGCAGTTCCGCGCGGACAAAGCAATAGAAAATCTGAGAAAGCTGTCGGCTTCGTTCTGCAAGGTAAGGCGGGGCGATAAGGAATTTGTAATACCCTGCGAAGAACTTACGATAGGGGATATAGTGCTTTTGGAAGAGGGCGACGTAGTTCCCGCAGACTGCCGCGTTATAGAGAGCAACGGCATAAAATGCGACGAGTCGGCTCTTACCGGCGAGAGCGTGAGCGTGGAAAAGAGCACAGAGCGCATACGCGACAATAAAGTTTCGCTCGGCGGGATGACAAATACTCTTTTCGGTTCTACTTATATTGTCAGCGGCAACGGCTCGGCGGTTGTCACCGCGGTTGGTATGAATACGGAAATGGGAAAAATAGCCGATATGCTCAAAGGCGGCAAAAAAATAAAAACTCCTTTGGAGAACAGCCTTGACAAGCTCGGTAAAATAATTTCCGCGTTTGTACTCGCCGTAACCTGTATAATTTTCGGCGTGGGAATGTTTGTGCGCGACGACGGACTTTTAAAGAATTTTATGACGGCTGTTGCCGTTGCCGTCGCCGCAATTCCGGAGGGGCTGCCCGCGGTGGTAACAATAATAATGGCTACGGGCGTGCAGAAAATGAGCAAAAAGGGCGTTATTATCCGCAAGTTAAAATCGGTGGAAACGCTCGGCGGCTGCACGGTTATATGTACGGATAAAACGGGCACCCTCACGCAGAACAGATTAAAGGTCACGCAGACTGAAATATTTTCGGACGCGGCAAAAAACAGACTGCTGCAATGTATGTCCGTTTGTAACGGCGTAAAGGGGCAGAAAGGGGCGTATCTGGGCGACCCTACCGAAATTGCGCTGAGGATATATGCCGACGAATGCGATTACGGCGTTGAATTTACCAGGCTCGGGGAACTGCCGTTCGACTCCGAAAGAAAGATGATGAGCGTAACAGCGGATATCGGCGGCGAAAAGTTGCAGTTTACCAAGGGTGCGCCGGATATTTTAATAGGGCGCTGCAATAAATATCTCGCTGCGGACGGAGTAAAGCCGATTACGGAAAATATACGGCGGGAAATAACCGAAAAAAACAATGCGATGTCGGACGACGGACTGCGCGTTTTAGGGTTTGCATATAAGCCCTGCGGCGGGGAAATAGCTGAAAACGAGCTCATATTCACCGGTCTTTGCGGAATGAAAGACGGATTGAAGGACGGCGTGGAGGCGGCTGTTGCCGAGTGCAGACGCGCTGGAGTATCAACCGTAATGATAACCGGCGACCACGTGCGCACGGCGTTTTCGATAGCTAAAAAGCTGGGAATCGCCGAAAGTATGGACGAGGTAATGACCGGTGCGGAATTAGACGCAATTCCCAAGGCAAAGCGCGGCGCGGCTATAGAAAAGTGCAGGGTGTTTGCGCGGGTGTCGCCCAAACACAAAAATATTATAGTAAACGCATTGCAGAAGAAGGGGCACGTTGTTGCAATGACCGGCGACGGCATAAACGACGCGCCGAGCATAAAAAGCGCCGATATAGGCATATCTATGGGTATTTCGGGTACCGACGTTACAAAAAGCGCGTCCGATATGGTCATATCAGACGACAATTTCGCAACTATCGTTTCAGCCGTGCGCGAGGGGCGCAGACTTTCCGAAAATATAAAAAAGACTATACGCTTTTTTGTTTCCACCAACCTTGCCGAGGTGCTGGCAATACTCATAGCCTCGCTGTTTTTGTTCAGGTTTAATTTTTTACTGTCAACGCAGCTTTTATGGCTCAATCTCATAACCGACAGTATGCCCGTGCTCGCTCTGGGAATGGAAAAGAGCGACTGCGATTTAATGGGGCGTCCGCCCGAACGTGCGGAAAAAGGTTTGTTTTCCAAGCGTTCAATAGGCGTTATGCTGTCGTCGGGCGTGTTCATAGCCTCCGTAACAATAGCGGTGTTTATGATTTCTTTAAACCTCTGGGGCAACGAGGCGGCTACAACCGTGACGTTTATGACGATATCCTTTATGGAGCTTTTGCAGGCGTTTAACGTCCGTACGGAGGGCAGCGTGTTCGGCAAAGGCGCACTGTCGAATAAAATGCTTTTGCTTACCGTTGCGCTCGGCGTGGCGCTGAACGTTATTCTGTGTGTAAGTCCGCTGTCATCGGCGTTTGGGTTAGTTGCGCTCGGCGTGGCGCAGTGGGGGCTTGTTGCGGCTTCCTCGCTTTCTATAATCGTTCTCGGTGAAATTTATAAAATTGTATTTAAGCTATATATAAAGAAAAAACGTAAAAAATAAGGCAGTCCGGCGCAAAATTGCGCCGGATTTTTTAATTTTTAAAAATTTTTGCGGAAATTTTGTTTAACGGCGCGGGGAAAGTTTATATTAATATTGTAAACAAATTAAATAAATTGTTAAAAGGTTAAAAAATGTCTAAAAAGAAGGAAGAAACGACGGTTAATCCCGAGGACGAAGAAGTTTTGGAAACGCCCGCGAACGAGCCGTCCGAACTTGAAAAGGCGCAGGCGCTCGCCGAGGATTACAAGAGAAAGTGGTATGCGGTTTCCGCCGAGTACGACAATTACCGTAAACGTAACGCGGCTTCGGTTTCAAAGGCATATGCCGACGGCGCAGCCGAGGCGATTATAAAGCTTTTACCCGTCGCCGACAACTTCGGTTATGCGCTCGACTCTGCGTCGGACGAAAAAACCAGAGCGGGAATCGACAAAGTTATCAAGAGCTTTAACACCGTGCTTAAATCGCTCGGCGTTGAGGAAATACCGGTAAATCCGGGAGATAAATTCGACGAGAGCGTTATGGAAGCGGTGCTCAATTTCCCCGCTGAACAGGGCGAGGAGAAC
The DNA here is from genome assembly GCA_910588685.1 of uncultured Christensenellaceae bacterium. Taxonomy (GTDB): domain Bacteria; phylum Bacillota; class Clostridia; order Christensenellales; family Borkfalkiaceae; genus Coproplasma. The sequence continues at coordinate 6,183 of CAJUPX010000028.1, read as the reverse complement.
AATTCGGTTAAGCAGGTGCTTAAAAAGGGCTATCGCTCCGGCGAAAAGGTAATACGCTTTGCGCAGGTTGCCGTAGTCGCCGAATAAAATCAAAAATTTAAAATTATAAATTATAAACGTCGAAAAACGCAAGGGGGAATTTATTTCCGCCGTTAAGCGTTTTACGACAACAAATAAAAAACTCGCAAAAATCGCAACGCAGTGAGATTTTTGCGAAAGTAATAAGGAGTGTTAATATTATGGGAAAGGTTATAGGAATAGATTTAGGAACAACCAACTCGTGCGTGGCCGTAATGGAAGGCGGCGAGCCCGTTGTAATAGCTAACAGCGAGGGTAACAGAACAACGCCCTCCGTGGTTTCGTTTAAGGCGGACGGTAGCCGTATCGTAGGGCAGGCGGCAAAAAGACTTGCCGTAGCGCAGCCCGACAAAACGGTTATATCCATCAAGCGCCATATGGGCGAGGCTTATAAAGTAAATATCGAAAAAGGCTATTCGCCGCAGGAAATTTCCGCAATGGTGCTTGCAAAGCTCAAAGCCGATGCTGAGAGCTATATAGGCGGAAAGGTAACCGACGCGGTTATCACCTGCCCCGCGTATTTCAACGACTCGCAGCGCCAGGCTACCAAGGACGCGGGTAAAATTGCGGGACTTAACGTGCTAAGAATTATCAACGAGCCCACGGCGGCGGCGCTCGCTTACGGACTCGATAAGCAGGAAGGCAGCCAGAAGGTTATGATTTACGACCTCGGCGGCGGTACCTTCGACGTCTCTATTCTTGAAATAGGCGACGGAGTATTTGAGGTTCTGGCAACTAACGGCGATACAAGGCTCGGCGGCGACGACTTCGACAATAAAATTATAGATTATCTTGTAGAAACCTTTAAAAAGGATACGGGTGTTGATTTATCGCGCGATAAACAGGCAATGCAGAGATTGAAGGACGCTGCCGAAAAAGCCAAAATAGAGCTTTCGGGTATGACCTCCACAAATATCAACCTGCCTTTCATTACGATAGTAGACGGCGCGCCCCAGCACCTCGATATAGATTTGTCAAGACAGAAATTCGACAGCCTTACCGCAGACCTTGTTGCAAGGACTATCGAGCCTATGAAAAAAGCTATGAGCGACGCGGGGCTTTCGTACGGCGATATAAGTAAAGTAATATTCGTGGGCGGTTCAACCCGTATCCCCGCGGTATTCGATAAAGTTAAACAGGTAACGGGCAAAGAGCCTTTCAGAGGAATCAACCCCGACGAGTGCGTTGCAATCGGCGCGGCTATCCAGGGCGGCGTTCTTTCGGGCGAGGTTAAAGACGTGCTTTTGCTTGACGTAATGCCTTTGACGCTCGGCATCGAAACTCTCGGCGGCGTTTCAACCCCGCTTATCGAGAGAAATACTACTATACCCGTGAAGAAAAGCCAGGTGTTCTCCACGGCTGCCGACAATCAGCCCGGCGTTGAAATCAACGTTTTACAGGGCGAAAGAAAGTTTGCGCGAGACAATAAGTCGCTCGGCAAGTTTATGCTCACCGACATTCCCCCCGCACCCCGCGGCGTGCCTCAGATAGAGGTTACTTTCGACGTCGATGCTAACGGCATAGTTAATGTTACGGCAAAGGATTTGGGAACGGGCAAGAGCACAAATATCACAATTACGGCTTCAACAAACCTCTCCGACGAGGATATCGACAAGGCGGTTAAAGACGCGGAAAAATACGCCGAAGAGGATAAAAAACGTAAAGAGGCGGTTGACAATAAAAACAACCTCGAGAGTATGATAGACAGCCTTGAAAAGACGGTTAAAGAGGCGGGCGACAAGCTTTCTGACGACGATAAAAAGACGGTTGAGGACGCAATAGCTAAGGCTAAGGGCGAACTCGAATCGAACGACGACGCGAGAATTAAAGCGGCAATCGATACTCTGTCAAACGAAATACAGCCGGTTATCGCAAAGATTTATCAGCAGAACGGCGGCGCCGGTGCAAACGGCGGCAATCCCGGCGGCGGCGACGGCGGAGATACGGAATTCAGACAGCACTAAAAAATATAATTGAGTAAGGGGTGAGAGAGTTCACCCCTTATAAACGGTTTTACGGTAATATTTATGGCGGATAAAAAGAATTATTACGACGTGCTCGGCGTAAATAAAAACGCGTCGCAGGCAGATATAAAATCTGCATACAGAAAACTTGCAAAGCAGTATCACCCGGACTTTCACCCCGGGGACGCGGCTGCCGCGGAGAAATTCAAGGAGATTAACGAGGCTAACGAAGTGCTCTCCGACGAGCAGAAACGCAAGCAGTACGACTACGAGCTTGAACATCCCGGAATGAGCGGCAATCCGTTCGGAAGCGGCGGATTCGGCGGGTTCAGCGGAGGTATGGGCGGCTTCGAGGATATTATAAGCTCGATGTTCGGCGGAGGTTTCGGCGGCAGAAGCGAGTCGCAGGCGCAGCGCGGCGCGGATATTCAGCAGACGATAAATCTGTCTTTCCTCGACGCAATCAAAGGTTGCACTAAGACCGTAAGTTATATGCGCAACGAGTCGTGCCCCGCGTGCAGCGGTACGGGTGCAAAGGGCGGCACGGCGTTTAAAAAATGCGACAGGTGCGGCGGCAACGGCAGGGTAAAATTTCAACAGGATACAATATTTGGCAGAACCATTCAGGTGGGAGTATGCCCCGATTGCAGCGGTACGGGCAAGAAAATAATCGATAAATGCCCCGACTGCAAGGGCAAGGGATACGTAAGAAAAGAAACGAGCTTTTCGGTGAATATCCCCGCGGGAGTGGATAAAGACAGCTCGCTAAGAAAACGCGGCTTCGGACAGGCGGCGGGCAACGGCGGCGAAAGCGGCGATTTGTACATTTATTTCAGGATAGAGCCGCACAAAATGCTCAGACGCGAGGACAGAGATTTATACGTGACCGTGCCCATATCTTATAAAACGGCGGTGTGCGGCGGGAAAATACAGGTGCCCGCGATAGACGATACTCTGGAACTCGACGTGCCTGAGTGCACCGCGTCGGGGACGAGGTTCTGTATGCGCGGAAAGGGCGTTAAAACCGTTAACGGCACGGGAAACCTGTACGTAACCGTGGAGATAGACGTTCCGCAAAAGCTTTCGCGCGACCAGATTAAAAAGCTGCGCGAGTATGAGGAGAGCGTGCCTTTAAAAAGCTGTGCCAATATGCAAAAATATTCCAACAACGTTTCAGCGCTGTACGGAAAAAACTTAGATAAACAATAACGGGTTTAAAAGCCGCGCAGTATGCGCGGCTTTTAAAGTTTTTATATTCATTTATTTTATAAAGCTTATAGTAAGCACTGTGCTCATAGAGAAAGAACCCGCTACCGACGAGGTGGAAGACGTTTTCATAACAATGTCAAACCCGTTTTCGGTTTCCATTCCGTACATATCAAACGATACGCTTAAGCCTGCTCCGCTTATGCCGCCTACTCCCGCAGATAAAGCGGTTTTCATTTGGTCTACGTATTCGCCTGAAAGAACGTATTTATCGCCGTCTTTCTTAACGGTCATCGTCGACTCTACATCGCTTATTTTCCATACGATTTTGCTTTCGCTTACTGTTATGGAAGAATTTTTATACATAGCGTCGTACATAGTTTTTAAATTATCGTTGCCGCCCTCGCCGCCTAAATCGCCGGTCATTTCTACGTTCGTGTCTGAATAGGTGTACTTGGTGCCGCTCTCTCCGCAGGCAGTCATTGCGAATATGACCGTTAATACAAGCGCCATAATACAAACAAGTGCCGAAATTTTTGCAATTCTCTTTTTCATTTTGCAATCTCCTTAAAAAATTTATTGACTTAATTATACAAGAAGATTTCTTCTTTGTCAACTATTTCAAGAAGATTTCTTCTAAAATATCGGTATGCTTAAAATAGGAGACAAAATTAAAGAATTACGGTTGGAAAAGGGATTGTCGCAAATGCAGCTCGGCAAGATGATAGGAGCGAGTCAAAAAGCAGTGGATTACTGGGAGCGTTCGGTAAACGAACCGAAAGCGAGCTACATAATAGCGCTTGTCAATGTATTCGGTGTAACATTCGACGAATTTTTTGATAACGTCGGCAATTGATATGAGTTGAAAAGTGCGAGATAATATCGCGCTTTTTTGATAAATAAGAACAGTGTGGAATTATTAAATATTTTGTCGAAAAATAATTGCTTTAGGCAATTTGCACGGCTATAATGTAGGCGGTATGAACAATAAAATAACAGTTAACTTTACGTCGGGCAATATATGGAAAACAATGCTGCTGTATTCGCTGCCGCTGTTCGGAAGCGCGTTTATACAGCAGCTGTACTCTCTTGTGGATTTGCTTGTTGTCGGCAACTTTGCGCAGGAGGGCGCGCTTGCCGTGGACGCGATAGGCAACGCCACGGTGGTAATAAATATACTGCTTGCGTTTGCGCTCGGAGTTAACGGAGGTTGTTCGGTTATAGTTGCCGAGCATTTCGGCAAGAGTGATAACAAGCGCGTGCGCGAAACCGTAAATACGGCGTTTATAGCCTTTTCCGTGCTGTGCGTTTTGCTTATGGTTGCGGCGTTCGGCTGCGCAAAACCGGCTATGCAGGCGCTCAGCGTGCACGGCTCGTATTTTGACGACTGCCTCGCGTACTTTTACATATACGCAGGCTCGCTGCCGTTCGTGTTTTTTTATAACCTTGGCTGCGGTATTTGCTCTGCGCTAGGCGACAGTAAAACGCCGTTTATATTTCTTGTTGTATCGTCGGTTTTGAATATAGCTCTGGATTTACTGTTTGTAAAAGTATTTCATATGGACGTTGCGGGCGCGGCGTGGGCAACCTTTATTTCGCAGACAATATCCTGTATTTTAACTATGATTGTGCTGGCGCGCAAGCTCGGTTCAATTAAATCGGAGCATAAACCTAAAGTATTCGACGCGCAGCTTTTAAAAGCGCTTACCGTTGCGTCCGTGCCCGTAATTTTACAGCAGAGTTTTGTGTCGGTAGGTAATTTCTTTGTCAATAAGCGCATAAATATAATCGGAGAGGACGCCACAACCGGGTTTACCGCGGCGTTCAAGCTCATATGTATGTCCACAATGAGCGTAGTTTCAATGACTAACGGACTCGCTAATTTTATTTCGCAGAATAAGGCGGCGGGTAAAATTGACAGAATAAGAAAAAGCTTTTGGATACTGCTTTTGTATTCGATGACGGTAAGCATAGCTTTTCTTATAATTTTTGTGTTGTTTCCCGAGCCGCTTACGCGCTTGTTTGTGCAGAGCGGAAAGCTTACCGAACAGGCAATGGCGTATTCCGTACAGTATTTAACGTTAGTTTCGTGTTTTTTGCCTGTGGTATGCGTAAAAATAGTCGCGGACGGAGCAGTGAGGGGCAGCGGAGGCAACGTAGGATTTACGGTGAGTACTTTTTCCGACCTCGTACTGCGCGTATTGCTCGTTTATACTCTTACCGGCGCCGGCTGGGGCTTTAAAGGCGTGTGCTGGGCGTGGGATATAGGTTGGAGTATAAGTACGGTTATAGCGGTTGTATTTTTATTTATTTCGTTCCGCAAATTGAAAAAGTATAGTTGTGCGGTTTAAGCCTGCGGTAGATAATCGCACTGTGGATAACCGGCAATTATGCGTATAATCCGCGAAAAACAGGGGTAGTTATCCCCAAAAAGATATCCACATAGAGTTGTGTGGAAAGAATAAAAACGTAATTATTCAAAAAAGTTATCCACAAATTATCAACAGTCTATTGTGAATTGAGCAAATTCCGCCTGTTTTCGACAAATTATTTTTATAATTGTAAAAAAGTTATCAACAACCGCATAATTTTACATAAAATTTAAGCGGAATCAATAAAAACGGCGTTCACGCAAACCCGCGTGAACGCCGTTTTAGTTTTAATGATATTCATCTTCATATATAATCGTAAGCTCATAATTTGTTATATCGCTATAACAATTATTCTTTTTTTCTATAGAGTTCCGTTGATTAGCTTTGTCACGAAATACTATTTCTTTAAGTTCGGTAAAATTGAATAAATCTGAGCCTAAATTTTTTATATTGTCATAAACAATGGGACTGCTGCGCAGTCAACACTATAGTACCCGCCACCCGCCCCAACCCCGTCATCCCTGAACCGGATCTCCCAGACGACGTCCGGAACCCTTTCATTG
>CAJUPX010000027.1 GCA_910588685.1 uncultured Christensenellaceae bacterium | reverse complement strand
TTCTTGTCATTTTAAGCTCCTTTTGTCTGTTTCGCAGTACTAACATTATTGGCACCGCGTACGTGGAAAATTTTACGCCTATCGAAACGTTAAAATTGTCGATAGCCTTTATAAGCCCCACGCAACCCGCCTGGAACACGTCGTCGGCGTTGGCTTTTTTTGCCCAGAACCTGCGCACAAGCGACAGTACAAGCCGCATATTGCCCACGATAAACCTCTCGCGCGCGGCCTCGTCGCCCGCTTTAAGCTTTATCATAAGCTCTTCCTGCTCCTTTGCCGTAAGCAACGGCAGTCCCGACGTATCCACGCCGCAAATAACTACTTTCTGCAACATAAATCCCTCCTTATACGGTTTATGTACAAGAAGGGAAACTGCAATATATGTCGGGGTTATTCGGTCAGTTTGGATATGTCTTTTTTAAGTTTTAATATAATCTTTTTTTCAAGCCGCGATATGTAGCTCTGGGAAATGCCGAGCTTATCGGCAACGTCTTTTTGCGTCATTCCCTCACCCCCGTCCAGCCCGAAACGCATTTTCATTATGCGCTGTTCTCTCGGCGACAGCTTGCCGAGAGAGGCTTTAAGCAGCTCGCGCTCAACTCCGCCCTCAACGTCGGAATACACGCTGTCCGCGTCCGTACCCATCACGTCGGACAAAAGAAGTTCGTTGCCCTCCCAGTCAGTGTTAAGCGGCTCGTCGAAGCTGACTTCCTGCCGCTGCCTGCTCATCCTGCGCAGATACATAAGAATTTCGTTTTCGATACACCGCGAAGCGTAAGTGGCAAGCTTTATGTTTTTATCCGATTTAAAGGAGTTTATAGCCTTAATAAGCCCTATCGTTCCCACCGAAACTAGGTCGTCGCCGTCCACGCCCGAGCCTTCGAATTTTTTGGCTATGTACACCACGAGCCGCAGATTGTGCTCCACAAGAGCCGATTTTGCCTGCTCGTCGCCGCTCTCCAGAAGGGATATTTTATCGCTCTCCTCCTCGGGTGAATACGGCAGTGGCAAAGCCTCCGTACCGCATATGTAATCGAGTGTGTTTTTGCCGAAGAGTGCCGCAAGTATCTTTTTTATTTTTTCTAACATTATACCTCCAGAATATCGGGATGCAGTACGGCAACGTTTCCGCCGTTGGGATTGAGCCCCACATACGCGCCCTTTATTACGGCTTTTTTCCCGCCGCTTTCTATTTCGAGTCTGTCCGCGGTAAACACGCGCATTTCCGCGCTCCCTGCAACAGTATGTATTTTTACCCTGTCGTTTATACGCACTGGGTTTAACTTTTTAATTACAGATTCGGGCACCACGCTTACGGGCGCTCCGTGCAGATAAACTTTGTTGCCGCTGTCGTAAAAGCCTGTTATTTCAACGCTCGATTGCCCCGCAAATATGCGGCATTTAACGGTACTTTTTTCACGTTTTGAAAACCTGCCCGCTATCTTTTTTGCGGCTATTACCGCAATCAGCGCGCAAAACAGCGGTATCCCCACCGGCACGGACGACAGCGTATAGCCCGACCCCTGCGCATAATCCGTGCCCGCAAGCGAGAACAGAGCTATGAGCGCGCCGCCGAGCACCGCGCAAAAGGCGAAAAACAGCCCGGTAAATTTAACGTATGATTTAAAGCCCGTAAACTTACCGGCAATTAAACACAGCGCCAAGCCGGAAACAGCCTTTAACACCGTTGCCCACACGGGCGGAACAGGCAAAAGCGGAAACACCGCGGCAACACCCGCCCCCGCCGCCGCGCCGAGCGCGATACGGAAATAAGTTGCGGGATTTTTGCAAGCCGCCTTAGCCGCCCATAACAGCGTAAAATCCATACAGAAATTTTCAAGAAGAGCAAGCTCTATATAAACCTGCATTGTAAAAGTAATTATAGCGCCGACCCGCCGTCGAAAATTAAAAAAAACCGTCGCTTTTTGTCGGTTTTTGCATTAAGTAAAAGCCGCCCGGAAACGGACGGCTTTGCTTTTAACCTTTTGCCTGAAGCTGAGGTTTTTGTTTTTTAAAATTTGCGTTTGCCTCGTCAATAAGATTTTTGTTGGCGGGCTTGGGCTCGTAATAGCCGCGAGTGCTCATCTGCTGAAAAATGCTGTACTGGTTTTCCGCCACGCTCAAAAGATTAGTGGTAAAATTTTTGCGCATTGCCTTTGTGCTGCCCTCGTAAAGCGCGGTGGTGTAAAGACTCATCAGCTGCTTTTCGCAGTCAAGCAAATCCTGCAAAGTATCTCTTTCGTTTAACGTTACGTCGCTTTTTGTAAGTTTCATTTATCAGCCTCCTATTACTCCCAACAGCGCGTTATAACGCTGCTCGTGTTCGTCCGCTAATTTTTTAACGCAGTTTGCCAAATCCACGTCGGTGAGAGTTTTGGAATACGCTCTCGCCTTTTTGCAGATAAGCCCTTCGTAAGTTAAAACATCGGATATAAGTTCGAGTTCTTTTGCCGTTAAATCCTGCATAATAAAAATACCTCCGTTTAAGTGTTTGCCAAACGAAGGAAATTTTATTCTCTGCCTAATAAATAATCAATCGAACAGTTAAAATATTTAGCGAGTTTTACCGCTTTATCGATTGACGGAGTAAATTTACCGTTATACCAGTCGTCAAGCCTGTTGATAGGTATACCCGTATTTTTATTAATCATATATCTCGTAATATTCTTTTCGGTTAAAAGTTGCCTGAAACGTACGGAAAATTCAGGAGTAATTTTATAAACTACATTTTCGGGAAAAGGAATAAAACCTAAAAGATAGTCAACCGAATATCCGAATGCGTCGGCGATTTTAATTACGTTTGAAAGTTTAGGTATATATTCTTTTCTCAGATATCTGTAAATTTCAGAATATGTTATACCTACTATTTCCGCAAATTGCTCTACGGATAATTTATGTTCGTTTATCAGCTCCGCAAGATTATCGCTGAAATCGGATAAAATTTCCATAATTTTAAATATAATTTATTATTTAAAAGACTTATTTTCTCGCCCGAGTAAATCATCAAGCGTTACGTCAAATAAATCGGCAAGCATTATAAGCTGAGCAATCGACGGTTCGCTATAACCTGTTTCCCAATGAGAAATTGATTTACGACTTGTATTCAAAGCTAATGCAAGCTCTTGCTGTCCTATCTCTTTTTCTTTACGTAAATTTTTAAGTATTTCAGAAAAATTCATATCTAACTACCCACTTACCAAAAACTATGTATTAAAATATCAATTTTTGAGAAAAATACTCGATTTGCTCAAATTTTGAGAATATAATATATTACAGTTGAATTATAAGAGATAAACAAATTATGAACAATCCGTTTGAAAAATTAATAGCCGAAGTTAAAAAGCTTGATATCGTATACACCAAACAGCAAATAGCCGAACAGCTTTATCCCATTATGAACGACTTTTTTATAGGGTTATACGAAATAAAAGACAACGTAATTAAAATAAAATTCCATACAGGACAGGTATTTAATATAACCGTCACCGAATGCAAATAAAAAACCCCCGGATGCAATGTTTGCATCCGGGGGGGGGGGGTATTCTTCTCTATTACTGTTTAACCGATTTAAGCAAATCGACCGACTGCGGCGAGTGTTGCTTTATCAATTCAAAATATGGGTCGCCGGAAAAATCGCGTTCCTTATCGTATCGCCCGCCGAGCGCCTCTATTGCATATTTAAGCTCCTGATATTCCACAAAGGAAATCCCCTCTTCGTCGATTTTATCTAGCAGAAATTCAAGCGCGCGTTCGTCGCCGTACGCAGCAAGATAGCTTGCGTGCATAGGTATATTTTCGGGGTCGGTGCGGAATTCCTTTAACAATATATTATATATACGCTCGTCTTTTATAACCGTGCGCGACATTATTTCGAGCATCAGCTCGCGCTCGACGCCGCTAAAATAGTAATTTAACACCTCTTCGGTTACAAGGTCGGCTTTCTCCTTGACGTAGTCCGCGCACCTGTCCTTGAAATCGGCGTCGCCGCTTTTTACAAGCAGTTCAAGATACTTTTTTATTGCTCTGTCGTTTGCGCCGAGCAAGCTCATTGCGTATTCGCATTCGTTTTCGCTGCCGTCCAAAAGAGGCAAAAGCTCCGCATATATGCCGCGTTTTTCAATTTCGTCGCATAAAAACACGGGCACGGAAACCTCCTGTTTAAGATGCGCGCCGAGGCATTTTATAAGCTCGCCGCCGCTCATAGCAGCGTAAAATTCACGCGGGGTTTTGCCGAGCGACTTTATAACCGTATCGCCGAAGCGTTTGTACATTTCGGGGATTATATTCTCCCACTCGCTCTCTTTATATTTCTGAGCGTTTTTGGAAACGTATGCGCTCAGCTTTTCGTCAAACATTCCGTCAAAGTCGTAAATCTTCATACATCCCCCAAAAGTTTTTTAACCTGCGCTTCGGTTACGTCAAAAAACTTATACACGTCTTCGCCGCTCAAACCCTTTATACATTCGCCGGACTGCATATAAATTGCGGCGGCAACCGCCTTTTCACTGCGCGCGTCGTTTAGCCGCTCCTCTTTTTCAAGCTTGAAATAAAGACTTTCGGTTGCCTGTTTGAACATTGCGCCGTTCTCGTCGTCAAGCGCGGCAAAGTGCGCGGCAAGCTTAGCATACGCGCGTATGAAAACCGATTTTTTACGCTTGCCTATTTCTATTTTTCGCAGTATAAACCTGTTGTATAAATGATAAATTACCACGCCCACGCTGCCCTCGCGGTTGCGTTCCTGCAACGTCGTAAGCAGCGATATTTTAATATGGTCGGAAACGAACGCGTTCAGCAGAATATCGCGCACGATATCATCCAGCCCCACCTTTGCCGCAACGTGCGCCGCGAGGTGCTTAACCTCGTCGCCTTTCATATCGTTCTCTTCAAAACACCACCGCACGCAGTCGGATAAATCCACTTCATCGGCGAGCATTGCCGCCTGGGATTTATTGAGCTGCATAACCGCCGCAAGCATCTGAACGGACTTTTCTCGCAGGTCGGCGGGCAGTCTGTAAAAATATTCAAGCTCCTTTATCACGCGCGTTTCGCGCATTTCTTTGGCTTGCTTATAAAAATAACGCGAAGTCACCGATTCGGGATAAATTACCGAAATATCGTCGAATATGCCCAGAGCCTCGTCAAGCTTACCGCAATTAAACGCCGCAACAGCTTTGAAATACAAAACGGACAAATCGTAAGTCAGCTCGTTTTCCTCGGTCAGGCGTTTGAAAAGCTTATATGCTTCGGCGTGCAAGCCGTTTTCGCAGCATACCGTAGCAACTTTGTAAACGTCGTCGGTATCGCGCAGTTTTATTTTTAAAAGCTCTTTTGCAAGAGCCAGCGATTCGTCGCGGTTGCCCGTTTCGGTTTTAACGGCGGCGAGCGTTGTTAATGCCTGAACGTTTTCCGGGTCGCGGCTTAAAATACCGCGGCATTCCTCTTCCGCCTCGTCCGCTTTGTCGCATATGATTTTACACATAGCAATATAGTTGCGCGCCGTATTGTATTTAGGATTTCGCTCTTCAACCATATCAAATTCGGCAACGGCGAGCTCGTATTCGTTCTGTTTCATATACTCTATGCCGTTTTTTATGAACTCCGTACGGTCGGCTATTTCGGGCGGATATGCAAACTTTAACGGATTTTCGTCCATAGCGAGAAAATCGCTTAAAATCTGCTCGCGCATTTCCTCGTCTATCCCTTCCGTGCCCGTAAGCAGTTTATGGTAATAGTGCGCAGAGCGCGCCTGGTCGCCTAAATTCATATAAGCTACGGCAAGCCCCTCGTAACAGTCGCTTAAATCCTCCGGGTCGGCGTCTTCGGCATAGTCGAGGTATTTATACCAGCCGTTAACGCACTTTTCGTATAAGTCCATATCGTCGAAAATTTCGGCGTACAGCATTAACGAACGATCGCTGTCACCGTTTATTCCGGCATTTTTGTTGAGCATTTTAAGCGCGGCTATATAGTTGTGTTCGTCAACCATTTCCTCAGCCATACACAGCAAACGTTCCTCGGAAAGGTCGAAATTCAAAATTTTCGCCATATAAAGTAAGTAATATTTTAATTAAATAATTTTTCCACGTCGCCGGCATCGAAAATATAATCGCTGTTGCAGTAGTGGCAGTGCACTTTTACGCAGCCCTGCTCTTCGATTATTTTTAACAGTTCGGCTTTGCCGAGCGGTATTATTACGCCCTCTATCTTTTTGCGCGAACAGTTGCACCTGTACTCGGGATAGCTTGCGTAAACCTTACGCGTTATATCTTTGTTGAAAATAATTTCCATTATGCCGTCTGCGCCGAGCTTTTTTATAACCGATTTCATATCGGTAAAATTCTGCATAGCGTTTTCGGCTCTGTCCATATTTTCGGAATGCGTACCCGGCAAAAGCTGCATAACCACGCCGCCCGCGGCAAGACACTCGCCGTTCTGAACGCTCACTCCTATCGCAACCGCCGTTTCAACCTGTTCGCTGAAATGGAAATACTGCATTAAATTTTCGGAAACGTCCTCTGATTTAAGCTCGCACGTACCGTTAAAGGGGCGAAAAAGCCCGTCTTCTTTGATAACGGTGAGCGTGCCGCCTTTTATACCGTTTTCGCCGCCGTCGATATAGCCGCGGATATGTCCGTTGATATCACCCGAAACGCTTATTGTTGCGCTGCCGTCGCAGGATTTAACGGTCAGCGACACCGCGCCGCGCTCGCTTTTGAGGCAGCCCGCCATATACGCGCAAGCCGTAAGCATACCGCCCAACAGCTCCGCCGACTTATCGTCGAGTCCGTGGATTTTAATTGCGTCGTTGACCATATCCCGTGTTTCGAGTACGGAGAGCGACACCTCGTTATCGTAAACGAGCGTCTTATACAGTTTGTTCATAATTAATACTTTTTACAAATAAAATTTATTCTTTGGTTTTCGTCGAGTCCCAAATGCCCCTCGGTCCGCACCGAAAAGCCCGCGCGCTCAAGCTCTGAAATTACAAAATTCTTTTCGTGGATATACTGCGTGTGCCGTTCGTCAAGGCGTATAAATTTTCCGTCGCTCTGCTTTAAAAAAAGCGTTATATCCATTTCCACGCGGTCGCTATGCAGCGTGTTGAACCACATATATGCCGCGTTTTCCCTGTCCTCCGCAAACGTATTGTTTGCAAGTACGTTTTTAAGTTTATACGCGGAGCTTATATCAAAAATAAATATTCCGCCTTTAACAAGGTTTTTATAAACCGAGCAAAACGCGCCGTACAGCTCGTCCCCGCTTAAATAATTTATGCAGTCGTTGACCGCGGTTATGAAACCCGGTTTAAAATCGAGCTTTAACCGCCTTATGTCGCCACAAAAAAAGCGCACGTCAAGCCCCTCTTTTTTTGCAAGCTCCACGGCTTTTGTGAGCATTTGCGGAGAGATATCCATACCGGTTACGCGGTAGCCGGCTTTTGCAAACGCGCGGGTAAACCAGCCGTTGCCGCAGCCGACGTCCAGCCCGCTTTCAAAGCTGCCCTCCGCGGCGAGCTTTTTAATTAAATACTGCGACCATTGTTCATAGCCGCAGTCGTCGTTAAGGTATTCAAACACTCCTCCGAGCGCAGAATAGGGTAAATTATTACTCATTTTAAAAGATTGTCCGAGCTTACTTTGGATTTATTTTTCTTGCCTTTTTTGCCCTCGGGCGTTTGCAGAGCCTTTTCTCTATCGGCAAACAGCTTGTTGTACTGTACGTACACCTCGTCGCCAAGATGAGCTTTTTCGTACTCGGCTATATCGTTTTTAAGCTTGTCGCGCTCGGAATTTGCCGCGGATAAATTTTCGCGCGTAAAGGTTTTGCCGAAAGGAGTTATAACGGCGGTATCCGATACAGGCAGAATAGGACGCGCTATAAGCTCGCTTCTGCCCGCCGCAAGAAGCTCCATAGCCTGTCTTTTTTCTTCGTCGAGCTTTTCCTGCGCAAGTTCCTTTTCGGTCTTTTTAACGTTGCGCTGTTTGTCCTCGGTTTTTAAATTAGGCGTGATATATAAATCGAACACCCACTGCGTAAAGCTCGTCCAGCTCAACAGCACGAACGCAAAACCGAAGAAAATCATAAGGATTATGCCTAACGTGCGGAAAAAGCTGCCCATCAAAAACAGCCATACCGGAATGAGCGAGAAACCCGCCATAAACAGAGTGTGAACAGGCGCGCCTATCATAAGCACGAACGAGTTTTTAATCAGCTGACCCAAACCGAGTTTGTAGGTTGTGCCAGCGGCAAACAGCCACGCGCAGTAAATACCTATAAGAACGGTGCCTATTATGCTGAACACATAAGCCGTGGTAGCGCCGCCTTTGCTTCCGCCCGTAGCTATGTGCAGAGCGCGCCAGTCGCCAACTATAACGGTACCGTAAAGGAAAACCATAAACAAGGTGACGGGCAAAACGGTATTGAAGTAGCATTTTTTAATGCCGTGCAAAAAACCTTTTACCGTAAACTCGCCGCGGGTATTAATAAGCTTGCGCAGGCTGTACGTACCGCCCGCAATACCGAGCGAGGCTATAAAGCCAGCTACTATAAGCAGCGCGTAAAACAGCACGTCAACCGTAAGAGCCACGCTCTCCGTTCTGCCGTTAAGGTCGGGATAAAAGAAAAATTTTATGCTCGAATTTACCGGCTCAAACGCGCCGAGCCCCATAAAGTACATATTTCTGAAAATGATTATTGCAATGCCCGGCAAAAATGTTATGAGCACAAACAGGTTAAGCAAAATTAATTTTGTGAAGTTGGATTTGAATATATCCCAGGTATCGCTCCACCTGCCCTTGGGCAATGTTTTTCTGGTATAATCGTCGGCAAGTTCTTTGCCTTCCATATTATTTAAACTAAACGCCATATATATACCTTTACGCTTATTAGAGGATACGCAAAAACGCCGTACCGCCTTTTTATATAATACCACATATTTTTTTATTTTTCAAGTAAATAAAAAGGGGTTGCCCCCTCTAAATACCTAAAATAGCGAAATAACGCCGTTGACGATTACTCCTGTTAAAACGGCAATCGAATACAGCGCGGCTACGAAAAGCGCGTTGCGCTTTATTTTTTTTGTGTTTTTCAACAGCACCACAAGCCCGAGCCCCGCGTTTGCGCACAGTCCGCCCACAAAGCTGCCGAAAAGTATTCCGCCGTTGATAAACGCGCCGGTAAGTATTACGCTCGACGCGCAGTTGGGTATAAGCCCTATAACCCCGCATATCACCGGCTGCAACAGCCAGCCGCCGACCAGCGCGGAGGCTATTTTATCCTCGCCGACGTAGTAAATTAAAAATCCGAAAGCGAGGTTGACGGCTAAAAGATACAGCGTTATTTCAAGCGTGTGCACAAGCGGCGAAATAAAGTAAACGTTTAAATCAGATTTATCTTTATGCTCGTTGCAGCACACCTCGGTTGATTCCGTTCCGCCGAGCGGCGCAAGCTTTTCTTTGGAAAACAGGCAATTTATCAGATAACCCGCCGAAACCGCCGTTATCAGCTTTACGAAAATAAGCGGCATTATATAGCCGGCTTTGCTCATATCGGAGAGTAATATTATAAGCGCCTCGTCGCTCGTAGCAATAAAAACCGCCATAAGCGTGCCGGTGCGTATAAAACCCTTATCGTACAGTTTGGCTGACATTACCGAAAATCCGCACTGCGGAATTATGCCCGTAGCCGTGCCGATGAGCGGCGCAAGCCCGCCTTGTAACACCTTTGCATTCTGCGTTAGCTTTGTCCTGTGCTCTATTACCTCAATCAAAACGTAAATAAGCAGTAAAAACGGAAATAATTTGAGCGTGTCTATTAACGCATCTACTATTACGTCTGTCATTATTTCTTTTTGTTCTTTGCCTTGGGTTTGGATTTTTCGGATATTTCCTGCTCCTCAGCGTATGTTAAAGGTTTAAAATCCGCGTCGGCGCGACCGGTGTTTTTATAACCCCCGTCCCTATTTAAAAGCGTGAGCCGCGTTTGTCCATCAAAGAGGTAAAGTCTGTTTAAATTTACCGAAATTTTAACTTCCTCGCCTTTTAATAGCGTTGATTGCCCCCAGACTATTACCGGTTTACCGCCGTCGATACTGCATTCGGCATATGTTTTGCCGCCGTCGCTTTCAACCTGCGCAACCTTTGCGTCTATTGCCCCGTCCTTGCCTGCTTCCGCGTCCTCGGGGCGTATTCCGAGTATAATTTCAGCGCCGTTTGCGGCGTATTCGTCTATCTTTTCAAAACGTTTTACAATTGTTTTCGCAAGCGGCAATTTAATTGCTCCGCAATTTACAAAGTACCCCTCTTGCTCTTTTACAACTGTTGCGCCCTGTAAAAGATTGATTGTAGGCGAGCCTGTTAAAAACGCCACGTATGCGTTTACGGGGTAGTCGTAAAGATTTGCGGGAGTGTCGGTTTGCTGTAAAAGTCCGTTTTTAAGCACTGCAATCCTCGTACCTATCGCCATAGCCTCGGCAAGATTTTTTGTTGCGTACAAAAAAGTGCCCGACATACGCGCCTGAACGTTGACAATCACGTTTAAAAGGTCGGCTCTTAAATTTTCGTCAAGTCCCGATAACGGCTCATCGAAGAGAAATACCCTGGGCTCCCTTACCATTGCCCTTGCAACCGCCACGCGCTGCTTTACCGCCGCGCTCAAAACCTTGGGTTTACGGTATAACGAGTCGGTCAGCCCCAGAATAGCCGCAGCCGATTTAACGCGCTGGTCAATAAGCGCCTGCGGAGCTTTGCGTATTTTAAGTCCGAAAGCTATATTGTCATACACGTTTAAAGCGGGATAGAGCGTGCTCGACTTAAATACCATAGCTATATCCCTGTCTTTGGGATCTGCGTCGGTAACGTCTTTACCGTCTATAAATACTGAACCGGCGGTGCAGTCCTCAAGTCCCGCAACAATCCTCAACAGCGTAGATTTACCGCTGCCGTCCGCGCCGAGAACTACTAAAAATTCGTTATCTTCCGCTTCTAAATTAATATTGTACAGCGCCGTTTCGCCCGACGGAAACGTTTTATTCAGTCCGTTCAGCTTTAAACTTGACATTACTACCTCCGCGCCGATTTCCGGCGTAAGATTATTTTTAAATAATTATATCACCTATCGGATATTTTTACCAACTTTTATGAGGTGAATTTTAGTTAAATTTTTAAAATTCCTTGTAAACGTGCGCGAAATATGTTAAACTGTAATTATGAACGATATTTCGTTTGACAAATTAATGCAGGATACGGTAAATTCTTTTGATAAAAAGCGCAGGCTTTTACTGCACTGTTGCTGCGCGCCGTGCTCCACGTCCTGTTTGGAGCGGCTTAGCCCGTATTTTGAAATAACTGCGTTATTTTATAATCCGAATATAGAAAACCCCGAATACGAGCGGCGCAAAGCCGAGCTTATAAGATTTTTAAATGAAACCGGGCTGGCTGATTTTATAGACTGCGACCACGACACCGCCAAGTTTTACAATGCCGTCAAGGGCTTTGAGAGCTGCAAAGAAGGCGGCGAACGGTGCGGAAAGTGTTTTGAACTCAGGCTCAAAAAAACGCGCGACGCGGCGTTTGAAAAAGGATACGATTACTTTACCACCACGCTTACCGTCAGTCCTATGAAAGACGCAAAGCTCATAAACAGCATAGGCGAAAGGCTCGGCGGGATAAAATGGCTGTACTCGGACTTTAAAAAGCGCAACGGCTATCTGCGCAGTATTCAACTGTCCGGCGAGCACTCTCTTTACAGACAAAATTACTGCGGCTGCGTTTTTTCGCAGCGCAAAACCGATAATTTATACGGAGATAAATAATGGATATTAACCGCTATTCCCCTTCCTACGGGGTCAACACAAACCACCTTATACAGATAAGCAGTTTAAAAGTTGAGGAAATTTTTGAGTATCTTTATGCAATCAAATCGCTGAAAGCAAAATTTACCGCGAACGAGGACACCGGCATATTAAGGGGCGTAACCATTGCACTTTTATTCAACGACACGTCGCTAAGAACGCGCCTTGCGTTGGAAGTGGGGATAAGACAGCTCGGCGGAAACTGCGTAAACCTGCCTTACGACGAGTCGGATATGCGTGCAGGCGAAAATATGTACGATATTTTAAACGTTATATGCCGTTACGGAGTGGGCGCGCTTGTAACGAGAGGCATAAGCAAAGACCAGCTTAAAAGGTTTTGCGCGGATTCTCCCATTCCCATTATCAACTCGAATAACGACAAGAGCGTTCCCGTGCAAACGCTTTGCGACTTGTTCACTATCTGGGAAAAGCGCAAAAAGTTAGAGGGGCTGCGCCTTGCGTACACGGGTAAATGGAGCGCGAACTGCTCTTCCCTTATAACCGGCGCGGTTAAGTGCGGGATGGACGTTTCACTGTCAACGCCCCGCGAGTACGCTATTCCTCCCGAATTGCTTGAAAGCGTAAGCCAGTACGGAAACGTAACGGTAACCGAAAATCCCGCGCAAGCCGTTAAAAACGCCGACGTTGTTTATACCGACAACTATAATTACCATACGGCTATTTCCGAAACCGAGCGCAAAATTTTACTGCCCTATCAGGTTAATAAAAAGCTTATGGAGCTTGCCTCTCCCGACGCGGTGTTTATGCACGCACTGCCCGCCAACCGCGGTATAGAAGTTACCGAGGAAATTATAGACGGCAGCAAGTCGCTTGTGCTTGAACAGGCGGAAAACAAGCTGCACACTGTTAAAGCCGTGTTCGCGCTGCTTGTTAAATAGTTTTTAATGACATAAATACCTTAACGGGGCTGTTGCAAAGATTTTTTGCAGAAAAACGAATAGCGCACTAAGAAGTGCGCTATTTAATTTATTTAAACGACAAATTGAAATTTATAATCCTTAAAACTTAATTTCTTTTAATTTGTCCGTCTGTACAGTAGACGGTGTAATCATAGGAAAAGATATTCCAATATGCTTTTGCCATAATTGTCTCCCACTGTTCCATTGTTCCCTTGAAAATAATTTCCGAAACAGCCGTTTCGCGAAAAGCGTCCCTATCGATAGACTTTATCCCCGCAGGCAAAGTTATGCTTTTGAGATTTCTGCATTGCTGAAAAGCACAGCTTTTAATTCCAGTAATACTGTCGGGAATAACTACGCTTTCAATATTTTCACACTTGCGAAATGCGTAAGAGCCTATTTCCGTTATTCCGTCCGGCATAACAACGGCTTTCAAGTTTACACATTTTTCAAAAGCAAGTGCCTTTATCTCCTGCAATCCATCGGGCAAATCTATATTTTCAAGACCGGTACATTCGTTAAATGCAGACTCGCCGATAACCGACAGGCTCTGCGGAAACCTGACGGTTTTAAGATTTGTGCAGCGGCTGAATAAATCTCTCGGTAACGCCGTAACGCCTTCGGGAATTTCAATACTTTCAAGGTTGACGCAAGCAAAAAATGCGCCGTCTTTGAAAGTATTTACCGATTGCGGAATAGCTATGCTTTTAAGGCTTTCGCAATGGCAAAACGTGTAGGATGAAATTTCGGTAAGGTTTTCGGGCAATTTTATTTCGGCAAGTTTTTTGCAACCATAAAACGCATAACCGCCTATGTAGGTAACGCTTTGCGGAATAACCACCTTAGTCAGACTTGTGCAGTCCTCAAACGCCGAACCGCCTATGGTTTGCACCCCGTCGGGAATAGTAATCTCCGTAATATATTCGCGTTTGCTGAATGCCGAAGCGCCTATTTTATAATTACCCACTTCGGATATGGCGGGCAAAGTTATTTTCTTTTGCTTACCGGTATAATTGATTAACAGTTTATTGTCCTCGTAAGCGTAAAACATAAAACCGTCGTCGGTTTTGGTTATTATGCTTTGCTCCGCGCCCGTAAAAACATTCAGCGCATAACTGCCCAAATAACCGTGAGCGGTCGAACCTTTGGTTATTTCAAAGTCGGAATGATTATAAACAACGGCTATTCTCTCACAGAATTTGAACGCTTCGCTGTCTATACTCTCTACACTGCTTGGAAGCGTAACGCTTACAAGTCCGCTGCAACCGAAAAAAGCGCAGTCACCGATATTTTTAAGCCCTTCGGGTAGGGCTGCCTCTTCTAAACTTTCGCACCAACCGAACGCGTAACCGTCAATAGAAGTCAACCCTTCGTTAAAAACAACTCTTTCAAGGCTATGGCAATAGGTAAACGCACCGTAGTAAATGCGTTCTACACTGGAAGGAAGCGTAACGCTTGAAATATTACTGCCTTGAAAGGCATACATCGGAATTTTTGTAACGTCATCGGGGATTACCAAGTCCTTGACAAGCTCGTTGTTCAAATATAATTCTGCTCCATAACAAAACGGAGTTGCCCAATCGCCTTCAAAGCTTATATTACACCAAGCCGTTAAATCAGATATATAAACCTTTTTCATCTTTTGGCAATTTGCAAATGCGTCCCAACCTATCTCGGTTATCGTATCGGGCAAAACCACATTTTCTATATTCGTGCAGTAGTTAAACCCAAACCGCTCTATCTTGGTTACAGGCTTGCCATTGTGCTCGGCGGGAATGGTCAGCGTTTTGGGATTTGTGCCGATATTCTTTTCAACGGAATATCCCACCACCTTGCCGTCCTTCTCTATTGCTTTATACCTAAGCCCGGAAGAGCCGAACAGAGAACAGGACGACAGCGACAGCGCACAGACGAATAACGCTATTATAGCCAAAAGCGCTATAAACAGTTTTCTTTTATTTCCGATTTTATCAAACATATTAGTTAGTTCCGCTAAATTACTGTTTATCGTACATTCATTATAACAAAACCACAGCAAAAAAGCAAGGAGGGGTGAATATTCGCTCCTTGCTTTATATTATCTGTTGAGATTTTCCCTTGCGGTGGCGGAAGATTAAAATGGACTGACTACCTTCCGCCTTTACCATAATTTATAACTATGTATATTATGCCGCATCCAAATTTATTTTATAGTAAATTTCAATATTTTGCGGTTGTCCGTTTTCTTTTGGCGCGCCGATTATTATCTTATCGATAAGTTCCAAGCAAAGTTCTCTCGTAACCGAAACGTCGCGCAAATGCTTCTTAATTCTTCCTATAAACTCATCGGCATCAATGTTCGCCTGTTGAACGGAAGATAAAACTTGTTCAAGTTCATTGATTTTAATATCCAACTCCTGCCTTTCGGCTGAATACTTTTCAATTAACTTTACGCACAAATCAGCAGGAATCTTTCCTTCGAGCTTTTCTTCGAAAGCCGACTCTATCAAAAAGTCAAGTTTTTTGCATCTTAATTTATCGTTGACAAGTTCGGTTTGTTTTTCAAATTGCTCATGCCTAACGAATTGCGTTTGCTTAGAAATAAAACTTTCTTTAACTTCCGATTCGTTAGCAATAATAAATTTCGCTCTTTTTTTTACGTCGTCGCAAATCAGTTTTTCTATATCCGCTGCTTTCACATAGTGGTTAAAACAAAACGATTTCCCATAACGCTTATGTCCGCCGCAATTAAAGGTATAAACCGTACCGCTTTTCTTACCGTTCTTCTTTAAAGAATAGTATTCCAGTTTCATTTTCGAACCGCAATCCGCACAATACATAAAACCCGAAAGCGGATGAACCAAACCTGTTCTCGTCTTTTTACCTTGACTTACAGACTTTTCAACTTCCTTTACCCTATCCCAAAGTTCCTTTGAAATAATTGCAGGATGTGCATTTTCAGTAACTAGCCAGTCTTCTTCGGGGCGCAAAACCGCTTTATGATTTTTATACGAAATCGTGGTTCTGCGTTGCAATGCGAGATTACCGATATAAGCAGGATTTTGCAAAATCTTACGCACGCAAAGTTGTGTCCAAAGATGATTACTTTGAGCCGACAAATACTTCCCCGTCTGTTTAACCAGGTAATCGCGCGGAGTAAGAATTTTCTCTGCATTAAATATTTCCGCAATCTGTCCGGGAGAAATTCCCTTTGCTCTTAACTCGAATATTCGCTTAACGATGCCGCTCACTTCTTCGTTTACGACGTATGTTCTTTTACTATCGTTACCGAATAAATATCCGTAAGGCGCGTGCGACATATTACTTTTGCCCATTTTTGCATTTGCCGTAAATATCGCACGAACTTTCCTGCTTGTGTTTGCCGCGTACCATTCATTGAAAACGTTAGTAATAGGCATCATATCCATTGCGGTTGAATTTGCTCCCGCTGTATCGATATTATCGCTGACTGCAATAAACCGAATTCCGAAAGAAGGAAATATATAGTCTATGTATTGTCCGACTTGAATATAATTTCTGCCGAAACGAGATAAATCTTTTACAACTATTGTATTAATAACTCCGCTTTTGGCATCATTTAACAGCCTTTGGACCCCGTCGCGGTCAAACGTTGTTCCGGATATTCCGTCATCTACGTAAACGTCGTGAAGCTTCCACCCTTTATCCGCTATGTACTTTGTCAATAGCATCTTTTGGTTTTCGATAGACAATGATTCGCCTGCTCGCTCGTCATCACGGCTTAATCTGACGTAAATTCCTACTATGTAATTGTTATGCTTTGATTTCAATCTTTTACCTCCCAAATCAAAGCAACCCGTATTCTGTTGATTGTATTCTATCATATTACCTCCCTTTTTGCAAGGTCAAAGACAGAATTAAATATATTTTTATATATTAATCCGTTTTCAATATCCTCATAGGCTTTTGAAACGGCTAGGGTGGTCTTATTGTCATTGGGTTTAACTCCGTATTGCTGATTATTTATATCTTCGTCCACTCAAAAAAGAGCGGATAGATACCGTAAAAAAGACGCGAAAAAAGCCGCTGAAACTGTAACGTATCACCGACTTCTAACCGTATTTAGCAACTTCAAATTGCTCTATGGTGGTTAGCCATTCTATAAGATTGTTTGCATAGTTTTAGCTCAAAAGATACCTCGTTTTCCGAAAAAATTGTATACTTATAAAAGCCTATCACGGCTTGCGGATTTTTGCGTACACTTAAAAAACCTACGCTCCATTCGTAAGCTAAGGCGCGGGCGACTTTACACCTAAAACCTTCTGCCTTCTGGGGACGGACTTCGTCCACCGCAGAACTCCTACCCCGAAGGGTACAATACCACGCAATAGTCTATGTGTCACCTATTACGTTTATCCTGCCTGCCGCAGTTACATTGTATTTATAATCTTTGCATTCTTAATCAAGTATATTGGTTGTAATAAAGTCAACCCCAAAACCAATCAATTCTTCGGCTTTTTGAATGTCGTCACACGTCCAACAGTTGATTGCAATATTACTTTCGTGAAACTCTTTTATTTTTTCTTTCGTAAGCAAGTCGTAACGTATATCCAAATCAAACCCGTATTCTTTCAGCGATTTTATAAGCCCGTCGTCGAATTTTTCCGTCAGAAATTGTATTTTCTGTTTAGGTAAAAGCTTGCGTACAGCGACGAGATTTTCAAAATCAAACGAAATAAAAATTATTTTATCAAGCGTATACTCCTGTTTGCAGATTTCTATAATTTCCTCAATGTTACTTTCACGCATAGATTTTTTCAGCTCGATTACCGCAACCTTTTTATAACGAGAAATCACTTGTAAATACTCTGACAACATCGGCATTTCGGATATGCCGTCTTTAAACTTTAAAGAACGCAAAATTTCAAAATCAGTCTCTTCGATAATTAAATTTTGCTCGCATAATCTACCTGTACCGTCATCGTGGAATATTATATATTTACCGTCCTTCGTAACGTGCACGTCCGTTTCTATACCGTAAAAAAGACGTTTACAAGCCGCTTCGAAAGCCGCCAACGTATTCTCCGTTTCCATACCGCTCAAACCGCGGTGCGCTATCATTTTAGCAGACATATTCAAAAACCCATAATAAAATTTGATATTTTTTTAATTTGTTCTTCGTCACATCCGGAGCTGTCGTCCTGCACGCCGCAAACCAAGAACCCGCCGACCTTTGCCGCTTTTATTGCAGTTAGCGCGTCCTCGAAAACTATACATTCCGAAGGGTCAACGCTGAGTCTTTTTGCTGCTTTCAAATATATATCGGGATAGTTTTTCGGGCGACTGACTTCTTCCAACCCCGTAATAATGCTGATATATTCGGTTAGATTATTGCTTTTTATAAACGCTTCGGCACAACGTATATCGCTTGCCGTAGCGATTGCCATAACAACGTTTTGCTCTTTTAGAGTTTTTAACGCTTCAAGCATGTACGGCTTTGTTTTAAAGTCCTTATTGTAATATTCAACGGTTTTTTCAATCCAAAACGAATAGACTTCTTCTTCACAGAAATCAAGCGATAATAACTTCAGAATTTCACCCACCCGCTTGCGCATGGGTATATGATTGACTTTCATTGTAAAGCCCTGCGGAAGCTCGATTTTAAGATAATCTATAAGCATAGCGTAAATTTCACTCCATCTCCCCATAGAGTCGGTGAGCGTTCCGTCCATATCGAAAATTGCACCCTTGATATTGTTTGTTTTTATAAATTCGGATAGTCCCATTTATTTATTTTCGAAAATCTTTTTAAGTCTATCAACGGCAACCTTAGGAGTACGGTCAGCATATAAAAGCCCGTTTACCTCCAACT
>CAJUPX010000026.1 GCA_910588685.1 uncultured Christensenellaceae bacterium | reverse complement strand
TACTATTAAATTTTCGAAAAAAGCCTAAAATATAACCTATTGCTATGTTATTATAACATTCGTACAAAAAAATTTCAAGGGTAAAAAGTCGCGCAGGCTGTTGCATTTAAAATAAAATAATGATATTATAATTGTATGAAAGTTATTTCCAAACAAAGAAACAGCAGAATGTGCATTATGTGCGGGCTTGATAATCCGTACGGCGTACGCGCTCCTTTCTACAATATAGTCGACGGAAGCGTAATGAGTATATTCAAATATCGCGAACAACATCAAAGTTATCCGGGCAGAGTGCACGGCGGACTAATTACAGCTATGCTTGACGAGTTGGGATTCAGGGCGCTTTGGGCGGACGAGCTTAACGAGAGTTCGTTCGGCGTTACCACCTCTCTCGAAACAAAATACCGCAAACCAGTACCTTACGATACCGAACTTATAGGCTACGGAAAAATTATTAAAAAGACGAGTAATTTTTTTACCTCAGAAGCAAAAATTTTAGATAAAACGGGAGCGGTGCTCGCAAACAGTCTGATTAAATATATAAAGTTGTCCTCGGACAAAATTTCCGAAGGGGTAGTTGAACACGAAGAAATGTGTTACTTTATCCCCGACGGAGTTACCGAAATTAATATTGATATATAAAACCCTCCGCGCCGTTCGGCGCGGAGGGTTTTAATTAAGCAACTCTTAATATCGATACTACTTTTGCGGATATATCGTTTGAATTTATATCCTTTATAGCTTTGTTAACACTCTTTTCGTTGGTTTTGTGCGTAATAAGAACAATTGTTACGTTACCATCGGTTTCCACACTGTCCTGAATAACCTGTGCAACGCTTATTCCGTTTTTACCCAAAACGGACGTAACGTGCGAAAGCACTCCCGCCTTATCGGTGGCATTAATTCTGATATAATAAGCGCTGCTGAAATTTTTAACAAATTTCGTAGCCGTATCGGCTTTTTCTGTATTTTCAAAAGTAGAATAATTAAAATTATTATGCGTTGCGCAATAAATAACGTCGCCGACAATCGCGCTGCCCGTAGGTAAAGCCCCCGCGCCTCTGCCATATAGCATAACGTCACCCACGCTGTCGCCGGTAATAAACACCGCGTTAAAACTGTCGTTTACGTTAGCGAGCGGGTGGTCGGATTTAATAAGCGCCGGGTGTACGCGCACCTCTATGCCCTTATCGCCGCATTTACCTATTGCAAGTAATTTTACCTTAAATCCGAGTTTTTCGGCGTATTTAATATCGGTATAATCTATTTCGGTAATGCCCTCGCGGTAAATTTCGGTATAAGGAATCTTTGTATTAAACGCTATACTCGACAAAATTGAAAGTTTATACGCAGAATCGAACCCCTCAACGTCCGACGCGGGATCGGACTCCGCATAACCGAGCGCCTGGGCTTCCTTTAAAATTTCGCCGTATGAACCGCCGCAAACAGACATTTTAGTTAAAATATAATTTGTAGTGCCGTTGATTATGCCCATAAGCGAAGTGATTTTATTGCCCTGCAAATTATCAAGCATAGCGCGTATTACAGGAACTCCGCCAACGCAGGTAGCTTCGTAAAACAAACCGCAATTATTTTTCTTTGCCGTACTTTCAAGCTCGTAACCGTATTTGCAATAGAGCTCTTTATTTGACGTAACAACCGATTTTCCGGCTTTAAGCGCAGATAAAACAAAAGATTTTGCAGGTTCAACGCCGCCCAGCGTTTCAATAACTATATCTACTTCGGGATTAGAGCACACCTCGGCTATATTGTTAACCACCGTGCCGGCGCTAACTCCGAATTTTTTTATACGCTCCTGGTTTCTTTCGAGAACGCACTCAATTTTTATATCTAAATTATGAGTTTTTTTATAATCTTCCGCGTGCCCGGTAAGTATTTTATAGGTACCGCCGCCAACTACTCCGAGTCCGAGAATAGCAATGCCTACTTTATCCATTTTTCACCTCCGCACTGTTTATTCTGTACAAATAATTCAAGCCGTCCAAAGTCAGCAGCTTATCAACAACGTCGATAATACCTATTTCCTTGGCTATAACTTCCGAAAATCCGCCGGTTGCAACAACTTTTATACTGCCGCCGCCCATTTCGCGCTTTATTTTTGTGACAATGTATTCAACAAGTCCTGCAAAACCGTACACTATACCGGACTGCATATTTGTTACGGTATTTTTACCTATAACGTTTGCGGGACGCTCAATTTCCACTCTGGGCAGCTTTGCCGTGCCGTTCACAAGACTGTCGAGCGAGCCCTTTATCCCCGGAGCAATAACACCGCCTATAAACTCGCCTTTTGAATCGATTACGTTGAACGTAGTTGCCGTGCCGAAATCTACTACAATCAACGGATATCCGTACTTTTTAACGGCGGATACGTTATTAACCACTCTGTCCGCGCCAACTTCGCGGGCGTTGTCAACCCTTAAATTCATTCCGGTTTTTAGTCCGGGCGCTAACATCAGCGGCTTAAAACCGAGATATAAGCCGCACATATGGGCTATGGTGTAATCAAGGGGCGGCACCACGGATGAAAGTATTCCGCCTTCGATATCCGAGGATTTTAAACCGTTATTCTGCAATATGCCTAAAAGCTGCCCGCCGTACTCGTCGGAGGTTTTTTTATGCTCCGTGGCAACACGGAAGCTTAAAACAAGCTTTTCACCGTTATAAACTGCATATTTAATGTTGGTATTGCCGACATCAATACATAAAATCATAAATAATCCTTAAACAATTTGCTGCTGTTTTTCCGTGGTATCCGCTATTTTCCCGCTTGACTTAACGCCGCCCGCTTTTTGCATAACTTTTACGTATACAGGTACCAAAATGAAACAGGCAACCGTTTCTATAAGACAGTAAATTATCGTCAGCAAAGAGATTGCAGCAACTACCTGCGAACCGAGCATTTCGCCAAGCCAGCCCCGCCAAACGTAAACGCTGAGCAAATACAGAGTTGTATTTGTAATTGCGCCGACCGCGCCGGCAAACGCTTTGGGGAAAACCTGATTTAAAAATTTATTTTTAGAATTTTTAAATAACTTTGTAAGCCCGAAGCAAGTCCAGTATGCGGCTACGCCTATAAAAACACGCGGTAAAATACTAATCAACGGATTTGCGTACGGAAGAAATGCGCCCCCAAAAACCACGCAGAATAAACAGCTGCACGCGCCGAGCAGCGTTCCGCCTATAAAACTTTTTTTCCAGTCGTCGTAAACGCACAGAGCAACGGCAACGGGCAGAGAAAGTATACAAGGCGTTGTGCCGAGAAATACAGATATTGCGCCTTCCAAAAGAAAAAGCACAAAAATCAGCGCAAACATTACGCCGACAAACGCGACAAAGTGAGCTTTGTCATTCTTCATAAAAAGCCTCCGTCCGATTTCCATAAGGAATATCGGCAGTTAAAATATTTACCGTAAGGCGTTTTTTACGGTCGGATTTATATTATATCCGCCAAACGCCTTTAAGTATCTCACTTATTATATATTATTTTAACATTTACAATTATTATTTGCAATTAAACAGGGTAACAAATTTCTGAAAAATTTAATACTATTTAATATACGAATACCGCAGAAGAAAAATTATAGCGGTAGCTGCATTGTAACAAAAAATTTTACATACCGCAATGCAGTAAAAAGGAGGAACATATGAATTTATTTTCCGGTTGCGGAACTAATAGCTGCCTTTGGATCCTGATACTCTTACTTTTAGCGGCAAGCTGCAGCGGCAGCGGCATTGACGGCGTACTTTCGGGGAGCTGCACTCCCATTCTTATCGCATTACTTTACAGTATGTGGAGAAACGGTACTCTTTCAAACCTGCTCTGCGGAAATAACGGCGGCTGCGGTTGCGGCTGCAACTAATTACCTTAAAGGGGTTGCCTGAGGCAACCCCTTTTACTTTTATTTAACAAATTAACGTTAAGCCTGTCGGGAAATATAAGCGTAAACGGCGCAAACCGTTTTAGCGTCGCAAATTTCACCGTTTTCTATCATTTTAACCACTTTGCCGAGTTCAATCAGTTCACAGTTTAAAAACTCGCCCTCGTCTAAATGGCTGGTTTTTAAAACACAGTTCTTCGCCTCGTAAATATGGATAATTTCGTCGGTATAACCGGGCGTAGGGTAAATATCGAGCATATGACAAAGCTCGCCCTCGTACCCGGTTTCCTCGGAAAGCTCACGCGCGGCTGTAATTTTTGCGTCTTCGCCCGATTCGAGCTTTCCCGCGGGAATTTCGTAAATTTCTTTACCGTAAACATATCTGAACTGTTTTACAAGCAAAACTTTTCCGTTTATAACCGCAAAAACCGCTGCACCGCCTCTGTGACGCACGCACTCCCTCTGAGAAGCGGTTCCGTCAGGAAGCCGTACCTCGTCGAGTTCAAGCTTTAATATTTTTCCGCTGTATACAGTTGCACCTGAAATTTTCTTTTCAAAAAAACTCACACCGTTTCCCCACCGACGTATTCGAGAATTAAATTTATCAGCGCTTCGATACCGTCGGACTGACATTTATTATAAAGGATAAAATAATTATATCCGCATAGCAGCGCGTCTATAAGCTCCTCGTCGCCGTACTTTACAGCGGTATTGAGCCCCGACAGAATTTTAACCGCGCTCTCTTTATCGTCGTCGGAAAGTGAGGAGCTCTCTATAAAACTCATTTCCCGGGAAAGCGAAAGACTTATAGCCGAAACAAGCTCGGCTTTTTTATAGTCTGCAGGCGGCAGAGAATTTTCGATTTTTAAATCGGGCTCGGCAAGTTTACTGCGGAATACGTGCTCTATGCACTCGGAGAGGCTGTCGATTATCTGCGAGCAAAAGCTGAGATAACCTGCGTAATAACTGCCGTCCTCCTGATAGTATACGCGCAGAAAATCGTTAAAATTAACAGTTTCCCTATCAAATTCAACTAACAGACAAAAAATAAACGCAAGCCTTTCGCCTATCGTCTGAGGTAAAAGAACGTAACTCTTTGAAAAAATGCCGTCGTTTGAAGATACAAGACACTTGGATTTTACTAAAAGATAATCAAAATCTTTAGTTACCGCCTCAAAAAGCCGGTAAAGCTCGGAACAGTTTACTATTCTTTTGAGCAAATCTTTTAAATTTGTAGTAGCCATTATGAATTTGCAGTTTTTAAGTTCGGCACAGGCGTTTAAAAACGATTTAATCTGTTCTTTTGTATCCATATATTACATACCGCCAAATATTTTTTTATAATTATATCATATCATTTGGCAAAATTAAATTAATTTTAACAAATTATCTTGCTTTTCGGGAAATTATTTTGTATAATAGATTAAAATTTACTTTTAAGATATAATTGTTTATGCTGAATACGGGTGAAACATCTACAAACAAATTAATAATTTTATTCGTCTTCGATAAAATGGAGTCGGCGCTTTCCGAACGCACCATCGTTGATATGTGCTCTTCCTCTAATAACTGGATGGGATATATGGACTGCGTTAACGTCCTTCATAAACTCAAAGACGATAATTTTATATGTATTGTGGATGAAAACGACGATACGCTGTATTCAATAACACCCGACGGCAGAGAAACGCTGGCAAATTTTTATATTAATATACCGAAGAGCGTAAGAGAAGAAATTTCGCAGTTTGTAAAAAAGAACAGCGCGAGATACCGCAACAGACAGGAATGCCACTCTGACTACTACCAGAACGCCGACGGCACATATACTGTTGTTTTAAAAATACTTGCCCCGGTTCAACCTCTGCTCGACTTGAAATTTGTGGTTCCGGACAAAAAAACCGCAAAAACAATTTATAAAAAATGGGAAGAAAAAGCTGCCGATCTCTATTCGGCGGTTTATGAAAACCTTTGTGATTAGGAGAATTTATGTTTACTTATTTTACATCAGGAACTTGTTCGCGCCAAATAATTTTTGACGTTGACAACGAAAATAAAATCCACGGCGTTAAATTTATAGGCGGTTGCAGCGGAAATCTGCAAGGCGTTTCAAAACTCATAGAAGGTAAGGACATAGACGAAATTGCCGCAACCCTTGCGGGAGTTAAATGCAGAAACAACACCTCCTGTCCCGACCAGCTTTCAAAAGCCATTGCGGCGTATAAAAAATCACTCGAAAATAAAAAATAAAATATTAAATTAAAGCCCTGCGAATGCAGGGCTTTTTGTTTGTTTTTTAAATTTAAATTATTCCCTAGGTTATACAGAAACTCATCAATAATACTGTTTTTACACTAAAACCACTCAATTATGTGTGACATAGTACTACGTTAACGCTTAATATTGAGCAAATAATCGTAAAATTCGCTCATATTTTTACCGGCTAAATCAATATAGTAACATCTTCCGTCATACCCGTGCTCATTTGTATACCGTATTAAATTAAAGCCGTAAAAATCTTTGTTCACGTTTATAAGAAGTTTTTCAAACGGCATACCGTAACACTCTACCGCCTCATCAAAAACAAATTCAACCCACAATCCTTGCTCCCTTTCGCGCAGGGTATAGTCGTTAATGCTTACGCCGAGCGCAGGCATAGGGTGGCTGCCGTCAAGCATTTTATTCCATAATTCCATAATTTCGTTGTACTTAGTTTGGGACGGATTGTACGTGCAGGTTTTATTGTCGTTGTATACAACTAGCTTTTCGCTATAGTCAAATGCTTCATAAATTTCGTTAACAATAATCATATTTTTATTATGTGCATTAGTTTTAGAAATATTTGACAATTTTTGGTCAATTGCCTTTGCCGCCGTTTTGCCCGCACCCATCGCAAGTATAACCGTTGCCGCGCCCGTAACAGCGTCGCCGCCGGCGTAAACGTTTTCTTTGGAGGTCTCCCCCGTAGTTTCCTCTACTATTATACCGCCGTGCTTATTTACGTCGAGTCCGGAGGTTGTATTTTTTATCAGCGGGTTGGGACTTGTGCCTATAGACATTATAACGCAGTCAACAGGAATTACGTATTCGCTGCCCGCAATCTCTACCGGTCTGCGCCTGCCTTTTTCGTCAGGTTCGCCGAGTTTGCATTTAATAACTTTCATACCGGTCACAAAACCGTTTTTCGGGTCGCGCTTGTCGTCGGGATTGCTGTATCCTATAAGTTCCACAGGATTGCGGAGAATTTCAAACTTTATCCCCTCTTCCCCGGCGTGCTCCACTTCCTCACGGCGGGCAGGCAGCTCTTCCATAGACCGACGGTAGACAATATAAACGTTTTCTGCACCAAGCCTTAACGCAGTACGCGCTGCATCCATTGCCACGTTGCCTCCGCCTACTACCGCCACGTTTTTTGCGTGCATTACAGGCGTTTGCGCATTGCCCTCGTAGGCTTTCATAAGATTTGCGCGCGTTAAAAACTCGTTCGCCGAGTAAACGCCCTTTAAACTTTCGCCGGGTATACCCATAAAGCGCGGCAATCCCGCACCCGAGCCTATGAACACAGCCTCGTAGCCGTCCTCAAAAAGTTCGTCTACCGTTATCGTTTTGCCTATTACAACGTTGGTTTCAAATTCTACGCCGTAGCTTTTAAGAGTTTCCACCTCTTTTTGCACGATAGCTTTGGGGAGCCTGAACTCAGGTATTCCGTAAACGAGCACGCCGCCGGCAAGGTGCAACGCTTCAAAAACTGTAACCTTATAACCCTTTTTAGCAAGTTCGCCGGCGCAGGTAAGTCCGGACGGACCCGACCCTACTACGGCAACTCTGTGACCGTTAAACTCTGGAATTACCGGTTTTCCATTAAAATAAGCGTTATGATAATCGGCGACAAAACGTTCAAGCCTGCCTATCCCGACCGGTTCAAACTTTATTCCGAGCGTGCATTTGCTCTCGCACTGCGTTTCCTGCGGACAGACTCTGCCGCAAACGGCGGGAAGCGACGAGTTTTTTGTTATAACTTCGTAAGCCCCCTCAAAGTCGGACTGTTTGATTTTGGTTATAAAGTCGGGAATAGAGATGTTTACAGGGCAGCCCTCAACGCACGGCTTATTTTTACAGTTTAAACATCTCTGAGCCTCGGCAACGGCGGTTTGCTCTGAATATCCGAGCGCAACTTCCTTAAAATTATGCGCTCTGATTTCCGGTTGCTGTACCGGCATTGAATGTTTTTTAGGTTGGATAGCCATTATTTTACCTCCTTTTTAAAGAGATTGCAGCACTTATCCCTCTCTTTGCGTTCAAATTCGGAGTATGCGCCCGCTCTTGCCATAGCTTCGTCAAAATCGACCTCAAAACCGTTAAAATCGGGACCGTCAACGCAGGCAAATTTAATTTTGCCGCCTACTGTTAAACGGCAGCCGCCGCACATCCCTGTTCCGTCAATCATTATAGGGTTCATTGATACGGTCGTAGGTACACCGTACGGTTTTGTAGTTGCAACTACGAATTTCATCATTATAAGCGGACCTATTGCGATAACTTCATCGTATTTTTCGCCGCTTTCTATTGCCTCTTTCAAAGGCGCGGTTACAACGCCCTGCCTGCCGTAGCTGCCGTCGTCGGTCATAACCGTGAGTTTATCCGAGCACGCTTTAAATTCGTCCTCTAAAATAAGCAAATCCTTGCTTCTGAATCCTATTACGGAATGCACCTCGCAACCGAGCGAGTGCAGTTTCTGCGCTACGGGAAGAGCTATTGCACAGCCTACACCGCCACCAACAATGCACACTTTTTTAAGTCCGTCCGTACGCGTCGCGCAACCGAGCGGTCCTGCAAAATCCTGAATATATTCTCCCTCTTTTTTTAAATTCAGGCGCATAGTTGTTGCGCCGACAATCTGGAAAATTATTTTAACCGTGCCCGCCGTTCTGTCGTATCCGGCAACGGTCAACGGTATTCTTTCACCGTTTTCGTCTACCCGCAAAATTATAAACTGACCGGCTTCCGCTTTTTTTGCAACAAGCGGAGCATAAATATCCATCATTGTGACGGTTGGATTGAGTATTTTTTTGTTGATAATTTTATACATTAAGCACCTGAATATTTTTACTGATTTTATTGTATCACCGCGCACGCGCTGTGTCAAATAAAATACCGTTTACACGGTTAGCCGGTCGTATAAAAAAGAACTCCCGCGGGAGTCCTTTTAATTAAATACCTTTCTTTTCCTTTGCACGGGCTTTTGCGCGCAGCTCGCTGTTTAAAATACGTTTTCTTATTCTTATATTTTTAGGCGTTATTTCTAAAAGCTCGTCGTCACCGATAAATTCGAGGCACTCTTCAAGGCTCATTTTCTTGGGAGTTATAAGTCTGAGAGCATCGTCACTCGAACTCGAACGCGTATTTGTAAGGTGTTTTGTTTTACAAACGTTAACGTTTATATCCTCGTTTTTAGGCGATTCGCCGACTACCATACCCTCGTAAACCGGCGTACCCGCGCCGATAAACAACGCGCCTCTGCCCTGTGCATTGAAAAGCCCGTAAGTTACCGCGTCGCCCGTTTCAAAAGCGACAAGCGAGCCCGTATTTCTGCGCAACAGCTCGCCTTTATAAGGCTGATACTCGAAAAATACGCTGTTCATTACGCCCTCGCCTTTTGTCGAAGTTAAAAATTCAGACTTGTAGCCGAACAAACCTCGAGCCGGGATGACAAATTCCAGGCGCGTACGCGTGCCAACCGCGCTCATATGCACAAGCTCGCCTTTTCTGTTGCCCATACTCTGGAAAACCGCGCCCGTAGCATCTTCCGGCACGTCGATTATAAGACGCTCCATAGGCTCGTGCTTTTCGCCGTTAATCTCCTTGAACATAACGCGCGGAGTGGAAACCTGAAATTCATATCCCTCGCGGCGCATATTTTCAATTAATATCGACAGGTGCATTTCTCCTCTGCCGCATACGCGGTAGCTGTCCGCGGAACCCGTTTCTTCTACGCGCAGCGACACGTCCCTTAAAAGTTCGCGGAAAAGTCTGTCGCGCAGGTGGCGGGTTGTCACCCATTTGCCGTCCTTACCTGCAAACGGCGAATCGTTGACCGAAAAAGTCATTTCAACGGTCGGTTCGGTAATTTTTACGAACTTATGCGCTTCAACCCTGTCGGTTGCGCAGACGGTATCGCCTATGTTTATTTTTTCAAGACCCGAGAAGCAGACTATATCGCCTGCCTTAGCCTCTTCGCAAGGAGTGCGCTGCAACCCCTCAATCTGATAGAGGTTTGCAATTTTCCCGGGCGCGCGGAGCTGTACGTTGTTGTAGTTGCATACGGTTACGCTCTGACCCTGTTTTAAGGTGCCGCGCTCTATTCTGCCTATACCTATTCTGCCTACGTACTCGTTATAATCTATTGAAGACACAAGCACCTGCGTTGCACCCTCCGTATCCGTTTCCATAGGCTTTATATGCGTTAAAATCGTTTCAAAAAGCGGAGTTAAATCTTTGCCCGGAGTGTTTATATCAAGCGTTGCAGTACCGTCTCTGCCCGAGCACCATACCACTGGGCTCATAAGCTGGTCGTCGGAAGCGTCAAGTTCCAACAAGAGCTCTAAAATTTCGTCCTGCACTTCGGCAAGCCGCGCGTCGGGACGGTCTATTTTATTTACGACGATTATCAGCCTGTGCCCCATTTCCAGCGCCTTTTGCACAACGAAACGTGTCTGCGGCATAGGTCCCTCGGCGGCGTCAACAAGCACGAGCACACCGTTAACCATCATCATTACGCGCTCCACCTCGCCCGAGAAATCCGCGTGACCGGGCGTGTCCACCACGTTAACTTTTACGCCCTTGTAATGAATAGACGTATTTTTTGCAAGAATGGTGATACCTCTTTCCCTTTCAAGGTCTCCCGAGTCCATTACGCGCTCTTCAACAGACTGATTTTCGCGAAAGGTATTGCTCTGTCTGAGCATTGCGTCTACAAGCGTGGTTTTACCGTGGTCAACGTGCGCAATAATAGCCACGTTTCTTAAATCTTCTCTTAACATCTGAAACTTATCCTTTATTTTTTACCTATAAAATTTTAATACGGTTGCACTCAAAAAGCAACCGTATTTTAAGGCTTCGCCAAATTTTTTATAATAATGTGAGTTACGTTTATTTTTTAACTGAAATTTACTCTTCTATAATTCTGCGCTTTATTCGCAATCCGTGCCCTTCGTAAAAACTGACTTTATCGTATTTTTGATAACGTTTAGAGCAAATCAGACGAACAAGCGGTTCTTTATCCGATGTCCATACCCAGATTTGGTATAGGGTGCCGCTTATCCGCGGCGTTTGGTTACCCACCTTGTGCTGACTGTGAATTTCACAGTGCTTAACAATACCTGTTCTTATTTTTCCTCCGGGCGACGTCGTCCTCAGCGTCGGCTTTGAGCTGAAATATACGCGGCGCTCAACCGAGCTATAGATCACCGCGCCGATTATAGTTAAAAAGAACGACCCGCCGCCCGCGCCCATAGTTATAAATCCTGCGGGCTGAATTTTGAGGTTTGAAAGAGTTATACCAACAAAAAAAGTTAAAAGCGTAATTCCAAACCACAAAAATAGAATTATTACCTTTGCCTTTTCAACTTTGGAAGCTTTTTTAAAAGCCTCTTTACCTTCTTTGGTAAAGCCGAATGCGGAAGCAATTAATTCGCCTGCGTTTTCCGCTCCGCCGGCGTAATACACAGCCTGCGCTTTTAAGCTCTCTTCTTTACTATTTGACGAATTTATTCTGTTAAGAAGTTCCGATTCCGTTTCTGCGGTGCGCTCTTCAGCGGCATTTTCCTTTAATTCAACATTGAGCCCGCGAATAAACCTAATGCCGTAAGTTATGCCCACAATAATAAAATCGGCAGCACATATGCCGAAGCCTGTTAAAATAAGCCAGTCAAGTTGTTTTAGCGCGCCGACAACAAAACAGACGATTAACGCCGCCATTCCTAACAGAGCGAACAAGATATAAATTTTTCTGCCGTGCATCGTTAAAATTCGCTTTTGGTGCGGCGGTCGAATAATTTTAAAATTATCTCCATACAGTTTTTGGCGCCGTCGCCGTCATCAAACGCGTGCGATAAAAAACACGCTTCATATACCGCTTCTGTAATGGGCATTTCCAAATTATGTCCGTCGGCAAGCTCTTTCATCGCCTTAGCTGTCATAATGCCCTCGGCAAGCTTGTCAAACTTTGTTCCGTGAGCCATAAGCTCGCCGTAGCGCCTGTTGTGCGAAAACTCCGAAAAGAGCGTGGTTTCATAATCGCCGAGATGCGCAAGCCCGTAAGCGGAGTTAAATTCGCCGCCCATAGCCTTAATAAATTTACCCACTTCGTAAGCGCCGCGCGCCATTAACGGTCCCTTTAAGCTGACGTAACCGCTGCCGTCGAGCACGCCCGCGGCAATACCCAAAACGTTTTTTGCCGCCGCGCCTATTTCAGTACCTATTATATCGTTTCCGTAATAAAAGCGAATTAAACTGCTCTTGAAATTATCGGCTATGTACTTTTTTAATTGCGCGTCATAGCTGTCTATAACCATACAGTTAGGTATGCCTTTGACAAACGCCTGTATATGACCGGGACCTACCCAAACAGCGATTTTATTTTTATCAATACCGCTTTCTATCAAAATTTCGGAAAGGCGTTTACCCGTGCTCTCTTCTATGCCTTTCATACAGAGCACAAAAATTTTATCCTTAACATCATACGCCGTAATCTTTTTCATAAATCCGCGCAAGCCCTGCGATGATATTGAAATTATTATTATATCGGCAAAATCCACGGCATAACCGAGGTCGCAGGTCAGCTTTATCGACTTATCGAGCGTAACGTACTCGTTTTTGCCTGCGGTATTTAATATCTCGTACGAATAATCGCCCTCTGGTCCCCAGGATACAACCTGATTTTTAAGCACCGTTGCCTGGTACCAGGCGATAAACGAGCCCCAGCGCCCGCAGCCTAAAACCGAAATTTTCATAAAATTAGCTCCTTAAATCTGTTTACATCTGCTTACGCTCTGAAAGCGCTCTGGACAGCGTCACCTCGTCCGTGTATTCAAGTTCGCCGCCTATAGGTATACCGTGCGCAAGCCGCGTAACGTTTACCCCCATAGGCTTTAAAAGGCGAGCAATATACATTGCGGTTGCTTCGCCCTCCACGTCGGGATTAGTTGCCATAAGCACTTCGGTAACGCTTCCGTCGATACGCGACAGCAGCTCTTTTATACGTATATCGTTTGGTCCTATCCCTTCCATAGGATTTATTACGCCGTGCAGAACGTGGTAAACGCCCTTAAATTCGTGCAGTTTTTCAAGCGCGATAACGTCGCGGGGTTCTTTAACAACGCAGATTACCGACTTTTCGCGGCGACGGCATATTTCGCATACGTCGTCTTCGGTGAAATTGCCGCAGACGCTGCAATAACGCACTTTCTGCTTGCAGTACAACACGCTTTCGGCAAACTCTTTCGCCTCCTGCTCCGACATATTTATAATTTTATACGCATATCTCTGAGCCGTTTTTTTGCCTACGCCGGGCAGCTTTGAAAACTCGTTAATCAGTCTGCCTATCGGCTCTATAAACACTTCCATTTACATTATACCTTTAGACATCTTGGCATAAGGGCCCATTTTCTGCTCGTACAGCTCGTCGGCTTTTTTATAACCGTCAAGAATTGCCGCCATAATAAGGTCTTCAAGCATTTCCACGTCGTCTTCGTCGGATATATCCACCGTTTGCGAAAGGCGGCTACCGAACTCCACGCCGTTTATTATCTTTTTCCCGTTCATATAAACCACAACGGTTTCATCGCCCTCTTCGCCGCCGCCGGACGTACCTACCACTTCGAGTTCTTCGAGTTCCTCGTCCGCCGCCTGCATCTGCTCCTGAATTTTTTGGGCTTCCTTAATCATATTCTGCATATTGCCTATTCCGCCTTTAAAACCTGCCATAAATTATTACTCCTCCTTAATATCTATTTCCGTACCTTTGAAATTATTTTTAAGTTCTTCGAGCGCCTTTTCATATTTATTTTCGCCCTGCGCTTTAAGGCGCACGTCGTAAACGAATACGCCGAGCTCGGCTAAAAGACCTGTTATGAATTTTGCGTTGTCGTCGCGTTTTAACGCTTTAAGCACCGACTCGCTTTCCGTAGTGAGAACGAGCGTGTTGCCGTCAAACGAGTTTTCCAAATCCATACAAAGAGTAAAGAGCACTGCGTTGCGGTGCGTAGTTCTTAAACACCGTAAAAACCTGGCAAAAATTTCCCCGCTGTTTCTTATAATTTCGGGAGAAATTTCCGATATCGCGGACTGAACGTTTTTTACGGGCGAAGCAAACGGATTTGAGGAAAAAGGGTCGCCGCCATCGCCGTCCTCTTTTAAAACGGGCGGCTTAATTGTTTCCGTCTTCCGCGCCGCGGGTTCTAATTCGGAAACAGGCTCCGGCGACGGTATATGCCGCACCGCCTTTATATCTGTTGTATTATTGTGCTCGGTTATGCTTTCCTTCTGCGTTAACTGCGGCATATTCAGGGGTATACCGTTATTTTTAACCGTAAATTTTCCGCTTTCGAGCTTTTGTTCGAGCGCGTTTATCTTGCCGATAAGAGCGTCTATATTATAGTCCGCCTGCGGTACCGAACACTTATAAATTGCCGTTTCAAGCGTTATTCTCTCGCTCAGCGCATAGCGCATATCAGCTTCTGCTTTTGCAAGAATTTCTGTAACCCTCAACAATTTATGCCCGTTTGCAAGCTCCGCAGAAGTTTTTATAATATTCAGCGTTTCCTCCGGAAGATTTAAAATTTCTTTATAGTTTTTACAAACCTTTACTATAGTGCAGTCGTTCAGATAAGACAGTAAATCTTTAACTAAAACGCCCACGCTCTTACCTGTAGACAGCACTCCCTCCACAGCGGACAGCGCAGCTGACGCGTCCTCTTTAAATACCGCGTCGCAAATTTGCGCAATAACTGTATGTTCCGCTCCGCCCAAAACGCCGTTAACGTCGTCATAAGTAAGCTTGCCGCGGGAATACGAAGCGCACATATCGGCTATTGAAAGGCTGTCGCGCGCGCTGCCCGCTCCGGCTCTCGCTATCTGCGCAACGGCTTCGGGCTCGAAATCCTTACCGGCGCGGGTCAGCACCGATTTTACAAGCTCCTCCAAATCCTTTTGCGGAAGTAATTTAAAATCAAAACGCATACACCGCGACAGTATGGTTGCAGGTATTTTCTGCGGCTCGGTCGTTGCAAGAATAAAAACTGCGTGGCGCGGAGGCTCTTCAAGCGTTTTAAGCACCGCGTTGAACGCGGACGCGGTGAGCATATGCACTTCGTCTATTATATACACTTTATATCTGCCGGCAACCGGCGGATACTGCACTTTTTCGCGCAAATCGCGCATTTCGTCTACGCCGTTGTTAGACGCCGCGTCTATTTCGTAAATATCCAGATTACCGCCTTCGGCAAGCGACTTGCAGGCGGGACAGCTGCCGCAAGGCGAACCGTCCTGCGGATTTTCGCAGTTTATTGCGCGCGCAAAAATTTTGGCGAGCGTGGTTTTTCCCGTGCCGCGCGGTCCGCAAAATAAATATGCGTGTCCCACTTTGTCGGTAGCTATTTGGTTTTTAAGAATGCGAACAATATGTTCCTGCCTTACGACCCCGTCAAAGCTCACGGGGCGGAAAGCTCTGTAAAATGCAAGATATGCCATTAAAACTCCTTGGAGTATAGTTTTCCGAGTTTGGTTTTTGCACGCGACAGGGCGTTGGAAACGCTTTTCTGCTGCTTGGCAACAGCATTTGCTATTTCGGACACGGTCATACCGTCAAGATACATAACCGTTGTTTTAAACTCGAGCGAGGATAATACGCCGGAAATCTTAGCAAAAAATTCCGTTCTGTTTTCACGGAGAATCAACTCGTCCTCCGGTCCTGCGGGAGAGGTTTCATCTCCAACCTCTATTATCGGAACGTAATTGTTGAGTGCAGAATTTTTTGCGCCTAAACTTTTTTTCACCGCGTCGCAAACGGCGTTGCGTATGCATACGTAAGCGTAAGTGGAAAAGTTTGCGCCGCCTTTTTCAAAACTGTTTACCGCGCCGTGCAAACCGAACAACCCTTCCTGAACAAGGTCGTCGCCGTCGCCGCCGCTTATAAAAAAGCGAGCGCAAATTTTTTTTGCGAGCGGCTCATATTTTTTTATCAGCTCTTCCTCCGCGCCCTTATCGCCGCTCTGCGCGGCGCAGACGAGCTGCTCGTCGGTCATCTTCTTCTCACCGCCTCGTACGCGGCAATACCGAGCGCAACCGAAGCGTTTAACGAATTTACCTTTCCGTAAAGCGGCAGTGAAACGGTAAAATCGCATTTTTCACGCGTGAGCCGTTTAACACCGCTGTCCTCGCCGCCGATTACAAAGGCTATATTTCCGCTGAGGTCGGTTTGATAAATGCTCTGTCCGTCGGCTTCAAGCGCATAAAGCCAGTATCCGGCTTTTTTAAGACAGTCCACGGCATAATTCAAAGAATTTACCTTTGCAACTTTTATATGCTCCGCCGCGCCAGCCGAAATGCGTATTACCGCCTCGGTCACGCTTGCCGAATTGTTGGACGGAATGATAACTCCGTCGGCGCCGGCGCATTCCGCAACCCTTAAAATAGAGCCGAGATTATGCACGTCTTCGATACCGTCGCAAAGTATTATAAAACCGCCATTTTGTCCCTTTGTCCCTATAATATCATCGATTGAAGCATATTTATAGTCGGTTGTAAAAGCAATTACGCCCTGGTGGCGGCGCTCTGCGCTTTCTTTGTCAAGAACCTTTCTGTCCACAAACTGCACGCGGACGTTTTTGCTTCGGGCTTCGGCAAATATCTTTTTTAAGCTGCCCTGGGCGTCCTTTTCAATAAGTATCTTATCAATATTTTTGTTCGTTTTCAAAAGCTCTAAAACGGCGTTTCTTCCCTCGGTCTTCATTATATTACCTTTTTATTCTTCGGATAAAAGCTGACTTATCCTTTTATATTGCCCGGTTAGATACAAATAACCCAAAACCGCCTCAAAGCCCGTGGACTTATTATATTCGGCTACGGTAGCGTTCTTGCTGCGCGTGGGCTTTTTTGCATTTCTGCCACGGCGGAAAATATCCGCCTCTGTCTGGGTAAATTTGGGCGCGAGCCTTTCAAGAAGTTCGCTCTGACCGTGCGCCGACACCTCTCCCGAGGTAAGTTTTTGCAGCATACCGGTAGAAAACGTTGTACTTATTACAAGTTTTTCACGCACGTAAAGCGAATACACTGCGTCGCCGACAAAAGCCAGCGTTACAGCGTTTAAGTTTTGAGCCTCGCGCTCGGATATCGTAGTAAAAATATCAAACATATCGTTATTGGTTATTATAGCATAAACCGCGAAAAATTGCAATATTATATAGCGTGAAATTAATTGTTTTGAAAAAAAGTATGATTATCGCGCTCGCCGTTATTTCTGTTATCGGAATAATTGTGGGCGTTTGCTGCGGAGTATCGGCTTCCGCCTCTACTCCCCCGGGAGAAAAAATTATTGTTATCGACGCAGGTCACGGAGGCATTGACGCGGGCGTACGGGGAATTGTCACCGACTCCAAAGAGAGCGAAATAAATTTATCGCTCTGTAAATATCTGCGCGGTTATTTTACCGACGCGGGTTTTACCGTTGTTATGACAAGAACAACAAACGCCGGACTTTACGGCAGCTCCTCGCAGGGGTTTAAACGGCGTGATATGCAAAAACGCAAGCAAATTATAGAGGAATGCAGCGCGGATATGGTTATATCCATACACCAGAATTTCTGTCCTATCCCCTCAAAGCGCGGCGGCACGGTTTTTTTTGATAAAGGCAGCGGCTGCGGGAAAGAGCTTGCCGATTCTATACAGAAATCGATTAACGCTATGGAAAACTGCGCAGAGCAAAACACCGCGCTTGCCGGCGATTATTATATGCTGAAATGCACAGAAAACCCGTCGGTTATAGTTGAATGCGGGTTTTTATCCAACACTGAAGATGAAAAGCTTTTAATAGACCCCGCCTATCAAAAGCTATTTGCCTATGCGATTTTTAAAGGCGCGGTTTCATATTATTCCTGACGAATTTTATTTAACCGGCGAAGCCTAAAAACTTCGCCGGTTTTTTATTTTAAACGGGACAAACTCGCATTTTATTTCGTTTTATTAACAGAAAAAACCGTTAGGAGGCAATACATATGAAAAAAGTTTTAGAGATTTTTGTATTAGTCGGCATATTTTTTTGTCTTTTAATTTCAACGGTATTTATTTCAAGATGCACCGAAAATAAAACAGTACCGGATTTTGGAGAAATAAGCGATATGCACGTTAATTTAAAAGACTCCGAGTCTAATTATATTTACAGCGATGCGTGGCAATGGCAAGATATGCAGACTTTGTCTTTAAATGACGGATATATCCTGGAGGTTGATTTTTATCCGGGGAACGCATTCGTAGCGCCCGACGGAATAATACTGCGTTATGATGAATACGACGTAGAAATCACTTCACTAAGCGAAGGAACGGACATACCGAAATATTCGTTGCGCGGTTTGAGAAAATGCAAAAATTCCCGGATAGAATTTTACACAATAAAATCCACATATAGCGATGACGGAAAAATTATAGGTAACGAAATAAACTTATATTGCAGTATCGTTGTCAATTTTGAATAAATCATGACTACGCGTAAAACGCGTAGTTTGTGGTAGTCCTATAAGGGCATAGTACTGGCAGCACTATTCGTGCG
Source organism: uncultured Christensenellaceae bacterium (assembly GCA_910588685.1). Taxonomy (GTDB): domain Bacteria; phylum Bacillota; class Clostridia; order Christensenellales; family Borkfalkiaceae; genus Coproplasma. Next base: position 18 of record CAJUPX010000026.1, on the reverse strand, counting down.
GTGAAGAAGCTGCCAACC
>CAJUPX010000025.1 GCA_910588685.1 uncultured Christensenellaceae bacterium | reverse complement strand
GCAGGTCTGACTTTTGATAATTCCGTACAGTTATTCTTGAAGAAACAAGTGGTTTATCTATTAGCATTTTAATAGTTCTCCGCTAAATTACTGTTTATTGTATCAGCATTATAGCACAAAAAATGAAAGAACGCAAACGATTGAATTTTGCGGGAAATATAAAACATATCCATATCTCACGAGGCTACGAGCTGCGTTCGTCTACGAAAAAAAGTACAGAAAAGGCACAGCTTAACGCTATGCCTAAATCTTTTTATTTGCGTTTTATTAAATCCCCTATGGGAATTACCGTAAAGAACAGTTTTTGGTTTTGTCCGTTGTGTTTAAATCTATGAACCTGTTATCGGGAAATGCGAAGATGCGCTGCTATGCAAGGCGCACGGGCACCGTCCGCAGTGAATTTACTTAGACGTAAATGAGCAAGGCGGCGCGCAGGGCAACATAGCAGAGTGCCGTATATACGCAATTCAGCGGCAGGGCAACATAGCAGAGTGCCGTATATACGCAATTCAGCGGGAGCCTAAAAAATATAGAAACGACGCAAACTATAATTCGCGCCGCCTCTATATGATAAGGGGGAAAAATGATGAGGCTTTTCAGCCGTGTGAGTTATGTAACCGTAAACGTTGTTTACAGTTATTATTATAATCAAAGTTTCGGCAAAATCCAATAAAATCTTTTTGTTTTTTTAAATAATTATAAATTGTGAGTTAATAAACAAATCCTGTTAAAAAGTTACCTGCTAACATAATTCAGATGATTTTACATAACAAACAAGCAATAATTGCGCTTATAAAAGTAGATAAAAGCACTGTAAAAATCGGCAGCGCCAACTTTTTTTGCCTTGTTTTTGAAAAGTAAACGGCGGATATGTAAAACACGGTTTCAGACGAGCCGAAGCATACGCAGGCGCACCTTGCAATATAGCTGTCGGCTCCGTAATTTTTTATGATTTCCGTGAGGTACGCAAGCGAGCCGCTGCCCGAAAAAGGCTTAATAAGCAGCAGTTTAGTCAGTTCGGAGGGTATTCCCAGGACCTTAAAGAGTGGCGCAAGCGCTTTTTGCAGCAGTGCGGAAATTCCGGAAGCTTCCATAAGCTCGCACATCATAAAAACAGCCGCAAGGCAGGGTATGAGCGACATTGTAAACGAGAGGGCTTCTCCCGCGCCGCGCGTGAATTCCGGATAAATTTTCACTTTTTTGATAATTGCGAAAATAAAGATAAAAACGAACAGTAGAGGAATGAGCGCCGCCATATTATTTACTCCGTTTTTTATGTATATTGTTGCATATTATGAATAAAAATACTGCGAGCCCGGTAGATATAACGGTACAGATAAGCGACGGCAGAAATATATCGGACGCGCTTGCGCTGCCCGCCGCAGCGCGCAGGGCGATAACCGTTGTGGGTAACAGCTGTACCGACGTGGAGTTAATAATAAAAAGCAGTTTTTGCGCGTAACCGTTATTTTCCTGTTCGAGCCGGTCTATAGCTTTTACGGCAAACGGAGTTGCCGCGCCGCCTATGCCTAAGAGGTTGCAGGAAAAGTTCATTGCAAGGTATTCGCAGGCTTTGTCGTCGTCCGTTTTAAATACTTTTTTAGTTAGCGGCTTTGCGGCTTTTGCAAAGCTCTCCGTAAGTCCGCATTTTTCCGCTATTGCGCTTAGTCCCATCCAGATAGCGTAAACGCAAAAAAGAGTTACGGCTACTTTTAAAGAGCTTTCGCCGCCGGACAGGAGCGCGGGTATAAATTTATCGGGCGAGGTTATTGCCAGAATAAATGCCGAAATAATAAAAACGGCTATAAAAATTGCGTTCATAAACTAATTTATGAACATTTTTTTTTAGTTATTCGCGCTTACGTGTTTGCAAACGCGGTTATTTATGATATACTTGAAAAAGAGGTATTTTTATGAAAGAGAAGTTTTATCTGACAACGGCAATAACCTATACTTCCGGCAAGCCGCATATAGGCAACACCTACGAGAGCATTTTTTCCGACGCGATAGCGCGTTTTAAGCGAATGCAGGGTTATGACGTATTCTTTATGACCGGTACCGACGAACACGGACTCAAAGTAGAGCAGAAAGCGGCGGAAAAGGGCGTAACGCCCAAGCAGTTTGTGGACGGCGTGGCGGCGGAAATACGCCGTATCTGGGACCTTATGAACGTCAGCTATGACAAATTTATAAGAACTACCGACGAATATCACGTCCGTACCGTACAGAAGATTTTTAAAAAGCTGTACGAGCAGGGCGATATTTATAAATCCTCTTACGAGGGCTTATACTGCACGCCGTGCGAGAGCTTCTGGACGGAGAGTCAGCTTATAGACGGCAAATGTCCCGACTGCGGCAGAGAAGTAAAGTCCGCAAAGGAAGAGGCTTATTTCTTTAAAATGGGCAAGTATGCGGCAAGGCTTGTGGAGCACATTGCTTCTCACCCCGGATTCTGTCTGCCCGTATCGCGTAAAAACGAAATGCTGAACAACTTCCTTTTAGCCGACGGGTTTATCGGCAAGTCGGACAAGGAGCTCATACAAGCGTGCAAAAACGGCACGTTAAAGACTAAATTACAGGACTTGTGCGTGTCGCGTTCAACCTTTAAGTGGGGCGTGCCCGTAGACTTCGACTCAAAACACGTAGTTTACGTTTGGCTCGACGCGCTCACAAACTATATTACGGGTATCGGCTACGACCCGGACGGTTCGGCGCAAAGCTATAAAAAGTACTGGGGCGCGGACGTGCATATAATCGGAAAGGATATAATACGTTTCCACACCATTTACTGGCCTATATTTTTAATGGCGCTCGGCGAGCCGCTGCCCGAATGCGTATTCGGACATCCCTGGCTGTTGCAGGGCGGAGATAAAATGTCGAAGAGCCGCGGTAACGTGCTGTACGCGGACGATTTGGCAGGCGTTTTCGGCGTTGACGCCGTGCGTTATTTCGTTCTGCACGAAATGCCTTACGCCGACGACGGTATTATTACCTGGGAGCTTATGTGCGAACGCATAAATTCCGACCTTGCCAATACCCTGGGCAATCTTGTTAAACGCACGGTATCTATGACTAACCAGTATTTCTGCGGCAAAGTTAAAAAGACGGGCGCTGCCGAAGAGGTAGATAAAGATTTTATGTCCGTTATAGACGGCGTTTACGGCAGGGTTGCGGATAAAATGGACGGATACAAGGTATCCGACGCGCTCGACTGTCTGTGGTCGCTGTTCCGCAGGGCTAACAAATATATCGACGGAACCACGCCTTGGCTGCTCGCAAAGGACGGGGCAAAGAAAGACAGGCTGTCGGAGGTATTGTTCAACCTGCTGTACGCGCTTGAAAAGGGCGCGGAAATTCTCACCTGTTTTATGCCCGCAACGGCGGATAAGATTTTGAAAGAGATAGGAGCGCAGGGCGTTGAAAAAGCGTTGACTGCGGGATATGCCGTGACTAACGCGCCCGAAACGCTGTTTGAAAGAATTAAATTCGAGGATATAAAGCCTAAAATAAAGGCTATCGAGGACGCGCAGAAAGCCGAAGCCGTACCGGTTGAAACAGAGAGCAAGGCGCAGATTACGATAGACGATTTTTCAAAAATCGAAATGCGCGTAGGCACGGTCGTAGCGTGCGAGGCGGTTAAAAAGAGCAAACTGCTGCACGAAACTATTACCGTAGGCGGCAAAACACTGTCCGTGCTGTCGGGTATAGCAAAGCATTACACGCCCGAGGAAATGGTTGGCAAACGCGTAATAGTGGTTTGCAATCTGCCCCCGCGCGAGATGAAAGGTCTTAAAAGCGAGGGAATGATAGTATGTGCGGAAGCGCCCGACGGAACGCTTTCAATCGTATCTCCCGAGAAAAATCTGCCCGACGGGAGCTTGCTTTCGTGAGATATATAGACGTGCACTGCCATTTGGACGGCGGGCATTACGGCAATCTTGACGATATGCTCGGGCGCGTACAGGCGGCTGGCGTTCAAAAGATAATTGCGGCGGGCTTCGATTTGCAGTCGAGCGAGCTTTCGCGCGAAGTTTCCGAAAAATATCCGTTTGTTTACTTTACGGCGGGTTTTCATCCGACGGAGCTTGAGGGCTATAAAGAGAGCGACCTTGAAAAAATTGCCGTGCTTGCTTCGCATAAAAAGTGCGTTGCTGTAGGGGAAATCGGGCTCGACTATCACTATCCGGATACGGATAAAGATTTGCAGCGTGAAGTTTTTTTAAAACAGCTGTATCTTGCCGATAAGCTGGGTTTGCCCGTTCAGATACACTCGCGCGACTGCGCGGAGGATATGCTGAACGTTTTAAAGGAAAACGCAGCTCTTTTAAAACACGGCGCGCTGTTGCACTGTTATTCGCACTCAACGGAAATTGCGGCGGAGCTTGAAAAACTCGGTATATATTTTTCGTTCGGAGGCACAAGCACTTATTCGGGCAGTAAAAAAGCACGGCGCACAATCGCCGCGCTGTCTGCGGACAGACTTTTGACCGAAACCGACAGCCCCTATCTGCCGCCCAAATCCAGATACGGCGTGTTCCCTAATACGCCCGAAAGTATTCCCGAAATACTCCAAAATATGGCGAATATAAAAGGCGTTTCTTTGGAGGAGATGAGCGGGAAGGTGTGGGCAAATGCGCATTTGTTGTTTAAAAAACTCATATAAAAAATTGATCCCGCACTTTTCCGTGCGGGATTTTTTTCATAAGTGAGGTAAACGTGCTTAATTCGTTTACAAAAACAGTTTATGCTGTTATAATTTTTGTATACAAAAACAAGACGGCTAAATTATGGAAAAAGATATAAAAACGGTTCTTGCGGAATGCGGGTTCTCGTTCAAAAAGAAATTCGGGCAAAATTTTATAACCGATAAAAATCTGCTGTTATCTATTGTGGATAAGGCGGATATTCAAAAAGACGACACGGTAATAGAAATAGGCTGCGGCGCGGGCACTCTCACGCGCGCGCTGTCCGCCGCGGCTAAAAAAGTTATAGCGTTTGAAATAGATACGTCTTTAAAACCCGTTCTCGAACAAACTTTGTCTGGCTGCGACAATACCGAGGTCATTTTTAACGACTTTTTAAAGGTTGATTTGCCCGGTTTTGAAAAACAGGCGGGGCAGTACAAGGTGGTGGCAAATCTGCCGTATTACGTTACAACGCCGCTTATTTTAAAGCTTATAGAACAGTCAAAGCAGTGTAAAAGCATAACCGTAATGGTGCAGGAAGAGGTTGCCGAAAGGCTCTGCGCAAAGGCTGACACCCCCGAATACGGAGCGATAACCGCGGTTATTGCCCTGCGCGCATACGGCGAAATAGTAAAACGCGTGCCGAGAACTATGTTTATGCCGCGTCCCAACGTTGACAGCGCGGTGGTTAAGCTTACAGTAAAAGACGGAGCAATTTCCGTTTCTGACCCCGCACTGTACAAAAAAACGGTGCACGCGGCGTTTTCCGCCCGCAGAAAAACGCTTGTAAATAACATTATCAACTGTTTTTCCGTGTCGCGTGCGGACGCGGAGTCGGCGCTTACCGCGTGCGGAATAGATATAAAAGCGCGCGGCGAAACTTTGACTCCCAGGCAGTTTGCGGCTCTTTCGGAGCATTTGAAAAATTTTGTATAAATAGGTAAAATGCTGAGATAACTCCCCTGCGGCATAAATATGAAACATTATATTATGCCGGAGTGAAAAATTTTGTTCTAAGCGCATTGTTTTATGAATACAATACGATAGATAAAATTTTTCGGAGGAAAGTTATGAATCAGGAACTCGATTATGCCGAAATGCTGGAAATTCCGGTAAACACGGTAAAGGTGGTAAAAAAGGAGAGCGTATTCAAGCGCAAGCGCGACAAAAAGGAAGCGCCGCAGCAGGATGAGCTTAAAGAGCTTGTCGTTGACAGCGTTAACGAGCGTGTGGGCGCGTACGTATTCGCGGAGGATTTGACCGAGCCCGCAAAGCCCGGCAAAAAGAGCAAGCGGCGCGAGGCGGCGGCTTTAGAGGCGTGGGAGCAGCCCCGTACAAATAAGACGAGCAGAGTGCTTATAATAGAGCTTGTTGCAGTGTGCGTGATTGCCGCCGCAATTTTCATAACAAATTTACTTATGCCCACGAGCGTTATAAATACTTTTTTAAGCTCGTTCTCTAAGCCCGCGGAGGCGGCTGAACCCTCTTATAACGAGCTTAAACTCTCGTCCGTAGTCGGAGCGTTTTCCGAAGCGGAAGTCAATATGACCGACAGCGGCGCAATAACTTTCACGGCGAAAGGCAGCGTATATCCCGTATACGGCGGCACAGTATCTTCGATAACCGAAGAAGGCGGACTGTACACCGTTCAGATAGCGCATACGTCCACGTTCTCGAGCGTAATCACCGGGCTTACCAGCGTATATGCGCAGAAGTCCGCTAAGGTTGCTTCAAATCTGCCCTTTGCATACTCCGACGGCGAGCACGAGGTCCGCGTGACTATGTACAACGGCGACGAGCTGCTTAACTGTTATACGCTTTCGGGAGAAGTGCCCGTTTGGAACAGTTGAAAATAACCGTTCATCCGCTGTTTCTGGCGGTTGGTATACTTAGCGCGCTTTTCGGCGGTTTACCCGTTTTTGTAATATGCGTACTGACCGCACTCCTGCACGAGTGCGGTCACGTTTTTTTTGCGGCGCGGCGCGGTTTCGAGTGCAAAAAAATAAGTCTTATGCCGTACGGCGCGGCTGCCGTTTGCGATATAGAGGGCATTTCTCTCTCAGACGAAATAAAACTCGCTCTGTCGGGACCGCTTGTAAATTTAGCGCTTATTACCGCCGTGGCGGGGCTATGGTGGTTTTATCCTATAACTTACGCGTATACGGACACTTTGTTTTACGCAAACGCCGGTATGCTTGCAATAAATTTACTACCCGCCTATCCTTTGGATGGCGGGCGGGTGCTCAAATGTTTTTTAATTAAATTTTTAAAGCCTAAAACGGTAAATATCGCTCTCAGGGCGGTGGCTTTGATAATTGCCGTATCACTGGCGGCAGTCTTTATCTGGGTGCGCAATATATCTATTATAACAATAGCGTTGTTTTTGGCTGTTTCCGCGTTCGGAAAGAGCGTGCCGGCGCAGAAAATAGATTTTACCCGCCGCAAAAAAAAGCGCGGCAGAGAAATCAAATATGTAATATTAGATGAAAACGCCACTTATGCCGAAGCTCTCCGCCACGCCGACGGCAGACGGTATCTTGTTTTGCAGATATACGGCGAGCAGTTTCTCGACGAGATAACCGAGGACGAACTGTACGAGCGGCTTATGGAGCACGGCGTATACGAGAAAATTTTATAGCTCCCGCTTAAAACTCATATAAACGTCGTCTGACTTTGTCGCGTTTGCGTTTTTGCTCAGTCATATACGTTTTGTAAACTCCTTTCGCAAAATCCGCACGCTCCTTGTCATACTCGCTTCTTTGAGTTTCATAACAACGGGCTGGTTCCTCTCTCGCTCCCCGTTCTGCTCGTATCTGCTCGTTTTTATAAATCCTTTTGCCAAACTAATCAACGCTGTAAAAACGATTTGTTAAAAAGCGCGGGGTCAATCTCTTTAAAGCAAAGACTGTTTATACATTTAACGCCCAAATCTATCGCTTCTTCCAAAAGTCCCGCCACAGACGAAAAATCAAAATTACATTTGTAGCTCTGTCGTTTCGATTTGAAATTATAGCGCGTAAAACTGAAATACCGTTTTAAACACCGTTCGGTTCCCGTAACCGTAATTTCCGGCAGTATGGTTTTCATACTGTCGTAAACGCCGTAAGTACAGGATAAAACTTTATCTTTTGGCATTATTCCGCGGCGTATGGAATAATATCTGCTGATGTATAGCCCTAAATCTCCCTCAAACGTCTGGTGGGCGAGAGGGGAGCGGCTGCCGCGCTGGTAGGAGTATACCACGGGGTGTAAGGTGCAGTCCAACGCGTAGTGCGCGGCAAATCCCGCCGCATAGCCGAAGTTGCCGTTTGCAAGCTTGGAAAAAAGTTCCGCAGGATCAATGGTGTGCAGCTTCCTGCCGGGGTTGTTTCTTGAAAATTTAATGCTGTATGCAAAAAACACGTCTCCGCCCTGCGCCCCTAAAAGGTACAGACTTTTAGACGTGATTTTTCTTTTTAACTTGTAATCGAGTCGTTCGTAAATTTTTTCTGCTATTACGCTGTGGGAAAAATAATCGGGCATATTATAAGTTTTGCCGTTTTCCGTAAAATAAATACTGCTGTATATATCCCGAATATTCCCCGAAAAGCCCTGTAAAATAGCCGCAAATCCTATTCCTGTCGGTAAGCTCGCCTTTGAAATCCTCTCTGTAAACCTTTTCAATCCAGGTATCCACGGGGAAGCTGTCGCGTCGTGAAAATCCGAAAAGCGAAATACAGTCGGCTACTTTTGCGCCAACGCCTAAGTACGTAAGCAATTCCCGCTTTAATTGAGGCGTATCGAGTTTTTCAAGGTTAAACCCCTCTTTTACAATTCGCGCGCTCGTTTCGGCAAGGTATTTGTCGCGGTAGCCCGCGCCCGCGTTTTTGAAAAATTCCGAGCCCGCGCCCGCAAGCTGCGCCGACGTGGGGAAGGGGTGATATTCGCCGAAGCTGCTCTGCCGTTTTTGCGTCAGACCCCCGCATATGCGCGAAATAATGGACTTTATGCGCGGTATATTGTTGTTTTGTGATATGATAAAAGAGTACAGCATTTCCTCGCGGTTCTGGTTTAAAAGCCGCACACCCTTGCCCGCCTCGGCGTAACGCGAGAGGAGGGGAATACCGTAAGATTTTGCGTGTTCCACTATTTTTGAGTAATCGCGGTTTAAATCGAAGTACGCGTAAAAATAGTCGGGGTCGTCGCACTCTATATATGTTTTATCACCGTCTGAGTAAAGGTAACAGATTTTATCTGCGGAGTGCACAAGGTAGCCCTCTTTATAAGGCTCGAATCTGAAAATCTGTCCGCATTCCAGCGTCTGCCCGGGGTGGAAATATTGAGCGGGATAGTCAATAATCATAATTTTTTCCTCTGTAAAAAAATACGGTCGTTTGTATACGACCGTATTCTATCATTATGGCGTTATTTTGTCAATCAGTCCTGGAAATTACATATTACTTTGCCCGCCGAAATATCGATTTTTATACTCTTGCCGGTGTTTGACGTGCGGTCGCCTACGTTGCAGCTTCCCGCCGATTTGTCAACGGAAATAGTGTAATTTTCCTCTTTGTCGGTAAACCCCAGATTTACGTCGCCCGCCGAAACGTCGATTGCGGTTTTAGGACATTCAAAATTTGTTATATTTGCCGAGCCTGCCGTAAGGTTGACGTCTGTAGTTGAATTGCAAATCATCTTAGAAATATTAACGCTGCCTGCCGAAACGTCTAAGTCGAATATTTCGCAGTTTGCGCCGGCTATGTTTATGTTGCCCGCCGACATATCGCATTTAAGATTGCGGCAGTCTATGTTGCCGATAGTAAGAGTGCCGGCGCTGAGTTCGGTATCCACGTTTCCGTAGCTGCCGTCGCCGAGCTTGAATTTGCCTGCGCTTATGTCTATGCCGATATCCGGAACAGTATGTTTGGGAATTTTTATAGTGGTCTGCGGAAGCGAGCCTATATGAAAATTGAACAGTACCCACCATTCGTATTTTGCTTTTACGGTTAAAACGCCGTGCTCCTCGTGGACGGTGACGTAGTATTTTGAACTTTGGGAATATTCTATTACCGCGGTATCGCCGTCGTAAAATTCTGTTACGAAGTTGCCGGCTGCCATATCGAGATTGTATCTGTCGATAACGCCGGAAGCGGTGTAGGTGTGTTGAGTGTATTTTTCGTTAAAAGCGCTTGCGCCGTTGGAATACGCAACCACAAGCATTATTACGCCTGCGATAAGAAAAATTATACCGAATGCAAGAGTTCCTTTATATCTTCTCATATATATCTCCTTCCGTCGTTAAGCAGCGACTTCATCCAACTGAAAAAGTGTTTGAGCATTTTCCACAGATATTTTACTACGGTAAAGAATGCGGGAATTAATATCAGCCCTATTCCGAACACAACCGCGCCCGTGCCGAGAGTTGCAAGCCCTTCATAAAGATGCCCGCCAACCATCTGACCTATGCCCGCGCCCATACTGCCGCAGCCGGCGATTATAGCCGCAAACGGAGCGGAGCAAAGCCCTATGGTTATGCCTACGAGCGCCATAAACACGCCGAACATAGGAATGCCGAACAGTATGCATAGAATTGCGAAGAGGATAGGGTGCGAGTTGTCTTTGGGCGGGTCTGCGTGACGGCGGTTTTCATAGCCGCGCTCGGGATACCGCCGCTCGTACTCGTCGTATTCGTCGTACGCTCTCTTTTCGCGCTTGCGGCTCTCTCTGCTTTCACGGCGTTCTTCACGCTCGCGTGCTCGTCTTTCCTCGCGTTCCCGCCTGTCGTTTTCGCGCGGTCTTTCCCGCTTCGAATTATAGTCGTCGTCAAAGTAATCGTAAGACGGAGCGGGTCGGTCGGACAGTATGCGCTGCGCCGCGTCGTACGGCGCGCCGAAATCCTCTATAATTTCGCGCTCGGTGTATCCTGCGTCACGCCTGTCGGCGTAGGCTTCGGCGTAATAGTCCAATACTCGCCTGCGCTCGCTCGGTGAAACGCTCAAAAGATTAGATTTTAATTCGTCTCTCCATTCGTTATATGTCATAATCTCCCTCCGAACAGTTTTTTATAAATAAATCCTATTTCGAGTAAATCGTTTTTGCCTGCCGCAAGTCTTTGCAGTCCTTGCTTTGTTATTTTGTAGTATCGCCGCAGCCTGCCGGAATATTCCTTGGTGTGAGTGGTTAAATATCCCGCGGCTTCGCACCTTTTTAAAATAGGGTACAGGGTGCTTTCCGACAGCTCAACCACGCCGCTGAGGTCGCTGATTATTTTATAACCGTAGCTTTCCTCGCGGCTGATAGCCTGCAATACGCATATTTCAAGTATTCCTTTTTTGAGCTGTACGTCCATTAAATACCCCGCTACGTATAATACTATACATTACATAGTATTCGTTGTCAAGAGTTTTAGATAAATATTTTAAAAAATTTTACCGATAATAGTTATACGGGTAGCAAACCCCAAGCGGTTTGGACGTATAAACTGCGATTGTGCCCGTAAAAATGTATTTTTGAGGTTTGATACCCGTATGGCTACTTTAGAAAAAAATATTAAAGCGGTAAAGGACGTTTTGAAGTCCGAAGATGTGCTCGTATTCGAGTTTACGTCAAAAGAGGGAAAGAAGTTTGCCGCGATTTACGCGGACGGTCTGATTAACAAGGAGCTTTTGGGCGAGCTTGTAATTAAACCGTTATCCGAGTGTAAAAAAGACGCGGAATACGAACAGATAAAGAAAATGATTGCCTCGCCCGAATTCAAGGACGGGGAAAAGATAAAGGACGCGATAAAAGAGATTTCCGCGGGAAACGTTGCGGTATTTATAGACGGCGAAAAATCTTTTATGATAGCGGGGCTGAAAAGTCCGCCCGTCCGCGCCGTTGCCGAGCCGCCCACACAGGTTGCCGTCCACGGGCCCCGCGAGGGATTTATAGAGGACATAAAAATAAATATGGGGCTTATACGCAAACGTATAAAATCCCCTGATTTTATGGTAAAAACCATAACGGTCGGCAAAAAGTCCGAAACCGCCGTTGCAATAGTTTATATCGAGGGCACCTGCCCCAAGGGTCTGCCCGAAAAAATAGAAAAGCAGATAAAAAACAACGAAATAGACATTGTGGCGGATTCGTCGTATATATCCAATTTTATGACGCGTCATCCGCGCTCGCTTTTCAAACAGTGCGGTATAGCCGAAAAGCCCGACGTTTTCTGCGCCAAGGTTTGCGAGGGCAGAGTGGGAATAGTTGTGGACGGCTCGCCCATCTGCCTCACGGTTCCGTATATGCTGGTTGAAGATTTCCAGTCGGTAGAGGATTATTATATAACCTCGTACAGAGCAACCGCGCTGCGCATACTGCGCGTGCTTGCGCTTATGGTCGGAATTTTTCTGCCAGCGCTTTATATAACGGCGCAGCTCTTCAAAATACAGATAATTCCCTTTAAACTGCTGATGAATATATCCAGCTCGGTTGCGGGGCTTGCGCTGACGCCGAGCGTGGAGATGTTTTTAACGCTGTTTGTGCTCGAAGTTTTAAACGAAGCGTCCATACGAATGCCCAAATACGTAGGGCTTGCGCTGTCGGTTGTCGGCGCGCTCGTGCTCGGCGATACGGCGGTAAAAGCGGGAATTATATCCACGCCGGCTATAATTATAATAGCGTTTTCGGCAATCTGCCTGTACACCGTGCCGAGCAACATTGAAACGACAACTATGCTGCGCTGGATGTTTTTAATCGTTGCGGGCAGTCTCGGTCCGTTTTCTATGGTTATTTTAGGCGCGTATATAATCTGTTATCTTGTAAACGAACAGAGCTACGGCGTGCCGCTGCTTGCTCCGTTTGCCCCGCTCGTAAAAAGCGATTTATACGACAGCCTGGTCAAAGCAAATATGTTCGCGCTCGAAAAACGCCCGGGAGTGTTCAACTCCGACGATAAAGTGAGGCTCAAAAAAAATGAAGATTAATACAAGACAGGTTTGTTTTATACTGTTTGCTTATACGGCGGCTTCGCGCCTTTTAATGTATCCGTCGGTGCTCAGTGCGGCTTGCCGCCGCGATTTGCTGTTCCCCGCGCTCGTTAACTTTGTAATAAGCACGCTCGTAATACTCAGCCTTGCTATTTTAAGCTCGCGTACGGACAAAACCTTTTACGGACTTTTGCGCGACAGTATGGGCAAGGTCGGCGCGCGCGTAGTTTTCGGCTTTTTTGCCGTGTATTTTCTGCTTGCGGCGTTTATGCCCATTTTTGAACACGAGCAGTATATCCACGCTATATTTTACGACACCACGTCAACGCGTGTGGTATTTTTACCGTTTTTCATATTCACGGCTTATGCAGCCTGCAAATCTTTTACCAACATAGGCAGGTGCGCCGACATATGCGCGCCTATCTTTGCCGTTTGTATGACGCTTATATTTTTAATGGGCGTAGGCGAAGCGAAGTTCGTTACGCTTTTGCCAATGCTCAAAGAGCCGCCCGCGGACATTATAAAAGGCGTGGGCGACACCGCGCTCTGGTTTACAGAGCCGTGCTGGCTTTTGATGTTTATGGGGCATTTCAAATACCGCAAGGGCGACGCTGCAAAAATTACTTTAAGCTATGCCGCCGGCGCGCTTACCGTGCTGTTTTTCCTTGCAATATTCCAGGGCATATACGGCGGAATAGCTTCGTCGCGTACTTTTGCAATCGCCCGCACTTCGCTGTTTTTCTCGGCGATTGAATCTATAGGCAGAATAGATTTGCTCATACTTTTCGTTTTGGAAGTAGTTCTGCTGTTCTCTCTGGTTCTGAATATCCAGCTCGGCGTACACACGGCGGCTAAATGCATAGGTACGGACAGACTCGCCGTAGTTTCTTTGGTTATAAACGCGCTGTTTGCTCTTACCGTGTTGATTTTCGATAAATATTACGGCGCTATTTACGAGTTGTTTACGGGCTGGTTCTGGATACCGTCAATAATTTTTGTGTTGGCAATTCCCCTGCTTGCGTGGACGCTGAAAAGGAGAAAAAATGAAAAAAAGGCTGGATAAAGGAAAAATTTCAAGCGTTTTATATTGGCTGCTGTTCATTGCGCTTATGGGTCTGTTTTTTACCAACGATTTCGGACTGATGGATATACACAAAACCTCAATAATAACCGCCGTCGGCATAGACTGTCCCGAAGAGGAGGTTGTAGTAACCGCCGAAGTTGCCGTTCCGCAGCCCTCGCAAAGCGGCGAAAACATTAAATACACTCTCGTGCAGGGCAGCGGGCTGACCATAGCCGACGCGCTTGACGAAATAAACAGTAAGCTCGGCTTGTATCCCAAGCTTCAATTTTGCCAGCTTATTCTGGTAGGCGAAACGTGCCGCGATAAAGACGTGTTCAGAGTGCTCGGCTGTTTTTACAGAAAAAATTATTCCGAGCTTACTACTTTGGTGGCTATGTGCGAAGGCAACGCGTCCGATATGCTCGCTATGAAATCGGAGGTTTCAGACCGCACGTCCGAGGCTATCCGTAACGTTCTGTCAGACGAGATTAACAAATCGGGTAACGCTATTGCCCAGAACTTAAAGGATATTGCGCTTTTGGAATACTCGAAGAGCCGGGCGTGTTTTATGTCCTACGTTCAGCCGGTAATGCCCGGCACGTCGCAGGATGGCGGCAACGGAGGCAATAAGGGCGGCGAGCCTATTCCGCAGGACGAGCAACAGGGCGGAGAACAGCAAGGGCAGCAGGGTCAAAGCGGTCAGGGCGGTCAAGGCGGAGAGCAGGGGCAGAGCGGCGGCTCGGGCGGCGGAGGCGGTCAGCAGGGTCAAAGCGGACAGAGCGGACAGAGCGGCGGTCAGACGGTGGAGTTCGTAACCCACAAAACGGCGTTTTTTTCAGAGGGACATTTTAAGGGCGTGCTTGACGATACCCAGTCGTTTGCGCTTGCCGTGCTTGTAAATAAAATCAGGGTTGCGGTGTTGCAATGCGACGCGGAGGATTTGCATTACACGCTCGGTCTAAAATACGTAAAGAGCGGAGTGGATTTAAAAGTAAACAACGGTGTGCCAGAGGTGACTATAAGTTTTAAAGCCAAAGCGCTTATACAGGGCGTCCGGGTAGTGGTGGACCCCGAAAAAATTATGAAAGACGACGAGGTTTCAAACGTGATTTTACAGAGCGCCAACAAGGAAATGGAACGGTGTTTTAACGGGCTTATTGAGCAGTGCGTTAAAACCGACAGCGACCTTTTGGGGCTTAAGGAAATGTTATATAAATTCAACAACAAGTATTACGACGCCTTTTCAAACGATTTGCTCTCCCGTATTCGGGTAAAATATAATATAGATATACAGAGCGTCAGCTAACAAAAAATCCGCCGTTAACGGCGGAAATAATAAAAGTCCGGCACAGCCGGGCTTTTTAATTTATTACTAATTTGAATATATAGTTTTTAACAGCCGATAAATCTATATCGTGAAAGTTTAACACCCATTGCCCGGAGGCTATCGTTAAATATTCGTCTTCGTTTGTTCTCTTTTTAAACGAGCATATTTCAACGCCGTTTTCGTCGGCTAAGTATGCGCGTCTGAACGTAAGCGCAGTAAGATAGTTGTAAACAGATTTTGCAAGAGTAAGGGTTTGCGTGCCGTCTTCGCCGTCAATTGTAATAACGTCGTTTATCGTTACGGTTTCGCCTTTTAAATAGTCGTTTTTATGCCAAAGGATATTGCCGTCGGGGTCGTAAACGGTTGCAGAGTGATACCAAACGGTCAGTCCGCAGTCAAAATTAGCGGGCTCCGAAAGAGCCGAGCCGCTTTTTACATACGTCCATTGCGAGTATCCGCTGCCGCTCAACGCAAAAACCGCAACGAGCGATACGCACGCTGCAATAAAAGCTATAAACTTTTGCATTACGTTGAGTTTATTCATAATTTTACCGGTCGTCTTTGCCTAAAATGCCGTTTTGACGGTCAAGGTTTTCGGCTATAGTCCTGGTTCGTTCGGCGGAAGCGTTTGTTACGTACGTTTTGGCAATGCTCGCCATAAACAGAAACGCTATAAGCGCCGCCAGAGTTATTATGCCTATATTCGATTTTAAAAACGTAAGAATTTTGCCGAGTGTAATATTTTGTTTGCCGCTGTAAACGCCTATAATCATACTTGCGGGCATATTCTTTTCAAACGGCAGAGAGCTGTTGTTTGAATCACCCATAGTAGTGTAGAGTCCGTCTTCGCTTATATGGATAATTCGGTGCACATAAGTTACTCCGCGGTGTTCAAACGCCACAACGTCGTAAAGGTTGTAATTTCCGTTGCCGCGTTTAATTTCCACAAACGCGCTTACGGGTATCTGCCCCATATCGTCTGTGACTTCGGGGTGCTCTGCAAGATAGCGGAAGTAGGGGTTTTGTTCGTTGCGCTGCGACATAGAGCCCGTTGCAATTATTACGTACGCCCTGTTTCCCAAAAAAAACTGCCCCTCGCGCGCGCGCGAATATACTGCCAGCGCCGCAACAAGCACGGCAATTACCGTAACGGTAATATAGAATACCGAGCTTATTACAGACAGTGTTTTCTGTTTTTTGCTTTTCAAATTTAAAAATTCAACGTATCCGTTGCAATTTTGCCGCGCCTTTTTAAACTTCTTTTTTAAAGTAACGGTAAGCTCTTTGTCGTCCCTGCCCGCTTTTATGGTTTTGGCAAAATATCTGCCTAAAACTATAAAAGCCGCGGAAATCAGCCCCACTACGACAATCATAACGGCAATTAATATAATCACGGAGGGCGTTATACAAAGCTTCATATATTTATTTTTTGCAATTTATAAATTTTTTTTAAAGGGAGAGCCAAAAGGCTCTCCCTTACATACTTTTAATTGTCTTCCCGTAAGGAAGAGTTATTCAATTAGTTTTTAGCTGCTTCTTCTTTTGACCTGGCTTCGATAACTACTTTAACAGGGTTGGTTACTTGGGTTGCAACGGTCTGGAATGTAGGTAAATCATTTTCCAAATCGTTAAATTTACCGTCCTTGTATAAAAGCAGATTGTCAAGGTTGATTGTAAGCGTAATTTTGCCGCTTACCCAGGCAGGTGCGCCGCTGTTTAAAGGAACTGTAACGCCCATATTGTTTGAAGTTCCTACTGCAAGCTGATATTCATAGCACAAATAACCTGTTATTACTTTGTCGCCTTTGGTTATGGCTTTTGCACTGATTACCTGTTTAGACGCGCCGCTAACGTTAGTCCAAGCGTCGCCCGAACCGCTCGTTACAAAATCAACGTAATCGGTAAATTTTTCAGGGCCAACCTGCGTTGTGTTTTCAAGATAAATATAAGCATAGAATTCAACGCTGCCGTCAAGAAGATTAGGAGCAGTGTCGTCCGTTTTGGTCAACGACCAGGTTGCCGTTATATGCGTGGTTGTTTCGGGGAGATCATAAAAACCTTCCCACTCCGAGTTTGCGGTCATTCCGGTTGTAAATAAAATCTGGTTCTGGTCGAACGCTACTCTGAAATCATTTGCATTGTTAATAGCTATCGTGCCCCAGTCTGCGTCGGTATATTCAGGGGGAACAACGCCGATGTCGATGTTATCGCCGGGTGTAGTTACTTTTCCGTTGGTGCTGGTAATAGCCCAGGTTGCAACGCCGATGCCTGCGATAAGTAACAGAGAAGTAGCGGTTGCACCTATCGCAATAATTTTTTTCTTGTTCATAAATAAATACCTTCCTTCATTTATAATATATTTTTGCCGCCCTTAAAAGGGTTAACAATTATTTTAAAACGAAACGCAAAAACAGCGTAAACTTTCACGCTTCGTTTGAATTATACTATGCAAAGTTTGTTTTGTCAACGTTTTTTCACAAATTTTTTTCAAATCGCGCCGATTATGCAAAAAACGCCTTATTTCTCCGGAAAATTGCAAAAATCTTCCCCCTAAAAGGGGGAAGACCGCGCGGGACTATTCGTGCAGGCCGGAAAGGGCTTCTATAATTAATTTGGACAGTAAAGCAATTTCCTTTTCGGTAACGTCTTCGCCGGAGTTATTAAAAAGTATCTCCGCCGCGCGCTCCGCGCCGCTGCCCGTTACGTCTTTTGCAACGGCTTCGGCAATAAGCTTTGCCGTACGTTCCTGCTTATCCGTGGGCACAAAACCCGCTATAAGCGCCTTAATTACCCCCTCGCGAGCCGTAAGGCTTTTATCCTGCCGCACAAACTGCTCGTAAATTACGTATAATAGCGTAGAAACCGCGCCGACCGACAGTCCGTGTTCGAGTATCTGCGTATAATTAGCAAAAATATACGTAAAACTTAAATTGCGCACGGCGGCGTACGCCGCGTAAAGCACGGTGCCCGTTATAAACGGCACAAAGGTCAAAAGTTTTTTCTGCATTTTTTTTAATACGCTTATTTTCAGCAGATATACGGTTACGTTGGTAAGCCAGGCAAGCAAAATAACGTCCGCGCCGTAAAAGGTGAAAGTATCTATAATCTGTATTAAAGTCATTTTTACTCCGTTTTCCGTCCGACGCCACGGAATAAAATTAGATTTTTTCACCCGACGGTTATTTTTAACTGTTTTTTCAGGCTTTTAAACGCTTTGCCTTAAAATAAAATTAAAATAAATATATAACCTTTTCACACTTGCCAAACGCCGCGCAAAATGATAAAATACCGTACGGGTACACGTATTATGAGAATGCACAAAAAATGTAATCTGGAAGAGCGGCTAAAAGCTTGCTCGGATATAGTAACTGTCGCCGACCTGTCCGATAAAAATATGCTCAGGGCGGCAAATACAAAGGAATTGCTCGATTTGCGGGCAATTTTCGGCAACGGCAACGCGGTTGTTCTGGAAATAGGCTGCGGCAAAGGCAAATTCGTTTGCGAAACGGCAAAGCTCAACCCCGGTATAAACTACGTTGCGTGCGAAAAGATTTCCAACGTTTTAATAGAGGCGCTTGAACGCGTAAAAGACGAAAATATTAAAAACGTGTATTTTTTAAACTGCGCCGCGGAGGTTTTAACAAAGTATTTCGCCGACGGCTCGGTTGATAAAATTTATCTTAATTTTTCAAATCCGCTGCCCAAAGAGGGCTATAAAAAACAGCGGCTCACGCACCCGAGATTTCTGCGGATATACAAGCGGCTTTTAAAACCGGGCGGGGAGATAGTGCAAAAGACCGACGACGGGGATTTTTTCGAGTTCTCGCGCGAGAGTATGCTTTCGGAGGGATTTATACAAAAATATGTCTGTTTCGATTACGCGCAGCCCGTTGAGGGGGACGTGGAAACCGAGCACGAAAGGCTGTTCAAGTCACGCGGTAAAAAAATTTACAGGTCGGTGTTCGCCGCGCCTTAAAAAGGAGTTAAATGACGTTTTTTTATATTGCGCTGGGCGTTGCCGGCGGAGTTTTAGCCGTTTTAGCGTTTATCTGGCTGAATAATTCCTGGCTTAAAACCACGCGCCGTAAAATTGCGGTTGCGGGGCTTGAACGCGGTTTAAAAATAGTGCATCTTTCCGACTTGCACGGTAAGCTGTTCGGCAAAAGCAATAAAAGACTGATAAAAAAAATCGCCGCGCAATCCCCGGATTTTATTGCGGTTACGGGCGATATTATTCATCTGTATACGCAGAAAAATATAGAAGTTGCGTTAGAACTCGTTGAAAACATAAGCAAAATCGCGCCGGTTGTTTACGTTTCGGGCAATCACGAAATGCGCAACAAAGGCTACGCGCAGTTCAGGGAACGGCTTGCGGCGGCGGGTGCGCGCGTGCTTGACGATTGTACGGAGCAGGTTTGCGGGCTGAGCGTTACAGGGCTTAACTGCGCTTCGCTCAAAAACGATAAAATATTTAAAATTACACCACCCGGCGGCTATCCTAAGCTTTTGCTCGCGCACAGACCCGAATACGCGGAAAAATATGCCGAGGCGGGCTACGACGTCGTACTGTGCGGCCACGCGCACGGCGGACAGTGGCGCATACCGTTTACGGGAATCGGCGTATATTCGCCCGGGCAGGGCGTTTTTCCCGCGCTCACTTCGGGCGTGCATACCTGCGGCAAAACGCGCATAGTTATTTCGCGCGGGCTGGGCAATTCACAGTGTCCGCTGCGGCTTTTCAACCGCCCCGAAATGGTGGTTATTAATCTGACAGGAATTAACGTTAATTAATTTCAAAATTTTATACAATTATTCATTCCTGCATATATTATGCAGGTTTTTTGTAATTTTATGAAAATATATTTGACAAACGGGCGGTATTCGGTTAAACTATAAAAAAACGCTTATATTATAATAATATGGAGTACGAGATGAAAAAGTTTAAAATAATTTTATTAGCTCTGCTTACCGTATGCGTCGCGCTTTGCGTTTGTTTTGCGGCTGCGTGCAAAAACGGAGATAATGATAACGATAACCCGTCGGGAACGGAACAGCCGGGCAATAAACCCGACCCCGGCGACAAGCCCGACCCTAAGCCCGAAGAGGGGACTAAGGATAATCCTGTAATAATTTCTAAAACCGGCAGCACGAGGGTTACGGTGCCGGAGGGCGCAACGCTCTATTTTAAGGTTACGGCGCCCGCGCCTGCGGAGGGCAAGGCGTTTACCGTTTCATCGGGGCAGACAAAAGCCGCGTTTACGAGCGGCACGCGCACGGGAAATCCCGTTGAGCTGATTGCGGACGAAAATGGCGATTATCTTTTTACGCTTGCCATAAGCGACGGAACAAGGGTTGTGGTGTCGTTTACGCTTACCGTAGAGGAGTCGTCCGATAAGGGCGGCTCGGAGTCAAACCCCATAGATATATCGGACGCAGGCGAATTTAACGCGAGCGTTGCCGCGGGCGCAACCGTTTATTACAGACTTTCGGTTAAGGACTCGGTTGCGGAATCCGAAGAAATTTTTTACAGCGTGTACGCTGAAAACGACAAAGCGGTGTTTAAGTGCGGAGAAACTACGGGCGCGGATATAAGGCTTACTCTGTCAACCGACGGCAGGTATAGTTTCAGCGTTTCTATGAGCGACGGCGCGGCGGCGGATTTCAAGTTTACGGTTAAACTCAACGCGCCGCAGGGCTCTGAGCACAACCCTTACGTTGCGGAAGTCTACGACGGCACGCCCGAAACGCAGTACAACAGCTTCCACTTTACGGCTAAGGGCGGAACGGTGCACAATTCGTTTGTTGCAGACGTCACGGGTTTTTACGTGATAAGCTCCGATTGCGAATACGTTACGCTTACCGGCGGTTACGGATTTGTGTTTGAAGAGGATGCGGAAGGTAAGACGGGCGCGTTTAAGCTGGTTGCGTACGTTAAAGAGGGGCAGAGTTTTTCGTTCGGCGCAATGCTCGGAGAGAAATTCGGCGGCGACGTTGCCGAAGTGAAGTTCAGTATTGTATGCGATAAGGAGAACGGCGCAGGTACCGAAAGCGACCCTTACGCTCTGCAAATAGGCGATATATGTTTATTTATGATTGATGCGCAGGACGATCCCGTTTACGTTAAAGTGACGGACGGAAGCGGCAACGCGGTTGCCGCGAGGCTGTTTGCGCCCAACTCGTCGGCTGATTTCGGCGGCAGAGGTTCAAAATACGATTTTAAGGCGGACGGTTCCGCCGTTGACGTGTGGTACGGACACGGTTATCCCGCGTTTATTGTTAATCAACCGGAATAATATAAAAGTAGAAACAGATACGCCCCGCGGGCATAACCCGCGGGGCGTATTTTTAACTGTCGTAAAACATTTCGCATAATCTTATTTTCAAAATGCGTGATATTCGTAATATTGCATTTAATTCAACGTGAATATCATCATTTAAAATGCGTTCAAGGGTTAAAATACGGATATTGCATAATTTACAAAATTCTGAATTTGTTAAATTGTTTGTGCGTATATAGTCTTTAATTAAATCAATCTTTATAAATTTTTTCATAAAAATCTCCTAAAAAATTTATTCATAAATTGATTATACAGTTTTAATTATTATTTGTGTTAGGAAACGGCTAAAAGCCATATTGAAATTTATTTATGTCAGATTAGTTCTGCCTTTAACGCTGATTTAAAATTAATAAATTTTTTGCTTATTATAAATCCGCGCCGCCTTTACAAAGGCGGCGCGGGTTAACGTTATAAATTAATTATCTTTTACCTTTCTTTAAGTTGGCGGGAACGTTTATGTTCTCCGTTCTGAGGGTTATTATCGACCTCTTGGCCGCGTCGGCTACGTTTTCGGGGGTGAAACCGAAATGCTCGAAAAGTACTTTTGCAGGTCCGGAAACACCGAAAGTGGTCATAGCTATAATCTCGCCGTAGTCGCGCGCGTACTGATACCAGGAGTAGTGCGAAGCCGCCTCAACGCAAACGCGGGCTTTTACGGAATCGGGCAATACCGACTGTTTGTATTCCGCGCTCCGGCTGTCAAACTCGTTCATACACGGCATTGAAACTACGCGTACGTTGAGGTTTTCGTCTTCGAGCAGTTTTTTTGCCTCCACGCACAGCTGAATTTCAGAGCCGGTGCCTATGAGCAATACGTCGGGCTCGTCTTTGCAGTCGTCTAAAATATACGCGCCGTTCAATGCGTTTTCGCTCGTCGTTGCGTACTGGTTTAGGTTCTGGCGCGAAAGCACTATAACGGTGGGATTGTCGTGCGTGAACGCATATGCATACGCGGCTACCGTTTCCATACCGTCGCAGGGGCGGTACACGCTGAGCCCGGGGATAGAGCGGAGCGCGATAAGCTGCTCTACCGGCTGGTGCGTGGGACCGTCCTCGCCAACGCCTATGGAGTCGTGCGTCATAACGTAAATTACGGGCGTTTTCATAAGCGCGCTCATACGTATGCCCGCTTTCATATAATCGGAGAAAGAAAAGAAAGTGGAGCAAACTATTTTAAGCCCGCCGTGCAGCGATATGCCGTTGCAGATTGCCGCCATTGCGTGCTCGCGTATGCCGAACCTTATATTGCAGCCCGCTCTGTTTTCGGGCGAGAAATGACCTTTGCCCTTGAGTTCGGTTTTTGTGGAGGGGGCAAGGTCTGCCGAACCGGACATAAGGTTGGGCATATTGTTTGCAAGCGCGTTAAGTATTATGCCGCCGCTCGTACGGGTCGCGTCCGCCTTGTCGCGGTCTATAAGCGCTTCGAGCTGGGCGAGGTCTATATCGTACCCCTCTTTAAACTGCTTGTATTTTGCGGCGAGCAGGGGGTATACCTTTTCGTATCTTTCAAACAGCTCGTTCCATTTTTCCTCTTCCTGCGCCTTTTTCTCTGCAATGCGGCGGCAGTGCTCTTTTACATCCTCGGGCACCTCAAACGGCTCTTCCGTCCAGTTGAGTCTCTTTTTAGTTTCTATGAGGTTTGCTTCGCCCATAGGCGCGCCGTGCACGTCCGCCGAGTTTTCCAGCGGGCTGCCGTAGCCTATTTTAGTGTTGCAGATAACTATTGAGGGGCGTTCCGTTTCCGCCTTGGCTTTGGTTATTGCCGCTCTTAACATAGCCAAATCGTTTGCGTCGGGCACGCGGATAACCTGCCAGCCCTGCGCTGCAAAGCGCGTAGCCGTATCCTCGGTGAAGTTGGTGGATATATCGCCCTCGATTGTGATGTTGTTCTTATCGTAAAGGAGAATGAGCTTGCCGAGCTTCTGGGTGCCAGCAAAAGAGCAGGCTTCGTAGCTCAAGCCCTCTTCCAGGCAGCCGTCGCCGCACAAAACGTAGGTGTAGTGGTCTACTATTTCATAGCCGGGTTTGTTGAATATAGCCGCCAGGTGCGCTTCTGCAACCGCAAAACCCACGGCGTTGCCCAGACCCTGCGCAAGGGGACCGGTGGAGGTTTCCACGCCGTCGGTTACGCCGTACTCGGGGTGACCGGGCGTTTTGGAGCCAAGCTGTCTGAACTGCATTAAGTCCTCTTTGGTTACATTGTAACCGAATATGTGCAGAAGCGAGTATAAGAGCATAGAACCGTGACCGGCGGAGAGAATAAACCTGTCGCGGTTATCCCACTTGGGGTTTTTTACGCTGAAATTTAGAAAATCGGCGAAGAGTCCGTATGCGATAGGAGCAGCTCCGAGGCAAATTCCGGGGTGTCCCGATTTGGCTTTTTCTATACTTTCGGCGGAAAGTATTCTCAAAGTGTCTACGCATTTTGTGTTGATTGACATAAATTTCTCCTTAATCAGTTATTGATAAAATTTTTTAAGTTTTCCGTGTTTAAAAAGCCGTAGTTTAAAAGCGACAGCAACGTTTCCGCGGTTTTTTTGTTTCCGCCTGTATAATCGCTTTCAAAGTTAATAGGTATCTGCGGGTCGTGCACGCTCATTCTCAAAATAAACGTTCCGCTGCCGAGCGTTATTTTTACCCCCTCGTAATTATCGGGGGCGAGAACCATTCCGTCCGTTTTCTCGGCGGCGGCTTTAAGGTCTTCAATAATTTGTTTGCCCTCTTTTCTGAAATCAACGCTTTTGTCAGTAAATGTCAGGCGCAGTTCTTTTTCCTCGGCGGGCATTTTTAAACCGGCTATAAGCGAATTTAAAGTTTGTCCTTTTTCAGCCTGCTGCGAAAGGCAGATAAGTATTCTTACAATGAGATACGCGCCGTCGTCGAGGTAGTAATTGTCCCTGAACGCCGCGTGTCCGCTCGTTTCTATGGCGAGGGGGCTGTTAACGCCGCTGTTGTTCAGCTCTATACACTTATCTATAACGTTTTTATAGCCGCGCTTGTATCTTAAATGTTTGCCGCCGTGCTTTTCTATAAACTCGGTAAGCCCGTTGCTTGTAACCGAATCGGTTACGATAGTGCCGCCGCCGTCCTTTAACAGTATGGCTGAAAGCAGCGCGATTAATGAATTTCTGTTTATTTTATTGCCGTCGGCGTCCACGCAGGCAGCCCTGTCCACGTCTGTGTCGAAAATGATTCCGAGGTCGGCTTTGTTTTTGAGCACCGCCGAGCGCAGGCTCTGTATAGCGTTTTCGTCTTCGGGGTTGGGAATATGGTTGGGGAAACGTCCGTCGGGTTCTAAAAACTGACTGCCCGAAACGTCCGCGCCGAGGGGCTTTAACACCTTTTCGGTGAAAAATCCGCCCGCGCCGTTGCCCGCGTCCACTATAATTTTTTTGCCCTTTAACGGCAAGGTGCCGCAGGCGCTTTCAACTTCGGATATTAAAATAGCCGAGTATCCGTCCATAAACGGCTTGTTTTCCACCGTGCCGGAGCCGTGTAAAAATTCGCCTTTACCCGCAATTTCGAGTATTTCGTCTATGTCTTTTCCGTCGAGTCCGCCTTCGGGGGTAAAGAATTTGAGCCCGTTTCTGTCGTACGGCAGGTGCGAGGCGGTAATCATTACGGAAGCGTCGCAGCCGAACCCGGATTTTTTGAGTAAAATGAACATAGACGGAGTGGACGAAAGCCCCGTAAACACAACGTCTGCGCCCGACGATACGAGCGCGGACTTTACCGCGGCGCATATGCGGTCGGCGGAAATGCGGCTGTCGTGTCCGACGGCAATTTTTAAGTTGGTTTTTCCGTATTTGCCTTTGAGCCATACGCAAAACGCTTTGGTTATGGAAAACACCGCTTCGTCGGTGAGCGTAACGGGGGAGCTGTCTCCTACGGCTATACCGCGGACGTCCGTTCCGCTTTTAAGTTTTTTAAGTTGAGTATAATTCATAAGCCGACATTATTATAATATATTCCGCATTTTATTACAAGTGATTTATAAATTATTTTATGAAAATAAATGTAAAAAAACAGTTTGAATTTGCCGTGCGTTATGTTATAATACTTTGGAAAAATACGAGGAGCAAATTTATATTATGGCAGTTGATCAGATAGCCGACATAGAAAAAGATTTTCCGCAGTGGTATACCGACGTGGTTGTAAAAACCAAGCTTGTGGATTACGGTCCGGTTAAGGGCACAATGGTAATACGCCCCTACGGTTACGCAATCTGGGAGAGCATTCAAAACGAGTGCAACGCGCGTTTCAAAGCCAACGGCTACGAAAACGCATATTTCCCCCTGCTCATTCCTATGAGCTTTTTCACTAAGGAGGCGGAGCACGTTGAGGGGTTTGCTCCCGAAGTGGCGGTTGTTACGCACGCCGGCGGAGAGGAGCTGTCGGAGCCCCTTGCAATCCGTCCCACGTCCGAAACTATTATAGGCAATATGTACTCCAAATGGGTGCAGTCGTACCGCGATTTGCCTGTTTTGATAAACCAGTGGGCTAACGTAATGCGTTGGGAAAAGACCACAAGACCTTTTTTGAGAACGTCTGAATTTTTGTGGCAGGAGGGGCATTCCGCACACTCTAACGCGGAAGAAGCGGAAGCGGAAACAAAAAAGATGCTCGGCGTGTACAAAGAATTTGCCGAAAACTGTTTGGCAATTCCCGTAATCTGCGGCAGAAAAACCGAAAAAGAGAAGTTTGCGGGCGCGGTTGCAACCTACGGTATGGAAGCTATGATGAAGGACGGAAAGAGCTTACAGGCGGGAACCACGCATTACCTCGGTCAGAATTTCGCAAAGGCTTTCGACATTAAATTTCTGGATAAGGACGG
>CAJUPX010000024.1 GCA_910588685.1 uncultured Christensenellaceae bacterium | reverse complement strand
AACAAAAGAAGAGCTGATTGATATTTATTGCAATATCTGTCAAATAGTCGAAGATCTTGGAATACATATTAACACAAAAAAGACAAGAATTGTAAAGCTTTGTAGTTCGTATAAATTCCTGCAAGTTATTTATGATTTAAAAGATGATGGGAAACTTTATAAAAAATTAAATCCCGATAGAGTAGTTAGTTTCCGTCGTAAACTTAAAAAGTTAGCTGTTAAGGTTTTAGAAGGCTCTTCTACGTACGAAAATGTTGAAAATACATTCAAAAGCTGGATGGGCTCTTACTATAAATTGCTGACAAAAATTCAAAGAAAAAATTTAATTAAATTGTATGAAGACCTTTTCAATAAGCGCGTAAATATTGTGCAGAAGAAAATGGTTATCACAGAACAGGAGTAATATGGAATTTTGGTTACCGCTTATATTTGGTTTCTTGGGTTCAATTTTAGCATCAACAGGACTGTGGTCGCTAATTCAGAACAGATTAAATCGAAAGGACATTAAATCTAAAATGTTGAAAGGTCTTGGGCATGACCGAATAATGGACTTGGGCAAAAAGTATATAAAGAGAGGATATATTACGCCCGATGAGTATGAAAACTTGGTTGATTATTTATATGACCCTTATGCCGGACTTGGCGGAAATGGTTCGGCAGCACGAATAATTGAAGAAGTAAAACGCCTTCCGATACAGGACAGACCAGTCGATAGGAAAAGAAGTCAGAAACCTAAAGATTGAGTCCAAAAGGAAGACGTTTATATTTTATATGAAGTTGTAGTTAAAAGCAGAAAAGAGCAGTTAGGCTTCGTTTATTCATAGCCTATTCCTACATAATTGCCCAAAAACCCTTGATTTTGGGGCTTTTTCTATGTTATAATAAAATTCAACTCAAACGCTTTACAAGCATTTTATATATATGATATAATTCATTCAGATTTGTAAGGCAGAAAAAAATATGGTTTTTAGCAATATAAATTACAAACTTACATTAAAAAGCGGAAAAGCGCCCCAATAAGAGGTGCTGCCGCTTTTATTTTTTGATTTGGTAAAATTATATGTACAGTCACAAAGATTTAATCGGGTTACAAAATCTCACGGCGGAAGAAATTGAGGAAATTTTAAATACCGCCGTAAAGATGAAAGAGCTGCTTTTGAAAAAAACGGGCTCCGATTTATTAAAAGGAAAAACGCTCGTCACGCTTTTTTACGAAAACAGCACGAGAACGCGAACCTCGTTCGAGCTTGCGGGCAAGGTGCTCGGCGCAACCGAAATTAATATTTCCGTTGCGGCAAGCTCGGTATCGAAAGGCGAAACTCTTATCGACACGGGTAAAACGTTGAACGCGATGAACGTGGATTTTATCGTAATCCGCCACAGTATGGCGGGCGCGCCCGCGCTTCTCGCCGAAAACGTGACGGCAAGCGTTTTAAACGGCGGCGACGGTATGCACGAGCATCCCACGCAGGCGCTTTTGGATATGTTTACTATACGCAACCGCTACGGCAAATTAAAAGGACTTAAAATTGCAATCCTCGGCGATTTAAAACACAGCCGCGTTGCAATGAGCAATCTGTTCGGACTGCAAAAAGCCGGCGCAGAAGTTTATATGTACGCTCCTGCGACTATGATTCCCGCCGAAATGGACAAGCTGGGCGCGCATATCTGCAAGAGCCGCGAAGAGGCGGTTGAAGGCGCGGACGCGGTAATGGGGCTCAGAATACAGCTTGAAAGAATGAACGGCGGGCTTATACCTTCGCTGTCCGAATACTCTAAATTCTACGGCGTAAACGACGGTATTCTAAAACTCGCCAAAAAGGACGCCGTAATATTGCACCCCGGTCCCGTGAACAGGGGCGTGGAGCTTACCCCGCAGTTAATCGACGGAAAGGACAGCCTTATTTTGGAACAGGTTACAAACGGCGTTGCCGTGCGAATGGCGCTGTTAAAGCTGCTTTCGGAGTACAGGGAGAAAAATAATTTATGAAACTGCTTATAAAAGACGGCACGCTCGTGCTTCCCGACGGCGAAAAAAAGTGCGATTTACTCGCCGAAGACGGTAAAATAACAAAAATCGGAGTTAATATTCCGTCCGGCGGCTGCACGGTTGTAAACGCCGAGGGTAAACACGTAATCCCCGGTCTTGTGGATATGCACGTGCATCTGCGCGAGCCCGGCTTCGAGGGTAAAGAGGATATTTTAAGCGGTTCGCTTGCGGCTGTGGCGGGCGGAGTCACTTCCGTTTGCTGTATGCCTAATACCAACCCCGTCTGCGACAACGCGGTTGTGGTCAGTTATATAATCAACCGCGCAAAGGAAGTAAACCTCTGCAAAATTTATCCGATAGGCGCAATAACGCGCGGCGAGCAGGGCGAAAGTCTTTCCGACATAGGCAAAATGAAAGCGGCGGGCGCAGTAGCTTTGAGCGACGACGGAACGTCAGTTGAAAATTCCTACGTAATGCGTCTTGCAATGGAATATGCAAACGGTTTTAACCTCAAATGTCTTTGTCACTGCGAGGATAAAAAACTCGTTGACGGCGGAGTTGTGAACGAGGGATATAATTCCACGCTCACCGGGTTAAAAGGCAGTCTGCGCGCGGCGGAGGATATAATGATAGCCCGCGATATCGCGCTTGCCGAAAGTTTAAACGTTCCCGTACACGTCTGTCACGTTTCCACGTACAGCGGCGTGGAGATAATAAGGAGCGCGAAAGCCCGCGGCGTAAAAGTCACCGCCGAAACGTGCCCGCACTATTTTATCCTTACGGACGATATTATAACCGGCTACGACACCGATACAAAGGTCAATCCGCCGGTCAGAGAGGAAAAAGACAGGCTCGCCGTATGCAACGCTCTTAAAGACGGCACGCTCGACTGTATAGTTACCGACCACGCGCCCCATTCCGTAAAAGATAAGCAGGTTGAATACAACCTCGCGGCGTTCGGTATAAGCGGAATAGAAACGAGCTTTGCGCTCAGCTACACTTATCTTGTAAAATCCGGCGTTTTAACGCTCTGCGAGCTTTCGCAAAAAATGAGCGCAATCCCCGCCCGGATTTTAGGGCTCGGCACTGGCGAAATAAAGGAGGGCTTACCCGCTGATTTAGCGGTGGTAGACCTTTCCGCAAGCTATGTAATCGACCCTGAAAAATTCAAATCCAAAGGCAAAAATACGCCGTTTAAAGGTTATAAAGTCTACGGTAAAGTTGTTTATACAATAGTAGACGGCGATATAAAATACAAAAACGAGGAGTAAAATACAATGATTGACAAGCTTATCAAAAAGATTAAGGCAATGCAAAACCCCACCTGTGTGGGGCTCGATACAAGCTTTGACTATCTTCCCGACGAAATGAAAGCGGGAATAACCGACCTCAAAGGCGCGGCGAACGCTATAACCGAGTTCAATAAAGCTATAATAGACCGGGTATACGACATAGTGCCCGCGGTAAAAGTGCAGATAGCGTATTATGAAATGTACGGTTCGGCGGGTATAAAAGCGTACGAAAACACCCTGAAATACGCCCGCAAAAAAAGTCTTACGGTAATTGCCGACTGCAAGCGCAACGACATAGGTTCAACGGCGGCTTGTTATTCCAAAGCATACATAGGCAAAACGGTGGTCAACGATAAGGAATTAAGGGCATTTCCCGCCGATATGCTCACGGTCAACGGCTATCTCGGTACTGAC
This sequence comes from uncultured Christensenellaceae bacterium, assembly GCA_910588685.1. Taxonomy (GTDB): domain Bacteria; phylum Bacillota; class Clostridia; order Christensenellales; family Borkfalkiaceae; genus Coproplasma. Next base: position 23,205 of record CAJUPX010000024.1, on the reverse strand, counting down.
GGCATAAAGCCCTTTATCGACGATATCAAAAGCTGCGACAAATCTATTTTCGTGCTCGTAAAAACGTCCAACCCTTCGAGCGGCGAGCTGCAGAATTTAAAGCTTGAAAACGGAAAATACGTTTACGAACAGATGGGAGAGCTCGTCGCCGAATGGGGCAAAGAGTGTATGGGTAAACAGGGCTATTCGGAAGTCGGCGCGGTAGTTGGCGCAACCCACCCCGAAGAGGCGGAAAATCTCCGCAAGCTCCTGCCCAACACGTTTTTCCTTATTCCCGGCTACGGCGCGCAGGGCGCAAACGCGCAAATGCTCAGCGTGTGCTTTGACAAAAAGGGGCTCGGCGGTATAGTAAACAATTCGCGCGGTATACTCTGCGCTTATAAAAATCCCAAATACGCAAAATTCGACTTCGCCGAGGCTGCGCGCGAGGCTTGCTATGATATGCAAACCGATTTGCAGAACGCCATAGGTAAAATGGGTAAATAATGAAAGACTACCGCGCAACAGTCAAAAGCAATACGGTTATAGCCGAAAACGTCTATATGATAACGCTTACTCTGCCCGAAGCCGCGCAGATCCGCGGCGGACAGTTCGCGGATATTTCAGTAGGCGGAGAATATCTTTTAAGAAGACCGCTCGGTATCTGCATTGCCGAGGGCAGGGATATTTCGCTTTGCTATCAGGTAAAGGGCGGCGGAACAAAAAAACTTACCGAAGTGAAACCGGGCGATAAGCTTGACGTTCTGCTTCCTCTCGGTAACGGCTTCGACGTATCGGCATATAAATCGGTGGCGGTAATAGGCGGCGGAGTGGGCATTTTCCCTTTGCTGTCGGTTATCCGCGAAAATTATAAGCAAAAAGATTTTTATTCGTATATAGGTTTCCGCAGCAAGTCGTGCGCCTGCCTTTTAAACGAATTTGAAAAGAGTAAAACGCTGACGGTCACGACGGATGACGGAAGCGCGGGCGTTAAAGGCAACGCGGTGGAGGCGTTTTTAGCCGACTTCGGCAATACAAAGCCCGACGTGATAATTGCTTGCGGTCCGCCCGTAATGCTCAGCGTTTTAAAGAAAAAACTTGCCGAAAATAATATAAATATTCCCTGTTACGTGTCTTTGGAGGAGCGAATGGGGTGCGGTATAGGCGCGTGCCTCGTGTGCGTGTGTAAAACTTCTGTCGGAGGCAACGCCCGGGTCTGCAAAGACGGTCCGGTGTTCGATATTAATAAAATAGAATTATAAAGAGGTGATTTTATGGAAGAAATTGTTGCAAAAAAAGCTAATCTGTTACCCGGCTACATTGTCGTAGCCGTTCTCTCGGCGGTTTTAATCGGCGGCGGTATAGCCGTAGGTCTTGTTGCCGGAGAGCCAGGCGCAATCGTTATAGGCGTTGCGGTAGGCGCAATACTCGCTGTAACCGCAGTTGTGCAAATTTTAAAATTTATCAAAATGCCGCAGGCGCTCATAACCTACTCCGACGGTAAATTCCATTTTCCCGACGGTTCGTCCTGCCTGCCCGAAGAAATTTCTCACATACTTTTAAAGCTCACGCGCGGCAGGTACGGCAGCGTTGCAAGCACGGGCGGAATGGTACTCACCGTTAACGGCAGAAAAATAGAACTTAAATACATATCCAAAGTTAAAGAAGCTGAAAAGCGAATAAGCGAAATCTGCAGCGCTCCGAGAGGCTGAGCGTCAACTTAAATATTGCAAGTACAAAGTGTGGAAAAAACGGAAAGACGGCAGAATAGTTAAAAAACTGTTCGCCGCCGTCGGTCTGAGGATTATTTATGGCAAATTTACAGGTTGAAATATGCGGCGTAAAGTTCGCTAACCCGGTAATCGCGGCAAGCGGTACATTCGGTTTCGGCAGAGAATACAACGAAATTTACGATATTGCGCAAATCGGCGGCATAAGTACAAAGGGTATGACCCTGGAACCGAGGCTTGGCAACGCAGTGCCGCGTATAGCCGAGGGAAAAAGTATTATTTTGAACGCCGTAGGGCTGCAGAACCCGGGCGTTGAGTATTTCATTGAAAACGATTTGATGTTTTTAAAAAAGCTCGGCGTAAAAATAATAGCCAACGTGGCGGGCAGAACGCTTGAAGACTACGGTAAAATATGCAAACGTTTAAACGGGCTTGTCGATATGGTCGAGCTCAATATTTCCTGTCCCAACGTAAAAAAAGGCGGTATGGCTTTCGGAATACAGCCCGAAAGCGTGGAGGCGGTAACTAAAACTTCAAAAGAGCCGCTCACAAAAACGCCGCTTATGGTAAAGCTTTCGCCTAATGTGGAGAGTATAGCAAAAAATGCTCTTGCGGCGCAGAACGGCGGCGCGGACTGCGTGTCGCTCATAAACACGCTGACGGGTATGGTTATAGATATCGAACGCCGAAAACCGCTGCTCGCCAACAATACGGGCGGAGTATCGGGCGCGGGAATAAAGCCTGTTGCCGTGAGAATGGTCTATGAGGTCGTAAACGCCGTTAAAATTCCGGTTATAGGAATGGGCGGCATAACCTGCGGCGCGGACGCTATCGAGTTTATGATGGCGGGCGCGCGCGCCGTACAGGTGGGCACCGCTAATTTTACCGACCCCAACGCAATGCCGCGCATTATTTCCGAAATGAATGCGTGGCTTGACGGTCATAATATTTCCGACGTCAATCAGATTGTCGGTACTGTTACTATGAATTAAGGAGAAAATATGACTTATAAAGAGCAGTTTATTAAATTTATGGTGGAAAACGGCGTTTTGAAATTCGGCGGGTTTACGCTTAAAAGCGGCAGAAAAGCTCCCTATTTTATAAACACGGGCAATTATAAATCAGGCGCGCAGCTTTCAAAGCTCGGCGAATATTACGCGCAGTGTATAGCCGAAAACGGCTTAAAAGCAGATACGCTGGTAGGTCCCGCTTATAAAGGCATACCTCTTGCGGTAACTGCTGCCGTTTCGCTTTATTCCAAGCACGGTATAGATATGTACTATTGTTTTGACCGTAAAGAGGTAAAGGATCACGGCGAGGGCGGACTTTTCGTTGGCAAACAGCTTGAAGACGGCGAAAAAGTAATTCTCATAGAGGACGTTATGACATCGGGCAAGGCACTAAGGGAAATGTTGCCCAAGCTTAAAGCCGCCGCAAACGTTGAGATAACGGGAATGGTTATATCCGTGGACCGAATGGAGCGCGGACTTGAAAGTAATATGTCGGCTGTTCAGGAAGTTTACAGTGAATTCGGCGTAAAAGTCTATTCTATTGTGACTATGGCTGATATTATATCGGCTATAGAAAACGGAGTAATCGACGGTAAAGAACACCTTGCTGCAATGAAAGAATACCGCGCCAAATACGGCGTATAAAAAACGCTGCCGAAAAGTTAATACCCGCCCGGGTAACCGGGCGGGTAAATTTATTTAAAAGTGGCAAATAAATAACCGCGGTTTTTATAATATTTAATAATATCCCGCAGCGCCTGCGCCGTAGAGGTCCTCGTAGTAGAGTCGTGCGCGAGCAGTACAATCAAATCCCTGTTCGCCGGCGTATTTATCGCGCTTTTATAAAGCTCGGCGGGAGTTGGGTTTATAAGCTCCGCGTCGCGTGTGGAGGCGTTCCAGTCCACGTATCTCATTCCGTGTGCGGTCACGGCTTTAATAAGTTCGTCGCGCAGCCAGAAGCTCCCTCCGGGGAAGCGGTAAATTTTAGATTTTTTCCCCGTTATATCTTTTATTACCGCATTGCATTTGTCTATGTCTTTTATGAGTTTTTCCGGGCACGAATAAATTTCCTTGTAGTCGTGCGAATAGGAGTGCACGGCAACGCTGTGCCCCTCTTCGATTTCGCGACGGATAAGATATTTGCGCGTTTCTGCGTTTTTGCCTATTATAAAAAACGTGGCTTTTACACCCTCGTCCATGAGAACGTCGAGTATTTTGGGCGTTACTCTGTCGCTGGGTCCGTCGTCAAACGTAAGATATATTACTTTTTCGTTAGAAATAGTATCGTCCTCGTTCGCTGCGCTTATTGTTTGCGCGTCTGCAATGGCAAGCGGATTTCTGTTTACTGCAAAACCGGCGTAAAAGACTATCATAATCGCGCACATCAAAAAAGTTGCGCAAAGCGCGGTAAAGTTATTTCTGTTCATACCGTTATTTTGCGCACTTTCCAGACTTTTACAACAAAGTTAAAAAATTATTGTTTCAGTCTTTTAAAATCTACCGCCGCAGGAAAGGCTTATTATCGTGTCGCAGGCGGCTATCTGAAAGGTTCTCAGCTGCTTAGAATACAGCCGTCCGTCCATAATATTTTCGCATAGGGTATTAAGTCTTAACAGCTCTCCGCCGAAATAGTTGTTTTTGTTGGCGATTATCAACGTGCTTAAACTCTTCTGAATATCTTTTAAAACGCCTTTTGCGCCGCTTTGATTCATAGCGCCGGTATCAAGCGAGTTTGCGCAGTCGTACGCCATACGCGAAAGGGAGTTCAGCGTATTTAAATTTCCTGCATATAATTGCGTGTTTCTGTTTCCGCCTGAAATGCGTGGAGCGTCAATCTCTATTTCAAGAATTTCGCAATCTAAATCGCGCCGTTTTAAACTTGCGCGCACAGAGTCGGCTTCTTCAAAGGAGTAATAGCAGGAAACGGTAACAAAAAACTCTCCGTCGTACTCGAATACGTAGCCGGCTCCGCCGAAGTCGCTTACCGCGGCGGCAACCGCGTTGGCAGACTGTGCGTTGTCGCGCCGTGAATAATATAAAATATAATAGGTAGCGCAAAAATCTATTTTTCCGCCGCGGCAGGCAAACGCGCCAGCGCAAATCATAACCGTAGCGGCAATCGCCGCCGCGATAGATATAAAAAATGCCGTCGGTCTGAATTTCATATTATAAAATATGTCTTAAAAACACAAAAAATCCCGCAAGCGGCATTTTTAAAAACATTATCGCTTGTAAATGGAACAAAAAAAGCGCTGCAATTATGCAACGCTCTTTTTGGAGCTACTGGCCGGATTCGAACCGGCGACCTGCTGATTACGAATCAGCTGCTCTACCAGCTGAGCCACAGTAGCAACTGACTTTATTATTATAACAAATCAAAAAATAAATGCAAGCATTTTTACGCGCCGCGCGCAACATTTTTAAATTTTGTTTTAAGCTCACTTTACAATTACAATATATTGTGGTATAATTATCCAATAAATACAATAAAGAGGGCTCTGCTATGAAATGTATATATTGCGGGTGCGAGGACAGTAAGGTTATCGACAGCCGTTCTGCCGATGAGGGCAGAACTATAAGGCGCAGAAGAGAATGCGTAAAATGCGGTAAGCGTTACACAACATACGAAACTATCGAGGACACGCCCGTTCTCGTCGTAAAAAACAGCGGAATGCGCCAGGCGTTCGATATCCGCAAGGTCAAAAACGGAATAATTAAATCCTGTGAAAAACGCCCTGTTTCTATGAGCGAAATAGACGAAATGGCAACAAGCGTAGCCAAGCAGGTATATAATTCTATGGAGCAGGAAATTTCCTCCAAAGCTATAGGCGAAATGGTTATGACCGAAATACGCAAATATGACGAAGTTGCTTACGTGCGCTATGCCAGCGTTTACCGTTCGTTCAAGGATATATCGAGTTTTATGGAAGAACTTCAAAAGCTTATGGACGGTAAAAAATGAGCGTAACGACCAAAAAAGTCAATATCGGCGGTACGGTAATAGGCGGCGGCGAGAGCGTTAAAATCCAGTCTATGTGCACTGCGCGGACTGCGGATACGGACAGGACGGTTGCCCAGATAAAATCTCTCGAAAACGCGGGCTGTGAAATAGTGCGCGTTTCTATTCTCAACGAAGCCGATGCAATAGCCGTAAGAGCCATAAAAGACAAAATAAAAATTCCGCTCGTTGCCGACGTGCATTTTTCGGCGGGGCTTGCGGTTGCCGCGATTGAAAACGGCGCGGATAAAATTAGGATTAACCCCGGAAATATAGGCGGCGACGACAAAATTTCACTTGTCGCCGATTGCTTGAAAGCTCATAAAATCCCTGTGCGCGTCGGCGCGAACACGGGCAGCGTTGAAAAGCATTTTCTTGAAAAATACGGCAAAAACGAGCGCTCGCTCGTTGAAAGCGCGCTGTCAAACGTGGCGGTTTTGGAAAAACGCGGAATAAGCGATATAGTAATTTCCGTAAAGGCGTCCGACGTTGCTCTTACCGTAAAAGCGTACAGGCTGCTGTCTGAAAAATGCGGATATCCTATGCATATCGGCGTTACCGAAGCGGGGACGGAAAAGGCGGCTACGGTCAAGTCTGCGGTTGCGCTCGGCGCGCTGCTTTTAGACGGTATAGGTGACACTATGCGTGTTTCAATTACCGACGACCCGGTAAAAGAGGTTGTTGCCGCGCGCGCGATTTTGCGTGCGGCGGGGCTTGATAAAAACTTTGTTAACGTGATTTCCTGTCCTACCTGCGGTCGGTGCGGCTGGAACTCTATGGGGCTCGCCAAAAAAGTTGCGGACTACGTTGAGCCGTTCAACAAAAGTCTGAAAATAGCCGTAATGGGCTGCGTTGTCAACGGACCCGGCGAGGCGAAGGACTGCGACCTGGGTATAGCTGGCGCAAGCGATTATTGCGTTATTTTTAAAAACGGCGTAATTATAAAAAAAGTTGCGTCGGCGGAAGCCGAAGAGGAGTTTTTCAGGCAAATTAACTTGCTTTTAAAATAAGTGCGGATTTATGACGGAACAGATATTAAAGGAATTAAGAGAGCAGCAGGGCTTGCGCAGCTGCATAATCCGTTCGGTTACGGTTTTTACAAAGAGGTCGTTTGTTAAAATCGTACTCGTAACCGACACGGTATTTACGGGCAAGGATAAAACGCTTGCCGAACGCATTCTGGGGAGGTACGTGCCCTCGTATTTTACGTTTGAGGTGGACGTTATCAAGCTTACCCCGGACTGTAAAATGGTTGAAAAAAAGATAGACGAAATAATAAGCGTTAAATCAAAATCTGTTTACTGTACTTTGTCTGCGGGCGATATTACGGTTGAAAAAACAGTCGGCGGATTTTCATATAAAATAGCCGTTGCTCCGTCTTTGAACGCTGACGGATTATGCAACACCGTAAATTCGGAGCTTAAAAAGAGCTTCTGCGGGGAGTTTTCCGGAGAGTTGGTAAGTTCGGGGCGCGACTTATCCGACCTTGAAGTAGAGGAAACGCCAGACGAAATAGAATTTGAAACGCCCGTCAGAACTTTTTCCATACGTGATTTTACGCACTTCGAGGGCGATAAAATTCAGAAGTCGGCAATATATCTTGCGGACTTGAATATGGTTTCGGGCGAAGATATAGTGGTTTGCGGCACAATAGAAGATATCCGCGAGCGCAAGTATACCAGCAAAAGGGGAACGGAGCGCAGTTTTTTCAATTTTGCGCTTAACGACGGCTCCGCAACGGCTTACGTGACGTATTTCCCGCGCGTGAAAAGCGAAGAGAAAATCCGCGAGTTGAAAGTGGGTGACAGTATCGTCTGCACCGGGGTAAACGAGGAGTATAACGGCGGGCTCAGATACACAGTTAAAACTATCGATTACGGCAAAACTCCCGAGGGATTCGAGCCTGAGAAAAGAGCTTCCAAGCCTGTTCCCCTTAACTATCACAACGTTTTTCCGCAGCCGTACGTGGATATAGAGCAAACCGACTTGTTCACCGGAAAAACCGTTCCCGAATGTTTGAAAGGCAAAACGTTCGTCGTATTCGATTTGGAAACAACGGGGCTTATGTGTTCTCCGGTCGGCGGGAATATGGACAGGATTATAGAAATAGGCGCTTTTAAAGTTATAGACGGTCAGATAAAGGAGAGTTTTACAACCTTTATCAATCCGGAAAAACGGCTGTCCGAAGAAATAATCAATCTTACCGGCATAACGCAGGAAATGGTTGCGGACGCGCCTGTTTTTGCGGACGTAATGCCCGATTTTTATAAGTTCTGTTACGGCAGTATTCTTGTGGGACACAATATAGCTGGCTTCGACTATAAGTTTGTGGAGCATTACTGCGCGCAGTGCGGTTATAATCTCGAACGTAAAATAATAGATACAATTCCGCTGTCGCAGGAGCTTTTGTTTTTATCGAACTATAAACTCAATACGGTTGCCGATAAGTTTAATATAACGTTTAACCACCACAGGGCTATAGACGACGCTCTTACAACCGCTAAAATATTTATAGAGCTTATCAGAATGAAAAAAAGTTTGCCTAAATGCTGAATATTTCCGGATAATGGCTTGCAATTTATTTTGTTTTGTGGTAGAATTACGGTAACCTTAATAGCAATGTTAAGATTGAGTGCTTGTCAAGAGCACTCAATAGTTTTTTATGGGGTAAGCAATGCAAATAAAACCGCTTTCCGAAATCCGCGGATTTCTGGAAAATATCGCAGCTCCGCTCGGCATAGAAATAGTCGACGTCGAGTGGAACGACAAACAGACCGCGCTGACTGTCTATATAGAAACCGAAGGGGGAGTTGATTTAAACTCCTGCGAAAAATTCCATAACGCTATAATGGAGCCTATAGATGAACTCGACCCTACGTACGATAAACCTTATACGCTCAACGTATCGAGCCCCGGGCTTGACCGTCCGTTTAAAACGGAGCGCGATTTTAAAAGAAATCTGGGCGGGGAAGTGGAAGTCAGACTCTTTGCGCCGCTCAAAGGCAAAAAGCTTTTGGAGGGTACGCTTACGGAGTTTGACGAAAACACCGTATCGGTTTCAGTAAATAACGAAATAATAAAAATTCAGAAAAATAAAATCGCCAAAATAAACAAGGCGATAAAATTCGATTAATCGGGAGTTTAAAATGATTAATAAAGATTTTTTCTTAGCTATGCAGGATTTGGAGAAAGAGAAAGGAATTTCTCAGGAAACGTTTATAACCGCGCTTTCCGGCGCGCTCGTTTCGGCTTGCAAAAAGCAGTACGCAGGCACGGTAGGCGCTGTTGACATCAAGCTCAATCCCGAAAAAGGCTCGATAGAGTTTTTTACCGTTAGAACGGTTGTTGAAGAGGTTACAGACGGCGAAAACGAAATTTCTTTAAGCGACGCGCAGGCTATAAAAAAGAGCGCTAAAATAGGGGATACAATAACCGAAAAATTCGTACCCAAGGATTTTTCGCGTATAGCCGCGCAAACTGCAAAGCAGGTAATTCTGCAAAAAATCCGCGAAACCGAAATGGACGCGACGCTCAGTAAATTTTCCGATAAAGAGGGCGAGCTTATTGTCGGCGTTATAAGAAAAATCGACTCCAAAAACGTTTACGTAGAGCTGGGCAAGGGTCAGATTGAGGGTGTAATGATGCCCGCAGACCAGGTACGCGGCGAAAAATATAACGTAAACGACAAGTTAAAAGTGTTTGTAAAGCGCGTAAAGAGCGGTTATAAGGGAGCGCAGGTGCTCGTAAGCCGCGCGTCGCAGGGGCTTATCCGCAAGCTTTTCGAGGAAGAAGTTCCCGAAATCAAACAGGGCACGGTGGTTATTAAGGAAATCAGCCGCGAGCCCGGCGCGCGCACAAAAATAGCAATTTACTCCACCGACGAGCGCGTTGACGCGGTCGGCGCGTGCATAGGCAACAAGGGCGCGAGGGTAAACGCGATAGTTGAAGAGCTCCGCGGCGAAAAAATCGATATAATCCCCTGGAGCGAGAACCCTCTCGAATTTATAGCAAAAGCGCTTTCTCCCGCGAGAGTAATTTCCGTAACCCAGCTCGAAGGCGAAAAATCGGCTATGGCGGTAGTTCCCGACGACAAGCTGTCGCTTGCGATAGGCAAGGATGGACAGAACGCGCGTCTGGCGGTTAAACTCACGGGTTGGAAAATAGACGTCAAGAGCCAGTCCAACGCGGAAAAGCTCGGACTTCTCAATGCCGAAACCGCGGAAACGGCGGAGCCCGAAAGCCGGACGGAAGAAGCTCCGGAGCTTTCCGAGTAATATGACAAAGCAAAAAAAAATCCCGCTCAGAATGTGCATAGCCTGCCGCGAACTCAAAGAAAAGCGGGAAATGCTGAGAATTGTAAAGCCCGCGGACAGCGACATATTCATTGATTTTTCCTCCAAAGCCTCGGGCAGAGGCGCGTATATCTGCAATAACCCGGAGTGCATTAAAAAACTCAAAAAACAAAAGCTGTTAAATAAAGTTTTTTCGTGCGCGGTAGACGATAAAGTATATACGGCTATCGAGGAGGAATATTTTGGCAAAGGCTGAAACATATATCGGGTTTGCCATTAAAGCCGGCAAGCTTATACGCGGCAGCGGCGCGGTTGAAAACATCAAAAAAACGGTGTATCTTCTGATTGCCGATTACAACGCGTCGGAAAACACAAAAAAACTGATTATGAAATTTAAAAACCGGTTTTCCTGTCCGCTAATCTATTTTAAAGAGGATTTTGAAAAATCGGTTAACAGAGCGGGTTGCAAAGTAGCCGCGGTGCTCGACGAAAATTTAGCGCGCGCTATTTGCGAAAATCCCGGAGATAACGTAATTTATAAGTAAAACTCAGAACCTAAGGAGTATTTATGGCAAGAAAGTATGAGAATATCGAAAATATCAACAGGCTTATAACCGACGGAGCCGTCGGCGAGCTTAGTAAAAAAATCAGCGGTGCGGAAAGAACCGTATCGGAAATTTTAAAAAAGCTCAACGATATAGAAGCCGCGATAAAGCAGAAAAAGCTCGAAGCCGAACAGGCGGAAGCGCAGAAAGCCGCGGAGGATGCGGCGCGCGTTGCCGCAGAACAGGCTCTTCTTGCCGAAAAACAGGCGGAACAGGAGAGGGCGGAAAGGCTTAAAGCGGAAGAGAGCAAAAAAGCCGCCGAGGCGGCAGCCGAAGCCGCTAAAAAAACCGCCGGGCCGCAAACCGCGGAGCCGCAGCCTCCCGTACAGTCTGCCCGTCCCGCGCAACCGTCCGCGCCTTATAATAACGGCGTGCAGACAGATAACCGCAACAGGCAGTATGCAAACGGCGCAAGACCCGCCGTAAACAGCCAGACGCGCCCTGTCAGAAACGACAATAAAACGTTTATAAATAAGGATAACCGTCCTCCGCGCAAGCCTCTTGTACCGGGTCAGACGGCGCAGAACGGCGCGCGTCCCGCAGGCGGCGCTACTTATAACCGCCCCGGTGCGGCGCAGGGCTTTAACCGTCCGGGCGCTCCCCGTTTCGGTACCGGTACGGCTCCCGCAGCTGTGCCTCCCGCGCAGACCAAGCCCAAAAATTTCGGCGCGGACAAGAAAAAGGGTTTTGAAAAGACGTACGTCGAAAAGGCTCACGCGCCTTTATCCAAGCGCGCGCTTCAAAAACAGCAGGGCGCAAGCATAGAGGATTTCGACGAAAACAAGAGCGGTTACAGAAAGTTAAGAGTAAAAAAAGACAAGCAGAAAACCGCGCAGACAATTAAAATCGAACACGCAGTGGTAACGACCAACGATATACCTTTAAAGGTTTTATCCGAAAAGCTCGGCATAACCGCAGGCGAAATTACAAAACGTCTGTTCAAGGAGAATATTTTAAAAACGGTAAACGAGTCTATCGATTACGATACGGCTGCGCTTATTGCCGCGGGGCTTGGAATAGAGCTTGAATATAAGCCCGAGAAAACGGCGGAGGAAGTGCTCTTCGAGCAGCAGGCGGACACTGTGGAGGAAATTGAAAGCTTAGTTCCCCGCGCACCCGTCGTAACGGTTATGGGTCACGTAGACCACGGCAAAACGTCGCTTTTGGACTATATCCGTTCGGCGCACGTTGCGTCAGGCGAGGCGGGCGGCATAACCCAGCATATCGGCGCGTACACCGTAAAGGTTGACGGCAAGGGCATAACCTTTATCGATACCCCAGGTCACGAGGCGTTCACTGCAATGCGCGCAAGAGGTGCACAGGTTACGGATATTGTCATACTCGTAGTCGCAGCGGACGACGGTATAATGCCGCAGACTGTAGAAGCAATAAACCACGCAAAAAGCGCGGGCGTAGATATTATAGTCGCCGTAAACAAAATGGATAAAGTCGGCGCAAATCCCGACAGGGTTAAACAGCAGCTCACCGAGCACGGGCTTGTTCCCGAGGAGTGGGGCGGCGACGTTATGATTTATCCTATTTCCTGTAAAACGGGCGAGGGTATAGAAGACCTTTTGGAAGGACTGTTGTTGAAAGCCGAAATGAAAGAGCTTTTGGCAAATCCCGCAAGAGAGGCGCGCGGCGTAATTATAGAAGCCCGCCTCGACAAGGGCAAAGGTCCCGTAGCCACCGTGCTTGTGCAGAACGGCACGCTGAGAACGGGCGACAACCTCGTTTCCGGTATGGTTTCTGGTAAAGTAAGAGCAATGATAGACGACCTCGGCAAAACCGTTAAGGAAGCGGGTCCGTCAATGGCTGTAAACGTTTTGGGACTTGACGCGGTGCCCAACTCCGGCGATACCATAAACGCCGTTTCCGCAGACCTTATGAAAAAGGTACAGGCGGAAAGAAAGAGAAAGCAGAGCGAGGATTTACTCAAAAAAGTTCCCTCTGTTTCCTCTGACGATCTGTTTGCAAATATGGGCGACGGCGAAATGAAATATCTCAACGTAATAATCAAGGGTGACGTGCAGGGCTCGGTAGAGGCTGTAAGACAGTCCGTGTTGAAACTCACCAACGACGAAGTAACGGTTAAAGTAATACACTACGCCGCAGGCGCTGTAACCGAGGGCGACGTAATGCTCGCAGAATCGGCAAACGCCGTAATACTCGGCTTTAACGTACGCCCCGACGCAAAGGCTAAAACGCTTGCGGAGCGCAGCAAGGTTGACGTAAGAGGTTACAGAATAATATACGACCTACTCGACGATATGGAGCTGCTCTTAAAGGGTATGCGTACTCCCAAATACCGCGACGTTATGCTCGGCAAGTGCGAGGTTCGCCAGACTTTCAAAATTACCGGCGCAGGCAATATTGCAGGATGTTACGTGCTCGACGGAAAAATCGTCAGAGGCGGCAAGCTCAGAATTTACCGCGACAATATACTTATTGTCGAGGGCGGCGTAAGGCAGCTTAAACGCTTTAAGGACGACGTTAAGGAAGTTGCCGCGGGCTTTGAGTGCGGCTGCGCGATAGAAGGTTTCAACGATATAAAAATAGGCGATATAATAGAATGTTATCTGATTGAAGAGGTAACCGCATAAATGAAAGGAATAAGAGGAGAACGGCTTGCCGGCGAATATCAGATAGAAATATCCAAAATAATTTCCGGCAGGCTGAGAAACAACTTTCCGTCGCTCTCGGTGGTTATTAGCGTAACTAAAGTAGACGTCGCTCCCGACTTGAAGAGCGCTAGGGTGTATATCAGTATTTACGATCCTGATAAAGAGCGCGCGGAAAACAGCTTTGAAATATTAAAAGAAAACGCCGCGTATATCCGACGCGAGCTTGCAAAGGTTATGACGCAGCGCACCGTGCCCGAGTTAAGGTTTATGCTCGACGGCAGCGCGGAATACGGCGCGAAAATAGACAGGCTTTTATCTGAAATTGAAAATAAAGATTAAAATTAATGAATGACAGTGCAGAACTCATAATTGAAAAAATAAATTCGGCAAAAAAAATAGCGGTATTTTGCCATTTCCGTCCCGACGGCGACGCGCTCGGCGCAGGGCTTGCAGTGTATTTGATGCTAAAAAACGCGGGCAGGCAGGTTTGTATGTGCTGTGAGGACGAGCCCCCCGAAAAATTCCGCTATATTCCCGCGGTAAACGAGGTGAAAACGCAGTTGCCCGACGGTGAATACGACTGCTTTATTTCGGTTGACTGCGCCGATATAAACCGTCTCGGCATTTTTCAGAAACGTTATTCAAACTTTAAGGGTGTAACGATAAATATCGATCACCATATATCAAATATAGGCTACGCAAAATACAATTATGTTATAGACTGTCCCGCGAGCTGCGAGATAATAACCGGGCTGTTTATTAAAGCAGGCTGGCAGATGACCGAAGAAATAGCCTACGTTTTAATGCTCGGACTTATTACCGACAGCGGCAATTTCACGCATAGGGATGTAACGGCAAAAACCTACGAAACAGCGGCATATCTGCGCGGCTATGGCGCGGATATAACCGAAATCAATTATAAAATGTATTCCTCGCAGACAAAAAACCGCGCGCTGCTATACGGCAGGGTAATGAATAAAATGCGGTTTGCGTTAAACGACAGGCTCGTTTTTCTCATTGTATCGGCAGAGGATATGAAAGCGACGGGAACCGATAAGAGCGCGACTGAGGGCTTTGTGGATTTTCCGCTTACAATCGACGGAGTGGAAGTATCTATATCGCTGATGGAGTTTAAAAACAACCAGTACAAGGCGTCGCTGAGGAGCAAATCGGCAAACGTAAACGCCGTTGCGTCGGTGTTCGGCGGCGGCGGGCACATACTCGCAAGCGGCTGTATGGTGTTCGGCAGCATAGAAGAAGTCATAGAAAAACTCACGTACGCCGTATTCCAGAATTTATGACGGGTTTTATCAATATCAACAAATCGGCGGGCGCGTCGTCCGCAAAAGAAGTAGCGGTTATAAAACGGCTGTCAAAAACGCCGTGCGGGCATATGGGCACGCTCGATCCTATGGCGTCGGGAGTTTTGCCTGTGGCGCTCGGCAATGCGGCGCGGCTTTTCGATTATTTTTTAAAAAAGAAAAAAACATATATTGCGGATTTTAAATTCGGCGCGGACAGCGACACTCTCGATACGACCGGACAGGTAGTATACAGTGCGGGCAGAGTACCCTCCGCTGAGGAAATCAAGGCTGTTTTGCCGGAGTTTACCGGCGGAATTATGCAGCTCCCGCCTAAGTACAGCGCAAAAAACGTTGCAGGTAAACGCGCATACGAACTTGCGCGGCAAGGAGTGGAATTTGAACTCGAAAAAAAGAAAGTCGAAATATATTCTATAAAGCTCATACGTGAAAACGCCGACTGTTTCGGTTTTGAAATAGAGTGCGGCGGCGGCACGTACATACGCTCGCTCGCCCGCGATATAGGGGCAAGGCTCGGCACCTGTGCAGTAATGAGCGCGTTGGAGAGAACAAAAAGCGGCGTGTTTTCCATTGAAAACTCGGTAAAAACGCAAGCGCTCACGCAGGATAATTTTATTGAATACGTTATTCCCACCGAAAGCGTTCTGCCATATCCGGAGTTTCACCCCGACGCGTTTATGTCGAAAAAGCTGTTTAACGGTTTACCCGCGGAATGCGGGCTGCCCGACGGTTTATATAAAATTTATCAGGGCGAAACGTTTTACGGAATTGCCCGGGCAGAGCAATCTATTATAAAAATAAGGACTAAGCTATGTTAGAGATAGTAAAGTACAACTGCGACGAATACGAATTTCCGTGCCTGCTTGTTTTAGGCTGCTTTGACAGCATTCATATCGGTCATTCCGAGCTGCTTAAAAAAGCAAAATTACAGGCAAAGATAAACGGGCTTGATTTGGGCGTTATGACATTTACCGACGGCAAGGACGACGGCAAACAGGTTTATACGTTTGAGGAAAAGCTTTCCGTATTCGAGGAATTTAACGTAAAATTCGTATTGAAAATCGATTATGACGAGGAGTTTAAAAAGACCCCGCCCCTCGATTTTTTGCACAATCTCGAAGAAAAGCTCAACATAAAAGCTTATATGAGCGGTAAAGATTTCCGCTTCGGCGCGGGCGCAAAGGGCAAGTCGTCAACGCTTAAAAAATACGCGGAGGACGACGACAGCGGCGTTTGGTATATGCCTGTAAAGGAAGTGCTTTTAGAAGACGAAAAGGTGGGCACCAGCGTAATTAAACGCCTTTTAGCCGATGGCAACGTTAAAAAAGCGGCGGAAGAGCTCGGCAGGAATTTTTTTGTAAGCGGAGTAGTACAGGGCGGACACGAGCGCGGAACCTCGCTCGGTTTTCCCACGGTAAATATTCACTATCCCGATAATAAAGTTGCCGTTAAACAGGGCGTGTATTCGGCTGTGTGCACAGTGGACGGCAAAGACTATAACGCGGTTTTAAACTTCGGCGGCAGACCTACTTTCGGCGAAGAGGAATGCGTGCTCGAAGTTCATATTGTAGATTTCAGCGGGGACTTGTACGGAAAAACCGTAACCGTGCAGTTTGTTGATTATCTGCGCGAAATTGAAAAATTCGACTGTCCCGAGGAGCTGTGCTCCCGGATTGAAAGCGATATAGCAATAACAATAGGCGGTAATGTTTCCAACGAGGAGCAGCCCGTTGAAGAGGAACAGCCCGCAGATCTTGTAATGTCGGAAGAACAGCCGGAAAACGGCAATCTTGAACAGGCAGAACAAATTACTGCGGAAGAACAGCCAGCGGAACAGCTGCCCGGCGCGGAGGAAATTTCAGCGGAGTTGGCTTGCACCGAACAACAGCCTGCGGAAGAACTGCCCGAAAACGGAGATACAGAACAGGCGGAGCAAATTCCGGCTGAAACTCCGGCAGAGGAAAATAATGATTAAATTCGGTCCGAGCGGAAATTGCCAAAGATTTTACGAGGCGGGTTATAAGCATACCGAACAGGCGGCGGGATTTTGCAGGGATTTAGGACTTGACTGCTACGAGTATTCTTTCGGCAGGGGCATCAGTATGTCCGAGGGCAAGGCTCTTTCTATCGGCGCGGCGTTTAAAGAGGCGCAGGTAGAGCTGAGCGTTCACGCGCCTTATTTTATAAATTTTGCAAATCCCTCAGACGAGTCGGCGCAAAAGTCGTTCGGTTACGTTTTAGACAGCGCAAAATATTTAAAGCTTTTAGGCGGGGAAAGAGTTGTGTTCCACCCGGCGGCGCAGGGTAAAGCTTCGCGCGAAGACGCCGTTGCGCTCACCTTGGAGCGGCTTAAATATTTGCGTGATCTGATTTATGCCAACGGTTACGAAAACTTGAAATTCTGTCCGGAAACTATGGGCAAGCTCGCCCAGATAG
This sequence comes from uncultured Christensenellaceae bacterium, assembly GCA_910588685.1. Taxonomy (GTDB): domain Bacteria; phylum Bacillota; class Clostridia; order Christensenellales; family Borkfalkiaceae; genus Coproplasma. Next base: position 6,209 of record CAJUPX010000024.1, on the reverse strand, counting down.
GTACGGTTGAAGAAATTACGGAGTTCTGCAAAATAGACGAATGCTTTTGTCCCTGCGTGGATTTCGGGCACGTCAACGCCCGCGAACAGGGCAGTCTTAAAACGGAAAAAGATTACGCCGACCGTCTCGGTTATATGATAGGCGAGCTCGGTTACGAACGTATGAAAAATTTCCACGTGCATTTTTCTAAAATAATGTACGGCGGAAAGGGCGAAATAAAACACCTGACTTTTGAAGACGGCGTTTACGGACCGGAATTTGAACCGCTCGCGGCGGCGTTAAAGGGCCTTAAACTCGAACCGTATATAGTCAGCGAGTCTGCCGGAACACAGGCGGACGACGCGCTTTATATGAAACGCGTTTATAATACGTTGTGACTTTAAATATTACCCGTTGACTTTTGTAAATTTTACTGTTATAATGGTACAAGGTATGAATAATGCACAAAAAATATACAGTCTTGCAGGCGCCGAGGCGGTTTTAACTGAACAGCCCGATTTGCGCCGGTATCTTACGGGGATATCCACCTCGTTCGGCTATGTTTTAACCGATAAAAACGGCACTACTTTTTATACCGACCCGCGTTATCTCGAAGCGGCGAAAGCGGCGCTTAACGGCAGCGGCATAAAGGCTGAGCTTTATAAAGCCCCGCTCGAAGGTATGTTAAACGGCTATAAAGAAGTGGCTGTGCCCCTTTCCCGCACAACTTATCCGATCTATAAAAAGCTTGAAAGCGCAGGTCTTAAAATTTTGGACAGCGAAAACGCGTTTAACGCGGCAATGTCCGTAAAGCAGAATTATGAAATCAACGCTATAAAATCCGCGTGCAAAATAACCGACGAGGCGTTTACAACGCTTCTTCCCCGCATTAAAGAGGGAATGAGCGAAAACGATGTTGCCGCCGAGCTCGAATATCTTATGCGTAAATTAGGCGCAAGCGGAACGAGCTTTGATACAATAGTTGCTTTCGGAGAAAATTCAAGTGTGCCCCACCACGAAACGGGCGGCAGAAAATTAAAGCGCGGCGACGTGGTGCTTATCGATTACGGCTGTAAACGCGGAGGATACTGTTCCGACTGTACGCGCACTTTGCTTTTCGGCGACAACGGCAATGAGCATTTCAAAAGGGCTTACAATGCGGTATTAACGGCGCATATGCTTGTTAAGGAGCGTGTTTGTGAGGGGATGACCGGTAAACAAGCCGACGCAATTGCAAGGGATTACCTTGCAGAGCAGGGTTACGGCGAATATTTTACCCATTCTCTCGGACACGGCATAGGTATTAACGTGCACGAATTTCCGTTTGTTTCGCCTAAGAGCGAAGATATATTAAAAAACGGAATGGTATTTTCCGACGAACCGGGCGTTTATTTCGAAGGTAAATTCGGAATACGTATCGAAGACACTGTAACGCTGCAAAACGGAAAAGTTATCAGTCTTACCGACTCAGACAAAAAATTAATAATTTTATAAATTTATATTCCATATAAAATAGGAGACAAATATTATGGCATCGATATTAGCAGGCGACATCAGAAAGGGCTCAACTTTTGAATACAATGGTAAAGGCGTATATACCGTAACCGAATTCCAGCACGTTAAACCCGGCAAGGGCGCAGCGTTCGTAAGAACCACGCTTAAAAACGTTGTAACGGGACAGGTTTTATCGGATATTACGTTCAACCCCACGGCAAAGCTCGAAACAGCTCAGGTTGAAACCAAAAAAATGAGCTATTCGTATACGGACGGCGAGTTCTATTACTTTATGGACCCCGATTCGTTCGATATGATAACACTCAACCTCGGACAGGTTGAAGACGCGCTCAAATACATCAAAGAAAACGATACCGTAACCGTTAAATCGTTGAACGGAACGGCTTTCTCGGTTGAGCCCGAAAACTTTGTAGAGCTTAAAATTACCGAGTGCGAGCCCGGCGTAAAGGGCAACACCGCAACTAACGCAATGAAGAACGCTGTAGTTGAAACGGGCGCTACCGTTCAGGTTCCTATGTTCGTGGAAGAGGGCGAAATTATCCGTATCGATACCCGCACCGGCGAGTATATGTCGAGAGTCGGAAAATAATGAAAACCGTCATTCAGCGCGCGGGTAAAACCGCGCTCTACGTCGGCGGTCAACTCATATCGCAAATTCCCCGCGGACTTGTCGTTTATATCGGCGTTAAGGCGGGCGACACAAAAATGCAAGCGGAGCAGACTGCTAAAAAAATTGCGTGGCTCCGCATTTTTGAGGACGAAAACGGAAAAATGAATTTGTCCGTCGGTGCGGTAGGCGGCGAAATTCTCCTCGTATCGCAGTTTACGCTTTACGGTGATCTATCGCGCGGTTACCGTCCGAGTTTTTCAACCGCAGAGCGTCCCGAGCTTGCAAAACCGCTGTACGAGTATACGGCGGAGTGTTTGCGCGGCTACGGAATTACCGTAAAAACCGGTATTTTTGGCGCGGATATGAAAATAGAGCAGTACAACGACGGACCCGTTTCCGTAATATACGAAGTATAATTATGAAATTTTTCTGGCATTTACACACGGTAGGAAAACACCGCCGCGCGGTGCGCAAGCTGTGCTTTAAATGCGGGCTTATCCGTCAGGGACTGACCCACGATTTGTCTAAATATAGCCGTCAGGAATTATGGAGCGGAGTAAAGTACTATCAAGGCAACCGCAGTCCGCAGGCGCGGGAGAGGGAGGTTCTGGGATATTCCGCTGCGTGGCTGCATCACAAAGGACGCAATAAACACCATTTTGAGTACTGGACGGACTTTGCCGACGGTAAAAAGGTTTACGTGAAAATGCCGCCCAAGTATTTTGCCGAAATGATTTGCGACAGAATTGCCGCAAGTAAAATATATTTAAAGGATAAATACACAACCGCAGCGCCGCTCGAATACTTTTTAAACAAAACGGACAGGGAGAGTATGCACCCCGAAACCTGCCGCGACCTTGAATTTTTTTTAACGATGTTAAAAAACGACGGCGAAAAAGCAATGCTTAAAGAACTTAAAAAATACGTAAAAAAACACCGCTGTTAGGGTGTCTTTCATAGGGATTATTTAATCCCTTCGGATGGTGGCATAGCGAAAAGCTATGCCACTTTTCCGTTGTCGGGATATTTTAGCTACTCTTGCGTGGGGTTTGGAATCACTCCCACACAGTTGTAAATGATTTCAACGGCTTGGCGTTTCTTGCCGTTTACTTTCTCGGCTTGGTGAACGATTACCTTTTCGATAAACTCTCTTACGACTTCGGGCGTAAGTTCTGTTATCTCGGTGTACCGTTTTACAAGCCGCATAAACTTTGTTACATTGTCCGCATCTTCTTTTGCGGTAGAAAGCTCTTTGCGTAAAACCTTTATCCGTTCAGTTAAAGTTTCTTGCTCTTGCTCGTAGGCTTGGCTCATCTTTACAAATCGCTCATCCGTAAGATTGCCGCAAACCTTGTCCTCGTACAAACTCTGAATAATTCGGTCAAGTGCTTTTACTCGTTTCTCGGCTTCGTCGCATTCTTTCGTCTTGGCAGATAAGTCCTTGCGGATTTCTTTGCTCTTAGCCGTTTGCACCATATTCACAAACTGTTTTTCATTGTCCTTTGCCATTCCCAATACGCGCTGTAAGTCAGTTAGAACGATATGCTCTACGGCTTCAACAGTGATTTGGTGTGACGTGCAAAGGCTTTTGCTTTTCTTGCGATATGTAGAACAGTTAAAGTATTCTTTCTGCGTGGACTTCGAGCAACGGCAGAGATACATTTTCTTGCCGCAATCGGCGCAATAGACTATTCCCGAAAATACGCTCATTTCGCCCATATCCGTTTGTTTCCTTTTTGCTTTCCGTATTCGCTGTACCGTTTCGTAAGTATCTTCATCAATCAATGCTTCGTGCGTGTCTTTGAATATTACCCAATCTTCTCGCGGCAGGCGAATTTTCTTTTTGTTCTTGTACGATTTCTTTTTGGTAGTAAAGTTCACGGTATGCCCACAGTAATTCATATTTTCAAGAATATGTATGACTGCTTCGGTATTCCATATATTCGGGAATTCCATTTTAAGCGAAGTTGCAGGCAAACCGCACTTACGGTTATGGACGGTAGGCGTATCAATTCCGCGCTCGGTGAGTATTCTTGCGATCTGCGTCGGACCATAACCTTTCATACAGAGTGAGAATATTTCCTTTACAACCTTTGCGGCTTCTTCATCCACAATCCATTGTTCTTTGTTGCTTTCGTCTTTCTTGTAGCCATACGGCGGGCAGGTACACAAGTGTTTCCCTGAATTGCCTTTTGCTTTGAACACGGCGCGGACTTTCTTACTTGTATCCTTTGCGTACCATTCGTTGATGATGTTACGGAAGGGAGTAAAGTCGCTGTCGTTTTCAAATTGATTATCCACGCCGTCGTTGATTGCTATAAAGTGTACGTCGGCTTCGTTGAAGTAAACTTCACTGTAATAACCGACCTTTAAGTAATCTCTGCCCAAGCGCGACATATCTTTTACGATGACCGTCTTTACAAGCCCTGCATCCACGTCGCGTATCATACGCTGGAAATCGGGACGGTTAAAGTTCGTTCCCGAATACCCGTCGTCCACATAGAACTGCGGATTGCTCATTCCGTGTTCGCTCGCATACTTGCTCAATATGGCTTTTTGGTTTTTAATGCTATTGCTGTCGCCCTGCGAATCGTCGTCACAACTTAATCTGCAATACAGGGCGGTTATATCACCTCCGTTATAGTAGGTATTGTTATTGGTTACTGATAAATTGTTCATTCGGAATCTCCTCCCGAATCACCTTATCAGACAAGTCATTTAGTAAAATCTTTTTCAGTTTGTTATTTACGGTTTCCTTTGCGGTATCGCTTTCGCGTATTATTACGGCGTACTCCGTACCGCCGAAGGAAGTAGTGTATTCAAATTGTTTTTTCTCCAATATCACTTATTCAGACAATTATTTGTTGTCCTTATAGCTTTGAATACTATGTTCTCTCTTCATCGCGTTTTCCTCCTTATGCGAAAAGATTTAATAGTTATTCGGTTTTCTTTTTATCGATTTCCTCAAAACCGAAAAAATCGTCATACCCATCCATTAGTTTACCTAACGATAGGTTGTGTTCGGCGGCATCGTCTAATAATGCTTTGTAGCCCGCCTCGATTAACTGTACCTTTGTATAGCCGTATCTTTTCAAAAACTCATTTATCTGTTCGGCTTTCTCACGCGGTACGCTCGTTCCCCAAATCATACATTTGGCTTTACGTTCTTCTCTGTGTCGTTCTTCATAACGCTTGTCCTTAACCGATCTGTCTTTCTTTTCCATAATAACCTCCGTAAAATATATTCGTCGTATATATACGATTGAATATATTTTAGCACGATACGGCTTTGGAGTCAAGCGTTTATGAAAATTTAATCTGCTTTGCCGTAATTGTTCTTGCGTGGCGTAGGGCTATTTTGTTCTTGTTCCTTGCGGATTTCTTCTTCGATTTCTCGTAAACGGTTTCTACTAAACGGTGCAGGTTGTTCGCCGATGGGTAAGAAAGGTTGTAACACCGAAGTAGCACGGTAGAACACTCGCGCAAATGCTTCGGGTTCTTGCGTTCTGAATAGTGTAATAGCGCGTAGTGCTTTGTCGTGGTCGTTGTGTGTTTTCTTTTCCTTTTGGTAGGACTCGAATAGATAACTGTTGTCTTTCTTTAACCGCGTGTTTTCTTCGGTTAAACTTTTGTTCTCTACCGTGAGCGCAACAACTTGCGTTTTCAGTTCGCTCTTGCCGTGAGCGATTTCGCCGTTCTTTGCTTGTTCCAACGCTTGCGAATAGTCGGCTTCCGAATCGCGTTCCGCAACGATTTTATCTCGTTCGGCTTTGGCGGTATGTATCTGCCCAATAGTTTCGTCAAAGTGTTCTTCGGCTTTCTTCACGGCTTGGTTGATTTGCCGCAATTCAGACTGAGCTGTTTCCGTAATGTCCGCCGCTTCGGTGCAAGCGTTCAATACAATTTTCTTTGCTTTGTATTCCGCTGTGGACAAATGCTTTTTCGGACTGCCTTCGCGCCCTCGTTCTAAACCCCAACGCTTGCCGACAGCTTCGTGAAAATCCGTTTGCAATTTGGTAAGCTCGGCACGGTTGAACAGGTCTTTACAACACAGTCGCCAATTCCTTATGGGCATAAGATTTAAGTGCAAATGCGGCGTAGTTTC
>CAJUPX010000023.1 GCA_910588685.1 uncultured Christensenellaceae bacterium | reverse complement strand
CCATACGATTTTCTGCTTAGAAAAATCGTCCCAATAAGATATGCTGTCTTGAGTTTCATACCACTTATTATGCGTTTTCTTTCGAGATTGAACTTTTTCGCCATTGAGAATAAACGTGTTCCCTGTTTGTTCTAATCGCTCTTTCCCGAAAGAAAGTAAATAATTTTTAACTGCTGGATAATCATTTATATCATAATTTTTGCTCGGGAATGTAGCAATTAAACATAGATTTGCATAGTTGCATGTATATCTGCCTATATCACGACCGCGCAAAATCGGTCGTATAATTTCAGCAGACCGGGCATCTTCTTCTATTAGTTGATTTTTCTTATTGGTGTCTATAATAAATGCATCGTTAAAACCTGTCTTGATACCAAAATTAATTGAAATATTCCATTGTTTTAAGGGAATACCATGATTAGCAATTTTACTTTGAATCCTTTGCTCTATCGAAGATAAAATGACCCAGCTATCATAACTAATAAAGCTAATCTTTTCGCTATACTGCTGAACAAAAACGCTCAAATTATTTTTGCATAAATTATTTGCCGTGCACGCCAGCGTTTTTCCTTGATTCTTTGATTTTTGGCAAATCAAAATATTTACATCGACAGTTGCACTTTCAAATACTTTTTGTCCGGCAAAATCAATTAAATTGAGAGGATTGTGCTGTGCTAAAAATTTTCTGAGTCTTTCGCCATAAGCGGCTCTCATCCATTTGTTGCTTGTAATATAAGTTAAAATGCCGTTATCCTTTAAAAGATTAAGTCCTTTTTCATAGAACAAGCAATATATGTCGCCAGTTTTTGCAAATGTATCATATCCGCACTTTTCATACATATCGCCGACTTTCGTTTTATGGGTCGCATCTATACTTTTTTGTAATTGTATGTAAGGGGGATTTCCAATAACTACGTCAAAGCCATTTTTAATACCAAACATCCATTCAGGGTCAAACCAAGCAGTCGGTTCGTTGCTAAAAGGTTTCCACTCTGACAAACTTTGATATAATTTAGATGCTTGTTTATCGTAATTAGAAATTGTGGTTAAAAGCATTGCTTGTTGGATATCTTTAAACTCATCTTTTAAGTCTTTTTTCTCGTCAGCATCTTCAACGCGGAAATATAATTCACGCACTTCCTGAAGCTTTTTAATGTGCTCTTGATCTTCAAATAAAGACATTTGATATGATCCAGCACTGCCTTCAAGTTTAATAAGGCTATTAGCAATTACAAACTTAAAATCTAAGTTAGGTAAAGGATTAACACCACGATTTGGCTCATTGTCGTTTACGGTCTCTTCAATAATTAGTGAGAGGAAGCAACGAAGTCTCGCAATTTCAACAGCAATAGGCTGAATATCTACGCCGAAAATTGAATTTTGAATAACGCTCAATTTTCGAATATAATCCAATGAACCCGCATTAAATTTCTTTTCAAACTCTTTTTTTATTAAAATGCTTACGTTTTCAGTAGCTTTGTCAAACCACAAACTAGCATCGGGGTCAACTTCTTGCAAAATGTAAACTATCTTCTGTAACATGCCGATGGGGAAAGCACCCGAACCGCAGGCAGGGTCGAGAATAGTAATAGTGTATAATGCGTTTATAATCTTTTTCTTTTCTTGATTATCGAAAACTGCTAATTGGTCATCTTCTTTTGAATAACTGATTAATGCACGTAGTTTGATTTCATCAATACCTGACTTGTCTTTAAGATATTCAAGTAAACTACTGTCGACCATATAGTCAACAATATCACGGGGCGTATAGAAACTACCCGTACTTTTTTTAGCATTCTCACCAGTTTCAGGGTTGATTTCGGCAAGAAGATTTTCGAATATCCTGCCGAGCATTTCTGGGTCAATAGATAACTCTATATCGTAAGACGTATTTTCATCAACGGTAAAATTATATTGCTCCAAAACAGTATAAAGTCTTATAAACCAATTATCGGGAATAGTAACAATTCCAAAAGTTCCGCATTGATTTACTCGGTCATATTTATAATGGTCGTCAGTATGTGGACTGAACAGTCCGCCGTTGAGATACGGAATCTGCTTATAAATCTCATCTTCTGCATACTTCCCTTTACGACGAGATTGTTTAGTATTAAGCAACTCAAAGAAAAGAGGTTCTAAAACTAAATGATAATAATTGGGTACAATCTCAGATAATGCAACAAATTTTGACGATATTAAAGGAAGACCATTATCACTCTTTTTTTCCTTTAAGAACCAACAGAACACAATACGACCTATAAGACGAACGGCAAATTCAGAGTATTTATTCTGATCCGTTACTCCGTAAATATTTAACTGTCTATGAAATGTTCTGCCTTCACGTTCTCCTCCAACAAGATCAGAAAAGCAATTTGCTATTTCACTATAGAACTGTTTATTTACAACCTCAACAGAGAAACGCGAAATTAAATCTTCAAAATTTTTAACATGTCCAGCAGCAATTAAATACTTGTACGCTGTATGCGTTTTTGTATTATATCCTAAAGTATAAGAAAAACGACGAGGATTGGATAAAATTTTGACAATTTTATCACCATCAAATTCATATTTACTCGTTAAAAGAGAAATGCGATAATTACGTTTATCTGCATTATAAAAGGCGACTACAGCATTGTTGATACCTTGTCCACGTAAGACTCGGAACATTTCCTGTGTTATGGCTACACGACGTTTCTCTGTGCCTTTAACTAATCCAACCTCATAAATTGTTACATCACAATCTTTAGATATACCTAATTGAATGATTTCTGTAAAAAGAGGGTTGTTAAATATTACCTCGTGTTTATCTGCTTTGAAATCAGAGAACAATACCTCAGATACAAGGTAAACGAAATTATCGGTATAGTAATCTTTTTGAAGTAATTCTTCAGCCTCAGTTCTCGATATCATTTCTCAAATCCTCCGTAAACATAATAACTTCTGTTTGCGCATCAATACTTTCTACTCTGGTTTTTATCTGAATAATATAGTGGACGGGTATTCGTTGTTTTAAGTCTGAGATAATTTCTGATAAAGCAGACTTTCTGATATTAAGAGATGCAAGATATTTTAATTCGCCGTCGCTCAAATCGTCGTAAGACTTTATAACTTCTAATAAATCAGAGATATAGTCTTTCTCAGTTGGACAAACTGCAAGAAGCTGTTGTAAATTAACAATAGCTTCACTCTTACGTTTATCAAGCTTTATTTTGGGATAGGGTTTGCGTATTTCGTCTCGAAGTATAGCAAACTTTTTATCAAGCGATTTGTCAAACTCAAAGCCTTTTTCTTCTATTGGAGCTTGAAATAGTTTTAACACCAATTCAGGAGGAACAATTTTTGCTACTAATGCTTCGCTATCGGCAAGTGCAAATAAAGAGTTATTGCCTCTCTTTGCAAATGATATTGCAACTTCTTCTTTTTGTCCTTTTCTGACAATTCTTGCTCTTTCAGGAATCTGTCTTATTTTATCTAGCAGATCCACATTATGCTTTACGTTGTTAAAAATATTTCTAAATTCTACGTCCCAACTTTTATCGTTGCTTTCCGCATCAGCTTCTTCGTACTGTTTTCTGAAATAGCTTTGTAATGTTTCATCAGGAGTAAGGGTGCGGGTATCACTACCAACGATATTATTTATAAGCAACATTTTAAGCGTGGATATCCCCTTAATCAGCGTATTCTTTTCGCCGATATCAGTTGGAAAGAAGTTGAAGATGTAAATTTTTTCAAACATCTTTTTATTGATACGGTTTATACGTCCGATACGCTGAACTACTCTTGTGGGATTGTAGGGAATATCGTAATTAATTATGACTCCTGCACGGTTAAGGTTAAAGCCCTCACTCAAAGCGTCGGTGGCGATAATAATATCGTAATCGTTTAATTGGTCAGAATGCTTACAAGATGCGTCGAAATTTCTTTTAACGACAGTCCTATCTATTTTGGTTGATCCGCCAGTATATAGCAATGCTTTAAAACCGTCGTTAATCAACCTTTCGTGTACATATTCCGCAGTATCGGCGTAGGTAGAGAAAACTACTAATTTGCGTGTAGGATATTCTTTTAAAAGTGTTTTAATCTTTCTGCTTATTTCATTGTATTTAGGGTCTTCGCCAACTTCATCGCCCTCAAACCATTCTTTATAGATAGTGCGTAAGAGTTCAATATCACTTTCAACTGCAACGATAAAGTCATTTTTAAAGTATTTACGCTCAAAAGGAATAGCCTTTTTCTTAAGTTTTTCAATATCGATTCCATCTTCTGATATTCTATTGATTTCGTCAAGTGTTTCTTGTATTTCTTCGTCATCGGGATTAGGAAGGTATCCACGAGTCATGATAGGAACAAAACCTTTTTCCCACCATTTTATAATATTTTCGTATGAAGACAGAATACTTTCCAATGTGGATTTAAACGCCGATTTGGAACTCTCAAAGCGCATTACAAGTAAACGTTTAATAAACATTGCCAAGTTGCGCTGAGACAACTGTATGTTAATCTCATCGAAAACTCGTCCGAATTCTTCCATAAATGCTTGCGGATTTACAAGATAAGCGGAAGGGTTATATCGTGCGCAAATAAATTTATTGCTTAATAATTCAAGCGTATGCAAATAAAGGTGTCTTATGTCCCCCAAGTCGTACTCAACCAATTCTGGTCCGACAACGGCAGGAAACTGTATGCCTTGTAATTTCAAATCTTCGGCATATTCAGTTATTTCTTGTAGGTCAATTCTGCTACGACGTACTATTACGGGGTCAATTAAAACACGGAGTTCTTGACTCAATTTATCCAATTCCGATTTAATTTCTCGCGTTAAATTTTTTTTGCCTTCTTTTTCTAACTTATTATATCTTGCAATAAGCTCATGGAAACGCACACTCAGGTTGTCCACCGAGTTAATAGTGGATCGGCTGGGTGTTTGGAAAAGTTTTATTAAAGCGAATAAATCCTGTGGACGATTATTGTATGGAGTTGCGGTCAAAAGAATAACTTTATTTTCCGCATTAGAACGTGTAAGCTGATGTAACAGCTGATAACTATCGCTTAACTCATTACGATACCTGTGCGCTTCGTCAATTATGTATAAAATCGGGTTAGGGTCGGACGCATAGTTGTCGTACAGTTCTTCTATACGACCACTGCTGCATACTCTTACACCGCGCAAACCAAAGTCTTGTTGATATTCATTCCACTGGTCAACCAGATGCGGCGGTGCGATAATAATAGTACGTTTTATGTTAAGATTATAAGCGATTGCCGAAGCGATGATAGATTTGCCCAAACCAACGACGTCGGCTATAATGACACCGTTATTTTTATTAGTACAGTCAACGCCGTATTTAATTGCATCCAGCTGATATTTTAAGTTTGAGAACTTACCTTCTGTAATCTCATTGGGACTGACAACTTTGTTTTCGTCCATCGAAGCATATAACTCAAAAAGAATACGGATAAATATATGGAATGGAGAAGGTTGCGCAAAAAGCCACAATTTCTTTTTGACTTCATCGATAAATTCAGTGTTTCCGTCTTTTACACAAACATCTATGGATTTACCGTCATTCCATAATTCATCAAAATTATCTTTATATTCATCAAATTTTACATTGTCGCTGAAGCGCTCATTCATTTCACCCTGTCCGCGCAAACCGTTATATGTAAAATTAGACGAGCCTGTAAAAACCACACCTTTTTGATCGCCGAAACAAGAGTATTCATATTTGTTAGTTAGTATATAAGCCTTTGCGTGATTAGGTGTTCCAGTCAATCGAATTTCCAATGAACCATCCGCTATCTTTGCCAAAAACATTTTGAATACAGATTGACTATCGGTTGAGTCAAATTCATCCGATAGAGCGGATTTATTGAACATGCTAACGAAGCTATCAATATAGCAATTTTTCTTTTGTGAATTATTAAGTCTTGTATAACCTCGTACAGCGTAAGTTTCCAAAGAATCATCTACGCCATCTTTAACGGCACGGCACAAATCGTTTATTGCTTCAGGATCAATAGTATTGCCTACCAAAATTCTTATTCTTTTATCTTTTAAATCGTCAGCTAAAGCATTAAAACCTGAGAAGTAGAAAAAAGCTGTTAAAATATCTACGCTTTCAGCTTGTTTTAAAGAATTTCTTAACGAATCAAGCATTGTTTTATTTCGATTATCAATAATAGAAGCCATATCTTCTCCTTAGTACTAGAGTTTTATAAAATGTAACTCTTTAACTGTTTTAAGCTAATTAAATGATGAAATTTATGTATTATATTGTACCACTTTTATAGGTAACCGTCAATATTTCATTAACAGCCATTTTAATAAACATTGACTACGTGCTTAATTTTTGAAATATTGATTAATATATACCAGAGATTTAGATTATATGTCTTTTATTTGGTTTATATATAAATGAAATATATACTAATGAGGTTAATAAGATGGCAATAAGCGTTGATAGTGCTTTTAATGAATTTATGAGAGATTATGTTAACCTTGATCCAGATATTGTAAAAAGCGCTCGTAACAGCAGAGATAATTTACTGGATAGGATAAAAGCATTTGACAATAAAGATAATTTCTTTGATTTATGCGAAGCATTTAATTTTCATTTCGGGTCATTTTCGCGTAAAACAAAATGCCGCGAATTAGATGATATAGACTTAATGATTGGCATAGCGGCAAGCGGAGCAACTTATAATAGCAATAATCCCTGGAATGATGTGAAGATAACCGCAGGATATATTAATCCAGCTCAGCGTTCTTGCAGAAATACTGATGGTTCTCTAAACTCCACTCAAGTATTGAATCGCTTTAAAAAAGAACTTGAAAAGTTACCTGAATATCAACATTCGGAGCTAAAAAAGAATGGCGAAGCAATTACTCTGTATTTAAAAACTAAAGAATTAGGTTTCGACATTGTTCCTTGCTTTCATACTGTAACCGAATCAAACGGAAGAGCCTATTACTTAATTCCAAATGGACAAGGCGCTTGGAAAAAAACAGATCCGACAATAGAACAGACAAGGATAAGCGATGTAAACAAAAAACACAATGGAAAAGTGTTAGACACGATTCGTTTAATAAAATATTGGAATAAACGAGGCAAAATGCCGACAATTGCATCATACCTTATCGAAACTATGGTAGTGGATTATTTTGAAAAAATTGATTCTACGGCAGATTATATTGAACAGCGTTTTAGGAATGTTTTGCTTTATATTAGAAATAATATTTTTACTATTGTTATTGACTCAAAAGGAATTGAAGGTAATATAAATTCTTTAAACACTTATGAGCGGCAAAGAATTTATGACCGTGCAGGTATTGATTACAACAAAGCAACTGATGCTATTTATGCTGAGTGTAATGATAAAAACCAACATAAAGCAATAAACATCTGGCGAGATATTCTTGGAGACGACTTCCCAACTTATGGCTGATGAAAGTAAAGAAATATTCAACAGACAAAATTTGCCGGGAATGATTTCGGCACAAAAGACTGCAAATTATTGCTATACTAAAGGCAAGCAACTTGCTGTCGTTTTAGCATGTCAACTTATAATACTTCCAATTGTAATTAATCTATCTATTCAATTCGTTAATAATGAAGTCATCAGCGGTATTCTTATTGTTATCTCTTTAATAGATTTTATAGTTGGTGAAATCATTAGACGACAATTGAACAAAGCTAAATTAAATGGCGCAGGAATGCAACAATATTTTGATGAATTTGTTTTCAATTTGAAAAACTCTTCAAAAAAGTATTTAGCACCTAAAAAATTGAGTCTGGAAGAAAGATCAAAACTAATTAGAAAATATGAAGATAAGGATAATTCTCCTTATTATAATTGGTATTCGGACTATTCAACATTACCTTATGAACAAGCTGTATACAATTGTCAAAAAGAAAATATTAGATGGGACATATCAATCAGAAAAAAATATAGAGTCTTTCTTATAATATTAGCTTCGTTAGCAGTTATTGTTATCACTATTAGTGCTATTTTACAACGAATGAATGTCTTATCATTAATAGTAATTATTTTTTCTATAGCTCCTTTATTTTCCTACTTCTATAGCGGATTCCAAAAATTGCATAAAGACATTGCTTCACAACAACAATTATATGATATCATTAGTTCAATTGAAGGTAAACTTAAAAGTAAGAAAAAAATTTTGGATGAAATAGAAGAACTGCAAGTGGAAATTTTTGATTATAGAAAAAAAGCTTATTTAATTCCTAATTGGTTTTATAAACTATTTCGTAAAAATATGCAAACAGAAGAAGATAGGCTAGCAAAAGAAATAAGCAAAGGTAACAATGAAAATTCTTAAGTTAGTTCATTAATTCGCAATTACAAGGCTGAGAGAAATCTCTTAACCTTATTATTTATTAGGGAATACTAAAATGAAACAAAATCGGGGCAAATGCCCCGATTTTTTGTATGTTTTTTGCCTCTTAAATGGTCATTTTTTAGCAGAAAAGTTGAACGAAAAGGACGATTAGTCCGTCACTCCCAAAAATTAGGGAGGTTTTTGGGAGTAAAGTTTTGAAAATCGTTTGGGAGCGCAATATATTGTGCGTTTTTATTACATATAACCACTATATCTTGTGGTTATAATTTTGATTAATTCCTCTGACTACGTAATTTTTTACATTGTTTTTCTGTTGTACTAACATAAAAAAACAAGTCAGTCTAACAACTGTTAGGCTGACTATTAGCTTTTTTTTAATTTTTTAAGGCAAAACGACTTTCTTGCCTTATTATTTATAAATAATTAGACTGCTAAATGCAAAACTCAGTTTAATAACTTTCAATTTTCAGTCTTTTATATCTCTTGAATTGCCGAGGAACGTTCCGAAATGGATTTCCTTTTTGCCGCCGCTGCGCCTTGCGCCGCCGTTACCGCCCGATGAAGGACGTCTGTCACCTCTGCCGCGCCTGTCGTCACGTCCGCCGCGCTCTCCTCTGCCGCCGAATTTTCCGCCCCTGCTACGGTTATTTCTCTCGCCGTAGCGTATACCCTTGTCATAGGGTTTTGCGTCGTTGGGAATGACGGCGATATATCTTGAAGGCTCCTTGCCCTCGGATACGGTTTTAACCTGTTCGTTATCTGAAAGTGCCGAATGGATAATTCTGCGCTCGTACGCGCTCATAGGCTCGAGCGTTATTTTTCTACCCGTTTCAATTGCCTTATCTGCAACCTTGCCCGCAAGAATTTGCAGAGTTTTTTCGCGCTGTTCCCTGTAATCCTCACAGTCTACGACTACTTTTATATATTCGTCCCTGCCTATATTTGCAATAGCGCCCGCCATTGTCTGGATAGCGTCGAGAACGTCGCCGTGTTTACCTATAACCTGCGCGGATCTGACTGCCGTTACGTTTATTTTAATATTTTCGCCCTCGGAAGCTATCTCCGCGGTGGCGTTAAAATCCAGAACGTCCAAAAGCCCGCTTACAAAGTCCGCGGCGCGCTGCGCATCTGAGCCCTTTTTTTCAATGCGTACGCGCGTTTTAGCCGCACCGAACAGTTTTTTCTTTCCCTCTTCCAAAATAGTGATTTCGGCTTCGTCAAGCGTAATTCCAAGCGTTCTGAGTCCCTCTTCGATAGCCTCGTCCGCCGTTTTTGCCGAAAATACGTTGTTTTCTTCTTGCATTATTTTAACCTCTTCCTGTTATCTATGGTCGCGCGCGCCTTTCTGTCTTCGCTCTTTTCAAAACGCACGGAAACAACTTTATTTATTATTATCATCGAAATAAGTCCGTAGACGGTGTTTATTATCATATACATCGAGAACGCCGCGCTGTAGAAGAACGAGAACACACCGAAAATTATAGGCATCATTATCATCATCCACTTGTTGGTGTTTGCCGCCGTGCCGTCTACCGTACTCAGCTCGTTTGCCGCTTTTTGCGAACGCATTGTTAAAAACTGCTGCAAAAGCATTGTGCCTATTGCAAGCACTATCAATACGAAATATCCGTTAAAAGTCTGTTTTTCCTTTGAAAGATTTGCCGTAACCTCTTCGTAGCTCTCCTTGTAGTTGGAGCTCATACCCGTTTCGCTTACCGCTCTTGCAATAGACGAGCTGAAATTTTCAAAAGAGGGAACCTCTTTATTGAGCATAGAATCGGGATACCAGACGTTTCCTATCCACAAAAACGAAGAATGAGCTTTATTTTCGTGGTACCAGTTTGCCGAAGCTTCGCGCGCGAAACTTCTTACAAATTCGTCTACTATTGCAAATTTAGCGTCTTCATCGTTTTCAATCTCAGAAGAAAAGGGCTTTTGATTTTTAACGGAAATATAGTACGCTTCGAATTTGTCGAAATCCACTCTGTATTCGCCGCTTTCTCCGTCAATAAGCAGAAAATGCTCTAACACCGCGTCGTTTTCGTCAACCATTTCATAGCGCACAACGTTTTCGTTATACTTGTCCACAAGGTTGTTGTAGGTCATAAGCGTGGCATAGTTAGAGTACGTTGAAAACGCGCCGAACACTACCATAAAGATTACGAGCGAAACAAGCATAGGAAGACAGGCGCCGAGCGGATTATAGCCGTTGGCTTTTTGTATTTCCAATGCCTTTTGCGAGTACATCGCTTTGTCGTTCGCGTACTGTTTTTGCAGCTTTTCCATTTCGGGGCGCATTCTCTCCATTAAAAGAGACTGCTTTTTACTTTTTACCCTCGAATATATGTCAAGCGGAAGAACAACCGTTTTAAGTATGACGGTAAAAAGTATTACGCCGAGCGCCACGCCGAATTTTGCGTCCGAAAACAAATTGAATATCCAGCTGATTGCTTTGGCTATCCAGTTAAGCGGGTCGGGCGTGAGTTTTTCTACCGTAAACTCTATAAATTTTTCGGAAACGTTTTCCGCTAATAAATTAAAAAAGTTCATATTTCAGTTACTGTATTTATTTACCTTTAAATTACCCATTTATATCTGAAATGCTTTTCCGGAGCGGGGTCGTAACCGCCTTTTGAAAAAGGGTTGCACCTTAAAATGCGCCAGAAACCGAGTAAAATCCCCAAAATTACGCCTTTATTGTTGATACAGCGTTTTGTATACTCCGAGCAGGTAGGCTCGTAAAGGCAGGTATGACGTGAAATGCGGCGTTGATAAAACACAATCAAACGCATAAAAAATGCTTTAAACACCGGCTTTAAATACTTGCGCCGCCATTTATTAAAGCGTTTTTTCAGCTCTCCCGACATTCGTTGACCTTTTTAAAGCAAATTTTTAAGCTCTTTTCAAAATCAGTATAACTGTATTCGTCTCTTACTCTGGGTATTAAAATAACAGAATAATTTTTATTGAGGTCGCTTAAATTTGCGGCAAAAACCGCCCTTAAAAGCCTTTTTATCCTGTTTCTTTTTACCGCGTTACCGTGTTTTTTAGATACGGCAAGTCCCATACGCATTTTTTGCGAAGGTAAATAAATTAACGATATATAAGGGGAAAACGCTTTTTTCCCCTTGTTGAAAAGTTTTTGATAATCGGTATTTTTCTTTATTCTCAGATAATTCACCGTTTATGCCGAGAGTCTTTTTCTGCCTTTGTTTCTTCTTCTCTTCAAAACCTTTCTGCCGGCGGTGGAAGCCATTCTCTTTCTGAAACCGTGAACCTTACTTCTCTGTCTTTTTTTGGGTTGATAAGTTCTTTTCATAAATTTACCTCTATATTATTTGCGCCGGTAAAAATAATTACACTGCGCGATTATATCCAAACTAACTTATACTATAAAATAAACTCAAAGTCAAGCGTTATTGCTTGTCCTTACGGGTAAAATTAAATATAACTTGTCCTTGTTAACGTCGTTCTGGCATATAAAAGGCTGTATGCTGTTGTTAAAAGACAGAGTTATATATTCCTCGTCGAGCGCGTGTACGGCTTCTGTCAGGAACTTGCTGTTCATTGCTATTTTTAAATCCTTGCCGCTTACTTCTGCTTTTACAGGCTCGTTTACTCTTCCCATTTCGGAATTAGACGAAACTACAATTAAATCGCCCGTAATATCTAAAACAATTAAGCTGTTTCTGTCGTTCTTAACAAGTATCGCCGCGCGGTCAACGCTGGCTTTAAACACGTCTTTGGCGACTTTTACGGTAGTTATATAGCTTTTTGCAATTATATTTTCTTTTTTTATGAAATCTCCGCCGTACAGCCTCGAAGTTAAAATTGTGTTTCCGGACGATACGAGTATCATTCCCTGCTGCACGAACACCTCCGTTTCCTCTTCGGTATCGGGTATCATTTTATCGATTTCGTTGAGCGTTCTCGCAGGGCAGATTATCTCCATATTGCCGGTGGAAGAAACCACTTTGCCCGTAACCGTAGCGAGTCTGAATCCGTCGAGAGAGGTAACGCAAACCTCGTCGCCCTCTATTACAAACTGGCAACCCTTTAAAATGGGGCGCGAATCGTCCGTAGCGCAGCAAAAAGAAGTAGATGAAATAAAGTTTTTTAAGTCCTTTGTCTTGATTTTAAAGCTGTTCGCGTTAATATCAAGCTCTATCTTAGGGAAATCGTCGGCGGAAAGCACCTGCATACTGCTCATACTGTCGGCGTACTCGATGTCCATCGTTCTGCCGTCGGACGAAACGGTTATCTGAACTCCTTCAAGCTTCTTTATAAAATCGGAGAAAAATCTGCCGGGAACGCAAATGCTGCCTTCCTCGTAAATCTCCGCTTTGATAGTTTTTATTATTGCAATTTCGCCGTCGGTAGCCGATAACGTAAGACTGTCGTTTACGGCGGAAAGCTTAATGCATTCCATTACGGGCACGGTAGTTTTAGACGAACAAGCTTTTACAACCTTTAAAACGGCTTCGGATATATCTATTCCTTCACAAACGAGTTTCATAATTTTCTGACCCTTAGTATGATATTTTTTATTTTTATATTAGAAGTATTAATAGAATTAATAATAGTAGGAGATGTGAGTTTGTGGAAAATTAATCAAACTATCTCTAATACGTATCTATAATATCAAAAAAAGTAAAAAAAAGCAATTAAATAACCTATATTTAGAGGTGGAAAACAGGTAATTTTTTTGTTAATAAAAAGGTTGATAAAATGTTTAAAACTTAATAACTTTTAAATTATATTCAGAGAAAGTTCAGACGGATAAAAGCGATTAATTTTGATAAAGAGTAAAAATTAAAGATATCAACCGTAAAATGTTAAATGTTGATAACTTTTTAATTGTAATCGTGGATAAAATCTGGTATAATGCGGGTATGGATTTGGTTAAGATATTTTCGGAGGGTGCGAGCGCAGAAAAGTTTGCAGAGTTTGAAAAAATACTCTCCGAAAATAACAAAAAATTTAATTTAACGGCTATTTGCAACAAAAAGGACGTGTATATCAAGCATTTTTGCGACAGTATTTTGCCGGAAAGTCTGTTCCCTTACGGAGCAAAAACAGTTGAAATAGGTTCCGGGGGAGGGTTTCCCTCCGTTCCTCTAAAAATTATACGCCCGGATCTGGACTTTACACTTATAGAGAGCACGGGGAAAAAGTGTATACATCTTAATGAAGTTGTGGATAAGCTCGGATTAAGCGGTGCTGAAATAAAAAATATCCGCGCCGAAGACGGAGCGAGGTCGCATTTAAGGGAGAGTTTTGACGTTTGTACTGCGCGCGCGGTGGCCAGGCTCAATACTCTTTCGGAGTACTGTTTACCTTACGTTAAATTAGGCGGAATTTTTATAGCGTATAAAGCCGACGTTGCCGGAGAGATAAAAGAAAGCGTTAGCGCCGTTAAAATTCTGGGCGGAGAAATAGAGCGCCTGTTTGAATATCGGTTGCCCGAAGACGGCGGAAAAAGGGTGGCGCTGGTAATAAGGAAGATTAAAAAAACTCCCGAAAAATACCCGCGCGGTCAGGGAAAAGAGAGAAAACAGCCGTTATGAGCACTTCTTATTGTACCTGCGCTTTTACCGGCCACAGGCAACTGTGCGGTGATTTTGATTTATGCGTTTTAGAGCGGGTTGCGGAAAAGTTGGTTAAGCTCGGTACACGCAGGTTTTTGTTCGGCGCTGCCACGGGTTTTGATTTAATTTCGGCGGAATGCATTTTGCGCCTCAAAAAAACGTATAAAGATATTACCCTTTGCGCCTGTATTCCCTTTACCGGCCAGGATAATTATTACTCTTGTAAAGACAAACTGCGCTATGAAAATATTTTAAAAGCTTGTGATGAAAAGATTATTTTGTCGGACGTTTATTTTAATGGCTGTATGCATATGCGCAACAGGTATTTAGTTGATAACTGCGACGTTTTGGTAAGTTATTTAAGAAAAAAAAGCGGCGGCACTTTTTATACGGTAAATTATGCGAGAAAAAACAAAAAAAAAATAATTGAAATTTAAAAACACCCTTTGCCGGGTGTTTTTTTAAAGAGCGGTTTTTAAGGATTGATTTTGAAGATTTTCTATAATAAAGCTTGATATTCCTTCGGATATTATATCCGCCATTTTATATATGATGTTCAGACGGGTTGCTGAAAATAGCGAGTAGTTAAAAACCGTGCGTTCGGCAACTATTCCCATAATTGAAATATCACCGACTTTTGCAAGCTTTTTGTTTGCTCCGCTACCCGGTTTAAGTCCGTTGTCGGAAATTTTTATAAGCCCTATGTCGCCGGCAAGTCCTACGGCGGCGTCCACGGCAATAATCGGACTGTCGGGATGAGTTGCTTTTAAAAACGGGTTCATATATTTGACTTCTTTTGCCGTAATCGGTTTGGAGAGAGTTCCGTAAATGAAACAGTTAAGATTTTTAAGCTTTTCTTTAAGCTTTGTTCCCGTAACGGGACCGAGACTGTCGCCGACCGATAAATCGCTGCCGATGCAAAGTATAACGGGAGGAAAGGAAAATTCTCTGCCGAGTTTTTTTAAAGTAAGGCAAACTCCGTCGCCTGCCATTGCATTGTATAAATTAAAAGAGTAGTTCATTTGGTATGTGTTATTGCCTTATCTATAATTATTTATAATATGTATTTGAAATTTTTGTTAATTTTCTATTTTTAATTTATTTAATAGCGCATAATTAAGCAGATAAGCGCAAAACAATTTAAAATCTCTGCGTATCAAAAAAACCGTCAGTTAAAGCACTTTTTATAAAATTTATCAACAAATTATTAACATTTTAAATTGTTATCCACATTAATTATTTCCGTTTAATCTTTAAATTGCTAATTTTTATCCACAAAATCACGTATTTTTTAAGAAATCAATATAAATTAAGGTATATACTTTAAATATTAAGCAAAATTTATCAACAATTACCCGAAAATTTTCTAAAAAATATCAACACGGATTGTATAAAACACAGTAATTTATCCACAATTACAAAATATCAGGCGTTACACGTTCCACGTGAAACATAAATATAATTAAAAAATTTAGTTGAAAGTTTCACGTTAAACATTTTTATAATAAAAATTAGCTATGCGCCTATATATATTTTGCCATAATTAGCTATTTTATACAATTTATTTTACGGGTTATAACCTCTTGAAAGTTTACCATAATATAATAGAAAGGTAAAAATTTTGTGATAAATTTATTTATCAGCCGCAAACACTTGAAATGTAATTTTTATTGTGATAAAATAGTTTATATCGTTAACTATTTTTGTTAGCGCATTAAAAATTTTATAATAACTGTTGAAAGGAGATAGATTTGAGTAAAAAGGGCAAAATTATTTTTTGGGCGGTAATAGCGGTACTTGCGGTAGCTATAGTTACAATTATTATCACCCAGACGTTGCACGGCGGTGCTGACTCCAAGGGTGTGGACGAATTTTTGAAATATATCGAAAATACTCAGTACGTCGATGAAGAGGGCAACCTGAAAGAGGGAGTATCCGAAGACGATTTGGCTGATGCCGGATATAAACTCAACGACGACGGCAAAGTAGTTGACAAAGACAATAAACCCATAGTGGCTATCCGCGAAGTCAAAATAGACGGATACAAATGGACGGGTTACACTAAGGTAGGCGGCAGAGCCGAATACTTCTGTTACGGATATTCGCTTTACAGCGGCGACGGCGGTTACCCTACAATAGCGGAATGGCGCAGTTACGGAGTAAGTGTTTCTATGTCAAACCCCAACTCCGGAAGCTGGGTATCCACGGCGTTCAGCGTGTTATCGCTTGTGGCTGTCTGCGTAATATTTTTCCTTATAATACGCTCGTCGATGGGCGGAGCCGGAAAGGTTATGAGCTTTGCCAAGACCAAAGCGCGTATATCTACTAATATTAAAGTACGTTTTTCGGACGTTGCCGGGGCAGAGGAAGAAAAGGTTGAGCTTGCGGAAATCGTTGAGTTTTTGCGCCAGCCTAAAAAATTCTCCGATTTAGGTGCGCGCATACCAAAAGGAGTGCTTTTGGTAGGACATCCCGGTACAGGTAAAACGCTGTTTGCAAAGGCTGTTGCAGGCGAGGCGGGAGTTCCGTTCTTCTCGGTATCCGGCTCGGACTTCGTTGAAATGTACGTCGGCGTGGGCGCCTCGCGCGTACGCGACCTATTTGATATGGCTAAGAAAAATCAGCCCTGCATTATATTTATAGACGAAATCGACGCGGTCGGCAGACACCGCGGCGCGGGACTCGGCGGCGGCAACGACGAGAGAGAGCAGACCCTGAACCAGATACTCGTGCAGATGGACGGATTCGAGTCTAACGAGGGCGTAATAGTTATGGCTGCAACCAACCGTGCCGATATACTCGACCCGGCTCTTACCAGACCCGGAAGATTTGACAGGCAGATTTACGTTAATCTCCCCGACGTCCGCGGAAGGGAACAGATATTAAAGGTACACGCGCGCAACAAACCTATGGACCCTGAGGTCAATTTTAAAACCGTTGCGCGTATGACTGCCGGATTTTCCGGTGCGGACCTTGCAAATCTCCTTAACGAAGCGGCTATACTTGCCGCGCGTGCCGACAAAAAATTTATCGGTAACACCGAGCTCTACGAGGGCATCAATAAAGTTATAATGGGACCCCAGAGAAAGAGCCACGTTATAACGGAGAGCGACAAGCGTATTACCGCTTACCACGAATCGGGGCACGCGATACTTGCTCATTTATGCGAGAAGTGCGACCCTGTGCAGGAAGTTACTATTATTCCGCGCGGGCCTGCGGCGGGTTATACGCTTATGCGTCCCGAAACGGACGACAACCACGTTTCAAAGGCGAAGCTGCTCGACAATATCTGTATGGGACTCGGCGGCAGAGTTGCGGAAGAGATTGTTATAAAAGACATCTGCACGGGAGCTTCTGGCGATATAGAGCAGGCAACCGAAACGGCAAAACGTATGGTAACCGAATGGGGTATGAGCGAAAAGCTCGGGCTTATGGCTTACGGTTCTGATTCGCAGACCGTTTTCCTCGGCAAGGATATGGAAACCCACAGTGCGTATTCGGAAGAAACCGCAAGGCTTATCGACGAGGAAATGCGTAAAATTATTAACGACGCGCACGCGAGAGCTACCAAACTTCTTACCGAAAACCGTTCCATACTCGACAATATGGCAAGGGTTCTTATTGAACGCGAAACCATTTACACGGAAGAAGTTGAAATGCTGATGAAAGGGAAAACCTACTCCGAAGTAATCGAATATATGGATAAACAGGATTCCAAGCACGTTGAAAACACCTTTAAAAAGTACTCCTCAACGGACGAAAATTAAATTTGTTTCCCGTGAAACTATTTAAAAAATTCAGAAGAATATGGGAAAAGTAATTTCGTTTTCAAATAAAAAAGGCGGCGTGGGCAAAACAACTACCGCAATAAATATGGCTGCGTATTGTGCTGACTTCGGTAAGAAAGTATTACTTATCGATCTCGATTCGCAGGGCAATGCCACAACCGGTTTGGGCTTTTCAAAAAGCGCGTTAAAAAAGTCGGTTTATAATGTTCTTATAGAGGACGAGAAAATTGCAAACAACATTTTGCCCACGCAAGTTAAGTACCTGGATATACTTCCCGCCAACGTCGATTTGACGGGGGCGGAGGTAGACCTCGTATACAAGCGTAACCGCGAGCATATTTTAAAAACCGTGCTCGAATCGGTTAAGAATAACTACGACTACATATTTATCGACTGTCCTCCGTCGCTCGGACTTTTAACGATAAACGCGTGGGTTGCATCCGATTCTATAATTATACCTCTGCAATCCGAGTATTACGCGTTGGAGGGCGTTAGCCAGCTTATGAATACAATTGCAATGGTGCGTCAGCATCTTAACCCCAAGCTCGTTATAGAGGGAGTGGTTATAACTATGTACGATGGCAGGGCGCTGATTGCAAAGCAGATAACGTCGGAGATAAAAAAGTTTTTTAAAAATAAATTATACGAGATAATAATTCCCAGAAACGTCCGTCTGAGCGAGGCTCCGAGCCACGGCTTGCCCATTGTTCAGCACGACCCTAAGTGTGTGGGGGCGAGAGCTTACAAGGCACTGACCGAGGAATTTTTATCTAAGCAGAAATAAGAGGTGAGATTATGGCGAAAGGAAGAGGATTAGGAAGAGATTTCAGCTCATTGTTGGAGGATAGCGAGGCGGCGTTCGAGCATACATACGAAAACCGTACAAGCCTTTATACGGAGGAAGAGAGGGCGAACGCCCGCGAAATGCCGCTGGACAAATTAGTGGCAAACCCCAATCAGCCGCGTAAAAATTTTGACGAACAGGCGTTAAAAGAACTCGCTGCGTCAATTTCCAGGCACGGCGTTATTATGCCTATTGTTGTAAACGATAATAAGAACGGCACGTATATGATTATTGCCGGCGAACGCCGTTTCAGGGCGAGCAAGCTTGCGGGCAAAACTACCATACCCGTTGTAATAAAGGATTATAACGCCGGCGAAATTAAAGAAATATCGCTGATAGAAAACCTGCAGCGCGAGGATTTAAACCCTATTGAAGCCGCTACGGCAATGAAACAGCTTATGACGGAATTTAAGCTGACGCAGGACGAACTTGCCGAGCGTATAGGTAAATCACGTCCCGCCGTTGCAAACACTTTAAGGCTTTTAAATCTGTGTCCGGACGTAATGATGCTTGTTGCCGAGGGTAAGCTTTCGGCAGGACACGCAAGGACGATAGTTACTTTGCCGGCGGACGACCAGATAAAATTTGCGCAGGAGGCTGTAAAAGCGCAGGTTTCGGTGCGCGAGCTTGAAAAGAGGGTGCGCGCATTCAATATTCCGGCTGACGTACTTGACGAACGTAAAAAGAAGAAAAGAGCCCTCGCGTCAATCGAACTTAAAAGTCTTGTGGAGCGTATGCGGTACACGTTCCGCACCAAGGTCAGTTTGATAGGTACCGACAAGAAGGGCAGAATATATATAGATTATTATTCTCGCGACGACCTTGACAGGATAGAGGAAATACTCGATATTATAGACAATAAAAAATAGTTTGCGATGTTAACATCGCGCGTCCGCTCACACGGACGCGCGATATTTTTTAATGTAATTAGGTTGACAATTATGCTGCAAAATATTATAATAAAAAAAGGTCACTTGTAAAAACTATGAAAAAAATATCCAGATCAATCAAAAAACAATTGCTTAACATTGCGTTTTTGCTTTTGCTCATAGTTTTAACTCTTGTAGTTCTTTTTAAGAGTAATTCGGAACTTAACTTTCAGAATATAGGTAAGTTTATTTCCGAAAGCAACAAATGGTTGCTTTTTGCCGCCGTTTGCTGTATGTTTCTCGCCACCGCCTGCGAGGGGTTCAGCCTTTACATAATCAGCCGCAGATTCGGGCATAAATGTAAAATCGGCTCCGCAATGGTGTATTCCGCCGCAGATATTTATTATTCGGCGATAACTCCGTCGGCCTCGGGCGGACAGCCTGCCTCGGCTTATTATATGGTAAAAGACGGAATGAGCGTGGGAACGGCTTCTTTTACTCTCGTTTTTAATCTTATTGCCTATACCGCGGCGTTGGTTATTCTGGGCATTATAGCTATATTTATACGCCCGCATATGCTTTCGCAGTTTGAGTTTTTTCCGCAGTTTTTAATAATTATAGGACTTGTGGTGCAGACCATACTGCTGGCGTTTTTCCTTGCCTGTCTGTTTTGCCACAGAGTGGTGCTTAAAGCCGGCAACGGAATTATTACATTTTTAAATAAAATTAAGCTCATTAAAAATACCGAAAAATGGCGTACCAAACTACTTAACGAAACTACAAAATACAGCGACTGTCTCAAAGTTATAAGAAAGCACAAGCTGCTGTTTTTGGAAGCCCTTATTGTAAATATGGGTCAGAGAGTATTCCGGGTGCTTATTTCCTGTTTCGTTTGTCTTGCGGCAGACCCCAACGCGCCTTTCTGGGACGTATTCGTATTACAGTCCTTTTTAATAGTAGGTTACACGTCCGTGCCTCTGCCCGGCGGAGTGGGAGTGTTCGAGTATCTGTATTTAAAGCTTTATACAATAGCATTCGATTCGCAGTTTATAGCATTATCAATGATGATTGTGCGTACAATAACTTATTATCTCAGTATGATTGTAACCGGGTTGTTGACGCTCGGTTATCATATATATATAATGAGAAGAAAACCTGTGGTTGCGCCCGAAAATAATGACGGCGCCGACGGTGACGGCGGCGAAAACGTGGCGCAGAGTGAAGAGAGCGGTGAAAGCGACGGCGCGGAAAATCCGGAAATCAGGGAAATTTCCGAAGATAGCGAAAGTGCGGACGCCGGTATGAACGGAAAAAAAGATTATGAAAGACAATAATTCAAAATTCGTAGGTTTTTATCATTACGGTGTAATTTTAACTTATTTATCTGTTGCCGCGGCAATTACGGGCTGTATTCTGTCCGTAACGGTAGGCGCGGTCTGGGGCGTTGTATGCCTTTTGATTTCCGGGCTTTGCGACGCGTTTGACGGCGCTGTTGCCAACACCAGAAAGAACAGAACGGAAGAGGATAAAAAATTCGGCGAGCAGATAGACTCGCTCAGCGATATGATATCTTTCGGGTTTGCTCCGGTTATGATAGGCGTGGGGCTTGGGATGACGCGGTGGTATTTTATCATAATTTACTGCGTATACGTGCTGTGCGCGCTTATCCGCCTCGCATATTTCAACGTAACGGAAGAAGTGAGAATAAAAGAAGGGGCAGGCAAGCGCACCTCATACGAGGGCTTGCCTGTGACCAACGTTGCCGTTGGTCTGCCCGTGTTTTATCTGGTTGCAACCATATTTACAGGCGAGCTTTTACCCGCGCAGTTCGGCATAATGGCGTTCTGCTATATGCTTGTTGCGTTTTTGTTTGTGTTCAGATTCACAATGCCCAAGTTCGGGGTAAAAAAGCTGCTTATAACCATCCTTATTATAACCGTTATTATTCTTACTTTGGTTGCGCTGAGATATACTGTTTTGGACGCGCCTGTCTTTTAAGCTACCGCTAAAACTCATATAAGCGGCGCAATACTGCGTTGAACGTAGCTCTGCCTTGCTCATTTACATTTATGTAAAATCGCTTCGGACGTCGCCTCGTTCGCCTTGTCTTGCTTGCTTCTCTGAGTTTTATAAAAACAGGTTATATGTTTTACTTACTTTTATAATTGTTTATAAAAAAGACTTCCCCTACGGGAAGTCTTTTTATATTTTCCGGAAAACCGGGATTACATAAGGGCTTTGCCCTGTTTGGTGCCTATTACGGTAAATATCTGTACTTCGTAGCCGGTGTTGGCGTCGATATAGATATAGTAATCGCAGCCGGAGTAATTTCCGTAGAATTCGTAGCAGAGCACTTCTTCGCCGTCAACGGGAATTATGCAAAGGCGCGAACCCTCGGTTTCAAATCCCTGCATAATATTTTCCGCAGCATCGCTCTTGGTAATTTTTGCGTCGGGAATATCTCTGTCGGTGTGGTTGAGCACGTAAGCAAGCGCTTCCATACCGGTTACGATACCGCGCTGCTCGCAAACTTTAACCTTTACCATATCGGGATAGAGCACAACTCCGTCCTGCTCGTATGCAAAGTTGAGGTTGCAGGTAGTGCCGTTTTCGCTCGTCCATACGGGTTTCATACCTGTAAATCCGAGATTGTTAAGGAAATCCTCCGCAATGTCTATACATCTTTCAACAGAGAAATTGTTGTCGGTGCATTCCTTGTAGCTGTTAAATTCTACAACTTTGCCGCCCTGCTTGGAAATCTGCGCAGTCATTTCGCCCTCGCGGGTGGTCATACATACGTTATAAAGTCCAAGCTGCTGTGCGGCAACCTCGCCCGTGCACTTTGCGTCGCTGATTTCATAGCTTGCAAAATACTGTCTTGCAAGTTCTTCCGCCTTAGCCGAAGTTATCTCTTCCATACCGTCGAGATTTTTGGGGCTCGACTTTTCGATATTCTCGGCAAAGGGACCGTCGTTTATTTCCTTGGGAGTTTCAACCGCTACGTTTTCAAGGTCGCCGAAGGAAGTAAACATAAGGTTATCCTTGCCGCGGAGCGCGTTGAGCATATCCTTTGCGCTGAACTGAGAGGTCAGCTCGTTGAGCATTTGTTTAAGCTCGGCGTTTACGTTATACATATGGTTGATAGTTGCAATCTGGCTGTCGGTGAGCTTTTTACCGCTTGCAACCGAGTAGAGCATAGACTGCGCGCTGTCGCCCATTTTGTTGACGAACGAAGTAATATTGTTAGTCATCGTAATGTCGAGGGGCAGACGCTCTAAAACCGTTTCCGCAATCTGGCTTTCAACGGCAATCTCGGAAAGTATGCGTACCTGTTCGTTTTGCGAAGAGGACACGCGCGCTTTTGCAAGATTGGTGTCGAGGTTGTCTACAATTGAGTTAAGCTCGTAAAGCGAGTGGGTCTGAACCATTGCCGCGTCGTCCTGCATACCGTTTATATTCATCCAGCCGAAAGTAAGCATAGTGCCGAGGGCGAGGGTGGTGACTCCGAGCGATATAACCGCTGCAAGCCAGCCGCCGAAGCCGGGAGCGTGGCGCTTGTCGATTTTTTCGGCGCGCTTTTGTTCGCGTACCTTTAAGCGGTGTTCGCGTCTTGCCTGCTTTTCGGCGAGCGCGGCTTTGCGCTTTGCCTGTTTAGCCTGGACTTTTAAAAGGCGCTCGTGCTTTTTACGCTCTATGCGCGCGTCCTTGCTCTCGTGCTTTAACATATCGCGGCGCTCTCGTCTTTTTTCTCTGCGCTCGGCTTTCGCCTGCTTGAACGCCGCAATTTTGTCAAGACGCTTTTGCTTTGCTTCGAGCTTCTTTTCAAGTCTTCTCTGCTTTTTCTCGGCGCGGATTTTAGCCATCTGAAGCTTTTTCTGTTCGCGCGCTTCGCGTTTTTTAAGCTGTTTTTCGCTTAAAACCTTTTCTTTCTTGTGCTTTTTGTCTTTTTTAATCTTTTTATCCTTTTTCTTTACGTCCGGTTTTATATCGGATTTTTTTACGTTGGCGTCCTTTACCGCCTTAGCTTTTTTTACGGGCGCAGAGGATTTTTTAACGTTGCTTTTCGCCGTCTTTTTGGGCGCGGAGTTGTCGGCTAACGCCTCGGCTTTCTGTGCGCCGCTCGAAATTTCTTTTTTATTACTCATTTATTGCCTCCTAAATTGCGAATACGTGTTTACCGATAGTTGTTACGGTCTTTCTGCTGAAAATCCAGGCGCTTGTTGCAACGGCGGGATTGTAGTAATAAAGACATCCGTAAGAGGGATCCCATCCGTTCATAGCGTCCTGCGCCGCGTTCATTGCCGTCTGGTTGGGTTCAAGGTTAATCTGTCCGTCGGAAACGGCGGTAAACGCGTCTTTCTGGTAGATTACGCCCGCAACCGTGTTGGGGAAGCTCGACGACTTAACTCTGTTAAGAATAACGGCGCCTACCGCAACCTGTCCCGTGTAGCTCTCGCCGCGTGCCTCGGCGTAAATACATTTAGCCAAAAGGTACAAATCCGAGCTTGTGTAATTGCTTGACGAAGAGGGTTTTTTGCCGTTCTGACCGTCGAGCACTTTTGCCGAGTCCATCATTCCGAGCGCCTCGAATGTAGATTTGCCTGCGATGCCGTCTGCGGTCAGTCCGTTTTTGCGCTGGAAGTATTTAACTGCTTCCACGGTCTGTTTACCGTAAACGCCGTCGACCGCGCCCTTGTAGTAGCCCCACATTTTAAGCCGTCTTTGCAGCTCCTTAACTTCGCCGCCGCTTGCTCCCTGCCTCAGAACCGCAGTCTGAACAAAGGGAGAGAAAGCTCCTTCTTCACTCGTGTGTTCCATATTGAATACCGCGCCTACCGTGCAGACGGCTGCCGCCGCTATGGAAAGAACGCCTATTCTAAGTGCTTTTTTCATTTTTCCTCCTTGCTTCTCCCCGCGGAGAGCCTATATGTGTACGGCGGATTACCCGCCTTTGCAAGTAGTATGATTTAACGGTAAATTTTTATTCACACGCCGTAAATTAAAATTTTAATACGCATTTTCAGAGCTTTTGTAAAAATTTGCTAATATACAAAAACTCACGAACTTTGGCATTCGGCAAGTATTTAATTGCCAGACCTCGCGATAATAATTTATATAGAGGACGGTTTATGGTTAATTTGTCGAAATTTGCCGAAATGCTTGAAGAGCTTATGTTCGAGCACGATACGCGACATAAAACGGACGCGAAAACCCTTGCAAAAGCTCTCGGCGTCGAGGGGTCTACGATTACGCGTTATTTGCGTTCCGAGCGCGAACCTTCGATAGAGAACCTTGTTTTGTTGGCTGATTATTTTAAATGTTCGGCTGATTATCTGCTGGGCAGGGAGAGCGAAAACCGTCTGTTTACTTTCGAGCCCTGTCCGCCGTTTTCCGAGCAGCTCGTTAAAGTGCTTAAAGAATACGGTTACACCTGTTACCGGCTCTCATCAGACGCAAAAATTCATCAGAGCAGCGTTTACGCCTGGAAAAGCGGAAAACGTATGCCCAATCTGGACAGCATAATAAAAATTGCAGAACTGTTTGAATGCTCCGTGGATTTCGTTCTCGGCAGAGAAAAATAAAGGACGGTGTAAATGGTTTCGCTATTCTGGTATAAATTTCAGTTTATGGCGGAGCTTCTTATTATCGAAGCTCTGTTTACATACAAACTTCGCCGCCGCAAGTTTTTCTGGCTGCGGCTTTTAGGCTGTCTTGCCGTTATTTTTGCCGCGGTTGCGCTATTCCCCGTCCGCAACGAGCCTCTTTACAGCTCGGTTATGTTTTTAACCTTTTTCGTTCTCACGGTTGGCGCTATGGTCGTATGTCTGTCGGACAGGTTTATGAACGTACTTTTCTGCGCGCTTGCGGCTTATACTGTGCAGCACATAGCCTATCTCGTTTATACGGTTATAGTAAACGCGTTCATAGAAAATCCGGGCAACGTTTACCAGGGCAGCAACGTAACGCCCGACGGTATGACGCTTGCCGTTATGCTCTGCGTTTATTTTGCAAGCTATATTATGGTCTACGCCGAAACGTATTTTCTGCTTATCAGTATGATTCCGCGCCACCCCGACCTGCAACTCGGTAAAACCAATATGATAATCGTATCGCTGCTTGTAATAGTAGTGGATATAGTTTTTAATATGTACACCGTTTATAATTCGGACGCCGACGCGCTTTCAATTATGCTCGAAGAAGTTTATAATCTGATGATTTGCATATTTATTTTATATATGCAGTTCCAAAGGCTTTTACAGAAAAAAATAGTAGCCGATTACGATATTATCTATAATATTCTGCAAAAAGAACAGCAGCAGTTCAAGCGGCTTAAAGAGAATATGAACATAATAAACGTAAAGTGCCACGATTTGAAGCACCAGCTCCACAAGCTGCCGCACGGCGACAGGGTGGATTTTGAGGAGCTGAGGTCGGTTGAACAGGCGATTTCCATTTATCAGACCGCGGCGTGTACGGGCAACGAAACTCTGGACATAGTTTTAACCGATAAAATGCTCGTCTGCGAGCCCAAAGGCATAGAAATAACCTGTATGGCTGACGGTAAATGTCTATCGTTTATGCACGAGGAGGATATTTATTCGCTGTTCGGCAATGCGCTCGACAACGCCATTACCGCGGTTGAAAAACTCGAAGAGCACGAACGCGAGGTAAAGCTCGTAATAAAAAATCTCGGCGATTTGATAAGCGTGCGGGTAGAAAATAAATTTAAGGGGCAAATTAAACTTAAAGACGGGTTGCCCGTCACAACAAAAAAGGATTTCAGGTACCACGGCTTCGGCATACTGAGTATGAAGATGGTTGCGGCGCGTTATCAGGGACAGCTCAACGTATACGCGGACGGCGGCAATTTTGTGCTCAATATAATTTTCAACAGGTCGAAGTGCGAGGAAAACTGCCGTAAAGACGGAGGGAAATTGTGAAAATAGCCATCGTTGAGGATAAAAAACTGCATATAGACACGCTTAAAGGGCATCTGGAACAATTTAGAACGGAGTACGGAGAACCGTTCGAGGTCTGCGTCTATCCCGACGGACTCAAATTTCTCGACTCGTACAAATCGGGTTTCGACATAATTTTTATGGACATAAATATGCCGTTTATAGACGGACTTGAAACAGCGCGCAGACTGCGTGAGATGGACAGAACAACCTGCCTTATTTTTATAACCGAGTTGTCGCAGCTTGCGATTAACGGATACGAGGTATCGGCGTTCGACTTTATTATAAAGCCGATAGAATACCCCAAATTCAAAACCAAGCTCATAAACGCAATAGAGTTTGTAAATAAAAACAACCTGGGTAAAATCTGCATAAAAAACAAGGACGTTTTGAGAATGGTGCGGTTTAACGACGTTTATTACGTTGAGAGCGCCGAACACAAAATAATTTACCACCTTGCGGGCGGCGAGGTTATAGAGAGCTGGGATTCGCTCGACAAAATAGAAAAACGTTTCCCCGAAGCCTATTTTGCGCGCTGCGGCAAGAGCTATCTCGTTAATTTATTCCACGTAATTTCCGTACAGGGTAATAACGTTACTCTGCCGGGCGCGGTGTTGCCTATAAGCAGACTGAGCAAAAAGGACTTTATAGACAGACTGACTAAGTTTACTATGCTTTGATTTAAAAACGACGTGCTCCGCACCCGCATAAAACGGCGCGGAGTTTTTTATTGCCTGTTTTTACGGCGGCGTCAGTTACCATTCTGTAATTTAGATTACCGATTTTGTAATTTTTGTTGAAGTTTTTTACAGGACTGATAATATTGTGTCAAAATATAACGATTTTTGGGGGTGGTAAACAAGTGACCAAAAAATTGCGCATTAAATATGCGGTTTACATCTTCTGTATGTTTCTCGCCGCGATATTTTTTATAGCCAACATTGTGGTAACACAGGAACAGTTTATATACAACACGGTTTGTTCGGTGCTCGGTACGGAGCGCCGCGTGCTGGTGGAGGGCGACCCCTCGCAGTACCAGTATTACAAACCGGACTACGGCGACAAGGCAAGCACGCTCGCGGCGGCGAACGCGCTCAACGAACGCATTGCGGAAGAGGGCATAATTCTTTTAAAGAACGACGGTCTTCTTCCTATCGTCACGCCCGAAAGCAGTAAAAGCGTAACCGTCAGACCCAGGGTGTCGGTATTCGGGCACAACAGCGTCAACTTAGTTTACGGCGGCTCGGGCTCGGGCGGCGCAAGCAGCAAGGGCGCGGCTACCGTATTCGACAGCCTTACCGCGGCGGGATACGACTATAACCCCGCCCTTAAAAGCTTTTACGAGAGCAGCGCGGCGGGCGACGAACGCGACACCCCGTCTATGGGCGACAGTCTGCTCGCGGGCATTTACACCGGCGAAACGCCCGTATCCGCCTATAACAGCGCCGTAAAAAACAGCTATAAGGACTATAACGACGCGGCAATCGTAGTGCTTTCCCGCCTCGGCGGAGAGGGATTCGACCTCCCGCGCACCAGCAAAACCTCGCTGACCGACAAGGGCACGCTTATTAAAGGCGCGCGCAATATGACCGACCATTATCTGCAACTCGATAAAAACGAGGTGGATATGCTCCGCGAGGTTATGAACAATTTCGGCAACGTGATTATTGTAGTGAACAGCAGCGAGGCTATGGAGCTCGGCTTTCTCGACGACCCCGCGCACTATCTGTATACGGACGACGGCTATGCCGACAGCGTAAAGGCGCGCGAGTGTATGAACAAATTAAAGGCGGCGGTGTGGATAGGTTCGCCCGGCAAAACGGGTATAAACGCGCTCGGCAGGATTCTGAACGGCAAAGTCAATCCGTCGGGGCGCACGGTGGACACTTATGCGCGTGATTTCACAAAGGATCCGTCTTACACGCAATCCGACGCAATAATCTGAAATCAAAAAATAATCCGATAGCACATAATGTTCTATCGGATTATTTTTTATTCTCGGAAGTTCTCAAATTCTTCCATTAAACAAAATAGCCCGAACGTTCTTTTTACGGTAAAGAAGTTCAAGCTATTAAGACTTG
>CAJUPX010000022.1 GCA_910588685.1 uncultured Christensenellaceae bacterium | reverse complement strand
TGAGTTGTGGTATAATACATATACCATAACTTAATTGCTTTGACAGAAAAGGAGGTTAAATGTCAAAGCAAATACAACTTAATAAAACAGGTCTTTATAAGCGTCTTTCAAAAGAGGACGAGAAAGCAGGCGAATCTATGTCAATCGAACATCAAGGAATTCTGTTAAGGCAATATGCCGAAGAACACGGATTCAATGTTGTGGACGAGTATGCGGACGACGGATATTCGGGGACAAACTTCGACCGTCCCGATGTACAACGATTGTTAGATGATGCAAAGTCGGGAAAAATAGATACGATTATCGTAAAAGACTTATCACGATTTGGTCGTAACTATATCGAAGTCGGACAGTACATAGATTATATATTTCCTGCTTACGGAATACGGTTTATTGCAATCAATGATAACGTAGATACCGCAGACCGAACAAGCACCGCAATGGATATGATGCCGATAATGAACGTGTTCAACGAGTGGCACGCGGCTAATACAAGCAAAAAGATAAGAGCAATCTTTGAAGCAAATCAGCGGTCGGGCAAGTACACGAATTGGAATTATCCATACGGGTATAAGGCAGGCGAGGACGAGAGTCGCACGGCAGTAATTGACGAAGAAGCGGCGGCGGTTGTAAGGCGTATATTTGATTTGCGATTGCAAGGCAACTCGGCACGGACGATTGCGAGAATTTTAACGGGCGATGGAATACCGAATCCAGCAACGTACTATACCAAGCTCGACGGTGGTAAATGGAATAGGAATTGTTCCGCATTATGGGTTCCCAAGACTGTAAGATGGATACTTTCAAATCCTACTTATCTTGGGCATACGATACAGCATAAGACGACGCGCGTATCTTATAAAAACCATAAGGTTGTACAGATACCCCAAAGCGAGTGGATTATAAACGAGAACGCTCACGAGCCAATCATAAGCAAAGAGATTTGGGATAAAGTACAAACCACTTATGACGGTAAGCGCGGACGGTCTGATAAATCGAACGTGGTGCATCCGTTATCGGGGTTGGTCGTTTGCCCGAATTGCGGCAAAAAGCTCAAATTCAAATCTGCCAAAGATGTTCATAATTGTTTTGTGTGCCGTACTTATGTCGATCTCGGAAAGAAGTATTGTACATCGCATCACATCACAGAACAGCTACTTGAAGAATTAGTTTTGGACGATATTCACTCCTTATTGGAAGAAGTGGAGATTGACGAAACGAAAGTTAAAGAGCAGTTTTTGAGAGAGCGTTCAAAGCATACCGAGCAGAGCCGTTATTCCGACGAAAAGCAACTCAAAGCAAGCAAAAACAGACTTGTCGAATTAGACAAGTTAATACAAATCGCGTTTGAAGAAAGGGTGTTGGGTAAGATGCCCGAAAGCGTTTGTATAAGCCTTTGCGAAAAGTATCAAGCCGAAAAGGAGTCGGTGCAAAGAACAATCGCCGAGATTGAACAACGACTTGCCGAATCGAATAAAGACGATGAGGACGCAGAGGAATACATACGCAGACTGAAATGCTACGGCAAAGGCGAAAGCCTTACGCGCGAGATGTGCTTACAGCTTATCGACTACATAGCCGTAGGAGAAAAGGTCGCTGACAACGTAGAACGCGAGATAGATATTCATTATAAGTTCCGAAAAGGCGAAAGTCTTGCGGAATATCAACTAAAAAGAGTAAAAACTGTCCCTTAAAGCACAAGACCAACGGGACCCACCGGGCCTGCCGGAACAGCCGGCGCAACAGGGGCAACTGGTGCAACAGGTTTAGCGGGTTCGGTAGTTGTGGGAACAACAGATACCGGCGAGCCGGGAACAGCGGCGATAGTATCCAACAGCGGTACGCCCCAGAACGCCGTTTTGAACTTTGTAATTCCCCGCGGCGCAACCGGAGTAACAGGAGCGACCGGTGCAACAGGACCTGCCGGAGCAGCCGGAGCAGCCGGAGCGACCGGACCTACAGGCATAACCGATTTAAACGCTTACGGCGGATTATACAATACTACTCCGCAAACGCTTAATTTAACGGTGGGAGGAACAACGCAGTTGCCGTTACCTACCGCTATGCCGTTAAAAAACGTGACGATTACGCCTACCAACAGTCTTACGGTAGAAACTGACGGAGTGTATGAAATCAATTACTATTCAAACGTATCGGCTGCGCTCGGTACAACCGTTACAATGTCGGTGCGCATAAACGGAACGGCAATCCCCCAAGCGAGCATATCGCGCGTTTTGTCGGTCGGCGTAGGCTCGCTTTATAACGGCAGTATTATCATTGCTTTGAATGCCGGCGACGTGATTGATATGGCTTTGTCAGCATTGCTCGCCGTAGGCATTACCTTGGGCGGCGGCGTTAACACTACTTTATCCGTAAAACAGATAAGCGTATAACGCAAGATTAAGGTGTTTCCACGCTGTCAGCCGCTTGAGCAGCGTAATAATAACTTTAAAGGACAACAGTTTGTTGTCCTTTATTTTAGTTTTAAAATTCCCGTTTATTGAATTTCAACAAAATATTTAACAAATAGTTCAATTTTTATGTAATAATTTCAATAAAAATTACAATATTTTTCAATCAAACGGTTGAAATTGCAAAATTTATATGTTATAGTGGTTTCGGAAAGGTTTTATACCGAGGAGATAAATTATGAAAAAAATATTTTGGTCGGGAGTTTTAACTGTAATTATGATTTTATCGCTTTGCTCTGCCTGTAAATCCGCCGGGACCGATAATACGGAGCGCGGCACACTCACCGTAAAAGACGTAACCGCCTGGATTGATTATCCTGCCGCCGAGTTTTATCTCGAATATGAAAAACCCGAGTATGCCGAAGAGCTTACTTATGAGTATGATAAAACCAAGCTCTATATTGACGAGGCAAACCGCACGGTAAAGGCTCTTGCCGACAGCGGCGAAGCGTTAAGCTCTACTCAAACTGCGGATAAAACCGGCAGGCATAAGGTAAAAGTATCGTCCGAGCACTTTTCTGCGTCTTTTTATGTGGACTGTTACCGCGTAAAAAAAGACGCCGCAGTGTATTCGAGATTGAGAACTCTTGATTCGGCTACCTTGCCCGCTTATCTTCAAACGCTTAAAAACAAGTGGAGTACGGACGGCGTTAACGGCGCCACAACTCTGTTTATCGGCGATTCTTTCTTTGATACCCGCTTTTTCTGGACGGAATTTTATAAAACGTTTGAGGGTACTAATGCAATATCTTTGGGCATAAGCTCAACTGCTACTTACGACTGGGAGGTTCTTGCCGACGACGGACTGAGCAAAGCTGTTTTCGGCGGAACAGCCAACGAGATACCGCTTTTAAAAAACGTCAAGCCTAAAAATCTTGTTGTAAATATAGGCACAAACAACGTCTGGATGGAAAACACCGTAGCCGAAGAAACATTGAACTCGCTTCAGCGTCTGTTTACTCTGCTGCACGGAAAAATGCCCGATACAAAGATATATTACTACGGAATGGCTCCGCGCGGACAGGATATCGGCAAGACCGAAATTATGAACAGCGTTAACGCACGGATGAAAGCCTGGTGTAATGCCCGCAAATGGATTAAGTATATAAATACCTGCGACAAACTGACGTTGGCTGATTTAAACGACGATATGATACATCCCAAGGCTGAAACGTACGCGTATTACGTAGAAGATTTGTTCAATGCTGGAATAAAATTTTAAAGAGTGAATTTATAAGCCTGTAATTGTAAACGGCAATTTACAGGCTTATTTTGTTGAAATTTATTGAAATAGCAAAAAGTATTTGATACAATTTCAACAAATTTGCAAATAATTTTCAATAAATTTTTAAAAAAAGTATTGACAACGCAGTTTTTGTGTGTTATGTTTTAAACAGATAAGGGTGAAAAAATATACGGTTTCACTTAAATACCGTAAGGAGGGGGGATTTATGCGTAAACTAATCATATCCGCGGCAATGTTGTTAATGGCGGTGTTACTGTCGTTCTCGGCAGTTGCCTGTTCAAGTAAAGAGCCTGAAAATGATAATATTCCCAATGATAAGGCGGAGGTAGAAGTGGCTTCTAAAGACAGTATAAAAATCCTTGCCGTAGGCAACAGCTTTTCCGATAATGCAATGAAGTTTTTGTATCCTATTTTAGATGCGTTCGGCGTTGAGGAAATAGTGCTCGGCAATCTTTATATCGGCGGTTGCACTGTTGAAACGCATTTCAACAACGCGCTGAACGATTCTCCCGCGTATATTTACAGAAAAAATACGGACGGAACGTTTGTAAACACTATGAATACGAGAATGATTACCGCGTTGAAAGAGGAAAGCTGGCAGTTTGTCACTATGCAGCAGGCAAGCGGTTCGAGCGGCATTATAGATACTTACAATCAGCAAATAAAGGCGCTCAGCGGCTACGTAAAGGATAACGTATCAAACGATAAACTGAAAATGGCCTGGCATATGACCTGGGCGTATCAGCAGAACGCAACACACGCGGAATTTATTAAATACCAGAACAGTCAGGCGGTAATGTATGCGAATATCGTTGACTGCGTAAAAAGCAAAATAATAAACAATAAAGATTTTAATTATGTAATTCCCGCGGGCACTGCAATTCAGAACGCGCGAACGAGCTATTTAGGCGATACGCTTACAATTGACGGCTATCACCTAAACGAGCTCGGCGAATTTATAATAGGCTTGACCTGGGTGGTGACGCTTACAAACTGGGATTTAGACGATATAAACACTGACAAAATTCCCAGGCAGTTCGCGCAGCATTACGACGTAATTGCCGAATCGGTAAAAAACGCGGTAAAAACGCCGTACGAAGTAACGCAGTCCAAGTACGTAAATACTTAACCGGTCGGTTGCGCATACTGACATATGTACCGAAATTAATACGAATTAATCACAATAATAAGTGATTGAATAAATAAATCAGGAGAAAAAAATGAGAAAGACACTTTGGAAAATAAGCGTATGCTTAACAGCTTGTCTGGGCGCTCTTGTGCTTGCGTTTGCAATCACGTCTTGTAAAAAAGAAGAGAGCAAAAACTACGCCGTAACGTTTGAAACGTACGGAGGAACAGCCGTTGAAAAAATCGGCATTAATGCCGGTGATAAAATCAGCGCTCCCGCCGCGCCTACAAAAAACAATGCAACGTTCAGCGGTTGGTATCTTGACGAGGATTTTGAGGACGAGTTTCCTTTCGGCTCCGCGCTCGAGGGTAAAAACTATACCGCTTACGCGCGTTGGAAAGTAACAGTTTCGTATGAAGTAAACGGCGGAACGCCTATCGCTTCCGTACAGAAAGAGGCAAAGGATATGCTTATTCTGCCCACGCCGACAGCCGAAGGTAAAATATTCTACGGCTGGTATTCCGACGCGGCATTGACACAGCAGGTAAGCAAAATGTACACCGTTCCAAACGACAGCGTAACTCTTTACGCCAAATGGAGTAAGATGGACGACGGTACGGCAATCGACCTTATGTCCGGACTTACCGTAAACGAGCCGAACAGCTATTCTATGGAAACGGTAGATGACGGAGTTAAATTTACCGTTCTCGAGGGTAAGGGCACTTACAGCTACGTTTATACCCCGCTTTTCACAGATTTTACAGGTTATACCGTTTTGCACCTCGTATTCAAGGGAACAAAGGGTCAGAGTATTCTCTTTAAGCTCGAGGGCGGCGGCGCAACTGCAATAGAACAAAAATATGAGTTTACAGGCGAGCTTCAGGAAGAGTTCTGGACTGTTTCCGCGGCAAATATAGGTAACAACACAAGTCCCGAAAGTTGCCAGAAATTTCTGTTCTTTATCAATCCCGGCGTTGCGGGTTCTGATTCCGCGCATACCGAAGTTACGGTACAGACTGTCAATTTCTGCAAAACGGTAGACGAAGCAGCCGCGGGGCAGGAAGTACTTGTATTCAATACTATGGGCGGTTCTTTCGTAAACGCTGTTTACGGCGAAAAGGGCAGCGCGCTTACAATGCCTGCAAATCCTACAAAGGCGGGTTGCACGTTCGTTGGCTGGTACACCGATAAAAACTGCACTGCAGAGTTTACTGAAACTACAATGCCGGAAGGACCTACAATGGTTTACGCCAAGTGGGAGAACGCCGAAGCGTATACCGTAACTTTTGTAACGAACTGCGAGCTTACGGCTGAGCCCGTTCAGGTGAGACCGGGTTTAAAAATCGAAGTTCCCGCGCTTAAAGTTCCGGGCTGGACTTTTATCGGCTGGTATAACGACGAACAGTTAAACGAGCCCTCGGATCTCATAATGCCCGAACGCAATACCACTCTCTATGCAAAGTGGCTCAAACTTGAAGATTTATCCGATAAAGAGCACGCATACGATATTACGACCGAATGGACAAAGGATAACGCAAACAACGGCTATACCGTGTCAGACTTAAACGGTGAAATGACTGTAACCGTTTCTATCGGAAAAGGTCAGTGGAACGGCATTCAAAAGGATCTTTCCGGTTTGGATTTGACGTATGTAAACGCGTTACACATCGTTATGGACGGCGCGGTTACAGGACATTCGTTTACCGTTTTCTTCTATAAAGCTGCAGGCGGATATCAGCAGATGGAAATTCCCGTAACTTCCGGGCATTTTGACGAGTGGATATATATTCCCATCTCTATGGCGGGAAGCCCCAAAATAAAGATAAACTATCAGAACGGCAAAAGCCTTACTGAAGACGTAACCCTTAAATTCTCCAAAATCGAACTTCTCAACCCCAAGGAAAAGATGGACACGGTCAACCTTCTCAACGGTTGGTCCGCATTTCAGGAAGGTCACTATTCGGTTACGGAAAGCGCTTCGGAAACAACCATTACCGTAAATCCCGCTAAAACGGAATGGTCGTATCTTGTGTACGACTGGTCGTCGAAAATAATAGACTTCCCCAACACAAGGGAAATCAGCGTTGTAATCAACGGCCCCGAAGGTCACACCGTAATGTTTAAGTACAACAATAAGGTGGAAAAGTCGGTAGCTTTGACCAGCTCCGACCAGGAAATAGTAATAACATTAACCGAGCCGCTAAGCGGAGCAGACAATTGCCTGATAATTTTTATCGACGGTAACGTGAGTTTACCGGAAACGGCTTTCGACGTTGTTATAAAGAGCTTTACCCTCAAAGTATATCACGACGAAACAGTATACGAAGACAGGGAAATAGACTTAATCGGCTGTACGTACACGTCTTTTGTTCCCGGCGAATATACCGTAGAAAAAACCGATGCGGGACTGGTTCTTACGGCTACTACGTCTAAAGGCGTGTGGAATCCCGTAAACCTTGACTGGTCTGAAATAAACGTTGACAAAGCGTATGAGTTAAGAATTAAAGTGCAGGGCGCCGCAGGGCACAAGCTGTCTTTTAAATACAACAACGACAACGCGCTTCAAACCCACGTAAATCTTACGGGCGAAGAGCAGGACGTGGTAATTAACGTGTCCAACATCGACAATACCAAAGCTTTGAATATCTTTATCGACGTAGGAGTAGGCGTAGGCGGCTCAACGGCTCTTACCGAAAACGTTTCCGTTACAATCAAGTCTATAAAGCTTATGGTTAAAACTCCCGCAGGTCAGG
Organism: uncultured Christensenellaceae bacterium; assembly: GCA_910588685.1. Classification (GTDB taxonomy): domain Bacteria; phylum Bacillota; class Clostridia; order Christensenellales; family Borkfalkiaceae; genus Coproplasma. The sequence goes on along the minus strand of CAJUPX010000022.1, from coordinate 26,722 downwards.
AGTAATTAAACTTAAAATATTGAGTTACCGTACAAAAAAGCGGCTGCATTTATATGCGGCCGCTTTTAAAATTTGGCATAATAAAGTAATTTGGAAAAAATATGGTTAATTGTGAAAATTAGGTTAAAAAAGTTAATAAAATATAAAAAAACAACTTGTCAAATGCAACAATTTACTATATAATTTAATATGTAATATTGTATCAGTTAGTGTCAAATTATGTCAACCGGATAAAAGTAAATTTTTGGCATTTTGACTAAGGAGAGGTTATGTCTAAGAAGAGCGAACTTAAAAAAGCTATAGCGGCAAGCGAAAAGGAAATTGCCGAACTCGAGCGCAAGTGCAGCCGCTCGCAAATGGCGCTGTTACAGTCCATTTTAAACAAAACAGAGCAAAACGAAAAAGACGCGGAGTATTTCAGAATATATACGTCGCTTATAGAAGTGGAGCGCGAAAATTTGCGTAAGCTTACGGAAGAACTTAAAAATCTGTAAACGTTTACGCAAATATTTTTTTAATTATGACAGCCCGCGCGGCGGGTCGGGAGGTAGAAATGAAAACTCATTTCATTAATGTCAACAAACGGCTTATTGTTATAGTCTTACTTACAATAACTTTTTGCGTTTCGTTATTTTTCGGACTGTTCGGCGGTTTTTCACGTATAGCCGACGGCGCAGACGAAGAGATAACCTTTACGTCTATACAAGTGGCACTGACGGTTGACGTAGTTTACGACGACTACGATACCAAAACAATTAAAAAGGATCTTAAAGTTACGGGTATAACTGCGGACGACCGCAAAATCCCCATAACCTCGGGTTATACCGTTGAATTTGCTAACGGTAAACTTGTAGCGGACGCGCCCGATAACGTTATCACGGTTAGATACGGCACTTTGTCCGCAGACCTGCCTGTTGAAACGGTAGAGGTTGCCGTGGCAACTCCGCAAATAAGCGCGATAAAGGAATACAAACAGTCGGGCGCATATTTTATCAACAGCGACGGTTTTTATGCGTTTGTACAGGGTATGACTGCCGAACAGGTGCAAAGCCGTCTTGCGGTTGCGCTCGTTTATCCCAACCACACGGAGTACGTGCCTTTCGACGGTAATAAAGTTAAGTGGGCGTCGTCGGCGCCTGATTTCGGCAGCGAATCAAATACATCCGATTTAACCGTTCCTGTTTCTCTGAGCCTAACGGGCATTGACGGCGTTGAGGACACCGTTTTGAGCGGCGACGCGGTTTTTGCCGTAGCTAAAAGAGCTGCGCTTAAACTTCGCGACGGCTGGACGCAGCCGGACGAATTAATCCCTGCTACAACCGTTTCTTCGTTTGCTACGACTCTGCAAGGCTATGTATACGTTGTTATGAACAGCGGTTTTGACGGCGGCACGATAAGCGTAGAGAGCGAGTTAAGCTACAGCGGTCTGTACGTGGGCGCGACTGTGGAAGCAATTAAAAACTGTGCGGAAAACCAGGAATTTAATAAAACGCTTGAAATACCTTATAACGGCACGGGTGTAAAACCTTTACAGTTAAATTTAAAAGTCAAATACAAAGGCTATGTCGGAATTGAAAGACGTATCCAGGGCGATTTACCCTCCCAGATTGCGCGTGCGGAAAAACTGAATCTCGGCGATACTTACGTGGAAACTATATTTGAAGATGCCGACGGAATAGAGGTTTATACAAGACTGTATCTCAAAGACGTGCCCGAAAATGAAATTAAAGCTAAGTTTTATAACGGCTCTGTAGAGCAGGAGGGGCTTACAAGAAGCGTAACGAGAATAAGTTTATCGTATACCGCGCCCGGCAGCTCAACTACGGCGACGGCGAATTTTCAGGGCGTACAGGTATCGCCTATCGGCATAGCCCGCCCTGCAATTGCGGACAAAGAACTTACATACAGTACCGAGGGTTGCTCTACAACTATATCCGGCTTGCTTACCGGCGACCCTTACGGCGACGATATGAAAGTGGAAACGTCCTCGCCGTACGCAGTTTATAATAACGGGACGATTACGTTCAGCCGCGGCGGGTCGTATACTATTACGGTATCTTTCGTAAAAGGTTCAGCAAGCGACTTTACGTTTCTTACGGGTGCGGGCGACGGTACCGTAAATCCCGACGACCCTACCAAAGTTACGTATACGGTAAACGTGCTTAAAGCACCCATTGTGGTTACTCTCGAAAATTTCCCCGGGGAAATACAGTACGGCAATGCCGAGCCTTTGTATACCGTCCGCGGTGCGGTGGAAGGCAACGAAACTATGCAGTTTACCGCAACCAACAAGATAAACAGCGATAATCTTGCTTACGAGGATAAAACAAGCGAAGCTCCTTCTTACAGACTCTATTATACGGGTACGCTTGAAAAGGGCGGTTCTTATGCAAGCTATGCATTCCCTACCGAGCGCGGCTCTTATACCGTGCAGCTAAACACTGCCGAAACCGCGTGGTATGACGCCGGTGAATTAAGTACTCCTTTTGAGTTTACCATAATCCAACGCCGCATAGTTTTGAGCGCCGCAACCGTTTCCCCGGTAACGTTCGAGCTTGGAACCGAATACAGCGAGGCGGACGTAATAAAACAGGTTACGGCGTCCGGCTTTGCACCGCAGCACCAGTCGGACCCGGGAAAAGTGGTAAGTATTGAGTTTTCCGGCGCGAACCGTGGAAAAACGGTAACTCACGCGGGCGATTACGGCGTTACCGTCAGCATAATAAACGACAACTATAAATGGTCGGATACGGAAGACGCCAATAAAAACACAACGTTTACGATAAATAAAGCCGCGCTCTATTTCTCTGCGTCGCAAAACGGCTTTACTTACGGCGATATAAAACCCGCTGCTGCTGTAAACGAAAGCGGACTCCGCGGTTGGGCAACGCTCGGCGCACCCTCGTACACTAAGGACGGCGCGGCGTTTACCGAGCCGGCAAACGGTGTGTGGCCGGCAGGTTCGTATAAAGCCGTTTACAGTATCGGCTCTTATACCGATGGCGTGCTGGCTTCGGACGTTACGTGCAATCCCGTGGAAACAACCTTTACCGTTGCGCGTAAAGAAATAACAAAAGTTGTTTTTGACACGTCGAACAGCGGTCAGACCTACAAAAACGCCGCTTACGTATTTGCCTTAAACAATTATTTACGGGGTGAGCAAACTCTCACAAACGGCGCAAGCTTTTACTATAAAGACATATTAAACGTTACAACTTCGGGCGTATTATTAACCGATAATATAACAAAGATAACGACTATCGCGTTTAACGCTGATACGGGCGAAGTGTCCGTTACCGACGCCGGTAATTATACTTTTGCAATAAGCATAAAAGACCCTAATTTCACCTGGGCGTCTGAGGGTGACGACCCTCAGACTATTACGGCGACCGCCGTAATAGAGCAGCGCGTACTTGATTTTAAATTAAACCCCGATACGGATTTGTCGTTTACAGGTGAAAACCAGGTTCCCGAAACGCTTGTGGACTGGAAGCTCGGTGAAACGTTTACGGCTGATTTAACCTGCGCGTATTATACAGACGCCGGAGATTCAATAAGTAAAAACGATATTATAAGCGCGGGCGGATATAAAGTGGTTGTAACTGCTTTCGGCATTACCCAAAAACCCGCAGGCGCGGCGTATACCTATGCGGTTAATTACAAGCTGCCGGACGACGCAAATCTGCATTTCAATATTAAAACCCCGTTTTTACAAAAACCGTCGTTAAAGGGAGACGTTGCGGAGGTCACGTATCAGGGCAAAAACAACGCGTTTGATTTCCTTGATTATATAGAGGGCGATACATATATTTATATAGCCAACGGCGAAACGCTCTGCAACTTAAAATTCGCCTATTCGATAGACGGCAACTCATACGATAAGCTTGCAATAGCGGGAACTTATACGGTTACAGTAACTCCTGCCGAAAACTTCAAATGGGATAACGGAGCGGGCGGCGACGGCGGCGAAGCTCCGGTAACGCTTAACTTTACGGTAAAGCGTCTGCCGGTAATGCTCGTCTGGACGGAGAGCAGTCTTTCCTCAACGTACGGCGAAAGCCCCGCGCCCTCGGTCGCAATATCCAACGCTGTAATCGGCGATACCGTAAGTATAGTTATCGGCTACAAGGATAAGGACGGTTCGGCGGTTATCGCCGGCCTCACGAACGGCTCTGCGGCAGGCTATTACACGGTTTACGCTGCAGACTTTGACGGCGACGACAAAGATAACTATGTTTTGGACGAGAGCGTTGAAAACGCGGCTCTCTCGCAACGATACACGGTTTTAAAGAAAGAGCTTAATATGCCTGTGCAGCCCGCAGCTGCAACCGAAAGCGTGTTCGGCGGGTCGGTATGGAGCGGAAGCATAAGCGGGTTTGCTAATTATAACCTCACTTCCGCGCTTGTAGCGGCGCAGATAAGCGGCGTGCGCCCCTCCGAATGGTACACGCAGACTGTTTCGGAGTCTGACAGAAAATTCGATACTTCTGGCGAACAGTATTCGTTTAACGTTTCAAACGGTAATTTTACTTGCTTTAACGCGGGTTATTATTCGGTTGAGTTTAAAATTAACGATTCCGCAAATTACTGCTGGAAAGATTCAGGCAAAACGCTTGATTTCGATTATACGGGAAATTATACCCACGTATGGAACGAGTTTGCTAAAATAGAACGCAAGACAATTACCGCGCCCGTGCTCGGCTCCAACCGCGCTATGGAATGGGAAAGCGTTACGGCTCTTGATACTATTTTGACAGGTGCGCTCGCCAACGTTAACTACGGCGTACTGTACGGAACAAACAAGGAGAGCGGAAATATAACCGGAACCACGCAGGGCAGTGTGGACGGATTCGACGGAAAAAAGGCTAAACGCGGTCAGTATTATGCATTGCTCACTTTAACAGGCGATCCGCTCAACTATGTGTGGACGGTTAAATACGATAATGCCGACGAAACAGGGTATGCGGGCGCGTCGTTCGTTAACGGCGGCACGGTTTACGAAATTTTTTATACTAACGAAAACGGCGCGCAGGTAAAACTGTATTACGCCATAACCGCTTCGCAGGTAAATGTTCAGTTAACCGTCAGCAACTATGAGTACGGCGAAAACGGCGCGTTTATCGGCAATACCGCAAACACAGATAAAAAGGGACTCGGCAACGTTATAGTGCTTGCTATACCCGAAGGGTACGACGACGCAACGTACGACGGTACAGCAGGCGGAGGAGGCGGTGTTGAATATACTTTCTATAAAGACGGCGCAAAAATAGACGAGACGGAACTTGTAAACGGCTTGCCCTGGGACGCAGGCGGTTACGAAGTAAGAATAGTAATCACGTTTGATAAAAACTCCGCGGGCGAAGAAGTCTATTCGCAGTGGGACAGCGGCTTGCAGAAGTTAACCGTAACCGCGCGTACGCTTACTGTTATCTGGTCGTACGGCGGAAATACCGGAAACAGCCTTTCAACCGATTATAACGGCGCAGGACAGATGCCTACGGCTCAAATTACAAATATGCCGGCGAAAACAGATGTCGGCGACGTTGATTTGCCCGGGCTTGAGTATAATTACACCGCAGACAACAAGCCTGAAAACGCGGGAAATTACACCGTTTCGGTAACAAACGCAGGCGGGAATTTTAGCCTTACAGGCACGGCAAGCTGCGCGTTTACTATCAATAAATACAGTGTGAGCATAGAGGCGGTAGGCGTAACCAATCACGTCTACGGCGAAGAGATAAACGTCGACGGCAAGTGGCAGTACGTCGGAAGCAATAACTTTTTCAACAGCGATGCGGGCAGTGTAAAGCTTGTTATCTTGCTTAACGGTTCGGGTGAAGCGCAGACTTCGGCAAAAACTCCGGTTGGTACATACAAACTCTGTCCGGTTTGGAATAATTATTCAACTTTAACGCTTGACGGCAGCGGCGCTTACATTCTGGAAACAACAAACTATACAATCAGCGTTCAGTCCGCCGATTTTACCGTTGTAAAACGCCAGCTTACCGTGACGTTTACTTCCGGTGGCGCGTCAAGCGTTTATGGCGAGGGTGTAAACCTGTATCAGGAAGGCGTAATCTACACGCTTTCTACAAACAACGGAACAGGAGCCGCGCTTGCGGACAACGTTGCAGACGTGTTTAAACTCACCGCAAGTCTTAACTCCGTTGCGGCGACAGGCGATTCTAAAAATTGGAAAATAGGCGTTTATACCGTCAGCGGCGAAGCTAAAAATTCTAATTACGATATCGCGGGTTTTGACTCGACCGGCATATACGAAATTACGGCGGCGGAAATCACGAATATACAGGTAAGCGGTTATGTCGGAGAGTACGACGCAACTTCGCACGATATGTTTACGGTAGACGCGACAACCGTCAACAATCAGACCGTTGTCTGGTATTATAAAAACACGGCTTCAACTGAAGATAAATGGCTGCCTTACGTTTCGGACGGTAAAAATGCACAGATTATAAACGTTGCGGACAGTGCGGTTTATTATGTAAAAGCAACCGCCGCAAACCACGTAGCCGCGGTTTATAAGGTTGGCGGTATCGACGCGGAAATCGCCGTTACGGTTAATAAAGCCGTACTTAAAGTGCAGATTAATCTTGATATATGGTACGGCGAAGCCAACCCCGCAACGCTTCCCGGCGGTGCGTTTAAAGCTACGGTCGGCGAACTTGTTTCAAATCCGGAAATGTACGTCATAAACGATTTTGCGGGCTCCGAGCAGATAGGCGACGTAAACGCTTCGGGCACGTTTGAGTATTCCACTGATTATACACAAGGGGATAACGCCGACTCGTATAAAATTACTTTTATAAAAGGTAGCCTTACCGCGCCTAACTATAATTTTGAAAACGCCGTAAACAACGGTAAAAGTACGGGCGTTTTAACGGTAAAACCGCTTGCGCTCGAAGTTGAAATATCCGATATAGAGAACGTTTACTACGATACTTACAGTCAGGTAAAATTTCAAACAGATGTAAATCTTCCCGTATCCACGTATACAGACACAACGCTCACGCAGAGCGAACTCGACGCAAAAGTATGGAATAATATTTTTGGCAGCGGCGCGGCGTATACGGGCGCAAATATAGTAAAGCTTGTAACTACGGCGTTTGAGGGAACAAACCCCAACACCCGCACCAAAAAGGCAGGCGAATATGCAATAAGCGGCAGCCTTATTACAACGCCTAACTATACTGCGACGTTCAAAGGCAGCAACGGTACTACTGCTAAACACGTTATAAATCCTGCGGAACTCGCCGTTAACGATATTACAGGTTATATCAACGGCTACGACGAACAGGAACACCTTGCGTTAACTGTAAAGGCGGACGGAGAGATTACTGCTTTGTTTGCAACGGCAAACGACGGCACCAAGCCTGCCGTGCATTTCTATGCCGCGGAATTTGTACAAGACGCGGTATCCGCCGAAGAACTTGACTGGGACGGATTAACCCTTGTAACCGACCCTATAAAATACATAGACGCGTGCCATAAAAACGTTTACTACCGTATTACGGCGGGAGATAATTACCGGACTTATTACGGAATGTGCGAAGTGGAAATCACTCCCGTCGCCAACGAATTTAAAAACGAAAGTCAATTAAAATTCAACGGCTGGACTTACGGACTGTATTCCGCGACCAACCTTAACGGATATAATGCGGAAACAACGCATAAAATAACCGAGCCCGAGGCGATGTTTACAAGAACTCCCGACGGCGTTAACACGTTTAAATTTGTATTAACGCGCGACGGAAACGCAATTGAAGAACTCGCGGGCGACTTTGAAACCGTATCAGAGCTGTTTGCCGCTATGTGGAAAGACGGTTTGTTCGGCGCGGGCGATTACGCGTTGAAAATAACTATGGACGCTACGGCGAACTACGATAAGCTTGAAAAAACGTTCAGCTTCAAGGTAAGTAAAAAGACGCTTACGGTAACCGCGGAGGACAAAGAAATTGTTTACGGCAACGCCGCTCCCGAATATACGTATACGGTCAGCGGATTTGTAGCCGGTAAGTCGGACGGAGTTGTGGAAACCGAGGCTGACATCTTAGGCGCTAACAACAGGTTTTTTACTTCCGACTACGTTGCGGGGCGCCTGGGCGGTTCTGTAGGCGCTTACGAAATCAAGCATTTCCAGCAGGACGGCAGCACAGTGATAGGCGGATTAACCGATATAGTTCTCAAAAACTATTCGTTTATATTTGTTAAAGGCGAATTGAGCGTAACGCCCCGCACAATTACCGTTACAATTAACGACGCGGAAAACTTCTATAACCTCAGCGTTTTAAACGGCGCGGTTTACGGAAAAGAGGACGTAGCCGAGTGGGAAACCGGTTACAGCGTTTCCGGCGTTTACAGCGGCGATACTGAAAACGGCGTGCAGCACATTTTTGCGCTCCGCACAGACGCGTTAAACTCCGATAGCGGCAGAAACACCAACAACGCCGGCACGTATCCTGTTTACGCGGAGTGGCTCGCGTTCGAGCGTAACGGCAGTCAGATAAGCTACGGCTTAAATTATACTGTAATTTTCGAGGATTGCAGCTACAGGGGAGAACTGCCCGAAAACGCGATTACCTCGCAGGACGGCTCCGAGTGCGCCGGTACGTATACGATTAAACAGGCTGTGCTCATAGTCGATATCCGCGGACCTTTCAATAATGCCGAGGGCACGCAGCCCGCAACGCACGAAAGCGTGTTCAGCAATTCTCCCAAATATTATAAAGCGTTTGTAACAAACGACGCGGACGAAGTTGACTTTGAGGTTACGTATTATAAGGATTCGGTAAGCGATAACAACAGGCTGGACGGCGCTCCCAAAGACGTTGGCAGCTACTATGTAACAGCAACAACCGATAACCGTAACTATACGGCAAGCGTTGTTATGCAGGCGTTCAAAATTAGCCCGGCAACGCTCAACGTGGGTTGGGTTGTAAACGGAACAACAGCGGCGGAAATACAATACGGCGAAAATATCCCTGCTTTGGATAGAACAACCAACAGCTATCCCGCAAACAACCGTTTCAGCGGTCTTACGTACAGGTTCAGCAGCGCGCAGTTTGCAGAGCTTACCGAACAGGAGTTGATTGCGCTGCTCGGAAACGTAGTGTACGGTTATACCACAGATTACACAAACCAGACTACGGCAGACGTTAACATCACTCCCGAAGTTACGGTTTCGCCCAACTTCATCGTTGTATCCACAAAGGAAACGCTTAAATTTGTTCCCCGTAAAATAACCGTACAGGTCAACGGCTATGATGAGGGCAATTCCACAGCAACTTCTAAATATACGGGTAAAGCGCCGTTTGCGGACAATGAGGGCTGGGCTATAGCAGACTGGCTTAAAGCCGTTGAATCAGACGCGTTCGTACACGGGCACGGTTTGATAGACCTTGGAATAAGCTTAACAATTGAAAGTCAGAATTACAATGCAAGCACAACGCCTTACAAAGTAAACGTGCTTAAGGAAAACAACCCCTTAAGACCCATAAGCAATAATTACAGCGTAAGCTTTGTTGTCGGCGACGAGCAATTACCTTACAGCAACTCCGTAAAACCCACGTATCTAATAACCAAAAAGGATATAGTGTTCACCGCTAAGGACGTAACCGTTATTTACGGCAGCGCAATAGATGCGAACGTGGCAAACGGAATATTGCAGAGTAATCTCAGCTCGGAAATTTTCAACAGATACTTTACTGTCGAAGGCTTTGAAAACGGCGAAACTTATATGTCTATAAGCGACTCCGCAATGCAAAACAACAGCTTTGTATTCGTTACAAACTATAAACCGTATTCGAGTCACGTAGGCGATAATATATCTCTTAGTATAAGCAGCTCTACGGTTAAATTTACTAATTATGAAGTCAAAAACTTTATAAACGGCAAAGTAATCGTTTCGCCGCGCGTGATAACTGCGCAGACAAGCGACCTGACTTACCTTGAAGAAACCGATAAAGACGGCAATAAAGTTTATAACAACGGCGTTTACGGCGCAAGCCGCAATGCGGTTATCGAGTTTGTGGGTCACGACGACGGCGTAGGGTATACGGCAAGTTACGCTCCCGGGTTTACGGTTTCGTACAATACCGTAGCCGGTGCGGGACAAACGGCTAACGCCGCTCCTACAAAGGTAGGCAATTACACTGTTACCGTGCGGCTTACCTCGCGCGACTACGTGTTTGCCGCAAACAGCACTTCAAGCAGCTTGCCGTTCAACGTAAACAAACAGACCGTATCGCCTTCCTGGCTGTACCCTGCTATAGCAAACAATCCTCAGCCTGGTCAGACGGTTGACTTAACCAACAGCGTTGCCGGTTACGTCGCGTCCGTTATGACGCTTTCTAATTTCCAGAAAACCGTCGGCGACAACGTTTACGCCATAACCGAGGGCAACGGTCCCGATCAGTACCGCATAGGTACGGTGGGAAGCGAAAGGGTAGGTCTTACCATAACGGCGCAGGCCACCGGTGAATACCGCGTAACGCTATCGTTCACCGCCGCGGCAACGGCAAATTACCGCTGGAACGACAGCGACAGCGTAACCGAAGTAACAATCATATTCAACGTAACTACAAATAAAGTTTACATTACCGATTTGAGCATTACCGGATGGACATACAAGCAGTACAGCGCCGAAACCAACGCGGTTGGTTTTAACGTATCCAACGGCAATAAAGACGGCGTGCAGATTACCTATGCGCTTATAACCGGGCAGATTCCCACGGATACCGCAGGTTTCCAGAAACTGTCTTATACGGCAAGCCTCCCCGAAGCGGCGGGTAATTACGCGGTAAGAGCTTATTATCCCTCATACCAGGGCGTAGGCGGCGACGAGCAGTTTATCTCGTTTACAATTCTTAAAGCAACCGTAGCCACACCTGTAATTACCGTTGAGGGAAATAACGGCGTGTTCGGCGGAGCGCAGCTGAATTCCGCCGTTGAGTTCGACCCCACGGTTTTGCGTATCAGCGGCTACAACGGCACAAATTACGCGTCTACGGGCAACGGCGCAATGCTTTATGCGGTTGACGCGGGTACTTACACCGTAACGTTTGCTATAATGGACGGTGCAAATTATCAATGGGGAACAAACGCCCCTACCGTAGAATGGGTGGTAGATAAAGCCGACAACAACGTTGTCACCTGGAACAACACCGAAGAGCAGAGGACGGTTGAATACGGAAAGGTATTTGTTCCTGACGCTACCGCAACATACGGCGGCAGGGTATATTACAGCTATATGATTAAAACCGGCGACCAAGAGCCCTCGGCAGACGACAGCGGCTGGGTTTCTAATTTCAATAAATTCAACGTCGGTGATTACTGGATTAAGGCTTCCGTCAACGAAAACAACAACTATAACGGCGATGTTAAAATAATATCGTTTAAGGTTACAAAAGCAACTTTAACTGTAACGCCGCACGGCAGTATGATTTACGGCAGCAAGTTCGTAAATAACGACCCTGCGTTTGATTATACTGTAACGGCGGGACTTGTTCGCGGCGACGACCCTAACGAGGTTATCAGAACGGTTACGGGCGTTACGTACGAGGTTGTAGGTTCGCCTGCCGTATTCCAGGCTAAGACGTACGCATTCGTACTTGTTTCCGACAATGACGGAAATGTAACCGGACTCGAATCGGATAATTATAAAATTGTAAGCGGAACGGGCGAGTTTGTTGTAAACAGGCGCAGTATTGTAGTAAATATCGGCAATAAAACCTCTCAATACGGCTGCCCGGTGGACGTAAGCGACGTGTCGGTAACGTACGGCAGTCTTAACGGGCTTGTAGAGGGCGACAGCCTGAATCTTACGTTTACCACCACGGCAACGCAGTCAAGCGTAAAGGGCGGTTACATAATTAACGCAACCTATAACAACTCCAACTACAATGCAACTATAAATCCCGGCACGTACACTATAACCGAGCGCCTTATAACCGTTGAAATGGTTCAGGGAGGCGGCGTATACGGAGAAAATATCGCAGGCGTCACGTATTCTAAAGTGCTTGATGAGCAGCAGGCCGATATAACGGACTTCGTTACCGGTAAGCTGAACATCACAGTGGTTTACAGCGGAACGGCAAACGACGGCACAGTATTTAACGGCGTTGAAATGCCTACTCTTGCAGGTACGTACGTTGCAACCGTCAAGGGGTCCGGTAATAATAACTTTATAGTTGTCGGCGAACCTTTCACGCAGTTTGTAATAAGCAAAAAAGAGGTTGACGGTTCATTGATAACCGTTGCAAACCAAACTTACGACGGCAATGTAAAAACGCCTGTAATAAACAATTCGGCGTTCGTAACCGCTTACGGCGACGGCATTTACGAAGAGCTGGCTCACGTTGACTTTATCAATGCGGGGACGCATTATATAACTCTTCGTTTAAACGATTCTGACAACTATAAATGGCTTTCGGTTGAAGTAGCGGAAAGAGAGCTGACTTTCACAATTGACAAGGCGGATAATCTGCTTACGGGTGATATAAATATCACGGGTTGGGTATACGGCGAGTACAACTCAAAGACTAACTCTCCATCGGCTTCGGTTAAATTCGGTCAGGAGCTTATAGTGTTTACCTATTGCGATACGGTGGACGGCGTATATTATTCGGGCGCGCCTGCAACGGGCGATGTCGGCGAGTATTACGTGCGCGCAACCGTTATGGCAACAGAGAACTACAACGCGTTCGAGAGCGCGCCCGTAATGTTTACAATCACTAAAAAATCGCTTGCGGTGCCTTCACTTGCAGAGATTAAAGAGGGAGAGGGTAAAAACGACGTTTACACGGGCGGAGAGCTTCTGTCTGCCGTGCTCGGCTTTGATATGGCTCTTATGAACCTCGATTATAACGGTAAATCCAACGTAAGCGGAGGCAAGGTAACGCTGATTGCGGTTGACGCCGGCACTTATACGGTTAAAATTTCAATAGCAAATACGCACAATTACCGTTGGAGCGGCAATGACGAGAACGAAATAGTACTGAGTTGGATTGTTGCGCCCAAAGCGGTTGCAAAGCCTACGGCTAACACCGACAGGTTTATCGTAAACGGACGCACGCTTACCTATCTTCCCGAGGGATTCGATGAAGAAATTATGACCATAGAGGGTAATCAAACCGCATACGGCGGCGAATTTACCGTAACCGTTGGTCTTAAAGACAAGGCAAATTACGTCTGGGCGGACGGCGGTGTAGAAGATATTACGTTTGAGTGGACGGTTACGGGTATCAATACCGTATTCAAAATAGTGGTGTCTTCGCTTTCGGGCGTGTGCGGAGTTGCCGTTCTGGCAGCGGGCGTACAGCTGTTGCTCGACCGCCGGAGAAAGCGTTTAATCGACCGCGACATAGATAAGAGGTCGCTGGAAGAAAACAACGCTAAAAAAGCAAACGCTGTTGAAGAGAGGGGTAACGAATAATGAAACTAATTAATTCGCTTTTATTTGTACAACAGTTATCCCCCTTGCAGCTGACGATAGTTATATTGCTAGGCGTGCTGCTTATAGCGCTTGTCGCAGGCAACGTATGGTTGTTCTTATTCCTGCGCAAACGCAGCGTGCACAAGCTCTGCACTCACAGGTTACAGAATAAGCGCGACGAATTAATGCAGCAGCTCAACCTTCTGCGCGAAGGCGTTTTTGTAAGCGCCGGAGTTGAGGCGGAAGAGGACGAAGAAGAGGAAGAAGCAGACGAAATGCTGCTCGTTGACGAGGAAGACGAGGACGACAGGGACGACGGTGAAATTGCGGCGTCTTACGCCGAACCGCAAAACTTTGACGTCGTTACACAGGAAGAGGTTGACGAAACGTTTGCCGCGGAAATTCTGTACGTGTCAAAAACCTCGGCGGAAGCAAGGCAAAAACTCGGCTTTGCGGGAGCCGAATTTAATGGCAAACGCTATTACGTGCGCTACAACTTAGGCTTTGACGCAAAGCTGCGTTTATCGTCCGACGAGGTAAAAGAACGCTATGTTGCACTGATGAACGAAATAGCAATGTACCAGGGCTTAAAAGTAAAGGCGAGCTACAAACAGCTGCGCGTTTATAAAGGGCGTAAAACGCTTATGCTTATAGTTTTCAGGGGCAAAACGCTGTGCGTTGCGTTCGCGCTTAACCCTGCGGACTACGAAGAAACCAAATTCCGCGGTATAGATAAGTCCGACAGCCGCAGATTTGAAAAGACCCCTATGTTTATGAAGCTTACTTCGCAGCGCAGGCTTGATTATTCAAAATATCTGCTTGTTCAGCTTGCCGAAGACAATAATTTGATGCCGTTGGCTCAGCCCGAACAGCTTACCTTTGATTTGGCGGAAAAACCGCGTGAAGAGTTGTTTGTGGAGAACAAGCTCCAGATTACGGTCTTAGGCGAGGTGCCCGACAGCATTCCTTACGAGCAGCCAGAGCCCGAGGAAGAGGAAATTGACGAGGATGAGCTTGAAAGCGGTGTAAGCGTTGAAGAGTTAAAACGTTACAATCGCAGTTACACGGCGCGTCTTATACAGGCTGACGACGAGCTCAAAGCGCGTTATTCAGAAATCAAAAACCATATCGTTGCCTATCGCGGCGTGTTCAACGGCATAACGTGGAAGCGCGAAGCCTTCTATATTACAAAGCGCGACTGTGTTGCAACGTTTGCCATCCGGGGGAAAACCCTCTGTCTGTTCCTTGCCGTCCCCGCGTCAAAGTTCGAGGGAACTAAGTACAGGGTGGAAGACCGTACGCAGCAGGTCCGCAAGGCGAAAATGCCTACTATGTTCCGTATAAGGAGCGACAGAGGTACAAAATACGCCAAAGAGCTTATCGACATTGTGCTTTCCGAAAAGGGCATAAAGATAAACGAGGATTACAAACCCGTTAACTTCCGCCCTACGTACCGTTCAACCGAAAATCTTATACGCGGCGGTCATATCAAGGTAAAGACTACGCAGGTAACTGTTGAAGAAACGCCGGCAAAACAGCCTGCCAAGCGTTCCGCAGGTAAATCCTCCGGTGCAAAGAGTACTAAAAAGACGGCTGCTAAAAAGCTTGACGCAGCGCAAAACGAAGTTTCGGCAACCTCTGCGCAGGAAGAAACGGCAACCGACGGCAATAAGTAAAATTTAATTAATAAACGGCGGGGTACCCGCCGTTTAAATTTATTTTGTCAACTAATGAAAATCGTTTGACGGTTTTTAAAAATAAATATATAATAGTAGCGCAATGAGGCGTAGCGCAGTTGGTAGCGCGTATGGTTCGGGACCATAAGGTCGTGGGTTCAAA
Organism: uncultured Christensenellaceae bacterium; assembly: GCA_910588685.1. Taxonomy (GTDB): domain Bacteria; phylum Bacillota; class Clostridia; order Christensenellales; family Borkfalkiaceae; genus Coproplasma. Next base: position 11,433 of record CAJUPX010000022.1, on the reverse strand, counting down.
TCCCGTCGCCTCAACCACTTACTACCGAGGATTTTATCCTCGGTAGTATATTAAAACATAAAAAGAGGAAAAAATGAGCAGGGCGGACGATATTTTTATTTCAAATATGCAGGATATTCTCAAAAACGGTATTTGGGATACAAATCTTGAAGTGCGTCCGAGGTGGAGCGACGGCACCCCCGCACACACCGTAAAAAAATTCGGTATAGTTAACCGTTATAATTTGCAGGAGGAGTTTCCTATACTCACAATCCGCCGCACGGCGTTTAAGTCGTGTATAGACGAGCTTTTATGGATTTGGCAAAAAAAGAGCAACAACGTAAACGAGCTCAACTCGCATATCTGGGACCAGTGGGCGGATAAAAGCGGTTCTATAGGCAAAGCGTACGGCTATCAGCTCGGCATAAAACATAAATACAAAGAGGGCGAGTTTGACCAGGTAGACAGGGTTTTGTACGATTTAAAGCACAACCCCGCGAGCCGCAGAATTATGACCAATATATATAATTTTGCCGATCTCAACGAAATGCATCTGTATCCTTGCGCTTATTCAATGACTTTTAATGTATCGGGCGACACCTTAAACGGCATACTCAACCAGCGTTCAAACGATATGCTTACCGCCAACAACTGGAACGTAGTGCAGTACGCAATTCTGCTTATAATGTTTGCGCAGGTTTCGGGGCTTAAAGCTGGCGAGCTTATACACGTGATAGCAGACGCGCATATATATGACAGGCACGTGCCTATTGTAGAGGAAATTATTAAAATGCCGCGTCTTACCGCGCCTAAATTAGAAGTGGATACGGGTATTAAAAACTTCTACGACTTTAAAGTTGAAAGCTTTAAGCTTGCAGACTATAAATTCAACGAAAAGAAATACGTTATACCCGTAGCGGAATAAAGGAAATTATGAAAGCAATTTTACACGCCGACAGGGAGTGGGGCATAGGCAAAAACAACGGTTTGATGTTTAAAATACCCGCGGATATGAAATTTTTCAAAAATACCACTACGGGCAACGTAGTCGTAATGGGTAGCAATACTCTTAAATCGTTCCCCGGCGGCAATCCGCTTAAAGACAGGGTGAATATAGTGCTGCATCCCGGCGGCGAAAAGCGCGGCGACTGTATTGTCGTGCAGTCGGTCGAGGAGCTTTTTGCGGAAATTAAAAAATATCCGCCCGAAAAAGTTTTTGTTATAGGCGGAATGATGATGTATAAGACGCTTCTTCCTTACTGCGACGAGGTGCTCGTCACAAAGGTTGACGCAGTGGGAGGCGCGGACGCTTATTTTGAAAATCTTGATTTGAATAAAAATTTTAAGCTTATTTACGAGAGCCCTACCGAACAGACAAACGGCTACGATATAAAATTTACAACATATAAAAACAACTCCGTTTTAAAATATTGAATTAAAAGCCCGGCGTGTATATCATTTCACGCCGGGCTTCAATTTTTCATACTATAATAGTAGTTTACTACACATACTGTTATAGATAATTTACTCGGAGAAAAACATTGGAATGGATGAATAACTTAACGGGTTGGCAAATGGCGCTGCTTGCAACCACTTTTACGTGGGCGCTGACTGCGCTTGGCGCCGCGCTCGTTTTCATATATAAAAACGTAAATCAGTCTGCTTTTTCGTTTATGATGAGCTCTGCTGCGGGGATTATGCTTGCGTCAACGTTTTTTTCGCTTCTTATGCCCGCAATGGAAATGGCGGAAGAGCTGCCTTATCTCATTTTAACCGCCGGTTTTATTCTCGGCGGCGCTCTAATTATTGTAACCGATATTTTAACAAACAAGCTGCATATATTCAAAGGCAACGATAAAAAACGCGGCTGCGCGGTTATGTGCGTTGCGGTTACTATGCACAATATACCGGAGGGTCTGGCTGTCGGCGTTGCGTTCGGCGCGCTTGGCGCTGGGCAGACAATGGAGGCGATAGCCGCCGTTATGCTTGCCGTAGGAATAGGTATACAGAATTTTCCCGAAGGAATGTGCGTGGCGTTTCCTCTGCGCGCCAATGGTATGAGCCGTAAAAAAGCCTTTTGTATAGGTCAGCTCTCCGGTCTTGTTGAAATTTTTGCGGGCGTGATAGGCGCGCTTGCAGTCACGGCCATAAAAGGCATTTTACCCTGGGCAATGTCGTTTTCGGCGGGAGCTATGCTTGCCGTCGTGTGCTCGGAGCTAATACCTGAAAGCTTTGCGCAGGGAAAAATCAAAGCGACAATAGGCGTCATTTTCGGCTTTGCGCTTATGATGTTTCTGGACGTGGCGTTCGGCTGAACAAAACATATTTTTGCGGCTCCCTGAGGGCCGCTCTTTTTTTTGTATAATTTACCGCCGATAACGCAATCTAAAAATATGGATAGAAGTAAAACCAAAAAAACGGCTATAGTAGTGGGCGGCAGCTCGGGCATAGGCTACGCGCTCTGCAAAAAACTACTCGGTAACGGCTGGAACGTAGTCAACGTTTCCAGAACGGCTTGCAAAAGCGAAAAAGTTATAAATATGACTGCCGACGTAACTAACACTGAGCAGTTCGGCGCGGCTCTCAAATCTATACTCGAAAATTACAACGTAAAAGCGCTTGTATACAGCGCGGGATTTTCTATGGCGGCGCCTATAGAGTACGCCAAGGAAAGCGATTACAGATATATGTTCAATGTCAATTTTTTCGGTGCATTGCAGGCAATACGCGCTGTTATTCCCGATTTTAAAACGGACGGCGGAAGAATAGTTCTCGTCGGTTCGCTCGCTGGAGATATGCCGGTGTGCTTCGACAGTTTTTATTCGGCTTCCAAAGCCGCGCTCGAAATGCTTTGCAGAGCTGCGTATACCGAGCTAAAAGACTACAATATCAAGGTTACGGGCGTGCTTCCCGGCGGCACGGCAACCCGATTTACTTTTAAACGCAAGGTCTACGGCGACGAAGAAAGCGGAGTTTATTCCAAGGATTTAAACAAAGCCGTAGCCGCGCTTGCAAATATGGAACAGGGCGGTATGCCGCCCAAAGCCGTTGCGGAAATAATATACGGCGTTTTAACCGATTTTAATCCGCCCGTTATTAAGGTGTGCGGTGTAAAAAACAAGGCGATAAGGCTTTTCTCGCGCGTTATGCCCCAAAAATTCACTTTAAAAATGAACGAGAGGATGTATAACCAATGAAAAAGGACTTTGATTTGAGCAGACGCGACGAGCGCGAAAGTTTTATTAAGCCGGTAAAGGAGGGCGGACTGAAAAATGACAGGCAAAACAGCTGAAAATTACAATAAAAATTATCTGGAATATATAAAAACCCAGGACCCTCCGTCAAAGCATCTTCAAAACTGTGCCGCGGCGTTCGGGGTCGGCGGATTGATATGCTGCGTAGGTCAGTTTATCAGATATATGTTCGAGTTTATGGGGCTTACCGGCGACGAGCTTGCGGGCGCAACGTCGGTTGTTCTTATCTTTTTAGGGTGTCTTTTAACGGGGCTCGGCGTATACGACAGAATAGGAAGATATGCCGGCGCGGGTTCTATTGTGCCAATTACCGGCTTTGCAAACAGCGTAACGTCGCCTGCCATAGAATTTAAAACAGAGGGCTGGATATACGGTATGGCGGCAAAGATGTTCACTGTTGCCGGCGCAATAATAGTATTCGGCGTATTTTCCGGCGTACTTGTAGGATTGATTTATCTATTTATATAAAAAATGCGGAATTAATTTCCGCATTTTTTATTTTATACAATGTTCAGAACAAAAAATTTAAGGTACTGAGTTTCCTCGGCAGACAGGAGCGCGGGGTGGTCGGGCGCCTGGCATTTAACTTCAACGTAGCGCACCGTGCGTCCGCTCTCGCGGGCAGCCTCCGCTAACATCTTTTCAAAAAGAGGCAGGCTCATATAGTGCGAACACGAGCAGCTGATTAAATATCCGCCGCTCTTTACTATCTTCATTGCGGTGATATTTATGTCCTTATAACCGCGGTACGCGTCTTTAACTTCGTTTGCGGATTTGCAGAAAGCGGGAGGGTCTAAAATAACCGTGTCGAATTTTGTGCCCGTCTTTTTATAATCCCTCAGTACTTCAAAAACGTCGCCCTGTACGGTGTAAATATTTTTAAATCCGTTGATATTTGCGTTATCGGTTACGTTTTTGAGCGCGAGCGCGGAGATGTCGAGCGCGGTAACGCTGTCGGCAACGGTGGCGGCGTTCAAAGAAAAACCTCCGCTGTTGCAAAAGCAGTCTAAAACTTCGCCGCGGCAATACCTGCGCGCCGCGAACCTGTTTTCTTTCTGGTCAAGAAAATATCCTGTTTTTTGCCCGTTTTTAACGTCAACAAGCATTTTTATGCCGTTTTCCTCAATGGGGCAGTAGTCGGGAACTTCTCCGTACAAAATTCCCTTAACCTCTTCCAGACCCTCTTTTTTTCTTACCGTCACGTCGCTGCGCTCGTAAATTCCCTTGGGATTAAACAGTTTAACAAGACAGTCGCAAATCAATTTTTTACGCAGCTCAATGCCCAGCGACAAACACTGTATAACGAGAATATCTCCGTATTTATCCACAATCAGCGCAGGAAGATTGTCGCTTTCGGCAAACACAGCGCGGTAAGCGTTTGAATATCCTAAACGCAATCTGTAATCGTTTGCCGCTTTAATTGCGTTAAAATAAAACTCTTCGCCGTCGGTTTCGTTTCCGCGGATAAAAATGCGTACAAGAATTTTAGAAGCGTGGTTTATGTATCCTTTGCCTATAAACCTGCCGTCGTATGAGTAGACCGAGGCGAGCGATCCGTTTTTATCCTTGCCCTCTATTTTTGCAACCTCGTTAGCGTAAACCCAACTGTGTCCGGCAACTATTCTCTTTTCCTCGTTTTTCTTTAAATAAACCTGATAAGCCATAAATACAGTTTATCAAATTATATTAACGATTGCAATAAATTTGCTTTTTATTTGTTTAAATGTTATAATTTGATTGTTATGCGCAAATTGCTCGGATATTTAAAAGGTTATAAATGGCAGGCAATGCTCGCGCCGCTTTTTAAACTGTTGGAAGCGTGCTTTGAGCTTATAGTGCCGCTGATTGTTGCCGCAATTATCGATAACGGCATAAAAGGCGGGGCGGGCGTGCAGTACGTAATTAATTGCTGTCTTATTCTTGCCGCGCTAGGCGCGGTGGGGCTTGTGTGCGCGGTATCGGCTCAGTATTTTGCCGCTCTCGCCGCAGTAGGTTTTGCAAAAGGTCTGCGCCACGATTTGTACAACAAAATGCAAACGCTGTCATACTCGCAGATAGACGGGCTCGGCACGGGCAGAATGATAACCAGAATGACCAGCGACGTCAACCAGATACAGTCCGGCGTAAATCTTGTGTTAAGGCTGTTTATGCGTTCGCCGTTCATAGTTTTCGGCGCAATGGTTATGGCGTTTTTAATAAGCGTTAAAGCGGGCGTTGTATTTGCCGTAACTATCGCGGTACTGTGCGTAATAGTTTTCGGTATAATGCTCGTATCTATTCCGCTTTACAGGCGCGTGCAGGGAAATCTTGATAAAATAACAACAAAAACCCGTGAAACGCTTACGGGCGCGAGGGTGCTCCGCGCGTTCTGCAAAGAGGACGGCGAAATTTCCGAATACAGTGCGCAAAATAAGCAACTTACAAAGTCGCAGCTTTTTGTAGGCAAAATTTCCGCGCTTATGAACCCGCTCACATACGCGGTTATAAACATTGCGATAATCGTACTTTTATACGTAGGTGCAATCGATATACGCGCCGGGGGCGGACTTACGCAGGGTCAGGTTGTTTCACTCTACAATTATATGTCGCAGATACTCGTCGAGCTCATAAAGCTTGCAAATCTCATAATAACGGTTACAAAGTCGTTTGCCTGCGCGGGTAGAATAAGAGATATTCTCAATATGGAGCCTGCCTTAAAGCATACTCAAAGTACGGCGGTTGACGGTAAACAGCCTTTTATAGCTTTTAAAAACGTGTGTGTGAACTACGGAAACGCGGCAGTGGACGCGCTCAGCGATATTTCATTTACTGTAGAGCGCGGACAGACGGTCGGAGTTATCGGCGGGACAGGCGCGGGCAAATCAACGCTTGTAAATATGCTTGCGCATTTCTACGACGCAAAGTCGGGAGAGGTGCTCATAGGCGGCAAACCGGTGACGGCTATAAACGATACCGAGCTGCGTGATAAATGCGGTATAGTCCCGCAAAAAGCCGTGCTGTTCAGCGGCACGATAAGGGATAATATGCTATGGGGCAACGAAAACGCGACCGATTCCGACATAATGTCGGCTATAGAAAGCGCGCAGGCAGCCGACGTTATAAAATCCAAAAGCGGCGGGCTTGACGAAAGGGTTGAGCAGGGCGGTAAAAACTTTTCGGGCGGACAGCGGCAAAGACTTACTATTGCGCGCGCGCTCGTAAAAAAACCGCAGATACTCATTCTCGACGACAGCGCGTCCGCGCTCGATTATGCAACGGACGCCGCGCTGCGTTCTTCCTTGAAAAAACTCGACTATTCGCCTACCGTTTTTATAGTTTCGCAGCGAACGTCTTCCATACGCCACGCCGATAAAATCATAGTGTTAGACGGCGGAAAAATGGTTGGAACAGGCACGCACGAAGAGCTTTTGAAAAAATGCGGGGTGTACGGCGAAATACACTATTCGCAGTTCAAAAAGGAGGAGGTGCAAAATGGCTGAATCCCGCAAAAGCACGTTAAAACGTATTTTAAAACAGCTTAAAGGCTACCGCCTTTTGCTGACTCTTACTGTTGTTTTTGCGCTCGTATCCGTGGCGGGAACGCTCGCCGTGCCAGTATTCTTCGGTCAGGTTATAAATCTTATCGACGAAAAAAAGACAATAGTAATTTCGGCAATAACCGAAAAAGTAATAATTATCGGTGCGTTAATTGCAATAATCTGTCTGTCGCAGTGGCTTATGAACATCATAAACAATCATATTACGTACTGCGTTGTGCGCGATATAAGGGAGGAGGCGTTTTCCAAGCTCCAGCGTCTGCCTTTAAAGTTTATCGACGGTCACTCTTACGGCGATATAGTGGGCAGAAATATTGCCGACGTGGATACTTTCGCCGACGGTTTGCTTATGGGCTTTACGCAGTTTTTTACGGGCATTCTCACTATTATAGGCACCCTCGGCATTATGATAGTTTTAAACTATATAATCGCCGTCATAGTATTCGTTTTAACTCCGCTGTCGCTGTTCGTTGCAAAATTCATAGCGTCTAAAACCTATTCGCTTTTTAAAAAGACTTCTGAAATACGCGGCGAACAGACTGCTTTTATAGACGAGATGATAGGCAATTTAAAGGTAGTGCAGGCGTTTAACCGCGAGGACGAAAGCCTTGAAAAATTCGACGAAATCAACGACAGACTTACAAAAGCCTCCTTAAAATCGATATTCTATTCGTCGCTCGTAAATCCGAGCACGCGCTTTATAAATGCCATAGTTTATGCGGCAGTCGCTCTCTCGGGCGCGCTTATGCTTATAATGAATTTCAACCTGCCTGTCGCGTTCGATATAGGTATTCTCACGAGCTTGCTCGCGTACGCCAACCAATACACAAAACCGTTCAATGAAATTTCCGGCGTAGTAACGGAGCTACAAAACGCGGTTGCCTGCGCGGGCAGAATTTACGAAATAATTGACGAACCCGAACAGCTTCCCGACGTCCAAAACGCCGCGGAGCTTGAAAATATCAGCGGCAACGTAGAGTTTAAAAACGTAAACTTTTCTTACGAGCCGGATAAAAAGCTTATAGAAAATTTAAACGTCTGCGCACAGAGCGGGCAGCGCGTGGCTATTGTGGGGCCCACCGGCTGCGGCAAAACGACTATGATAAATCTATTAATGCGCTTTTACGACCCTGTAAGCGGCGAAATTTCGGTTGACGGTAAGGATATAATGTCCGTCACCCGTAAATCGCTCAGGCGCAATTACGGTATGGTTTTACAGGATACCTGGCTAAAAAGCGGTACCGTTCGCCAGAATATAGCTATGGGCAAGCCGGAGGCTACCAAAGAGGAGATTATAGCGGCGGCAAAAGCCGTTCACGCCCATAATTTTATAATGCAGCTTTCCGACGGCTACGACACGGTGATAGCCGAGGACGGCGGCAATCTTTCCCAGGGACAAAAGCAATTGCTGTGTATTGCACGTATAATGCTGTGTCTGCCGCCTATGCTCATTTTGGACGAAGCCACATCTTCTATAGACACGCGCACCGAGCTGAAAATTCAGGACGCATTTGCGCGGCTTATGCAGGGCAGAACGAGCTTTATAGTAGCCCACAGGCTTTCCACCATAAAGGAAGCCGACGTTATACTCGTAATGAAAGACGGCAATATTATAGAGCAGGGCACGCACGCGGAGCTGCTCGGAAAAAACGGATTTTATTCAAAATTATATAACAGTCAGTTTGCAATATAAAAATACAAAATAAACGGAGATAAAGATGTTACAGGTAAACAACGTTTCTTTGCAGTACGGCAGTAAAAAGCTGTTCGAGGACGTAAATTTAAAATTCACCAAAGGCAATTGTTACGGTATAATAGGAGCTAACGGCGCGGGTAAATCCACATTCTTAAAGGTTCTGAGCGGTGAAATAGAGCCAAACAAAGGCGACGTAACGCTTGATAAAACCGAGCGAATGTCCGTTCTGCAACAAAACCAGAACGCTTTCGACAACGTAACTGTGTTGCGGGCGGTAATGCTCGGACATAAGCGACTCGTTGATATAATGGACGAAAAGGACGCTCTCTACGCAAAAGCCGATTTTTCGGAGGCGGACGGCGTCCGCGCGAGCGAGCTTGAAAGCGAATTTGCAGAGCTTGGAGGCTGGGAAGCCGAGTATGAGGCTCAAACGCTGTTGAACGCGCTCGATATACCGGACAAGTTCCACGATATGATGATGTCCGACCTCGATGCAAAGCTGAAAATCAAAGTGCTGCTCGCGCAGGCTCTTTTCGGCAACCCCGACGTGCTGCTGCTCGACGAGCCTACCAACAACCTCGATATAAAAACGGCGCGTTGGCTCGAAAATTATCTGATGGACTTTGAAAACACAATAATCATAGTTTCGCATAACCGCCACTTCCTGAACAAGGTTTGCACACATATTTGCGACGTGGATTACGGCAAAATAAATATGATGCTCGGTAATTACGATTTCTGGTATCAGACAAGCCAGCTCCTTGCCCGTCAGCAGCGTGACCAGAACAAGAAAAACGAGCAGCGCGCAAAGGAATTGCAGGAGTTTATTGCAAGGTTTGCGGCTAACGCTTCCAAATCACGCCAGGCTACGTCGCGCAAAAAAGAGCTTGAAAAGCTCACAATCGCCGACTTCAAGCCTTCGCTCCGCAAATATCCGTTTATAGATTTCAAATACGAAAAAGAGATAGGCAACGACATTTTAATAGTGGAGGGGCTTACTAAAAAAGGCTTTTTTGAAAACGTGTCTTTTACCGTACAGCGCGACGACAAAATAGGTATCGTCAGCGACAAGAGCACAACCGTTTCTATGCTCTACGATATTTTAACGGGAAAAACCCAGCCCGATGCCGGCACAGTTAAGTGGGGTAAAACTATTTCGGTTTCTTACTTCCCCGAAAATAACAACGAGTTTTTCCAGGGCTGCGAATATTCGCTCGTGGATTGGCTCAGCCAGTTTTCAAAGGACCATTACGAAGAGTATCTGCGCGGCTGGCTCGGCAGAATGTTATTCTCGGGCGAAGAGGCGTTAAAACAGGCAAAGGTTTTGTCCGGCGGTGAAAAAGTAAGATGTATGCTCGCAAAAATGATGCTGGAAGGCAGCAACTTCCTTATTTTAGACGAGCCCACAAACCATCTCGACCTCGAATCAATTACAGCGCTCAATAACGGAATGAATAATTTTAAAGGCTGTATGATTTTTACCTCGCACGACCAGGAACTTATGAACACCGTAGCCAACAGGATAATAGAAATAAACGGAACTAAAAAGTTTGATAAACCTGTAACTTACGACGAATATATAGATATAATTACAAAATAAATAAACCGAAATTCAATAATTCGACACAATTCACAATAATTTTGTAAAATAATCGTAAATATTTTAAAATATTCTACCCTATTATTTTACAAAATTACTTTACAAATTGCAAAATAAGCGGTATAATCACCTTACTAACGTTAATTTATGTCGTTTAACAAAAGATGCTGCTTAAAATTTGAAGCCGCTTCTTTTTTTAGACCCAGTTAAAAGGAGACTAAATGAAGAAACTTAAAATTGCAATTTTTGAAAACAACGATGAACTAACCGAAGAAATTAAACAGACTGTGCAAAATGAGGATGCATATGACATATGTGCCGTATCCTCTAACGGTAATGTGGCGGTGGAGCTTGTCAGGAAAACTAATCCTGACGTCGTTGTGGTAGATTTGGTACTGTGCGGACTCGACGGGTTCGGTGTGCTTGATTTTATCAAAAAGAATAATCCCGATTGTTCTTGTATAGCCCTGTCAAGTTACATAAACGATAAAACCGTAAACCGCGCGATAGAACTTGGAGCGTCGTATTATCTGGTAAAGCCGACTTCCGCAGCAACAATTCTCGAACGTATCAAAGAAGTATCGGAAGAGAAAGAAGAAGCTGCCGGCGGTTTTGAACGCCGCGAGCGCAGAAAAATAGGCACTGTAGACGAGAAAATCAGCAACATATTTATAACAATAGGTATACCGCCTCACATTAAAGGCTTTTCCTATATGAGAGAGGGAATAAAACTCGCCGTAAACGACCCGCCTATAATAAACAGCGTAACAAAAGGACTGTATCCTAAAATAGCAGAAAAATTCAATACTTCGCCGAGTAAGGTTGAAAGAGCTATACGCCACGCCATAGAAGTTGCGTGGAACAGAGGCAGAACGGACGCGATAAGTTCGATTTTCGGCGCGAGAGTATACATAGGCAGCGAACGCCCTACAAACAGCGAATTTATAGCTCTAGTTGCGGACAAGCTTATTTTGGAATCGCTTGAATGATTTTTAAAAAGCTGCGCATAATGTAGTTACGGAGGTAATTATGATATTGAATTGCGGTGATGTTTGCCCTAAGAGCGGTTCCTACAAGGTAGTTGACGGCAAGGGCAATGTGGTAAATTCCGTTTGGCTTAAAGAGGGACAGACAATGCCCCCTACGCAGATTTCGGATTGCCATTACGAATACGTATCTTAATACAATATTTTCGTGAAAGCGGGGAAGGGTTTTGCCTTCCCCGCTTATCCGTATTAAAATTTAAAAAATAAGGCGCAGTATTACTTGACAAACGCCGGATAATAAATTATAATTTGTATGTTTTTGCGGACGTGGCGGAACTGGCAGACGCGCAGGTTTCAGGTTCCTGTGGGCGACCGTGGGGGT
>CAJUPX010000021.1 GCA_910588685.1 uncultured Christensenellaceae bacterium | reverse complement strand
TTAATTACGATTTTGCTATTGATAACAATTCTCCGCTAAATTACTGTTTATCGTACAATCATTATATCACGAAAAATGAAAGAGCGCAACTGATTGAATTTTGCGGGAAATATAAAACATATCAATATCTCACTAGGCTACGAGTAGCCTAGTTCGTCCACGAAAAAAAGTACAGAAAAGGCACAGCTTAACGCTATGTCTAAATCTTTTTATTTGCGTTTTATTATATTCCCTATGGGAATTACCGTAAAGCGCGGGCGCTTTTTGCGTTAATTTTTCATATATTATTGATTTTTTAATTATATGACTGTATAATATAACTTGGAATTATATTTTAAGGAGATTACTTATGTCTGAAAATAGTACGGTTGAACAAAAATTAAAGCAGGCAAACGCGCTGTACGGAGAAAAAAAGTATAAAGAAGCCGTTGAAATATGGCAATCTGTAAGCGCGGAGAGCGCGTCGGCGCAGTATATGCTCGGAATATGCTATAATTATAATTTAGGCGTTGACGAGCCCGACGAACAAAAGCGCGGAGTTATCGCAAGCGGATATTTTATAAAAGCGGCTGAAGCCGGTCACGCCGACGCGCAGTGTTTTGCCGCGCTCTGTTTCCTGCACGGAATAGGCGTTGAAAAGGACGAGAAAAAGGCGGTAGACCGGTTCAAAAAATCCGCGGAGCAAAACTGTACGCAGGCAATGAATAATCTCGGGCTCTTGTGCGAAAAAGGTATAGGCGTTGAAGATCCGGAAAACAGCGCGGCGGAATCTTTCGGCTGGTTTAAAAAATCCGCCGATTTGAATGATTCAACGGGTCAGCTGTACGTGGGTAAAGCGTATTACGGCGGACGCGGAGTAAAGCGCGATTACGGGGAGGCGGTAAAATGGTATACGCTTGCCGCGCAGCAGGGACTTGCGGAAGCGCTTTTCCGTCTCGGAGAGTGTTACGACGACGGCGACGGCGTGGAAAGCAACGCGATTGAGGCGTTTAAGCTTTACAAACAGGCTGCGCAGAAAAATCACGCCAAGGCGCAGTGTTATGTTGGTTGGTGCTACGAAAACGGTTCGGGCGTAGCGCGTAATCTCGGCGAGGCTTTAAAGTGGTACGGCGTATCCGCGCAGAATAATTATTATCAGGCGTATTGCAACATCGGCTGTATGTACGAGGAAGGCAACGGCGTAAAAAAGGATATGAAAACGGCGATACAGATGTATGAAAAGGCGGCGGAGCTCGGCAGCGTACACGCAATGTACAATCTTGGCAACGTGTATGCATTCGGCAAGGGCGTAAAAGTGGATAACGGGCGCGCCGTTGAGTATTACGCGCAGGCGGCGCAAAACGGGCAAGCCGAAGCGCAGTACAATTTGGCAATGCATTTACATACCGGACGAGGTGTAGAGCAGAACGACGAAGCCGCCGCATACTGGTTTCACGAAGCAGCAAAACAGGGCGATGCCGACGCGCAGTATAAAATCGCTTCGTTTCTTATGGACGGCACCGGTGTTGACGAAGACCCCGAACAGGCTTTTTACTGGTTTATGAAATCCGCAAGCCAGGGCGATGCCGACGCGCAGTACGCCGTAGGCGTGTGCTACGAAGAGGGGCTCGGAACGGAGGCGGATTTAGACGAGGCGCGCGAATGGTATTCCCGTGCGGCGGCGCAGGGCAACGGTCAGGCGAAAAAAGCGCTTAAAAAGCTGTGATGAATTATGGAAAAACCGGACTTTGAAAGCGGAATAATAAAGTTTTTTTATAAACCGGAAAATATTCCGCAGGAAGACGAAAACAAAGAACAAAACAGGCAAAGCCCCGCATATATGTGCGAACTTGCGAGTGAGCTGTACGACGGCGGAGAGTATGAAAAGGCGGCAGAGCTGTGGTATTCCGCCGCCGAAAAGGGCGACGGGCACGCTCAATACTGTATAGGCGTGTGCCTTTTAAACGGAATAGGTGTGGACGAGGACTGCCCTGAGGCGGTTTTCTGGTTTAAAAAATCCGCGGAACAGGGTAATGCGGGCGCACAGTATTATCTGTCGCTGTGTTACGAAAATGAATGGGGAGTAAAACGCGACGACGAGCGGGCTTTTGAGTTGTGTTTAAAATCCGCCGAGCAGGATTACGTGTACGCGGAATACCGTTTGGGGCAGTACTATGTTCAAAATAAAGAGCGGGAGCTATACGGCAAAAAGGCTTTATACTGGTTTTCACAAGCCGCAAAAAGCGGCTATACGCCCGCCGTGTATATGCTCGGCGTATGCTGCGAGGAGGCAATCGGCGCAGAGCGCGACGCGGACGCGGCTAAGAGGTATTACGAGCAGGCTGCCGAAAAAGAGTATTATCCGGCGTATTACAAGCTTGCCGGGCTTTACGAAAACGGCGATTCCGTTGAGAAAAACGTTGAAAAAGCGCTGAAACACTACCGCATATCTGCAGACGGCGGTTATGCGCCTGCAAAATATAAGCTTGCGTGCTGTTACGATAACGGCGAATACGTAGAGCGCGACTATGCGCAGGCCGTCAAACTTTATAGCGAGGCTGCAAACGACGGTTATCCCGCCGCCCAGAATGCATACGGCTGGTGCTTTGTAGTCGGTAAAACGGTTAAAACAGATTTGTATGAGGCTGCGCGTTGGTTTCAGCGCGCAGCAAAACAGGGCGATAAACGCGCGCAGTACAATCTTGCCGTCTGTTACGAAAAAGGCAACGGCGTTAAACAGAACGTGGAAAAGGCGTTTAACTACTTTAAACTGTCCGCAGAGCAGGGCGATGACAGGGCGCAGCTCAATCTGGGCTGGTATTATATGAGAGGTAACGGCGTAAAGCCGGACGGAAAACTGTCGTTTGAATGGCTGCAAAAGTCCGCAAACCAGGGCAATATGCAGGCTCTTTGCGATATGGGGTACTGTTACAGTAACGGTATAGGCGTAAAAAAGGACAAGGCGGAGGGCTTTAAATATTATCTTAAATCCGCCGAAAACGCAAACACAATGGCTATGTACAACGTGGCTTGCGGTTACCGTCACGGCGACGGAGTTAAAAAAGATTTGGTCAAGTCGGCGGAATGGTACAAAAAAGCTGCGGAAAGCGGCGATACGGATTCTATGCTGTGTCTGGGTTATTTTTACGAGCGCGGAAAAGGCGTAAAAAAGGACTTGAAGAAAGCCGCGGAATATTACCGCGCGGCGCTTGAAAACGGCGAGCAGGGCGCGGTGTATTTATTACGGCGCAAAAAATTTTTATCGCTTTAATAACGTTTAAAAAGAATAGTACAAACTGTCGAAAACATATTCTATCCAGAGAGGTTAGAGTATGTTTTTTGATTTTTTAAATTTATTATTCGGTAAAATATTTCTTTTCACGGGTATGGTGCGCGGCGGCGGAACATTTCCTAAGCCCCTGTCGTCCGAGGACGAAAAAAAATATCTGGAGCTTGCCCGTGAGGGCGACGAAAACGCCAAAGAAATACTCGTACGCCACAATATGCGCCTCGTTGCGCACATAGTAAAAAAGTACACGGGCGCGGCTGAAACAGACGACCTTTTGTCGGTCGGCTCTATCGGACTTATAAAAGCCATTAACACGTATCGCGACGGAAAGGGCACGCAGCTTGCAACCTATACCGCGCGGTGTATCGAAAACGAAATTTTAATGCTGTTGCGTTCGGGTAAAAAGCACAAGAACAACGTGTCGCTGACAGACCCCGTAGGCACGGATAAAGACGGAAACGAGCTTACGCTTATAGACCTTTTGTCGGAGAAAGAGGACAGCGTTTTCGCGCAGGTGGAAAAATCTATTCAGCGCGAAAAATTTGTTGCCGTTCTCAAAAAAATTCTCTCGGAGCGCGAGTATACTATTCTTTCGCTCAGATACGGGCTCGAAAACGAGGTGTCGCTCGCCCAGCGAGAGGTTGCAAAAAAACTTGGAATTTCGCGTTCGTACATATCGCGGATAGAAAAGCGGGCAATCGAAAAAGCGCGCGAGTGCCTTAATAAGGAAGATTTTTTTACGGACTGAAAATATTTGCAAATTACCCGATTACTTGTTATAATACTTTACAGAGGATAAAATTATGGGTATTTTTGAAGAACTGAAAGAGAGAGGATTAATAGCGCAGGTAACCGACGAAGAGGAAATACGTTCGCTCATAAACGGCGGCGGCGCTAAATTTTATATAGGTTTCGACCCCACGGCGGATTCGCTTCACGTAGGGCATTTTATGGCGCTCTGTCTTATGAAAAGATTGCAGATGGCGGGCAATAAACCCGTTGTTCTGCTCGGCGGCGGCACCGGTTATATCGGCGACCCGACCGGCAGAACGGATATGCGCTCTATGCTCACTCCCGAAACAATAAACCGCAACTGCGAATGTTTTAGAAAACAGATGGAAAAGTTTATAGAGTTCGGCGAGGACAAGGCTATTATAGCCAACAACGCCGACTGGCTGCTCGGTCTTAACTACGTAGAGCTTTTGCGCGAGGTGGGCGCGTGCTTTACCGTTAACAATATGCTCCGCGCGGAGTGCTACAAGCAGCGAATGGAAAAGGGGCTTTCTTTCCTTGAATTTAACTATATGATTATGCAGGCTTACGACTTTTGGTATTTAAGCCGCAAATACGGCTGCAATATGCAGTTCGGCGGCGACGACCAGTGGAGCAATATGCTTGCCGGCACCGAGCTTATAAGAAAGAAAAGCGGTAAAGACGCGTACGCTATGACCATAACGCTGCTGCTAAACAGCGAGGGGAAAAAGATGGGCAAAACGGCAAAAGGCGCGGTTTGGCTCGACGAAAACAAAACGCCCCCTTACGAGTTCTACCAGTATTGGCGCAACGTTGACGACAAAGACGTTATGAAGTGCGTTAAAATGCTCACCTTTATCCCGCTTGAAACAATACGTGAAATGGACGGCTGGAGCGCAGAGCGCATTAACGAGAAAAAGGAAATTTTAGCTTACGAGCTTACAAAACTCGTTCACGGCGAAGACGCGGCAAACAAAGCGCAGGCGGCGGCGCGCGCGGCGTTCGGCGGCGGCGGCGAACTGCCCGAAAAGGAAGTTAAAGTTGAAACGGCTACAATTATACCCGTTCTTGTTGCCGCGGGAATATGCGCGAGTAACGGCGAAGCGCGCAGGCTTATTCAGCAGGGCGGCGTGTCGTTAAACGACGGTAAAGTAACCGATATTAACGCGCCCGTCAAGAGCGGCGACGTAATTCATAAAGGCAAAAAAATTCACTTTAAAATAGTTGTAAGCCCGCTCGTATAGCGGGCTTATTGCTCCCGCAAAACGCGTATAAGCGGCGCATTTCGGCGTTGCGTAACTTTTTTCTCGGGTCATTTACGTATAAGTAAACTCCCCTTCGTAAAAAAGTCCCGCGCCTTGAACTGCTTGCTTCTCTGAGTTTTTAGCTCCCTGTGTTTAGTGCTCACACTCCTTGTCTTGCTCGTTTCTCCGCGTTTTCTATAACTACAAAAACATTATGTCGTATTTATCTGTTTCGGGTGAGTGCGTAACCCGCAAAACAATTGAAAAATCCAAGTTTATAACCACTTCCCGCCACGTGGAAAGCGAGGAGGAAGCGGTATCTTTTATTGCGGAAATTTCCAAAAAATATTCCGACGCAACCCATAACTGCTACGCGTATATTGCTGATACCGCGGGCAACTTTTTAAGGTTTTCAGACAACGGCGAGCCGCAGGGTACCGCGGGTATGCCTATGCTCGAAGTATTAAAATCAAATAAACTCGTGCAGACTGCCGTGGTCGTTACGCGTTATTTCGGCGGAATAAAACTCGGCGCGGGCGGGCTTGTCCGCGCATATTCCGGCTCGGTTGCGGAAAACGTATCCGCCGCTCAAAAGGTTTTGTACGAACAGTGCGAGGAGAGTCAATACTTGGTTGATTATTCAGCGGTTGACGCGGTAACGCGGTATTTTTCCGAAAACGGCGCAGACCTTATAAACGTAGAATATTCAAACGAGGTTTATTTTACCGCCGCCGTAAAAAAAGACAACGCGGAGCAGTTTGAGGCGGGATTGATAAACAGGCTTAACGGCAGGGTCAAAATAAAAAAAATCAGGGAATACTATTTCCCTTTTAAGTTATGAAAATTTATGTAATTGGTTACAGCGGCAGCGGTAAATCCACGCTTGCTCGTATGTTGGGAGAAAAATACGGTTTACGCGCATTGCACCTTGATGCTACTTTAAGGAAATAATGGAATTATGCAAAGGCAGGGTGTTTGTATTCAAAACGCGCAAAAAGCTATTAAAACACCTGTCGGAGATATAAAATGTCCGAAATAACGTCTGTTGAAACTCAAAAAAAAGACAAAACGCGTTGCAGTATATATATCGACGGCGCGTTTTACTGCGGCATAAAACTCGAAGTGGCGGTTAAATACCGTCTTAAAGCGGGTATGCACATAGAAAAAAGCGAGCTTGATGCCATACAGCTCGAAACCGAAAAAAGCCAGGCGGTGGATAAAGCTATGACTCACCTGTCCGCGTCTATGAAAACGCAAAAACAAATGCGTGATTTTCTCGAAAAAAAGGGTTATTCGCCCGCGGTTTGCGATTACGTGCTTGAAAAATTGCGCTATTATAACCTTATCGACGACGTGCAGTATTGCCGCGCGTACATAAACGGCGCAAAGGGCAAGGGCAAGCGAGCTTTGCAAGCCGAGCTTATAAAACGCGGCGCGGACAGGCGTGCTATAGATAATGCGCTCGGCGACTTTGAAGAGAACTGCGGCGAAGCTCTTTTGGTACTGCAAAAGTATATGCGCGGCAAAGAAAACTCGCGCGAAAATATACTCAAAGGCTATAAATACCTGCTTTCCAAGGGCTTCGGCTACGATACCGCAAAGTCTGCGGCGCAGGCGTTCGGGGAATGTGATGAAGATTATTGAGCTTAAAAGCACCGACTCCACAAACGAATACTGCAAACGCGTTGACTGCGGGCAAGATATAATAGTAATAGCGGAGAGGCAGACCGGCGGCAAGGGCACCAAGGGCAGAAGTTTTTCGTCTGAAAAGGGCGGGCTATACCTCTCCGTAATGCGTCATTACAAAAGTTTTCCCGCGCAGAACGCCTTTCGTATAATGGTTGACGCGTGCGCGGCGGTATGCAGAACGCTTGAAGAGCTCGGTATAATGCCTGTCGTGCGCTGGGCGAACGACGTGCTTGTAAACGGAAGAAAAATTAGCGGCACGCTAATTGAAAACAGTTTTTCGGGGGGCTGTATAACGCGCTCGGTTGTCGGCATAGGAATAAACGTAAACAACAATTTGCCTGCGGCGCTGAGGGAAATTGCTACGTCCGTAAAAGAACAGACAGGGAAAAGACAGGATATTAAAAATATTACTCGGATTTTTATAAATAATCTGCAAAAAAGCTATACTTTGGAAGAGTACAAAAGCTATATAAATTATTTTGGCAAAACTGTTCTGCTTAAAGAGCTCTCGGGCGAAAAACAGGTTGTCGCGCTTGATATAGACGGGGGCGGAAACCTGATTGTTTCCGATTGCGGGGTAACGCGCACAATCAGCGCGGCGGAGGTCAGTTTAAGATTATGATAAGAGTATTAAACAATGCGCAAATGAGGCGTGCCGACGAATATACTGTTAATGAACTGAAAATTTCGACCCGCACGTTAATGCGCCGCGCAGGGGGTGCAATTGCTGGAGAAGTGCAAAAATGCGCAAAAGAGCTTTGCGTAAACAGCGTGCTTGTGGTTTGCGGTCCGGGTAATAACGGCGGTGACGGCTACGTATGCGCGGAACAGCTTTTAGAGCTCGGCTATAACGTGAAAGTATATGCCGCGGACGGAAAACTTTCTCCTGATTGCGAACGCGAAAAAGCGCATTATAAAGGCGGGTATTCGCAGCATATATGCGGGGATATTATTGTAGACTGCCTGTTCGGCACAGGGCTATGCCGTCCTGTTTGCGGCAATTACGCAGGTATAGTAAACGGGATAAACGGCTCGGGCGCGTTTGTTATTTCCGCAGACATTCCAAGCGGTTTAAACGGAGATAACGGAAAGGTTTTGGGCGTTGCGGTAAAAGCTTATAAAACGGTCGCTGTCGCTGAGTATAAATCGGGCTTTTTTCTCGGCGACGGTATGGATTATTGCGGTGAGATAGTAAAAGCCGATATCGGCATAACCTGCCCGGACGCCGATTACGCGGTCGTATACACTGACGGCGATATAAAAAATTTTTATCCCGAGCGCCGCCGCAATTCCCATAAGGGTACGTACGGCTGCGCTAACCTCGTTGCCGGCTCGGAAAAGTACACGGGCGCGGCGGCTCTCTGCGCTGCGGCGTGTTTAAAATCGGGCTGCGGCTATACAAAGCTTACTTCGGCGGAATGCGTAAAATACGCGCTTACTGCGTCGCTTCCGCAGGTTATATTCAACAGACAGCCCGATTTTACGGCAAATGCAATTGCAATAGGCTGCGGTTCGGGCGTTAGCCGTGAATTGTATAATTTAATTGATAGTGCGCTTAAAAATTACGGCGGTACGCTCATAATAGACGCGGACGGGCTCAATTCGCTGTCCGAATACGGCTGCGGAATTTTGAAAAATGCAAAATGCAGCGTGATTTTAACGCCGCATATCAAAGAATTTTCGCGGCTTACGGGGCTTACAACAGAGCAAATTCTGCAAAATCCCGTAGCCGAAGCCCAACGCTTTGCCTGCGAATACGGCGTAACTATGCTGTTGAAAAACGCCGCAAGCATAATAACCGACGGCAAAAAAACAGTGCTTAACGTTACGGGGTCAACTGCGCTTGCAAAGGGCGGCAGCGGAGATATGCTCGCGGGATTTATGTGCGGTACGGTTGCGCGCGGAGTTGCTCCGTTTGACGCAGCGGTTTGCGCGGCGTATACGTTCGGCAAAGCGGCGGAAATTGCCGCCGCGGATAAAACAGATTACTGCGCTACCGCGGAAGATATATTAAATTGCCTGCATTTGGCAATAAAAAGCTTGACAGCTTAAAAAAACTCTGTTAAAATTCAATACGTGAAAGGGAGTAGTTAACAGGTATGCCGCAACACACCCCGATTAAAAATCGTGTGGCAGCCCCTTAGATATTAAGGAACAAGACTTTCGGTAATATTTGCCGCGGGTCTTTTTTATTTTCCCGTGCAAACTACATATAGGAGATGTTTATGTATTCGTTTTGCGCCGTTAACCCCGCTTATGCGGTTTTACAGGTCTTTTTACTGCTGATAGGTTTTGTTTTGCTCGTTCTGGGCGCCGACTTTTTTGTGGACGGCGCGTCGGGCATTGCCGAAAAACTCAAAGTATCCACGTTTATAATAGGTTTAACCGTGGTTGCGCTCGGAACGAGCGCGCCTGAAATGGCGGTTACGGTGGTAGGCGCTATAAAGGGCGAGGGCGGTATAATCGTAGGAAATATTACCGGTAGCAATATAATAAATATATTGCTTATTTTAGGCATATCCGCGGTTATATGTAACCTGCCGGTTGATAAAAGCTCGCGCATAGTCGATTTGCCGTTGCTCATAGGCGTAAGCGCGCTTTTCGTGCTGTTCGGATTTACTGGTAAGCCCGACGGTCGTTTTGAATGGTGGGAGGGGCTTATATTGCTCTCGCTCTATCTTGCGTTTATGGGGTATACTATTTTTGCGGCGTTCAAGCAGTCCAAATCCAGAATGGAGGAAACTACCGCAACGTCGGCGGTTTTCGAGGGCGACAACACTCTGCCGTCCGCGAGCGGCGCGATTGCAGGTTTAAAACAGAAGTACGAGGCGTTAAAAGGTAAAACGCTCTTTTTGGTCGCGCTTACGGTAGTGGGACTTATTATGGTAATAGGCGGCGCGCAGCTTGTGGTAAATTCCGCACAGTATATCGCGGAGGACGTTCTTAAAATTCCTACGGAAATAGTGGCAATAACCGTTGTGGCGTTCGGAACGTCGCTGCCCGAGCTTGTAACCTCGGTTTCGGCGGCAAAAAAGGGCGACGTTGGCATTGCAACAGGCAATATAATAGGCAGCAATATAGCAAATATACTGCTTATCGGCGGACTCGGAGTGGTGTGCTCTGGCGCGGACGGGCTTGCGTTCACCGCGGAGGGGCTTGTAAGCGGTCTTGTGGCGCTTGCGGCGGCTGTAATTATTTTTGCGTTCTCGTTCGGCAGAAGCAAGAGCCTCGGTAAAATTGCGGGCGTTACGCTTCTTGTATGTCTTGCCGCGTATTACGCCGTACTGTTTATGAACTATTACGGCGTAATAAATGTCTATTAAGCGGGTATAAAACCGCGCTAAGCCGTCAACAATAATCATAGGGAATTACATATTATATATTATACTCCGTATGTAAAATTCCCCGTGAGGTAGTTATGAATATTAAGCGAGGAGAACTTTATTACGCCGATCTTTCGCCTGTGGTCGGCAGCGAGCAGGGAGGTATAAGACCCGTATTAGTCGTACAGAACGACGTCGGCAATAAATATTCACCGACGGTGATTGCGGCGGCGGTGACGAGTAAAATAAACAAGGCAAAGCTGCCTACGCATATCGAGCTTCCGTCTTCCGATTACGGACTTGCGCGGGATTCGGTAATACTTCTCGAACAGATACGCACACTCGACAAGCGAAGATTAAAAGAGCGTATAGGCGAGCTCAACGAATTAACTATGTCGAAAGTAGACAAAGCCATTTTAATAAGTTTGGGCTTTGCAAAGTAATAATCTCTGTAAATCAATTTACTAAGCGGGAGCGTTAAACTCCCGCTTTTAATTATACGCCGCCGCAAAATTTGCGGCGGCGTTGCTTTATTTGCTTAAACAAAAGCACTCTTAAAGAAAGTGTATTGATTTAATTTTTTGAAAGCCGCTAAAAATGCCTAAGCTAAACGTCTATATGCGTTTAGACTAAGGCTTAAACGGTTAATAATTTGGGGTACATTTGGGGTACGACTTAAAAAACAGTCAAAAATAAAGCAAAAACGGGCAAATTATTACTAAAATGCCCGTTTTCGTGGTTGAGGTGACGGGACTTGAACCCACGACCTTCTGGTCCCTAACCAGACGCGCTACCAAACTGCGCTACACCTCAGTAATTCAATATTTTTCAAACAACAGAATTATTATACTAAAAATATTTAAAAAAGCAAATTCTTTTTAGGCATTTTATAAAAATTTTTATTTAAATAATGCTTTACTTGCTTTTTTGTATTATGATATAATCAAAATATGCTATTCGGTTTGATTTTATCCGTACTTCTTATAGGCGTTTCGCTGTCTGTAGACGCGTTTGCCGTATCGGTTTGCGACGGTATGATTTATAAAAATATGAAAACCCGCCAGACCGTTTCAATTCCTTTGACGTTCGGATTCTTTCAGGCGGCAATGCCCATAACGGGCTTTTACGTCGGCAAGGCGTTTTTGCAGCTCATAGATACGTTTGACCACTGGATAGCCTTTGCGCTGCTGTTAGTTATAGGCGGTAAAATGATTGCCGACGGAATAAAACAGTTACATAAAAAAGATAAGGACGAGCCCGTAAAAATAAAAAATTATTCGCTGGCGGAGGTGCTCTTGCAGGGTGTTGCCACGAGCATAGACGCACTCGCCGTGGGGTTCAGTCTGAACGCAATGCTTGAGGGCTCGGTATCCGACGTAACTCTTTGGGCGTGGCTGAGCGTATTTTTAATCGGCTGCACAACTTTTTTAATTTCTTTAACGGGGGTAATGCTGGGCAGAAATGCGGGGAAGATGTTCAGTTCAAAGGCTAACGCGGCCCAGATAGCGGGCGGCGTAGTGCTTGTTCTTATAGGACTAAAAATAGTTCTGGGCGCTTATTTCAATCTTCCGTTCTGATGCGCGCTTACCGCGGCGTTAATCTCCCTTATAATATTTTCGTTACCGCATTTTACGCTGCTTTTATTCAGCGTATTTTTTAATTTATCGTCGTGGATAAGCCCGTAGATTTCGCGGCATAAAGCGCCTTCGGAAAGCTCTCCCTCACGCAAAATCCTGCATAAGCCCAAAGCCTTGAAAAACTGAGCGTTTTTAACCTGGTCGCCGCGGCTGCGCTTATTTTCGAGAGGAATAAAAAGCGAGGGTATTTTCATTGCGATAAGCTCGCTTGCCGCATTTGAGCCGCAGCGCGACACCGCATAATCCGCGGCGGCATAGACAAGAGGCATCTCGTTTGTAAATTCAATCTGTCTGTAACCGTATAAATTGATGTCGGCTTTTTTGCCTTTTCCGCATATGTGCAAAATATTATAGTCGCGGCATATCTTGGGGGCAATCTGCCTTATATGCTCGTTTATAATTTCCGACCCGCTGCCTCCGCCGAGCACTAATATCACCGGTCGCATATCAAATCCGAAGCGGTTCAACGCCGCTGTTTTTTTGCCGGAAAACAGTATTTTTCGCATAGGAGAGCCGGTGCAAACGCCGTTTTTGAATTTTTGCGCGGCTGCGGGGAACGTAGTTAAAACCTTTTCGCACTTGCCCGCGATAATTTTGTTGGCAAGCCCCGCGCTTATATCCGATTCGTGCGTAATAACGGGTATGCCGCGTTTTTTTGCGGCAAAGGCGGGAGGTATGCTTACAAAACCTCCCTTGCAGAACACAAGGTCGGGCTTGACCTCGTCTATAATTTTTCCTGCGTCGGAAATACTCTTTATAAGCTTAAACGGAATTTTCAGATTACAGAGAATTTTTCCCCTTACAAGTTTGACTGCGTCAAATTCCTTAAATTCTACGCCGTTGTTTTTGCAAACGGTTTTTTCTATGCCGTTGGTACCCATATATACGGCTTTATATTTGCTGCCGAGGTCTTCTATTATAGCAATATTAGGGATAACGTGTCCGGCACTGCCGCCGCCGCAAAAAAGAATTGTGTTCATATCATTAATATATTTATTTTACCAATTTTTTATGTAACGTTAAGTCTTGACTTTTAAACCGTAATATAATAAAATATCGGTATGAACGTGTATGCTTTGTCGGCGGTAATAGAGGTAAGATACATATTTGCGCTTGCGTGCGTCAGTCTGTTCGCTGTTTTGTGTTTCGTATATCTTATTTTTTACATTAAAAATAAAAAGAAGAGTGAAGAGCGCTTGCAGGGCGTTTTGAGAATGTATGAAAACCGCGCCAATAAATTTGAATACGATTGCGCTCCTTACGACGCGGAAACCCAGCGTCTTTTGTCCGAGCGCAAAAAAGACGGACAATTGACCATCGACGACGTAATGCTCGCTCCGGTACACCGCGAAAACGAGGAAATTACGGGCAGATACAAACCGGAATCATAATATGGAGTTACAGATATTAAAATGGGTTGACGCTACGTTCCATTCTGTGGACTGGCTCAATCAAATAATGAAATATATCACCTATCTGGGTGAATTCGGGGCGGCGGCAATTATAACCGCCGTCGTTTTACTTGCCGTAAAGTCTACGCGTAAAGCGGGAGTGGCGGCGGCAATCGCGCTTGTTTTAAACGTGCTTATTGTAAACGTAATACTTAAAACTGCGGTTAACCGCGCCAGACCCTGGACGGAGTTTTCGGAGCTGCAAACATTTTACGAGTCCTGCGGCGTGCGCTTGCCTACAGATTCGTCGTTTCCGTCGGGACATACGGCGGCGTGCGTTTGTATTGCCGTTGTGCTTGTAATACGCTTTAAATTAAAGGGCTTGCCCGCGCTCGTTGCCGCGCTGCTGGTTGCTGTTTCGCGCATATATCTGTGCGTACACTATCCGTCGGACGTTTTAGGCGGATTGTTTATAGGTTCTGCTTGCGGCGTTGCGGGGCATTTTCTCGGCAGGCTTGTATGTGACAAATGGGAGAAGTATAAAGCGGGCAAATCTTCGTCCGAATCAAACTGATAATTAAATATAAAATACGGCGCGGACGAAAATTTTTCGTCCGCGCCGTTTAATGTAAAGGCTTAAAAATTTATTGATATAAGCGTAATGCCTAAGTTTATTATTAACTTTTCGCTTTGCTCAAATCTCCATCAGTACAGTGCACGGTGTATTCGCCTGTAAAAGAATTCCAAGAAGAATCCTTTTTAATAGCTTTCCATTGTTCGATTGTGCCGTTGAATGTTATATCTGTAAGACCGCTGCAATCGAAGAACGCATAGTAACCGATACTCGTTACGCCATTTCCTATTGTTAAATCTATAAGATTTTTACAATTATAGAATGCGTTAGAGTATATAAATTTTGTGTTTTTGTGAATTGTGAAAGATGTAATATTTTTGTCTTTTGTTTTAATTAAAACTAAATAAGGGTTATCATCGTTTCCAAGATAATATGCATTATCATATTCATTGTATTGTAACTTATTACCGATAAGCGCCTCATTACTAATATAAATGATATTGTTTGGTATTGTTATGTTCGTGAGGTTACTGCAATTGGCAAACGGACTATCGTAAATAAGTTTTGTGTTTTCGTGGATTGTGAAAGATGTTACATTCTGATCTTTTGCTTTGATTAAAACCAAATAAGGATTATTATCGTTTCCTACATAGTATCCATTTTCATATTCGTTATACTGTAACTTATTACAATTATTAAATGCTGAATCACCAATATATGTTACGCTGTCGGGAATTGTTATAGCCGTTAATTCCGTGCAGTCGCTGAAGGCGGACGAGTCGATTCCTGTTGTTCCCTCCGAAATTACTACGTTTTTCAAACAAGTCAATCCGGAATATATTCCACCGTATAATTGAGAACCTGACCAACATCCTATTTCAACGGTGTCCGCACAGACCTTGTAAAAGGTATCAGTGTTCTTAGTTTTTTGCGAAGTGTAGTTACTTTTTATTATTTTGGCGTTTAAGCTTGATAGAGAAGCCATACCGACGTTAGACGGATTACTTATCCATAAACTTTTAACGTTTGCACCGTATCCGAAGAAGGCGAAACTTCCTATTGAATCAACGGCGTCGGGAATTACTAATTTATCTAAAGTAACGTTTTCAAAATAAAACGCGCAACTCGTGACGTCATAATGTTGACCGTTAAATCCGTCGGGCAATATCAACTCTCTGCCGTAGCTTCCGTTGTAACCGATTAGTACGGGCTTTGAATCGTATGACTTTTTAACAAATATAAAACCGTCGTCTGTAACCGTTGTGTAACTATAGTCGCTTTCTCTGGTATGCGTATACAAATTACGGCTTATACTTTGATACGATCTTGTTCCGTCGCCTGTAACCAGTACCATATCTTTACCATAGAATGTACTGCTTCTGCCTATTTGTACAGGTATTTGTTTTTCATTGCCTGTACGGAAATACGCTTCGGTCAGCGAAAAGCAATTTCCGAACGCAGAGTTGCTTATTGTTTCAACGTCGCCGTTAAATACTATGCGCTTGATATTGTTACAATTGACGAATGCAAAATCGGAGATTGTTGTTATCGTTGAGGGGAATACAATTTCTGTAAGGCTTGATTTGCGGTTAAATGCATAGCCTGCGACAGACGTAACGGGAAGTCCCTGGTGGGTAGAGGGGATAACAAGCTTACTGTCATTGCAGGTTCCCATTCCGGAAAGAATATAGTGGTCGTTTTCTAAAGTGTATTTAAGTCCGAGTGAGTCTTCGGTAATAAAGTTACATATAGAGCATTGTTTTCCCGTAAATTGATGTTCTTCCTGTTTTTCTATATTATCGCACTGTGAGCATTTATATAAGTGTTTATTTTCGTCAAACGGTACAAAAGAATAATTATGTCCGAGCGCTGCAATTTGGTTAAAAGTGGAGTAGTCGCAGCGGGTACAGGTTTCGTATGCGTCCCAGCCGGTTTCGGTGCACGTAGCCGCTTGCGCACTGTGCTGCTCTGTGTCGTGGTTAAGCGCGGCAATTTCGCTATAAGTGGAGTAGTCGCAGCGGGTACAGGATTCGTATTCGTTCCAACCGATTTCGGTGCACGTAGGCGCCTGCTCGCCGTGCTGTTCTAAATCGTGATTGAGAGCTGCGATTTCGTTATAAGTGGAGTAATCGCAGCGGGTACAGGTTTTATATGCGTTCCAACCGTGTTCAGTGCAAGTAGCCGCCTGTGCGCCGTGCTGCTCTATATCGTGGTTAAGCGCGGCAATTTCGCTATAAGTGGAGTAGTCGCAGCGGGTACAGGTTTCATATGCGTTCCAACCGATTTCAGTACAAGTAGCCGCCTGTGCGCCGTGCTGTTCTGTGTCGTGACCGAGTTTAATAATTACGGTGTCTTCAGCAGTTATTTCATTATTTGCGTCTTTGTCTGAAAAATATTTTTCACAACCACGGCAATACCAATAAGCAATATTTCCGTCCTCGCTACAGCTTGCCGCACTTTCAGAAATTGCATTTAAAACGTGGGTATGCGGTGCAACTTCTCCGCAGATACAGTTACCGTCTGAAAAATCGTGTTCTGCATAATCTGATTTTTCGCCGGTGTGTTCGCAGGTCGCGGCGTGCCAGTGGTGGGTGTTGTTTTTACTCCAGTCTGCCGAGTATGTATGCTTATGTAGCTGCGGAGCTGCTTGCCCGCAAATACAATCGCCGTCTGTAAAGTCGTGTTCGGCATAGCCGTTTTTCTGCGAATGGTCTGTAACCGTACAGTCGCTTGCCGTGCAGTTATGCCAGTGGTGCGTCTGGTTATTTTGCCACTCCTGCGACCAGGCGTGAGTATGCGCGGCGTTGTCTCCTCCGTTGCCGGACAGATTACAGGCTGCAAGACCTGCCGCGCAGCCGAGCGCACAGCTAAGAGATAAAAGGGCAATTAAACATTTCTTTTTCATAAACACTCCTTTATTCCGGCGTTTTATTTTATAGGAAATGTATACATAAACTACAAGCAAATACTTGCAATAAATTTGGCGTATATGGTATAATTTAATAGTAAATCTATATTATTTTTAATAATTTTCGGAGTTGTAGGAAAAGTATACTTTTCCTACAATTTTTTAATTTACGGCACAAAAAAAGTGCGGTTAAACCTCGCACTTTTAAAATAATTTATTTCGCTTCAAATTTAAGATAAAGCGGTTTGTAAAAGACGTTCATATTAACTGTAAATCCGCCGTCTTTAATATAAACTTTTTCCTTTGCGCCGTAGCCTAAAATTCCGCTGTCCGCAGTTAATTCACGCGTTTTTTCGTTAACGGAATAGGTACCCTTGTATACTTTTTTATCGCCGGTTTTGGGCTTTATGTGCACTTCGTACTCGTGCGTGTCTATCAGCACTATTTTTACGTATTCAAAATCGTCCAGAATATTTTTGTCGCCGTATCTGCCCTCGACAAGCTCGTACTCGTCTATATAGGGGTGTGTTATTTCTTTGAGCGTGCTGTCCGCTTTAGCCTCGCACGCGGGAAAAATCAATAAGGTCAAACAAAGTATAATCAAAAATAAAAACCGCTTTTTCATACCCTATGAGTATGAGCGGTTTTTAACTTTTTTATTCAGAAATATACTGCTGTACGCAGCTTTGAAATTACGCCTTGCCTATGCTGCCGAAAATTTCCATTTTTTCTTTAACGGTGTCTTTAATTGCCTGGCAGCCGGGCGCAAGCAGCTTGCGGGGGTCAAAACCCTTACCTGCAAGGTCTTTTCCGTCCTCGATATATTTTCTCGTAGCTTCCTGGAACGAGAGCTGGCACTCGGTGTTTACGTTAATTTTTGCAACGCCGAGCGAAATAGCCTTTTTAATCATATCGGTGGGTATGCCCGTGCCGCCGTGAAGAACGAGGGGCATATCGCCTACCTTCTTTTTAACGGCGGACAGCGTTTCAAAGCTTAATCCCTCCCAGTTAGCAGGATACTTGCCGTGAATATTGCCTATGCCCGCCGCCAGCATTGTTACGCCGAGGTCCGCAATCTGCTTGCATTCGTCGGGGTCTGCGCATTCGCCTTTGCCCACAACGCCGTCTTCCTCGCCGCCTATTGCTCCGACCTCGGCTTCAAGGCTGAGCCCGAGTCCGTTGCAAACGCCAACGAGCTCGCGCGTTTTAGCTAAATTTTCCTCGATGGGGAAGTGCGAACCGTCAAACATTACGGAGGAGAAGCCCGCTTTTATACACTTATAGCAGCCCTCGTACGTGCCGTGGTCGAGATGAAGAGCTACGGGAACGGTAATTTTGAGTTCGTCAATCATTGCCGAAACCATTGCCGCAACCGTTTTAAAACCCGTCATATATTTGCCCGCGCCTTCGGAAACGCCTAAAATAACGGGCGACTGCAATTCCTGAGCAGTCTGTAAAATGGATTTGGTCCATTCAAGATTGTTGATGTTAAACTGACCGACGGCGTATTTGCCGTCCCTTGCTTTTTCAAGCATTTCTTTTGCCGAAACGAGTGCCATAAATATCCTCCGAAATTTTGTTTATATTGTATAATTAATTACCGTAGTCAAGTATAACGCACTTTACATAAAATTTCAAGTATTTTGTAAAAATTATTTAAAATTCGTTTTCAGCGTTTTTTCAATAAAGCCGCAAAAAGTAATTCCCTCGGGGACATTATCGATTATCGCCTCTTTTTCGTCGCGTTTTAAAATCTCGTAAATACAGTTTACAACCGTTTCGTACGGGTAATTTTTAAACCGTGCGTCCATATCGTAAACGTAATAAAGGTAGGCTGCAAAAGCGCGGGTATTTGAGTCATTTTCACAATCAACAATTTCACTCAGTCTTGCTCCGAACTTTTTGATTTTTTGTTTATACACCTTGAAAAGCCCTGCATTTTCTGCAAGGCGGGAAAAAAATTGTAAGTAATTATCAATGCGCTCACTGTTTTTAATAACAGATAATTTTTCAGATATTTTTACCGTTACGGCGAGCCATATTATGCCGGATAATATAATAATTGTCCCTAAAATTAATAAAATCAGCGAAAATATATCGTGCGATATAATATGCGTAACAACGCCAGTAAAAAGGATAATCGCGCCGCACGCGGAGCATACGAGCGGAGCTTTATTTTGGTTTTTCATTATTAAATTTATTATAGCGCGGCGGTTATAAAAACGCAAGTCTGTCCGGCGCATTTGATTAAATAAATCAAATAGCGTGTAAGATTAAAATTATTGCGGACTAAAAACGGCATTTTTGCGCATAATATCGGTAATAACTACAATTTAAATAAATTAAATAATATCACTTGCAATTCAAACCCGTTTATATTATAATGGTAAATATAGGAAAGTTTACATTTATTCAAAATAACGGTTAAAACAGATGAAAGAAAATAATTTACAAAAAGAAAAAAATCAAGAGGAAATAATGCCTGTTGCCGAAATCAAGCCGGCAGAACAGGAGTATAATTATGCCGTATATGTGCCCCAAGTCCGCAAAGGCTTCAAGTTCGGCGCATATCTGGTATTTAAACGCATATTCGATTTTATTTCAGCGCTGTTAGTAAGCATAATTTTGCTTATACCTATGCTTATAGTTTCAATAATAATTTTGTGCAAGGACTTTGGTAGCCCTTTCTATAAGCAGAAGCGCGTAGGCAAAAACGGAAAAGAACTTAAAGTCTGGAAATTCCGCAGTATGAAAAAGGGCGCCGACGACTTAAAAAATATGCTTACGCCCGAACAGTACAAGGAGTATCAAAAAGAGTTCAAACTTGACGACGACCCCAGACTTATAGGTTATAAATCCGAGGGCGACGGCAAAAACGGTAAGTGTTTCGGTTCAAAGATTAGGAGGACGTCTATAGACGAACTCCCGCAGATATTCTTTAATATCTGCATTTTGGGAAATATGTCGGTGGTCGGACCCCGTCCTATGCTTAAAGAGGAGCTTGAAAAATATTATACCCCAGAACAGCAGAAAATTATACTGTCTGCAAAGCCAGGGCTAACCGGGCTATGGCAGGCTTGCGCCAGAAATAACGCTACGTATGCCAGCGGCGAACGCCAGATTTTAGAGCTGTATTACGTTGAAAACCGCTCGATTATAACCGATATAAAAATACTCATAAAAACGGTGATAAGCGTAATTAAACATACCGGAGCTAAATAATTTTAAGGGCTGCAATGAAAATTTTACAAATTTCAAATTATTATTATCCGAATATCGGCGGTATAGAGCAGGTTGCCCGCGACGCGTCAAACGCGTTAAAAGACGGGAATGAAGTAAAAGTATTCTGCTTTAACCACGAAAAAAACAATAAGACTGACGAAGTTGACGGCGTGGAAATAGTCCGCGCGGGCTGTTTTGCGAAAGTGGCTTCGCAGTCGATGTCGTTTTCTTACGGCAAACTGCTGAAAAAGACGTTTAAAAGTTTTAATCCTGACGCGGTAATTTTTCACTGCCCAAATCCTTTCGGCGCGCATTATCTGTTAAAAGTATTAAAAAAATATCCCGACTGCAAGCTTATAGTTTACTGGCATCTTGACATTGTTAAACAAAAAACTCTTGCAAAATTTTTTCACGGACAGACAAAGCGTCTTTTAAAACGTGCGGTAAAAATACTCGCAACCAGCCCCAACTATATTGACGGCAGCAAATATTTAAGTAATAACAGAGAAAAATGCGCGGTTTTATCCTGTTGCGTAAGCAGCGAAAGAATAAAAACGACCGAAGCGGATTTTAAAAACGCAGAAAATATAAAAAATGCAAACAAAGGTAAAATTTTGTGCTTTGCCGTAGGCAGGCACGTTCCTTACAAGGGTATTGAGTATCTTGTAAAGGCAAGCAGACTTTTGGACGATAATTTTAAAATAATAATCGGCGGTTCAGGACCGTTAACCGAAGAACTTAAAGAATTAGCCGAAGGCGACAACAAAATTGAATTTGCGGGGCGTATAGACGATAATACTTTAAAAGCCCATATGCTTGCCTGCGATATTTTCTGTTTCCCTTCAATAACCAAAAACGAGGCGTTCGGTATAGCTCTTGCAGAGGCGATGAGCTTTGAAAAGCCGTCGGTAACTTTTACAATCGAAGGTAGCGGCGTAAATTATGTTTCTTTGAATAACGTTACCGGGTTGGAGGTTGAAAACGGCAACGTTGAAAAATATGCCGAAGCCGTTAAAACTCTGGCGG
The DNA here is from genome assembly GCA_910588685.1 of uncultured Christensenellaceae bacterium. GTDB lineage: Bacteria > Bacillota > Clostridia > Christensenellales > Borkfalkiaceae > Coproplasma. Next base: position 14,358 of record CAJUPX010000021.1, on the reverse strand, counting down.
AAAATGCGCAACTGCGCGAAACCTACGGCAAAGCGGCTAAAGAACGCGTGGACAGGCTTTTCACTGAAAACGTCTTTAAATCCACGCTTAATGATATAATAAATTCTATTTAATTGTTGTGTGATTAAAATGAAGGTATACGGAGTTATAATGGCGGGCGGCGGCGGAACGCGGTTCTGGCCGCTTTCAAGGAAAACCGCACCCAAACAGTTGCTTAACCTGAGCGGAAAAGAAATAATGGTCAACGAGGCTATAGACAGGCTATCTCCCGTTGCCCGCGACGGTGTTTTTATAGTTACAAACGAGCTGCAAAAGGCCAAGATGTTTGCGCTTTTAAACGGCAGAGTGGAGGCCGAGCATATACTGTCGGAACCCGCTGCGCGCAACACGTCCGCCTGCATAGGCTATGCGGCAATGGAAATACTCAAAAAATACGGCGACGGAGTTATGGTAGTAACGCCGTCCGACGCATATATAAAGGACAACTTAAAGTTTGCCGAGGTGCTTAAAACCGCGGTTGCGGCTGCCGAAAATACCGGCAAGCTTGTAACAATAGGCATAACTCCTACTTTCCCGGCAACGGGTTACGGTTATATTCAATACGCAGAAGACGGCGGCGAGGCAAAGCCCGTTAAAAAATTCGTGGAAAAGCCCGACGAAAAAACTGCGAAAGGCTATCTTGAAAGCGGAGATTTTGTTTGGAACAGCGGAATGTTCGTTTGGAAAGCTTCCGTAATTTTAGAAAAATTCAAAGAGCTACTGCCCGACGTTTACTCGTGTCTTGAAGAAATAGCGGCGTCGTTCGGTTCGGCGGACGAAAAAGAAAAAATAAAGAAAATTTATCCTTCGATTACTTCGGTTTCGGTTGATTACGGTATTATGGAAAAATGCCGGGATATACTTGTAGTGCCAGGAGAATTCGGCTGGAACGACGTGGGCAGCTGGGATACTTTCGGCGTTCTGCATACGGCGGATAATAACGGAAACGTGCAGATAGGCGATACACTTGCAATAGATACAAAACATACCACGGTATTTTCAAGCGGCAAGCTTGTAGCGGCAGTCGGAGTGGGAAATCTGATAATAGTTGAAACGGACGACGCGGTGCTCGTATGCCCCAAGGACAGAGCGCAGGACGTTAAAAAAATAGTGGACGAACTTAAAAACCGCGGCAGAGAGGAGCTTTTGTGAACTACAGAGAAGAATATGACAAATGGCGTACGAGCGGAGTATTTGACGCGGAGACCCGCGCGGAGCTTTCGGCTTTAACCGACGAAAAGGAAATAGAAGACAGATTTTATAAACAGCTGTCGTTCGGTACGGGCGGTTTGCGCGGAATTATAGGCGCGGGCACAAACCGTATGAACGTTTACACTGTGGGAAAAGCTTCGCAGGGGCTTGCAAATTTTATAAATTCACAGACAGAAAACGGCAGCGTTGCAATAGCTTACGACAGCCGTATTATGTCGCCGGAGTTTGCGCTCGATTCGGCTTTGATTTTTGCGGCTAACGGAATTAAGGCGTATATGTTTGAAAGTCTGCGCCCCACGCCCGAGCTTTCGTTTGCAATACGCGAGCTTAAAGCGACCGCAGGCATAGTAATAACCGCAAGCCATAACCCTCCGCAGTATAACGGTTACAAAGTATATTGGTCGGACGGCGGACAGATAGTGCCTCCGTACGATAAGCTGATAATTTCCGAAGTAAATAAAATAGAAGATTATTCAGCCATAAAAAGAATTACCGAGCGCGCGGCTAAATCGCGGGGCTTGCTTGAAGTAATAGGCAAGGATATTGACGATAAATATATTTCAGCGGTAAAAAGCACTGTAATAAACGGCGATATTATAAAAGAGTATGCGGACAAGCTTACAATAGTTTATACTCCGCTAAACGGTACCGGGAATATGCCGGTGCGCAGGGTTTTAAGCGAACTCGGGTTTAAAAAAGTTTATACTGTTTCCGAGCAGGAGAATCCCGACGGCGCGTTTCCCACTCTCGAATATCCCAACCCCGAAGATAAAAAGGCGTTTACATACGCGCTTGCGCTCGCCGAAAAAACAAACGCGGATATTGTGCTCGCAACCGACCCCGACGCGGACAGACTCGGCATATACGCAAAAGACGCGTTAAGCGGCGAATATATGCCGTTTACCGGAAATATGAGCGGGCTTTTGATAGCGGAATACGAACTCTCTCAAAAGCTTGAAAAAGGTTTGTTGCCCGTGGTGCGTAAAAACGCCGCTCTGGTTACTACAATTGTTTCCTCAAAAATGGCTTACGATATCGCAAACGAATACGGTTTAACGGTGATAGAAGTATTAACGGGTTTTAAATATATCGGCGAGCAGATAAAACTGTTTGAACAGGCTAAGGCGGCAAACGGCGGCGCGCTCGACTATAAAAAAGGCGCGTTGCAGTTTGAGTTCGGTTTTGAAGAAAGCTACGGCTGTCTTGTGGGTACGCATTCCCGCGACAAGGATGCGGTTGTAGCCGTAACCGCGCTGTGCGAGGCAGCGGCATATTATAAATCCAAGGGGTTAACGCTCTGCGACCAGATGAGAAACATCTATAAAAAATACGGTTATTATCTCGAGGATTTGGAAAGTATTACCTTAAAGGGTGCGGACGGCGCGCAAAAAATAAACGCGGTTATGGAGCGTTTGAGAAATAATCCGCCCGAAAATATCGGCGGTTTAAAAGTTGTTGCCGTCAGAGATTATGCAGCTTCGCTGCGCACGGATAAATCGGGCGGAGAACAGTCGGCAATAAAACTCCCCAAAAGCAACGTACTGTATTTCGAACTCGACGGCGGGTGGTGTTGCGCCCGTCCTTCGGGAACGGAACCCAAAATAAAATTCTACTTCGGCGTAAAAGACAGCGGAGAAGCCGGCGCCCGCAAAAAACTTTTAAGCGTTAAAGAATGTTTATTGAAATCGGCTGTCACGGAGTAGCGTTATGAAATGTTTGGTTCTGGCGGGCGGCAGCAGCGACAGGCTATGGCCGTTATCGAGAAAAGATTATCCTAAGCAGTTTATGGAGATCCGCGAAAGCCGCTCTATGTTTCAGGAAGCTGTTTTAAGAAATATGCCCTTTTGTACCGAGTTCGTTATCCTCACTAACAAGAGATACGAAAACGTGGTGCGCGGACAAATGCAGGTGTTCCAGGGCATTGAGTACAGCTTTGTGTATGAAGAGGTGGCGTTAAAAACCGCGCTTGCCGTGGTTTTGTATGCTTTGCGGTGCGACCCGGAAGAGGAGCTGCTTATAGTATCCACCGACTGTATAATCGAGGGCGATTATAAAGCCGTTTTAACTCAGCTCAAAGACGAGATAAAAGACGGAAAGTTTGCCGCGGTGGTAAGTCAGACCGCCGGCGGCACGGCTGAATGCAATTATGTAAACCGCGACGGAAAAATGTACGTATTCGGCGGTAAGAAGAGCAAAAACAGTCTTTTCGACTGCGGTATTATGGGCGCGAAAGCGCAGGTACTGCTCGACGCCATAGATAAAAACATTTTAAAAAAATATAAAGCCGTGCTCACCGAAACGGATACGGTAAAAGCGGCGGACGTAAATAACGTGCCTTTGAAAAGTCTGGGCAAAATTATTTGCACCGAAAACTGCAGTCTGGTGTACGCTAAGTTTACCTGGACGAGAATTACGGACATTTCGTCGTTTTATAACTTTTACAATAAAGCCATACGCAACAACAGGAATACAATTGTAAACAACAGCAAGGACGTTGAAATAATAAACGCTGTGGACGGACAGCTTATTGTTGCAAACGGGCTTAAAAACATAGCTATTGTAAACACCCGCGACGCTATATTCGTGACAAACGGCTCAAAGGAAGCCGACGTAAAGGATATAACGAGTAAATATTACTTAAACAAGAAAAAATATTTCGATAACCAGCCAAAAAAATATGAAATATGGGGTATGGAAGAGCTGATAGGTTCCGCAGACGACTGTAAGGTAAAGCTGCTCACAATTTACCAGCGTGAAAATTACCGTATAAAAAACAGGCGTAATATTATTACAAATCTGTTTTTCGTACAGGGAGAGGCGCGGCTCGAGGGCGGCTCGTCCGAGGTGGATTACGCGCAAGACGGCTGCGTTACGATAGGAGACACCGACGATTACAGACTTTACAATACAGGTAAAAGCAATCTAATTGTCGTTTGTACTGAAAAGACGGTGAAGAGCGGCAGGGCTAAAACAAAAAAGGATTATCTTATAAAAATGCTGCCGGTTTTCAAGGATAATCTATGGGGCGGCACTAAAATCCGCGACGTTTTCGGAAAAGATGTTGATAATATGGATATAATTGCCGAAAGTTGGGAATTATCCGCTCATAAGGACGGTGAGTCGCGCGTTGCTTTCGGCGAATATGCCGGCAGAACGCTTAACGAATATATTGCGTCGATAGGTAAAGACAGGCTCGGTTGGAAAGCACAGGCGTTTGACAGATTCCCCATTATGATAAAGTTTATCGACGCGCGGCAAAATCTGTCTATTCAGGTGCACCCGGAGGACGATTACGCTATGAGTATGGAGGACGATTTCGGTAAAAACGAAATGTGGCACATACTCGACGCCGACGAGGATGCCTGCGTATATATCGGGTTTAACAAAGACGTAACAGACGAAGAGATACGCAAACGTATTGAAAACAATACGCTTATGCAGGTAATAAATAAAGTACCCGTAAAGAAAAACGAAACGTATTTTTTAAAAGCGGGAGTAGTCCACGCGATAGGCGCGGGATGTCTTATTTGCGAAGTGCAGCAGTCGTCCAACGTAACTTACAGACTGTACGACTACGGACGGAGAGATAAAGACGGAAATCTGCGCGAGCTGCATATAGATAAAGCGCTTGCAGTACTCGATAAAAACAAATACTCTCCCAAAACTTACGAAAAATATGACGGCGTAATGCGCTCGGATTTCGTAAAAACGCTTATAGGGCAGTGTAAATATTTTACCGTAAACAAATATTTTATAGACGGCGAGTGTGTTTTGCCGAGGATAGAATCAAGCTTTCAGGCGTTTGTGGTTCTCGACGGATACGGCGCAATACTCGATTCGTGCAACGAATACGAAATACGCAAGGGCGACACCTGGTTTGCGGCAAGTATGGAGCAAATAACAATCTGCGGCAAATGCAGTCTGCTTGCTGTTAATATTTAAGAGGTATAAATGAAAATAGCCGTTGATTGCAGATATCTCGGAAAATCCGGCATAGGCAGGGTTTTAGAGGGAATACTCGATAATTTGAATTATAACGAGCATAAGTTTTATCTTGTAGGCGATGAAAAAAAATTGGATAAATACGAAGAAGCCGTTATTATAGACGATAAAACTAATCCGTTTTCAAAAAAGGGGCTTTTTAAATTCAATAAAAAACGCATAAATAAAGAATGCGACTGTATTATCATACCTAATTTTATTATACCTTTAGGAATAAAGATACCCGTTCATTCAATTATGCACGATTTAATATTTCTTGATATAAAGGAAACGGTTAACGGAAAATCAGATTATTTAATAAAAAAATATCTCTTAAAACGCTGTATGAAAAAGTCCGTAACAATTGCTTGTGTTTCGGCTTTTACTAAATCAAGGTGCGAATATCATTTTAAAAAGTATTCGCATAAGTGCTACGTGAATTATAACGGACTTTCAAAAGATATTCAGGAATTCGGAAAAAATTTCGAATATGTAAATAAAGACGACACGGTAGTATATGTCGGCAATATTAAACGCCATAAAGGACTTAATACATTGCTTGCCGCCTTTGCCGAAGCGGAAAAATCAGGGTTAAAATTAAAAATAATCGGTGAAAAAGAGGGGTTTTTAACAGGGCTTAAACTAGACGAAACGGCTTATAAAAACGTTGAATTTACAGGTAGAATAGATAATGACGCACTTTATAAAGAAATAGGTAAAGCCAAATATTTAATTCAACCTTCCATATATGAAGGTTTCGGGTTACCGCCTTTGGAAGCGCTTTATCTCGGCACGCAGCCCATACTATCTGATATTGAAGTTTTCAGGGAAATTTATAGCGGTTTTCCTGTTAAATTTTTTACGGATACAGCCGATTTAGCTCAACTTATGCAGACAAAACCGGATAAAATAAATTGCCGGAATGCTATTTTAGAGAAATTCAGTTTTAGTAAATTTGTAAATAATATTAATGTATAACGTTATAAATAGAGATTAGTATTTAAATGAAGAATATTACTTTTTTTATTCAAAATTTTTCGCGTTCTGCCGGAAGTGAAAGAGTAACTTCCATTATAGCTAACGCTTTATCTAATAAGTATAATATTACTATTTTAAGCATATGCGGCGATAATAGCAGTTTTTATAAAATCAATAAAAATATAAAATTATTAACGCTGATAGATAAAAATGAAATAAACAATAAAAAATATTTTTTCAAAGTATTGCACGCTTTAAAAAAATATTATTCAAAAAACAAAGTTGATTTAGTCATAGACGTATTTGCCTCTTTGAGCATTTATACTCTGTTGTTGAAAAAAAAATATAAATATAAAAGCATAACGTGGGAGCATTTTAATTTTAACGCAAATGTCGGTCTTAATAAGATCGGTCGGCGTATGTCGGCAAAAAAAGCGGAATATATAGTTACGCTTACTGAAAAAGATAAGATGTATTATCAGGATGCATTGCCTGAAATGAAGTCGAAAATAACAAGTATATATAATCCGACGCCGTATAAAGATGTTGAAGTCGATAATGGATTAAGAGAGAATATTGTTCTAAGCGTAGGAAGATTAACATATCAAAAAGGATTTGATATACTGTTAAAAACCTGGAGTAAAATAGAAAAATCGATGAACGATTGGAAGTTGCAGATTGTAGGCTCCGGTGAGGAATACTATAACTTAATACAAATAATAAAGGAATACGGTTTAAATAACGTTGAAATTACAGCGGCGACAAATAAAATAGACGAGATTTATAAAAAGGCAAAAATATACGTTTCTACGGCACGTTTTGAAGGCTTGCCTATGACAATGATAGAGGCGCAGTCTTTCGGATTGCCTATAATTTCTTTTGACTATGATACCGGACCTTCTGAGATCGTTAAATCGGGCGAGGATGGTTATTTAATTGAAAACGGAAATACAGAAGAATTTAACAAAGTGCTGATAGAGTTAATGAACAATGAAAAACAAATAGCTGCTTTTTCTGATAAGGCAAAAATAAGCAGCAAAAGATTTGAAAATTCTGAAATAGAAAAAAAATGGTTTAATCTTATTGAAGAACTTTTATGATATATATAATAACTTTTTGTTTATCGGTATTATTAATACTTTTAAGTGAGAATTTAAAGCGGACAAAATATAATACGGAAAACGAATCTTCAAATTACAAATATGGAAATTATATATGTAAACTATTAAATATTATAGCATTATTAATTCCTATTATGTTAGCGACTTTACGAAATGAAACCGTCGGTATTGATGTTTATACTTATATGAAGCCGCTATATTTATGCGCAATCGAATCAAAAGGACTGACTGATTTTTTTTCAATTATAAAAAACAACTCGCAGCTTGTCTATATGGACGTAGGATATGCGCTGGTTGCGTTTATAGCTTGTAAAATTTTTAATAGTTTGCAAGGGCTGTTTTTTGTAAACGAAATTCTTTGTATATTACCATTATATTTTGGAATTAAAAATTTAAATTTATATTTAAAAAAAATATCTGTAAATTATACTGTTCCCGTTTGGTTGGGAATGTTGATATATTATTGTTGTTTTTATAACAATTCTCTAAACCAAGTAAGACAAATAATAGCTTGCGGAATTCTCTTTTTTGCGTTTACTTTGTTTTTGAATAAACATTATATATCAACATTTTTTCTTTTTGCATTTTCTTGCAGTCTGCATATATCATCAATTATATTTATTTTTATATTGTTGCTTTATTTTGTAAGCAAATCAAAGTACAATTTATTAAGGATAGTGCTTGCAGTTGCTTTAATTGTATTTTTGTTTTTTAGCATAGAAATATTTTATTTATTAATGAAAATATTAAATTATTTTAATTTAATACCTGATAAATATTACGGAGAAATATTTGACGTTGAATATGGGGATAGGGATATTAATTTATCCTGGTTGTTTTTAGGAATAATTGCGCTATTCGTTACCGGTGTTTATTATTATCGGAATCGGAACAACTTTTTTGCAAGATTTTTGTTTTTTATTTCATTGACGTTTAATTCGTTGTTTAACATTTCTTCGTATTTTATAAGTTTTGGACGGTTACAACTTTATTTTTTGGTTTATTTTCCTGTAATTTTACCTTGTGCGGAAGCTGCGTTAGAAGGTATAATAGTTGAAAAAAGATTGGTTTCGAATTTAATAATAATATCTTCTGTTATGCTTTTTTGGATTGTGTCCGTATATTTATTGGATTATACCGGTACTATTCCTTATAAATTTATGTTTTAGAGGATTTAAAATGAAAAATATTTTAGTTGCAGGACTTTATCCTACGGAATCTTGCCCTGTTTTTAGTTATGAATTTGCTAAGGCTATCAAAAACAATGGTAATAATGTGTATGCTGTGTTGCCTATTGATGTCATAAATAAAAATAACTGGATTGATTTACTTTCCGAGCAAAATATAATTTTTATTAAAATAACAAGAAGTAAAAATAAATTATTGAATATCTTACAAAAATATTTAAGGATTGTGAATTTTTCTATTTTTAATAAAAAAATTTTAAAAAAACTTGGAAACATTGAATTTGATTATGTTTTTTATACTTTTTTTCATAGATGGAATTCATTGTTAAAAAGTAAGATAAAGTCACAAAACAATATACTATTTGTACACGATCCGCTGCCGCATTCCGATGAGCGTAAAAACAGAAAAAATTTACAGTACAAACAAATAAGGAAAATGGACAGAATTGTTGTTTTGTCTAAAAAATTCATTCCCGTTTGCGTGGAGCAATATAACTTAAGTCCTGGTAACATTAGTTATATGCCTCATTGTTTAATGAATTACAGTAATTGCGATAAAACTACTGAATATGTAGAAAACGAGAAAATAAATTTCTTGTTTTTTGGAAGGATAACGAAATATAAAGGAATAGAAATCCTTTTAAAAGCATTTGAAAAAATTGAAAAAACTTTTGATAATATTTTTCTTAATGTGGTAGGCGGCGGTGATTTTAAACAGTACGAAAATTATTTTAATAAATTAAATAATGTTAAGTTAGTGAATAAATATATTGAAGATAATGAAATATCTTCGTATTTTTTAGAGCGGAATACAGTTTGTGTTTTACCATACATTGATGCAACGCAATCCGGTGTTATTGCTATAGCATACGAGTACGGAACTGCAGTAATAGCTTCTAATACGGGTGGACTTAAAGAACAGCTTTGCGACGGAGATGTGGGGATTTTTTGTGAGCCTAATAGCGTTGACAGTCTGGTTGAAGCAATGCAATTTGCCATTAAAAATTTTGCGGAGTTAAAAAATCAATCAATGAAGATGATACAATATTCCAAATTGCTTAATTGGGACAATTCCGTTAGATTGTTGTTAGATGAATTAGAAGCACATTAATATTTTTATTCGGTAAAAGTGTTTATGTTGGATAAGAAAAGAAGTTTATTAAACGTAAGTATATCAATTATATTCAAAATAGCTCTTCTTATAAGTAACCTGCTTGTAAGAAGATTTCTTATACAATATATAGGCAATGAAATTAACGGCTTAAATTCGCTTTATATAAGTATACTTGATTTTTTGGCTGTAACAGAATTAGGGGTTGGCGCCGCCATCACATTTTGTATGTATAAACCTATTGTTGAGAATGACAACGATAAGGTTTCGGCGCTTTACAAATTGTTCACTAAACTTTATTTGATAATAAGCCTGATTATAACTTGTTGCGGTTTACTTTTAATGCCGTTTTTACAGTATTTGGCGAAGGGATATAACGTGGAAAATGTTAATTTATATGTAACATTTTTTGTAATGTTAATATCTGTAGTAATTACTTATCTTTTCAGCTCCAAAACTTCACTTATAAATGCTTACAAGAACAATTATATAACAACAATAATTACTTCAAGCGGTCAACTTATTCAATTGCTGTTGCAAGTATTGGTTCTTATTTATACGCAATCTTTTTTCTGGTTTTTAATGTGCCGTATAATATCGGCTTTATTTCAATGGATCATCACCGAAATATACACAAGAAGAAAGTATAATAATATAATTAAGAACAAACAGATTATTTGTGCGGAGACAAAAAAAGAAGTTACTAAAAATATAAAAGCTATGTTTATGCACAAAATTGGTAACGTTCTTGTCAATACTGCCGACAGTATAATTATTTCAACGTTTATCGGTGTAGTAATATTAGGGAAGTATACAAATTATACTACTATAATGACGTCGATGACGGGAGTTTTAACTTTATTTTTTACGCCGCTTACTTCAATAATAGGACACTTATGCGTTCAGGATGATAAATCGTCGATAGTAAAATATTTTAATTTTTTCCATACGTTTAATTTTATAATAGGAATTATTTTCTTCCTTGGATATTACGGTGTTATAGATAATATCGTAACGTTATGTTTCAGTACGGACGGTAACGATTTGAGGTTGATTAAATCTATATCTTTTATTATTACGTTGAATTATTTTATACAGTTTATGCGGCAGGCTACGTTGCTTTTCAGAGATGCTACAGGAACGTTTTATAATGACAGATGGAAACCGTTATTCGAGGGTATACTCAATATTGCGCTGTCAATAGGTTTTGTTTATCTGTTTTCATATTTGTTTAACGACGATTTTGCGGTTGTCGGTGTAATTGTAGCTACGATTATTACGAATTTGATTATTTGTCATATTATTGAACCGCACGTCCTGTATAAATACGCATTTAAAGATAAGACGTTTAAATATTATTTAAGAAATTATATCTATATCGCTGTTTTTGCCGTTGCCTTGGTTTTATTGAATTTTTCTTTACAGTCTTATGACAGTCAGTGGAAAGAATTGCTTATAAACGGGCTTATTGCCGTTTCAATAGCTATTATACCTTGTATATTTGTTGTTTTTTCCGACAAAGATTTCAGACATTATATGCTTATAAGCCTTTCAAAAGTAAAGAATAAATTTAAAAGCAAGCAAGATATTAAATAAATATGTTTATATTGCCGGGTTAAAGCCCGGCTTTTTAATTTTTGTATAAATTTGTTTGCTTTGAAAAGTCGGTATAAAAAAATATAATTGGAAAAAACTATATTTCAAACAGAAAAAATATCGTTGCCCTATACATATGCTTAAATTCAGCCCGTCTAAAGGTCACACTGTATTTTTTGAAAACTCCCCGCGGATTATCTCTTCCGCGGCAATTTGCGGCAGCAAAGAGAGTACCGGCATTATCGGTTCTTTTGCGGATATAACTTTGCAGGACGATATGTACGGCGAAAGCACGTTTGAAAAAGCCGAGTGCAAAATGCTGTCAAACGTAATATCTCTCGCCATAGAAAAAGCAGGTTTTAAACAAACCGACGTTGATTTGCTTTTATCGGGCGATTTGTTAAACCAGATTATCTCTGCAAGCTTTGCCGCCAGGGATTTCGATTTCCCTTTTCTCGGCGTATATTCGGCGTGCTCTACTATGAGCGAAAGTATTTTGCTCGGCGCAATGATGGTTAACGCGGGTTACGTTAAAAACGCGGTTGCCGCGACGGGTTCGCACTTCGCGTCCGCCGAAAGACAGTACAGATATCCGTTGGAGCTCGGCTGTACGCGTCCGCCTCAGGCTCAGTGGACGGTTACGGGCGCGGGCGGTTGTTTGATTACAAATGCGGATCAAGCAAATGACAGAGGTGTAAAAATAGTAAACGGAACTATGGGAAAGGTCTGCGATTTCGGTGTTACCGACGTAAACAATATGGGCGCGGCAATGGCTCCCGCGGCGGCGGATACTATAATGCAGCACTTTAAGGATACAGGCACGGAGCCGACAGATTACGATATGATTTTAACGGGCGACCTCGGCGCGCTCGGAAGCCGTATTTTAAAGGATCTCACCTGGGAAAAAGGATACGATATATCCGAAATGCACGTTGATTGCGGAGAAATAATTTATAAGGTAATCGAGGACGAATTCCAGGGCGGAAGCGGCGCAGGGTGTTCCGCAACCGTTTTGAATTCATACATTTTATCTAAAATGGGTGCGGGGCTTTATAAGCGCATATTGTTTGCGGCGACAGGCGCGCTTCTGTCTACCGTTTCTTCGGGACAGGGTGAAAGTATACCGTGCATAAGCCACGCAGTACAGTTGGAGGTGTGAGTATGGGCAGCGAGATGTTGGAAATATTATTACAGTTTATAAAAGCGTTTATAGTCGGCGGCGGAATATGTCTTATCGCTCAGCTGATAATTAACTTTACCGACTTAACCGCGGGCAAGATACTCGTTTATTTTATGTTGGCGGGAGTGGCGCTTACTGCGTTGGGATTATATCAGCCGCTTGTTGAATTCGGCGGCGCGGGCGCGACGGTGCCCATATCGGGCTTCGGATACCTGTTGGCGCAGGGCGCTATAAAGGGCGCGGAGAAAGGCTTTTTTTCGGCTATAACCGGTTCTCTTGCCGCTGCGAGCGCAGGCGTTACCGCAGCCGTGGTATTTGCCTTTATTATGGCGTTGATATTCAAATCGCGCACAAAGCGTAATTAATAATTCGTATATATGAACACAGCGCGGGGCGAAAACGCCCCGCGCTGTGTTTTGTAAAAAATTTTACAAATTTTGTAAAATATGCTTGACAAATTATGTAAAGTGGGCTATCATTAAATCAGGTGGTAAAATGTTAAGAGAAAGATTTAAAGAAATCGACTTAAAACTTACGGAACTTGCCGAGTATCTGCAAATTTCACGTCCGACGCTGTATAACTATATGGAGCTGTACGACAAAAAGAAATACGGGCAAATTAATTTAAAAGTATTGGGATTGTTTAATTACATCACTGAAAATCAGCTGGCGGGCAAGCGAAACGTAATAAACTATATTTTAACTAATTTGGTTGAAGTTGAAGAGCTTGCAAAATCCGATGAGCAGGAAGCATTCAAAAAATTAAAAAAATGCATTGTTGAAAATCCTGATTCAAAAAAGAGCAAATTTATAATTAATTGCGTTGATAACGATTTTTTGGACTACGTGATTTTTTATTTAAGCGATGTCGTCGCAATACTGAAAAAGAAAAAACGCACCGCGCAGGAAGAAAAATCGTTGGCGCCGTATAATGCGCTTTTGCAAGAGCTTAAAACATTAAATAACGTTGAGGGATAAAATTATGAAGAGAGTATTAGAAATTGAAAAATTCAGAAATATCGGACTTGAAAGCAAGGAAACCTTTGTTTTAAACAATTCGATGAAAAAGGGTGAAATGGGCAATTTGGTTATTTTGATAGGCGAAAACAATTCTGGTAAATCAAATGTGCTTGACGCATTGCTCGCATTCGGCTCCGGAAAAATTGCCGAAAGGGATTTTACCGAACTCAACTACGACGAAAAATATCAAAATCCCAAAATCAGTCTTACAACCAAAGGCGACGACGGTATATATAAATATAAAATAACGGGAAAAGGATTGGAATTTGTTGAATGCCCTGAAAAAGACGCTTATAATGCACCTGAAGCAATAAGATTACAGTGTTTAAAACTGATTGACACTATGCGGACTAATTTTAACAGTGGGAATATCCATACGTGGGATAACTCATTATTTGAATTTGAAAAAATATTAAGTAATAATACAACGGTAGATATTATTACTCAAACATTTAATAGTTTGACTGCTTTAACAAAAGAAATCTTTGACTATTCCCGCCGATATGGTCATAGTTATATAAAAGAAAATATAACAAATACGTGCAGAAACAATATTATAATTGAATCAGTATTAAATCAACGACAGGAATACGATTTATCGAGATTAGATGAAGATTACAAAAATAGATTTGGTATAAAATTTTTTCCTTCGATTTATAAATATCAAGAAAAATCAATTACTACGGCTATGCTTAGTACTTCATATAATCAACTCGGACAGTCTGAATTTTTTAATGAACTTCTTGCTTCAATAGATGTTAAAAGTGATCTAGTAATTAATACATATAATAGTTTTATAAAAACTAAAAATAAAGGAATATTAATAAAGCTAGAAAACGAATTAAATAAAAAACTTAATTTAGTGGCAAAAAGATTTAATTAGGAAACACAATCACTTATTAACGCTAAATTCACAATATATAGTTAAAATAG
>CAJUPX010000020.1 GCA_910588685.1 uncultured Christensenellaceae bacterium | reverse complement strand
GCCCTTATAGGGCTACCACAAACTACGCGTTTTACGCGTAGTCATGATTATTAAAATTTAGGTAATTCGGGCGTTCGCAACCTGAGGTTGCGCAAAAAATTGACGATTGTAAATGTAAATTGGTTGTTATTTGCGGTGTGCTCGTATAAAATCATATTCGGAGGCAGGATATGAATATTTCTAAAAATTTACAGTATCTCAGAAAGAAAAATAAAATAACGCAGGAAGAGCTTGCAGACAGGCTCGGAGTGTCGCGGCAGTCCGTTTCAAAATGGGAAACGGGCGAGGCGTATCCCGAAACGGATAAGCTTATTTGTATCTGCGACGAATTCGGCGTGTCGCTTGACGCGCTTATGCGCGGCGACCTAGCCGAAAATCAGCCTGAAAACCAGACGGAGGCTCAGCCGTCGGAAAACTCGTTTAACAAAGCGGAATTTGCGGCGCATATCGATAAATTTTCAAAAGGCATAGCCGCGGGGGTATTTCTAATACTTTTGGGCGTGGCGATATTTATGGTAATTGCGGGCTTTGCGGAAATGCTTTCGGGCAAAACCGCCGAGCTTTTGGAAATTTTGGGCGCGGTATTAATTATAGCTTTTATTGCAGTTGCCGTATTTTTGTTTGTGTTCTTCGGGATGGAACACGAACGGTATACAAAAGAAAATCCCTCGGTTACGGATATTTTTGACCGGGCGCAGGTTAATGCGTACGGAAAGCGTTTTGCTAAGATAATGGCGTGTCTTGCTTCGGGAATACTTTTCGACGTGGTGTTTTTAGTGGTGCTTACGTCGCTTGTAGACGCGCAGGTTATAGTAGCTGCAAACGAGGACGCGGCGTACGGTTTTATAGTTGCGATATTTTTGGCTGCGCTTGCGGTTATAGTGGGGTTGATGGTGTATTTCGGTATTCAGAACAATAAGTATAATATTTCCGAGTACAATAAGCAGACACGCAATGAATTAAATCCCACTCCGCGCAAAAAGCTTGCCGATGCAATTTGCTGTGCGGTTATGCTTACGGCTACGGCGGTATATCTGGTAATAGGTTTTGTATGGAATTTGTGGCATCCCGGCTGGGTTGTGTTCCCCGTCGGCGGCATAATATGCGGTATTATAAGCGCATTATTCCGAGCTAACGACGATTAAACCCAAAATAAATAAACGGCGTTGCGACTGTTCGCAACGCCGTTTTTCTTAATGGAATAATTTAAATTTCCTCTGCGGTTTTTATTACTTTGAGTTTCTTTATTATTTTTGTGGACGACACAATCATAAACGTGCCTATAACTATTGTAAGCAAACATACCGCCGCGCCCGTAAGCGCGTTTGCCGTACCGTTTGTCGCCGCATCGGTTGAAAATTCCGTTAACATTGCCGTTTGCAGCGCGAGTATTGAAACTATTGCGTCGGCGAGGTTTACGCTTCTTATCGCGCGAACGGTGTAGTCGTCGTTTCTGTGCGCCTTGAAGATATTATAAATCGACATTATAACCTTGATAAACGCATAAAGAGCCGATACGTAAATCATAAGTCCGGGGTGCGAAAAGGAGTTTTTACCCGAAATCATAGGTATAATGGCAAAATACAGGCAGACGGGCAGCAGCACGAGTAATATTCCGCAAATGCGGTATATTCCCGCCTCGTTGCGCTTTTCGGTAACTTCGTCGAGATGCGCTCTTTTGCGTTTTTTCAGGTGGTAGTTTATAACCACGCTGCGCATTATTACGAGCATAATATAGTATGCGGCGAGCGCGCCGTACCAAACCGAGCGTTGCAGTCCGCCTATAAAGGCGTTAAAAACCGCGTACGCAGTGCATATTCCGAGCGAGCCGACGGCAAAAATTATTGTTCTGAACGCGTAATCGTCCAAAAGCCGTCCGGTATACTTGTATTTGCGTAAATAGTTTTTTACTCCGTTTTTGGCTTTTATAATAAGTATTACGAGCGTATAAACGGCGTAGGCGAATGTAACCGCCGAGAGCGCGTAGGATATATAGCAAAGCGTTTGGGGAATTGACGGATATATAAGGCACACAACGGTAAACGCGATTGCGCCCGCCGTTATTATATACCATAACGCAAGGAACAGCGCGTTGGGGCTTTTTAAGAATTGAAGAATTTTTTTCAAACCGGGTTTACCTTATAAGGTTTTTACAACTGAAATTATGTATTCGGCGTACCGTTCGGCAACGTTAACGCCGGTTATGCGTTCTATGCCGCCGAAAAATGCGTTGGAGTTTACCTCGCATACGGTGTATCCCCTGTCGCTTTCAAGCACGTCTATGCCGCAGTAATCGAGGTTTAGTATGTCCGAAACCCTTTTACAAAGTTTTTGCAGCCCGGTATCAGGCTTTATTGCGCTGCCCGTGCCGCCGAGTTCGAGGTTGGAGCGGAAGTCGCCCGCCGATTTTCGCTCCATTGCGGCAACGGTCTGCCCGCCTACTGTAATTACGCGTATATCCCTGCCCGCGCTCTCGGCGATAAATTTTTGAAAAAGATGGGGGGTGCGGCGGTATTTTTTTGCAAGGTCAATCAGCTCTTTACGGTTTTTGGCAAGGTGCACTCCGTTACCGAGCGAGCCGTAACAGGTTTTTACCACTACTGGATAGCCCAGCCTGTTTTCAACGCCGTCTATTACTGATAAATCGAGGGGCGCTTCGGAATAGCAGAGCGCGCCCGGCACTGTCGCGGGCATTTTTATGCCCGACAGTGCAAGGCGGGAGTGGGTCGTCATTTTATCGTCGCAGGCGCGTACCGCGTCGTGGCGGTTGAAAAGCCGCATACCGCTTTTTTCAAGCAGATACGAGCAGTATTTATCTTTGTCGAGATACACGCAGAAGTCGTAACCGTCGTATCCGTGTATAATATTGCCGTTGCCGTCCAAACCTATACGCGCGGGGGAGTTGGGCATAATATCGCTTTTTACGCCCAGCTTTTTAAACTGCTCTTTAAGCCGTACGGACTGGTTTAAATAGGCGGGCAAGCTGTCGTAAAGATTTTTTAAAATAAGTCCTTTCATATCCGGGAATTTTTAAGATAATATTTATATGCCGTTTTATCGGGTTTGCCGTCCGCAATAAGCGTTACGGGTTTTTTTGTTTTTTCTTTCAATACTATACGGTAGTTTACGTCGGTGTATTTTGCGCCTCTGTCGTAAAGTCTGCAAAACGTAACGGTGAGGGTATGCGTTATAAGCGCGGTTATTTCGGGGCGGCTTACGGCGTTTTTGCCGAGCGGCGTAAAATCAAAAGTTACGCACTCTTTATAATCGTTGGTTTTAATATATGCTTTGTTGTTTTCAATCGTGACGTAATAGGTAAGCGAGCTGCGGTCTGGGCGGAGGGAGGCGGCATTTTCTATGAATATATCCCGCACCATTTCCTTTAAAAATCTGTCTTTGGCTCTTCCGAAAGTAAAGTAGCAGTACGCCGAAGAGCCTATTGCAAGCGCCATAGTCACGGGGCAAACCGAAAGAGCGGCAATTTTTAAGTCGGCGTTATTCGTTGCCGCGCCTACGGAAAAGAGTATAATCGAAAGTATGAGCAACGTGCCGCAAAACGCGTTTAATGCTATGCCCGCGCGTTCGCCGACCAAGAGTTTTTTGAATTTTTTTATTTCATCTTCGTTCATAGATTTTAGCCTTTAAAATAAGGTATCCCTGTCAAGGATACCTGTATTTTAATCGTTTTTAATATCTTCCGTCAAGAATTTTTTACCGTTTTTGCGATATTTCACGCATTGCGAAAGCAGGAACTCAATCTGCCCGTTGACCGAGCGGAATTCGTCCTCCGACCATCGCTCCAAATCGGCAAAAAGACTTTCCGAAATTCTGAGCGGTATTTGTTTTTTTACCGACTTTTCTTTTTCCATATAATTAACCGTTTTGTATACCGTCGGCGAACGCCGCGAGCTTTTCGGGATTTTCGAGTTTCAACCCGAAGATATTGCCGCAGTCGGCGCAGGCGCAAGCCTTGACGCCGCTGCATTTGGGCAACAGTTTTTTGCGCTGAACGAGCGGTACGGCAAATACAAATTGTGTGCTCGACAATAGTATTTCAAGTGTATTTGCGCCGTTGCAGTCGGGGCATCTTTTCATAAAACCCTCCGCTTATCAGTACAGTGAGCCGCTGTTAACAACAGGCTGAGCGTCGCGGTTGCCGCAGAGCACTACGAGCAGGTTGGATACCATAGCCGCCTTTCTCTCGTCGTCAAGCTCTACTATGCCGTTGTCGGACAGCTTCTTTAACGCCATTTCCACCATAGAAACCGCGCCGTCTACTATTTTCTGTCTTGCCGCGATTATTGCGGAAGCCTGCTGGCGTTGCAGCATAGCCGCCGCGATTTCGGGCGCGTACGCAAGGTTGTTTATTCTCGCGTCGAGTATCTCCATTCCCGCCATATCCACGCGCGACTGTAACTCGGTTTTGAGTACGTCGGCAATTTCCTGCGAGGAGCCGCGCAAACTCTTTTCGTCGCCGTCGGTGCTTACGTCGTAGGGGTACTGGCGGGCGACCTGTCTTATCGCACTGTCGCACTGTGTGGAGATAAAGGTCATATAGTTATCCACGCAGAACACCGCTTTTGCCGTGTCGCGTATGCGCCATATTACAACCACGCTTATTTCTATGGGGTTGCCCTCTTCGTCGTTGACTTTTTGTTTGTCGTTGTTCAGAGTCATTGCTTTTAAACTGAGCTTTTTACCGAGTCTGCCGTAAGCGGAGGAGGGGTTTACCGCAACGCAGAAAGGGTTTACGAAAAAGAAACCGTCTTTATTGAGCGTTCCGTGGTATTTGCCGAACAACGTCAATACAAGCGCTTCGTTGGGCGCAACTATTTTTAATCCCGGCAACAACGCGCAGGACAGACATATAATAAGTATGCCCGCAAGGATTAAGGGTTCGGGTATTTCTCCGCTCGCCGATATAATTACTATTACAATGCCTAATATAAACGTTAAAATCACCGTAAACAGCATAACCCAGCCGCTTTTGCCCTTTAAAACCTTTTCCTCAACGGTTTTTCTTTCATCGCTTTGAATCTTCATATATAACTCCTGAAATTTTGTGTGATATCAAATTGATATCAATAAGATTATATAATAAAAAATTTATACTGTCAAGAAGTTATTGAAAAAATTTTTAAAAAAGCGTATAATGTTTTTTATGGATTTTAAACTGAAATTTGAGCTTGTGCCCGACAGCTGCTGGTACAGTAATTTAAGAAGCCTGCTTACGCCCGCGCAATGGGATATAGTAAGGCGCGACGCGTATGCGCGCGCAGGCGGGCGGTGTATGATATGCGGCGCGGCGGTAAAAAGGCTTGAAGCGCACGAACAGTGGGAGTACGACGAAAAGAACTGCGTTCAGAAGCTTGCAAACGTTATTGCCGTATGCCGCGCGTGCCACGGAGTAATACATTTCGGGCGCACTTCGCTTATGGGAGGAGAGCGGGAGGCGGAGGAGCATTTTATAAAGGTGAACGCCTGCTCGTACGCGGATTTCCGCGCGGCGTTGGGGCAAGCAAACGCCGACCATACGCGCCGCAACCGCGTTGCCGAATGGAGTCTGGATTTGTCGTATCTTAAAAAGTTCGTATAAACTTAAAAAGTTTAATAAAATGTTATGTTTCACGCGGTCTAAACGCCGTTTGAACGTATAAACCGACGTTTTCCGACATTAAATTTTATTTTTATCCAAAATTTAACATACAATATGTTGTGTTTGCGTTAAAAAATAACATACAAGATATTGTGCCTAATGGCTTGACATTCGCAGTTTAAGGCTTTATACTTTTAGTTACTCTCCTCTTTTCGGGGAGTAAAAAAACGGTATTTAACACAATATATTGTGTTTTGACGGTAAATAGACCGCAATATGTATTATTATACGAGTGGAGGATTGTTATGAAAGTTATAAAGCGCGACGGAACTACCTGTGATTTCGACAGGAAGAAAATTGCAGTGGCGATTGCAAAGGCAAACGCTGCCGTTGATCCCGAGGATCAGATTACCGCGGCGCAGATAGACGCTATCGTGGACGATATAGCGTCGCGCCACAGAAGGAGAATTCTCGTAGAGGATATTCAGGATATGGTAGAGGAGAACCTTATGGAACTCAACAAATACCAGCTGATGAAATCCTATATTCTTTACCGTTACGAGCGCGCACTCATCCGTAAGGCGAACACTACGGACGAGAGCATACTTTCGCTTATAAAAAACGCAAACAAGGACGTTATGGAGGAAAACTCCAACAAAAACGCGCGTACTGCGTCCACCCAGCGCGACCTCATAGCCGGCGAGGTTTCCAAGGATTTAACCCGCAGGATACTGTTGCCCGAGCATATCTCCAAAGCCCACGACGAGGGCGCAATACACTTCCACGACGCGGATTATTTTTTGCAGCCTATTTTTAACTGCTGCCTTATAAACATCAAGGATATGCTTGAAAACGGCACTGTAATGAACGGCAAAATGATAGAAAGCCCCAAGTCGTTCCAGACTGCGTGCACTATAACCACGCAGATTATCGCGTCGGTCGCGTCCTCACAGTACGGCGGACAGTCGGTTAATATTGCGCACCTCGGCAAGTATTTAAGGCTGACGCGCGAAAAATATATAGAGCAGTGCAACGAGCAGTTCGGCGACACTCTCGACGCGCAGACAAAAAAGCGCTTTGTCGAAATGCGTTTGCAGGAATCGCTTAAAGCGGGCGTGCAGACCATACAGTATCAGATTAACACTCTTATGACCACAAACGGACAGTCGCCGTTCGTTACTCTTTTCCTCTGGCTCGACGACAAGGACGAGTATATTGAGGAGAACGCGCAGATTATAGAGGAAGTGCTTAAACAGCGTTACCAGGGAATCAAGAACGAAAAGGGGGTGTATATAACGCCCGCGTTCCCCAAACTCATTTACGTGCTTGACGAAAATAATTGCTTAAAGGGCGGAAAATACGACTATCTTACAAAGCTTGCGGTTAAATGCTCGTCCAAGCGTCTTTATCCCGACTATATTTCGGCTAAGAAAATGCGTGAAAATTACGAGGGCAACGTGTTCTCGCCTATGGGCTGCCGTTCGTTCCTTTCGCCCTGGAAAGACGAAAACGGAAATTATAAGTTCGAGGGCAGGTTTAACCAGGGCGTTGTTTCCATCAATCTGCCGCAGATAGGAATACTTGCAAAGGGCGACGAGAAGAAATTCTGGGAGCTTTTGGAACAGCGTTTAGAGCTTTGCTTCGAGGCTATTATGTGCCGTCATAACGCGCTTATGGGCGTTACGAGCGACGTGTCGCCCGTGCATTGGCAGTACGGCGCCATAGCGCGCCTTAAACCCGGCGAAAAAATAGATAAATATCTTTTCGGCGGATATTCTTCGATATCTTTGGGGTATATCGGGCTTTACGAGGTTACAAAGCTTGTAAAAGGCTGTTCGCACACCAAGCCCGAGGGCACGGAATTTGCGCTCAAAGTTATGCAGTCTTTAAGGGCTCACTGCGATAAATGGAAGAAAGAAACAAATATAGGCTTTGCGCTTTACGGTACGCCCGCAGAGTCGCTCTGCTACCGTTTTGCAAGAATAGATCAGGAGCGTTTCGGCACAATCGAGGACGTCACCGACAAGGGCTATTACACGAACAGCTATCACGTTGACGTGCGCGAGGATATAGACGCGTTTTCTAAATTCACGTTTGAAAGTCAGTTCCAGAAAATATCTTCCGGCGGCGCTATTTCTTACGTGGAAATTCCGAATATGCGTCACAATTTAACCGCCATAGAGGACGTTGTGCGCTATATATACGACAATATCCAGTATGCCGAATTCAACACCAAGAGCGACTACTGCCACGTATGCGGCTTTGACGGAGAAATAACCATCAACGACGACAACGAGTGGGAATGCCCCGTCTGCCACAATAAAGACCAGCGTAAAATGAACGTTACCCGCCGTACCTGCGGATATCTTGGCGAGAACTTCTGGAATGTGGGTAAAACCAAAGAAATTAAAGCGCGCGTCTTACACCTTTAAGCTCCCGCTTTTGCTCCCGCAAAACTCGTATAAACTTCGCATAACTATGTCGCGCTGCAGCAACCCTCGGTAAGGCTAACGCCTTCGGTACGACATTTACTTTTTAGTAAACTCCCTCGGGTTTTTCTCGCGCTCCTCGTTTTGTTCGTTTCTCTGAGTTTTCAAGATTAAGATATATCAAGATTAAGAAATTATGAATTACGCAACTATAAAATGGTTTGACGTTTCCAACGGACCCGGCGTAAGGGTATCGCTGTACGTAAGCGGTTGCCGCAACCGCTGCAAAAACTGCTTTAATCCCGAAACCTGGGATTTTAACTACGGCGAGCCGTTTACCGCGGAAATAGAAAACAAGATAATTGAAGGGCTTAAACCCGACTATATCAAGGGGTTTACGCTGCTTGGCGGCGATCCGTTCGAGCCGGAAAACCAGGTTGTTCTGGCTCCGTTTCTGGAAAAACTGAGAAAAGCTTATCCTCATAAAAGTTTTTGGGCGTTTACCGGCTACGACTATGAGTCCGACCTGTTGACCGGCAAGCTCGGCGGCGGAGAACTTTCGATGCGAATGCTTGAAACGCTTGACGTGCTTGTTGACGGGCGGTTTGTGGAAAGTTTGAAAGACCTGAATTTACGTTTCCGCGGCTCGTCTAATCAGCGAATTATTATGGTTAAAGAATCGCTTAAAGAGGATAAATTAGTGCTTTGGGACGAACACTCCGAGCTTTGAGGTGATTATGGAAATAGGACTTAAAAAACTTGACGGTAAGGCGGTTGTTCCCGCATACGGCAGCCCGTTTGCCGCGGGAGCCGATTTGTATGCCTGTATTGACGGTCAGATAATAATTGAACCCCACAAAACGGCGGTTATTCCGACCGGCATAGCGGTGGAGTTGCCTGTGGGGTATGCGGGGCTTATTTATGCGCGCAGCGGACTTGCCTCAAAAAAGGGGCTTGCGCCCGCAAACAAGGTCGGAGTTGTGGACTGCGATTACCGCGGCGAAATAAAGGTTGCGCTGTATAATCACTCTGACGTTGCGCAAAGCGTGGACGCGGGCGAGCGCATAGCCCAGTTTGTAATAACGCCGTACATAACTGCCGACTTTGTTTTAAAAGACGAGCTTTCCCAGACGGTGCGCGGCGCGGGCGGTTTCGGAAGCACAGGTAGTAAGTAAAATCGATCAAAAAGCCTTTTGTGTTTAAAAGGCTTTTTATTTTTTATGTTTTCCCTTGACGATTTGTCATTATGATAGTATAATTAAATAAATTAATATCAATTAAACGGGGGTTTTAATGGCTTTATATATGGGGCTTGACGTCGGCGGAACGACGGTCAAAGGTATAATTTGCGACGAAACGGGTAAGGAAATCGTGCTCGACAATATACAGGTGGTAAGCGGCGAAGGGCTTGCGGGCTGTATAGAGGCGCTTGCGGAAAAGCTTGTCCGCGCGGCGGGCACGGTATTTTCAAAAATCGACGGCATAGGCGTTTGCTGTCCCGGCATAATCGACGCGCAGAACGGCGTCTGCGTTTATTCGGGGAATTTACAGCTCAAAAATTATCCTTTAAAAAGCCTGCTCGAAGAAAAATTGCAGCGCCCAGTGGCAATTTGCAACGACGCCAACGCAGCCGCTCTCGGTGAGGCAAAGTTTGGCGCGGGTAAAAAATACAGCGACAGTATCCTTGTTACGCTCGGCACGGGCGTGGGCGGCGGCATTATTATCGGCGGCAAGCTGTTCGAGGGCAATAAATGCGCCGGCGCGGAGATAGGACATATGGTAATCGAGCGCGGCGGCAAATTCTGCACCTGCGGCAGACGCGGCTGTTTTGAGGCGTACTGTTCGGCGCGCGCGCTTGAAAACGCAACGCGGGAAGCTATGGAAGACGATACCGGATCGGCTATGTGGAAAACCTATACGCACGATTCCGTTTGCGGCAAAACGGCGTTCGAGTATATGGACGTGGATCGCACCGCTAAAAAGGTTGTGGATAATTATATCGGTTATCTGGCGTGCGGACTTCTCAATCTCGCAGCGCTTTTTCGTCCGCAGGCTATTATGATAGGCGGCGGAGTTTCCGCGCAGGGGTCCAGACTGACTGCGCCGCTGCAAAAGCTCGTTAATAAAGAATTATTCGGCGGTACGGATTATGCGCCCGTCGAGGTGGTTTGCGCAAAGCTCGGCAGCAAAGCCGGAGCGTACGGCGCCGCCGCTCTGGTAATGTAATTTAAGGTGAATAATGAAAAGCGATATCCCCGTTACGAGTTTACAAAGGCTGCCTATATATCTCAATTATTTAAAATCTCTGCCCGCTGAAGTAGTCAATATCTCGTCGAGAGCGGTTGCCCACGCCCTTGCAATGGGCGAAGTGCTCGTGCGTAAGGATTTGGCGTATACGCCGGCGCAGGGCAGAACGCGTACAGGCTACGTCCGCGTGGAGCTTATCGCCGCTATAGAGGAATACCTCGGATGTAACGACGTTAAAAACGCGGCGGTGTTCGGCGCGGGCGAGCTCGGCAGCGCGCTTTTGGCGTATAACGGCTTTAAAAACTACGGCATTAACGTTGCGGCGGCTTTTGACAGCAACCCCGCTAAAATAGGTAAAACGGTGAGCGGTAAGCCGGTATACGGCGTTGCCGAGGCAAAGCAGCGTCTTTGCGAGCTCGGTGTGCGCCTTGCGGTTATATGCGTGCCTGCCGCGGCGGCGCAGGGAATTGCCGACCTGCTTGTAGACTGCGGTATAAAAGGCATATTGAACTTTGCGCCCGTGCTGTTAACCGTATCCGAAGGCTTTAACGTCCGTAATATCGACCTTGCGGCGAATCTCGCCGTAATTTCGAGTATGATTTAAAAATTTACTTATAATAATTTTCTCGCGCAAACCGGATTTGCGCGAGTATTTATATACGGTGGTTTTATGAAGAAGTTTTTTTCGTTTATAATCAGACAATCTGTAGCGGTGGTGTTAATCACCGTTTTTGTGCTCGGCTTCGGAATTTTTTCAACGTCGAAAATGGCGATAAACCTGCTGCCGGACATCAACGTTCCCGTAATTTGCATACAGAATATTTATGCGGGCGCAAATGCAAAATCGGTTGAGGCGGACGTTACGGCGGCTGTTGAAGAGGGGTTATCTTCTTTAAGCGGCGTAACGGAAGTTCTAAGCTATTCCTACGATAATTTATCCGCCGTTGCGCTGATGTTCGATTACGGAACAGATACCGACGGCAAAAAGAACGAAATTCAGTCCAAACTCGCGGGAATATCGCTGCCGGACGGCGTGCAGACCTCCGTGTACGACCTCGATTTAAACGCCGCGGCGCTTGCTGTGCTGTCGCTTACGAGCAACAGGGGCGAAACGGACGGTGAAAAACTTAAAAACGCTTATAACGCAGCCGACGTGCTCGCTTCAAAGCTGTCGGCGATAGACGGCGTTGAAACGGTGGAAATAAAGGGCGCGCCCGCAAGGAATATAATTATAAAACCTTACGGCGGGCTGGAGCTTGCCGTACCGCTGTTCGTAGAGGCGTTTTCTTACGGTTCGTTAAACCTGCCTCTCGGCAATATCACCGGTGAAGACGGCGACGTTCAGATACGCAACGACACGGATATTACGTCTATGTCGGATATACTCAATACGCCGGTTACGCTGCCCGATAGCCTTGTAAGCTTATTGAGAACGGTAAGAGAGAATATCGCGCAACAACTTTTGTCCGGAGGGTACGATATTTCTACTCCGGAGGGAGCGAAAATCGTTGCGGGCAATTCCCTTTTGATGGCTATTATAAAGAGCGGCCTCGACAGTAACGAACAGTCGCGCGACCTTAAAATTTCAGTGGAGCTTTTAAAATTTATAATTTTAACTCAATTCCCCGATAGCGGCGGGCTTACGGTCAAGGTAGGCGATGTTGCTACCGCGGAATATGAAAACAAATTTTCTTCATACGTGTATTTTGCCGGCGGCGGGGCTAAGCTCGTAAGCGGTACTGTAATAGAGATAAGCAAATCCAACGGTGCCAACGCTGCTGCGGTTGTCGGAGCGGTGAAAGACGTTTACAACGCGTTTTTGGCGGAAAGCGGGGAACAGTACGGCGCGCAGATAAAACTGCTTGACGACCAGTCCGAATTTATTTCGGACAGCGTTTCCAACGTGCTCGTGAGTATGATTATAGGCGGAGTGCTTGCAATAGCCGTAATATTTGTGTTTTTAAGGCGGGTGAAAACTTCGCTTATAATCGCCGTTACTATGCCGCTTTCGGTGCTTGCCGCTCTGATATGTTTATACTTGATGGGTATTACGCTGAATATGGTGTCGCTCGGCGGACTTGCGGTGGGCATAGGAATGCTTGTGGATAACAGTATAGTTGTTATAGAGAGTATATCCAAGCACCGCGATATGGGCAAGAATGCTTTTGAAGCGGCGGTGGACGGTACCGTGGAAGTGGGCGGCGCGCTGTTCGGTTCTACGCTGACAACCGTTTGCGTATTTATCCCCATAATCTTTTCGGGCGGACTTACGGGCGAAATTTTTACGGAGCTGAGCTTTGCCGTTATATTCTCGCTTGCGTTTTCGCTGATAATCGCGGTTTCGGTAATACCCGCTTTTTACGCAATGTTTACGGGCAAAAGGCGTATGCTTAAAGGCGGCGGACTTACTCCGGAAGCTGCAAAATGCAACGAGATTGACGAACAGGCGGCTACGCTTGCCGCGGCTGCGCCGTCAAACGAAATAGTTTTTGCCGATAAAAAAACCAAACCCCGCAAAAAGCTTGAAGTAATGAATTCCGTTTGTGCGTTTTACGGAAAAATCCTGCCTAAAATTCTGTCTAAAAAACTTGTGACCGTACTTATTGCCGTTGCGGTTTTTGCGGTCAGCATAGGGCTGCTGTTTATAACAGGCACGGAATTTTTGCCGTCTATCGACAAGGGACAGATTGAAGTGAATATGATTTTCAAAGACGGTATTTCGCTTGAGGAAAAGCAAGCCGACGTTTACGCTTTTGCCGGCGTTTTGCTGGAAAACGTTGAAAACGTCGATCATATATCGGTCAACG
This sequence comes from uncultured Christensenellaceae bacterium, assembly GCA_910588685.1. Lineage (GTDB taxonomy): Bacteria > Bacillota > Clostridia > Christensenellales > Borkfalkiaceae > Coproplasma. The sequence continues at coordinate 31,416 of CAJUPX010000020.1, read as the reverse complement.
TGGGTAAAAACGGTATGCTTGCATTTAACGACACGGGCGTTATAACCGTGCAGCTGACCACCGACCGCGGCACCGAAAAAGTTGTGGAGCACATACGCGCTTTGGCTAAGGACGAGAGGTATAAGCCGCTCGGCAATCCCAACGTAAGACAGATTGACGGCGTGGTGGCATCGCTCACTTCGGGCACGGACGAGATGTCGGTTACGGTTACCGGCAACGACAACGATGAACTCAGAATAATTTCCGGAAAGATTTGCGAAAAACTGAGTGAAAACGGGTTTGAAGATATCCATAACAGCGCGCTTTCGACGGTTGAAGAGTACGATTTGAAATTCGACCGCTATAAAATGGAAAAGCTCGGTATCGATTACAAAACGCTTATTCTGACTTTGCGCATAGGTATTGCGTCATACACCGCCTGTACGGTCACTTTAGACGGACAGAGTTATAACGTCAACGTTAAATTTGCCGACGGAGCAGTTGAGGATATAGACGGTTTAACTTCGCTTGTGGTCGGTTCGCAGGGAACGGAGCCCGTTAAACTCGGGGATATATGCGAAACAACAAAAATTTCGGCGGAAGCGTGCATAAGGCGCTCTAACGGCAGGAGAATGGTGTCGGTTTCCGCAACTCTCCCCGGCGCGGATATGGGCGGCGCGAGCAGAAAAATGCAGAAAATCGCAGCGGACGTTTTAAAGGACTACGAAAATTACAGCTTTGCTTCTACCGGCGTTTCAAGCTATCTGACCGACGCGTTCGAGGGGCTGGCGGTTGCGCTAGTAATATCGTTTTTCCTGCTGTATGCGGTAATGGCGGTGCAGTTCGGTTCGGCGTTAAAGCCGCTTATTATAATGGCGAGTATACCGTTCAGTTTCACCGGCGGATTTATAGCGCTTGTAATTACAGGCACGTCGCTTAACGTGGTTTCGTTTATCGGGCTGATTATGCTTATGGGCGTGGTCGTTAACAACGCCATAGTAATGCTTGAAAAGATAAAGCAGTTAACCGACGCCGGGGTGGAACATTTTACGGCTGTAACCCAGGCGTGCAAAGTGCGTTTAAGACCTATTTTAATGACCACGTTAACCACCGTTCTGGCGCTTATTCCTATGGCTATAGGCGTGGGAAGCGGCTCCGAACTTATGCAGCCGCTCGGAATAGTGGTTATAGGCGGACTTTTACTCGGTACGCTTGTAACACTCTTTATAGTGCCTACGGTCTATTGCGCGGTACACCGTTTAAAAGCTCCCGAAAAACGCGTGTAGTTATAAGGCGCTGTCCGGCTGCGTCCGCCGTCGGCGCGGACAGAATAATTTAATACCGCCGTCCATATATTAGAGTATGGCAAAGGATAGGTTTGGTTCAAAAAGGTCGTTCATCCTGGCGAGTATAGGCGCGGCGGTAGGGCTCGGAAACGCTTTGAGGTTTCCCGGACTTTGCGCAAAATACGGCGGAGTTTATCTCCTTGTGTATTTTGTTGCGCTGCTGGTTTTGGGTATCCCGCTTTTAAACGCGGAAATCGCGCTCGGCAGAAAGGTGGGCAGCGGCGCGCCCGAGTGTCTGGAAAGCTTAAAGCGAGGCGGCGGAAGGGCCGGCTGGGCTTCGTGCATAAACTCGGTGTTTACCGCGCTGCTGTATGCGGGGCTCGCGGGCTGGATATTGGCGACAGTCGTAAGTATAGTTCCGCTCGCTGTAAAAGCGCCCGGAATGACCCAGAACGAGATAAGCGGATACTTTTTCAACGAAGTGCTCAAAAGCCGTAACGACGGCGTTATTTCAGGCATATCCCCGTACGTATTGCCGTGCATTGCCGCGGCTTGGATTTTGATGTATCTGTGTTTGAAAGGCGGAGCCAAATCGCTTGCGAAAGCCGCCGAGTTCACGGTGGTAATTCCCGTTGTAATGCTTGCGGTTATGGCTGTGCGCGGACTTATGTATTCCAACCGCGGCGAAGCAATCGCCGCGCTGTTTACTCCCGATTTCAGCGCTTTGACAAAGCCCGATTTTTGGCTGTCGGCTCTGGGTCAGGTGTTTTTTTCTCTGTCGGTAGGAGTGGGCATAATGCCTGCTTACGGTGCGTATCTGCCTAAAAATACAAATATTTTTTCGTGCAGTCTGGTTATTGCCGCCGCGGATTTTTTTGTTTCGCTTTTATCGTCGCTGGTGCTCTTTACCACGCTGTACGGCTGCGGTTTGCAGGGCGAAATATGCGATTCGGGCATAATCACGGCGTTTGTCGTATATCCTGCGGCGATAACGCGGCTCTTCGGCGCGAATACGGTATTGAACGCCGTTGCCGGGGTGCTGTTTTACGGCTCGCTCACAATGCTTGCGGTGCAGTCGGCTGTGTCTATGGCGGAGGCGTTCATATCGCCCTTTTGCGACAAATTCAAAATAAAAAAGAAATCGTTTGTGCGCGTTTTCTGCATTGCCGGCTTGGTTTTGAGTGTGGTTTTTGCAACGTCCGCCGCGCCGCTTATAGTTGAAATAAGCGATAAATTTATCAATTTTTACCACGTTCTGATTCTCGGCGTGTTTGAGTGCATAATAATAGGCTTCAGCGGAAAAACGCGCGGGCTGACGGACGAAATAAACAGATATTCCGGCAGGCTTAAAATAAGAGCGGCGTCGTTTGAACGCGCCGTCAAATATCTCAGCCCCGTAATATTGTCCTGCGTTACTCTTACCGAGCTTGTACGGCTTATAGTTTTCGGTTCGGGCTATGAGCCGTGGGCGCAGATAGCTTTCGGCTGGGGGCTGAGCGTTTTTGTTATAATATCCGCTTTTGTGGTTTACGGAGCGGGAAAACGCGCTTCGCGCGTTGCGCACTTACATAAATTAACATACATAAAATGAATAAAAGTGTCGAAAAATGGTTTATTTTTGAATTTATAAATGATATAATTTAGTTAACTTGTTATAAATTAAGGAGAAAATATGGCAATCAATTTATTCGAAGGCACTCCCGAACAGATGTCGCAGCTGCTTAAATGCATCGAAAGGCATCGCGCGGAAAAGGGTGCGCTTATGCCCGTTTTGCACGAGGCGCAGGACATCTACGGCTATCTTCCCGCAGAGGTTCAAACGGTAATTGCAGAACAACTTAACATTCCGCTTGCCGAAGTTTACGGCGTGGCGACGTTCTATTCGCAGTTTTCTTTAAACCCCAAGGGCAAACACAAAATAAGTATTTGCTTAGGCACGGCTTGCTATGTGAAGGGCTCGGATAAGATTTTGGAAGAAGTTGAGCACGAGCTCAGGATTTCCTGCGGCGAATGCACCAACGATAAAAAGTTCTCTATAGACAGCTGCCGCTGCGTAGGCGCGTGCGGTCTTGCGCCCGTTATGATAATCGACGGCGAAGTTTACGGCAGGCTCAAACCTTCCGACGTCAAGGGAATACTTGACAAATATATGCAGGATTGAGGAGGGAAAAAATGACTGTTGAACAACTTAAAAAAATAGCGGCGGACAAGTCCGATTTAATAAACGTAAGAAAAATAGTCCGCGAACAGGCGGAAAAGCTGGCAAAAAACACCGGTTACAGAAAACAGGTGCTTGTGTGCGGCGGTACGGGCTGTACCTCGTCGCACTCGCTGCAGGTTATAGAACAGCTTGAAAAATCCTTTAAAGAGCTCGGCATAGACGACGTATTAATAGTAAAAACGGGCTGCTTCGGTCTTTGCGCTCTCGGTCCCATAATGATAGTTTATCCCGAAGGCGCGTTCTATTCGCAGATGACTCCCGAGCACGCTAAGACCGTTGCCGAAAAACATCTGGTAAAGGGCGGGGATATCGTAAAAGAGCTTCTTTACGCGGACACGGTACATAAGGACGGCAGCGTTATTCCTTTTGCCGAAATACCTTTTTACAAGCACCAGGTGCGTATTACGCTCAGAAACTGCGGCGTTATCGCGGCGGAGAGCATAGAAGAGGCTATAGCCGCAGGCGACTACGCGGCTCTTGCCAAAGTGCTTTTTGAAATGAAACCCGACGAGGTTATAGCCGAGCTTAAAGCGGCCGGCTTGCGCGGCAGAGGCGGCGCGGGCTTCCCCACCGGACTTAAATGGCAGTTCACAAAAGAGGCTAAGGGTGAAGTTAAATACGTATGCTGCAACGCCGACGAGGGCGACCCCGGCGCGTTTATGGACAGGTCGGTTCTGGAGGGCGACCCCCACACCGTGCTCGAAGCAATGACTATAGCGGGTTACACGATAGGCGCGCAGGAGGGCTATATCTACGTCCGTGCGGAGTATCCCATAGCCGTTGAGAGGCTTAACATAGCAATCGAACAGGCACGCAAATACGGACTGCTCGGCAAAAATATTCTCGGCAGCGGATTCGATTTTGATATTCACGTCCGTCTTGGCGCAGGCGCGTTTGTGTGCGGCGAAGAAACCGCGCTAATTGCAAGCGTTGAGGGCAAGCGCGGCGAGCCCTGCCCCAAACCTCCTTTCCCCGCACAGAGCGGCGTGTTCCGTAAACCCACGGTTATAAACAACGTTGAAACGTGGGCGTGCGTTGCACCCATAATTATGAACGGCGCAAAATGGTTCTCGTCCATAGGCACCGAAAAGAGCAAGGGCACCAAGGTGTTCGCGCTCGGCGGAAAAATCCACAATGTGGGGCTTGTTGAAGTTCCTATGGGCACCACGTTAAGAACCATAGTTTACGACATAGGCGGCGGTATACCGGGCGGCAAAGAGTTTAAAGCGGCTCAGACCGGCGGACCTTCCGGCGGCTGTATCCCCGCAAAATATATAGATATAGGAATGGACTTCGACAACCTCGTTGCAATCGGCTCTATGATGGGCTCGGGCGGACTTATAGTTATGGACGAGGACACCTGTATGGTGGATATCGCCAAGTTCTACCTTGAATTTACCGCGGACGAGAGCTGCGGAAAGTGCGTTCCCTGCCGTATCGGCACAAAGCGTCTTCTCGAAACGCTTAATAAAATTTGCGACGGCAAGGGCGAGCCCGAGGATCTTGAAAATATAAAAGCGGTTTCGGAGCATATGAAGAGCTCGTCGCTGTGCGCGCTCGGTCAGTCCGCGCCCAACCCCATACTCTCTACTATGGAGCATTATATGGACGAATACAAGGCGCATATCTACGAAAAGAGATGCCCTGCGGGCGTTTGTAAATCGCTGCTCAACTACTATATTGAACCCGACAAGTGCCGCGGCTGTACGCTCTGCGCGAGAAACTGCCCTGCAAACGCGATAAGCGGCGCGGTTAAGAGCGTGCACGTTATAGACCCTAAGAAGTGTATAAAGTGCGGACAGTGTATTGCTCATTGCAAATTCAATGCAATCGACAAGAAGTAAGGAGGGTAAATATGATAAATTTAAAAATTAACGGCATTGCCGTAAGCGTGCCCGAAGGCTCCACCATATTGCAGGCGGCTAAGCTCGCCAACATCAGAATTCCCACGCTTTGCTATCTTAAAGACGTGCAGTGCGTAGGCTCTTGCCGTATGTGTCTTGTTGAGGCTACCGGCGCGAGAGGACTTGTTGCGGCGTGCGTTCACCCCGTTTCCGAGGGTATGGAAGTGCGCACTAACACCCCTAAGGTAAGAAAATCCAGAAAAACCACCATAGAGCTTATACTCTCTACCCACAAGAAAAAGTGTTTGAGCTGCGCGCGTTCTATGAATTGCGAGCTGCAAAAGCTTGCGCTCGAATATAACGCGGAAGAGGATAAGTTCGGAACCGACCACGACGTTATGCCTATCGACGACCTGTCGGCGTCGGTAGTGCGCGACAACAGTAAATGTATAATGTGCACGCGCTGCGTTGCGGCTTGCGAGCACCAGACAATAGGCGCGATAGGTCCGCAGAACCGCGGATATGCCAAGGTTATAGGCTCTCCATACGGCGTTTCGCTTTCGGTTACGCCCTGCGTTAACTGCGGTCAGTGCGTGGTTGCCTGCCCCGTTGGCGCGCTTTATGAAAAGAGCGCGGTTGCCGACGTATGGGGCGCGATAGTAGACCCCGACAAGGAAGTTGTGTTCTTTACCGCTCCGTCGGTAAGGGCTACGCTCGGCGAGGCGTTCGGCTTGCCCGTGGGCACCAACGTTGAGGGTAAAATGGTTAACGCCATTAAACAGCTCGGCGACGTTAAGTGTTTTAATATGGACACTACCGCCGACCTCACAATAATGGAAGAGGCAAACGAGCTTTTAGACAGACTCAATAAAGGCGGCGTTACGCCTATGTTTACAAGCTGCTGCCCCGGCTGGATTAAGTTTGCGGAGCACTACTATCCCGAACTGCTGCCCAACCTCTCCTCGTGCAAGTCCCCTCAGGAAATGTTCTCCGCACTGCTTAAAACGTACTATTGTCAAAAGAACGGCATAGACCCTAAAAAGCTGTACGTGGTTTCGGTTATTCCCTGTACGGCAAAGAAATTCGAGGTCACGCGCGAAGAGCTCGGCGGCTATACCGACGTTGCGCTTACCACGCGCGAGCTTGCAAAAATGATTAAAGAGGCGGGCATAGACTTTGCCAACATCGGCGACGCTGAGTACGATTTGCCCTTCGGCGAGGCGAGCGGCGCGGGCGCAATATTCGGCGCAACCGGCGGCGTTATGGAGGCGGCTTTGAGAACGGCGGCGTATAAGCTCGGCGGCAGCGGCGCGCCTGTCGAATTCCGCGAAGTGCGCGGCACGGAGGGCGTTAAGGAGGCTGAGTATAAAGTAGGCAAAGCAACCGTTAAAGTTGCGGTTGCAAGCGGACTCGGCAATGCCCGCAAGGTTATAGAGGCGATAAAGAGCGGCGAAAAGGATTATACTTTTGTTGAAATTATGGCTTGCCCCGGCGGTTGTATCAACGGCGGCGGACAGCCCTACGTTCACGACGAGATCCGCAACAATATAGATTTAAAAGCCGTCCGCGCACAGGCGCTGTACGACTATGACAGCGAAAGAAAAATGCGTTGCTCGCACGAGAATCCCGCGGTTGAAAATCTCTATAAGGATTTCCTCGGCGCGCCAAACAGTCATAAAGCTCACGAGCTTTTGCACACAACTTACGCAAAGCGCGATAAATATTGATTAAGTACAAAAAATATTCCGCACTAAAAAGTGCGGAATATTTTTATAAGGTTTGACGACTGAACGTTTGAACGTTTAAAATTAAATTACGGCGGTTAATCCAAAAAGTTTTGCGCGCCGATAGTAAGCCCCAGCTTAAAACCGCGTTTAAAATATTCTGTATGTCCCAGCGACTCCATACCTAAAACTACGTCTTCAATTTTCAGCAGCATTTCGTGTTGTTGCTCTTTTGTCATTCCGCTGCAAACTTCCGATACTAACTCCTCAAACTTGTTAACCAAATCATTATATTCTTTAATTTCCTGCAATCTCATATCGGCAAGATAATCCGATAAGTATGCGAGTTCGGCTATATTTACTTCTTTTACAATATTTACCATAGTTTTGTTCTCCTTTTGTAATATTATATACGTGCAATACACGTAAGTCAAGCATTTTTACGTGTATTTCCTGTAATATATTGTTGGAGGTGCAAAATGATAACTATTGAACAAATCAGAGAACGGATACAAGAGGCAATTAGACAAAGCGGACAAAGCCAAACTTCGATTTCAAAACAAATAGACGTAGGGCAACAGGTAATATCAGAATATTTACACGGAAAATCAATGCCCGCATTAGATACTTTTGCTAATTTATGCAAGGTGTTGGATTTGGACGCAAACGAAATTCTTTGTATAAAATAAGCCGTGCCGTTTAAAAAAGTTGCCCAAACTTTAAAAATGGTATATAATAGCCCCGTCGTAAAAAATACGGCGGGGTTTAATTTATTATGAAAAAAGTATTAACGTTGATTTTAAGCTGTATATTAATAACGGTAGCCGCGGGTTGCAGCTGCAATAAAAAGCCGCCCGAAACGCCGCCGGAGGGGGAAAAGCTGCCCGCTATTCCTGACGGAGTAACTTTAAACGCCGTTGCGGAAGGGGACATTGAGGCGACTGTTCAGGATTTTTCGGTTAAATATCAGAACTCCGAAAACGTTTATATCGATTTTTTTAAAACTTACAGCGCGCAAACGGAGTCGGCAGCCGTTGCAGGCATTACGCGGTACGAGGGTAAAATATACGGCGATAACGCGTCCTGCGAAAATTACGCCGCCGCGCTCGGGGATTTGACCGTTAAAAACCGCGTTTACAGAACTTATTCAAACGGAATAACCGAAGAGGTTGAGGACGTTTCTACGTTAAAACTGCGCGGAGAGCGTTGCTCGGTTGTTTCCGACGGATACGCCGCAAAGCGCGGAGGCTCGGTTACGGAGCGCGGCAGCGGGCTTACGGGTATGTATATAGACGGATACCACGGCAACGTTGCGCCGCTTGATTATATGTGCGGGCTTTACGGCGACAAAACGCCGTTTACAAACGAGCTTGTAAATATATTAAAGTTAATCGGCGGCGAAAAGGATTACACCGCGGACGTGAGAGCGGACCGGACAAAGCTGTATCTTTATGTTTGCCGCAACGGCGAAAACGCCTCGCCCTTATACTGTTTTTATCTCGATACGGCGGCGCAGATTACAGCGGAGCAATTTGACGGCGGGGAGTTGACGTTTGCCCAGACTGCGGATATTTTATATTATTCTTTAAACAGAGCGCAGTTTTTAAGCGATTTTATGGACAACAAGGCTATAACGTTAAAGCCTTACGGCAACGGTCTTAACGAAAATATCAGTGTTATAGGCGGGTATTTTGATATACAGTATATATATAACGGAAAATCCGGCAACACCAACCTTAATATAAACTTGTCTGACGGTGAAATTTATTTCCCCGAAAATTCGTTTAAAGTATTCTGCGGCAAGGTGGATTCCGAAAATTTTGATATGGAAAAGCTTACGCTGTTCTATTTTACGATAAAAGCGGGCTATGACGGCACGCGCACGGCGGGAGGAGTTACCGAACGCAGGGAGTGTGTGACCGAAATTCTGATAGATTATTGATATAATCCGGGCGAACAAAAAAGCCCTGCGCACAATACGTCGGCGCAGGGAGTGTAGTTATATTTAATTTTGATTAGCGGGGATCGCCTCCTCACGGTGCCCTCTTGGCAGTTGGTCTAAAAACCGCGCAGTCATCTCGCTGCAAATCAAAACCGTGCTTCGGAATTTAGATCCCCAACGCAAAGTTGTACATTGGAGTATACCTTCCTTTTTAGTCTATCGCTTTGGCGTAAAGTATTCTCATAGGTCTTTACCTCCCGTTCGATAAATGTTTTGTGTAATCGTTACCTTTTGGCATCGCTGCCTTAATTAAACCTTGACCCGCTTTCGCGGCTACTTATATGTCATAGCTTACCTCTTTTATTTGTGTTGGTACCTAACACATTCTGTAAGTTACTTCCTTTTTGTAATTCTATTATAGCACATAATTTTTATTTGTCAATACCTTTTTTAAAAATTTTTTTATTTTTTTTAAAAAAATATTTATACAATATAAATTTATTATGAATATTTATAAATTTTATGTTGTTTATAACTGCCAAACAGTGGTGTTTAATTTGTTCTTTTTGTTAAATTACATTTTTAGCGTAAAAACCGTTTACAAATGCTAACGCCGCGGCTATTATATTATAATGTCAAAAGAAAAAACAGGAGTTTTTGTATATGTTCGAGGGTAATACGCCCATAGGTTTTGTTGCCGTACTTGCAATAATAGTGTTTTCCACAAAATTTTTAGGGCTGATTTTCAAGCACTACGGATTGCCGCAGGTGCTCGGTTACATAATAGCGGGAATACTTATAGGTCCAGCAATCTTCGGGGAATTCTGCGGGTTTGCGCTTATCGGGTTTGACGAAAAGTGTCTGTTTTCGCTGCCCGGGGAAAATGCGCTCGCAATTTTCTCAAAAGTGGGAGTGCTTCTTTTAATGTTTTCGGCGGGGCTTGAAACAGACCTCAAAGAATTGAGGCATACAGGGCTTGCGGCGGCGCTTATCGCCTGCGCGGGCGTGGCTTTACCGCTTTTGTTCGGTTTTTTGGTTTCGCTGCCGTTCGGTAATATCGGGCTGGGTTTTGCAACTAAGGAAAATATTCTGCGCTCGGTGTTTATAGGCACTATTCTCACGGCTACGAGCGTTGCTATCACGGTATCTGTTTTAAAAGAGCTGGGAAAGGTAAAAACGCAGCTCGGTACGACTTTGGTTTCGGCGGCTATAATAGACGACGTTATAGGCGTTGTGCTTCTGTCCGTGGTTTTAGGTTTGGCAAAATCTGGTTCAACCGATAATTTGTCGGGGTTTGAAGCGTTTAAAAGCACTACCTACGGCACGGTTATAATGATAATATGTTTCTTTATCTTTGCCATACTTGCGGGGATAGTGCTGTCAAAATGCTTTAAATGGCTTAACAAACGCTGGCCGGCGCACCACAGAATACCGGTGTTTTCGCTTGCGGTATGCTTCGGGTACAGCTGGATAGCCGAGGAGATTTTCGGCGTTGCGGATATAACCGGCGCATTCCTTGCGGGGGTTGTGCTCTCTACTAATCACAGGGTGAGCGAATATACCGACAAGCAAATAGAGGTTGACGCATATACCATTTTTTCGCCTGTATTTTTTGCGAACATAGGAATATCAAGCATTACGTTCAGAGGGCTGTCGCCTATGGTGCTGCTGTTTGCCGTTCTTGCCGTTTTTGCGGGGCTTGCGGGCAAGCTTTTAGGCTGCGGCACGGTTGCAAAAGCCTTTAAGTACAGCGTAAGAGAGAGCGCGATTTGCGGCGTCGGTATGATGGCGCGCGGCGAGGTGGCGTTAATCGTTACGGCTGCGGTAACAAATTCCGCGCTTTCGGTAAGTCTGCCGCAGGAGTTTATGATTATGACGGTGCTGTTGATACTCGTTTCCTCCGTGCTGACGCCGGTATTTTTAAAGCTGCTGTATTCCCAAAAGGTTCCGCCCGAGCAGCAACCGCCCGAGCAGCAACCGCCCGAAGGCGAAGTTTTAACGGCGGAAGCCTGATAACGGTAACTTCTATAATAACACGACTGCGTACAAAAAAGCCGGGTAACAAACCTTTGCGTTTGCCACCCGGCTCCTTATTTATAATCTGCAAAAGCAGGTTATATCTTTTGTAAAAATTCAATGCGACAGCATCCAGTATTTAACGTCTTCGCGCACAATCGGCGTTACGTTCTCTGTCGGGTATTTTGATTTTGCCCCGCCGTAGGTGTAAATAAAATACCTTCCGTCGCCCGTAATATATAATGTCTCTTCATAGCCGTAGGGGTCGCCGGGTGCGCCGTAAGTAAATTTTTTGTCTATTACGGACGTTGCGGTGTCGTATATAACACCGTCAATCTCTTTGCGCATAACAGCTCCTAAGGTTAATTAAACTATGAAGTCATACTATCATATTTCAAACTTTGTGTCAAATTAATTTTTTTGAATATATTCATCGTACGTATTTGTCAGAAAACCGATAGTTTTGTGAAAAATATTATCACATAAAATAAAATTGTCAAGGAAAAACGCTTGACAAAATGTTTTTAAGGTAATAAAATAGTTGTGTTCTTAGAGGTTATATGGATAAATTTTCGTTGATAAGTCTTTGGGACGTATACGGCGGACTGTTAACCGACGCCCAGCGCGAAATTGCAGATATGTACTTCAACCTCGATTTAACCGTTTCGGAAATCGCAGAGGAAAAGGGAATGACCCGCCAGGCGGTATCCGACTGTATGAAAAACTGCAAGCGGCGGTTTGAGGAATACGAAAGCAAGCTGCGTATACTTACAAGGCTGCAAAATTGCGGCGTTCTGGAAAAGTTTTTATCCGACGAAGCGGCGGGCGCGGAATAGTTATATTAGCTGCGCAAAGGGAACGCGGTTCCCTTAAAGCACAAAATTTAATTTGCAAAACGCGGTTAAGTTTTTGTGAGAGGTGTTTATGGGAGCGTTTTCTTCACTTTCCGAAAGATTAAATCATATATTCTCAAAGCTGACAAAGCGCGGCAGACTCACCGAGCTTGAAATAAAAACGGCTATGCGCGAGGTGCGCGTGGCGTTGCTCGAAGCCGACGTTAATATTCAGGTTGCAAAAAAGTTCTGCGCCGACGTTTCGGAAAAAGCGGTGGGGCAGGAGATATTAAAAAGTTTAAACCCCGCGCAGCAGGTAATCAAAATAGTCAACGAAGAGCTCATAGCTTTAATGGGCTCTATTAATCAGAAGCTGAATATTGCGCCTAAACCGCCTACGGTTATAATGATGTGCGGTTTGCAGGGCGCGGGAAAAACTACGCTTTGCGGTAAACTTGCGGTGCAGCTTAAAAAGAACGGCAAAAAGCCGCTTTTGACCGCCTGCGACATATACCGTCCGGCGGCGATAAACCAGCTTAAAGTGGTGGGTAAAAACGCCGGAGCCGAAGTATTTGAAAAAGGTACTCAAAATCCCGTTAAAACAGCCAAAGAGGCGGTTGAATATGCCCGCTCTATGGGCTTTGATACGGTTATCATAGATACCGCGGGACGGCTTGAAATTGACGAGCCGCTGATGCAGGAGCTCGAAAATATTAAAAACAGCGTTGACGTTGCCGAAATTTTATTAACGGTAGACAGTATGATGGGTCAGGTTGCGGTAAACGTGGCAAAGACCTTTAACGAGAGGTTAGAGGTTACGGGCGTAATTTTAACCAAGCTCGACGGCGATACCCGCGGCGGCGCCTGCCTTTCGATAAAAACCGTTACCGGCAAACCCATAAAATTTATAGGCGTGGGCGAAAAGCTCGTTGATCTGGAGCCGTTTTATCCGGACAGAATGGCGAGCCGCATACTCGGTATGGGCGACGTTTTAACGCTCATAGAAAAGGCACAGGAGGCTGTTACCGAACAGCAGGCTCTGGCAATGAAGAAAAAGATGATGGAAAATTCCTTCACTTTGGAAGATTACCTCGAGCAATTCGAAAGTATGAAAAAAATGGGCGGCGCACAGGCTCTTATTTCTATGATGCCCGGTATGGGCGGCAAAATCAAAGCCGACGACATAGACGAAAAGCGTATGGAGCGCACCCGCGCTATAATTCTTTCAATGACGAAAAAGGAGCGGAACGACCCCTCAGTAATAAATTCGTCGAGGAAAAAGCGCATAGCCGCCGGCTCGGGCACGAGCGTTCAGGAAATAAACCAGCTTTTAAAGCAGTTTGAGCAGACTAAGCTTTTGATGAAGCAGCTTAAAGGCGGTAAACGTCGTATGCCTTTTTAGGCTTGCGCTAAAACTCATATAAGCTGCGCATAACTATGTCGCGCTCCGCGCCGCCTCGGTCATTTACTAATGTGTAAACTCCCGTCGGTCGGTGCTCGCGCTTCTCGTTCTGCTTGCTTCTCTGAGTTTTTAAATTGCGGTAAGCGCGCCTTACATAACGCTGCATCTCGGCGTTTTACAACAGCAAAATAAAAAATAAACAAATTACAGCCGAAAGGCAAAAGGAGTATATAAAATTATGGCAGTTAAAATGAGACTTACGAGAATGGGCGACAAGAAAAGCCCTTTTTACAGAGTAGTGGTTATCGATTCGAGAAAGGCGCGTTCGGGCGAGTATATCGATAAAATCGGTTACGTTGACCCTCTTAAAACGCCCGCAGAGATTAACCTCGACGTGGAAAAGGCTAAATACTGGCTTTCCAAGGGCGTACAGCCTACCGAAACGGTAAAGAGCTATCTCGTTAAAGTCGGCGCTATGGAACAGAGCGCAAAGCTCTCCGCGCCCAAGACGAACGATAAAAAGAAAAAGGGTTAATCGGTAAGTTTTTATGGAGAATAAAATAAACGATCTTATCAGATACGTTGTTGAAAGCTTTGCCGGAAAAAAGGACGTTATTGAATATAAGTTCGAGGAAAAGGATAACGCTTTTGAAGTTACCGTTTTGCTCGACCCCGACGATATGGGCAAAGTTATAGGCAAGCAGGGCAAAATAGCCAAGGCGCTGCGCACTCTCGTAAGTGCCGCCACGCCCCGCGACAGCAAACGCTATTTTGTTGAAATTAAGGAAAAGGCATAAGGGCTTTTATGTGATTGACCGCAATTTATGCGGTCATTACTGTATTTTAGGGCGGATAATTTTATGGAAAAACTTATTGTTGCAACCGTATTAAAACCCCAAGGTATATGCGGCGAAATTAAGGTTAAAGTTCACTGCGACAGCGCGGAGGATATTTCTGGGCTTAAAAAAATTTATCTGAACGGCGCCGGGTACGGCGTTCTGCGCGTCCGTGCACAGGGCGAGTTTGCATATCTTACTTTAAAAGGCGTTGCCGACAGGAACGCGGCGGAGCTTTTGCGCGGCGCGGATATCGAGGCTGACCGCGGTGATTTGCCCGCTCTCCCCGACGGCAGATATTATATCGCCGATTTGACGGGTTGCAGGGTTGAGTACAACACCGGCGAAAACGTGGGCGACGTGGTTTCCGTAACGCCTGCTAAAACCGATATTTATACCGTGCTTACACCCAAAGGCGAAATAAGCTTTCCCGCAGCCGACGGCGTTATAGAGAGCGTTGACGTTGCAAATAAGCTTATAACAGTAAACAAAAAAAGATTTAAGGAAGTTTCCGTTTGAAAATTACCGTTTTAACGCTGTTTCCCGAGATGTTTGCGCCGCTTAAAGAAAGTATAATAGGCAGAGCGGAAAAATCGGGAAAAATTCAGATAGAAATAGTAAATATCCGAGATTATGCGGACAACAAGCACTTTAAATGCGACGACTATCCGTTCGGCGGCGGCGCGGGAATGGTTATGATGCCGCAGCCGATAGGCTCTGCTATACTTGCGGTTGACCCCGGTCACGGGGCAAGGCGCATTTTTCTTTCGCCGCGCGGCGCGGTGTTTAAGCAAAGTAAGGTTTTTGAACTGTTGGAGTACGAACATATAGTTTTACTTTGCGGACATTACGAGGGCGTCGATGAGCGCGTAATCGACTTGTATATAGACGAGGAAATCAGCATAGGCGACTATGTTCTGACAGGGGGAGAACTGCCCGCTATGGTAGTTTGCGACTGCGTTGCTCGATACGTGGACGGCGTGATTTCCGACGGTTCGCTCGTGGACGAGAGCTTTTCGGACGGACTGCTGGAATATCCGCAATATACGCGTCCTGCGGAGTACGGCGGGCTTAAAGTTCCCGAAGTACTGTTATCGGGCGACCATAAAAAAATAGACGAGTGGCGGAAAAAGCAGAGCGTGGCTTTAACAAAAAAACGCCGCCCCGATTTACTTTGAGGGTTTTATGAAACAAATACAGTGGTTTCCGGGACATATGACGGCGGCAATGCGGATGATGGAGAAAAATCTTTCGCTTGTAGACGGCGTGGTTTTCGTCCTGGACGCGCGGTGTCCCGCGGCTTCGTTCAATGCAAAATTAAAAAAGCTTGCCAACAACAAGCCCGTTTTGTATGTTTTGAACAAGGGCGATTTAGCCGACGGACGGGCTGATAATATACTTAAAATAATTCGCGGTAAGGGCGCGGCGGCAGTTAAAATAAATGCGGTTAATGCGGGTTCAAAGCGTGATATTACGGGTGCAATCGATAGTTTGATAGCTGAAAAACGCGCCCGCGCGCTCGAAAAGGGGCAGACCAGGATTTTTCGTTTTATGATTGCGGGAGTGCCTAACACAGGCAAGAGTACGCTTATAAATCTTCTTGCCGGTTCCAGACGCGCCGAAACGGGCGACAAGGCGGGGGTTACGCGCGGCAAACAGTGGATACGCTGCGGCTCGTTCGAGCTTTTGGATACGCCGGGGACTATGCCGCCTGCGTTTGAAAATCAAAAGTTTGCGGCGCGGCTTGCATTTGTGGGGAGCATAAACGACGATATACTCGACATCGACGATATCGCTCTGGCTTTACTTGCCGAGATATACGAAAAATATCCTGTAAGGCTTGCAGAAAGATATGGAATCGAGGGCGGAACTCCGCTTGAAATGTTGGAAACGGTATGCAAAAAGCGCGGGTTTTTGCTGCGCGGAGGCGATTACGATTACGAACGCGCCGAGCGCGCCGTAATAGACGACCTGAGAAAAGGCAAGCTCGGTAAAATTACGCTCGATACGGTTGAGGACGCGGAGGCGTGCGCTTTTTAAACTATGGATAAACTCGAATACGAAAGACAGCTGATAAATAACGGCTGCAAGTCAATTTGCGGCGCGGACGAGGTGGGCAGAGGTCCTCTTGCTGGTCCCGTAGTGTGCGCCGCCGTCATTATGCCGCTCGACGATATTATAGAGGGGGTTGACGACAGTAAAAGTCTTTCGCCTAAAAAGCGCGAAAAACTTGCCGCGTTAATACGGGAAAAAGCCGTTGCCTACGCAATATGCCGTGTTGAACCGCAGGTCATAGACGAAATAAACATTTTGGAAGCCACGCGGCTTTGTATGAAAAACGCGGTTGAAAGCCTTAAAATTACTCCGGATTTCGTTCTTACGGACGGTAATATGAATATAGATATAACCGTCCCGCAGGCGAGTATTATAAAGGGCGACGCGCTGAGTTACTCCATAGGCTGCGCGTCGATTATCGCCAAGGTTTTCAGGGACGCGCTGATGTGCGAATATGCGGAGCAATATCCCGGATATGCGTTTGAAAAGCACAAGGGTTACGGTACTGCGGCGCATATCAACGCAATAAAACAGTACGGACTGTGCGCAATACACCGCAGGAGTTTTACAGGTAAATGGCAGTAAAAACCGACAGTATGCATAACAAACGCATAGGAGCCAAAGGCGAGGCTCTTGCGTGTAAGTATCTTAAAAAACACGGCTACAAAATAGTTGAAAAAAACTATAAAAATCCTTTCGGAGAAGTTGATATTATCGTTAATAAAGACGGTGTAACGGCTTTTGTAGAAGTAAAAACCCGACTGTCGGATAAGTTCGGCGCGCCATCCGAATCTGTTGGAAAAGCGCGGCAATTCAAGTATATTCAGGGGGCAAACTTTTATTTCAGCGGCAGTGAGATTGACTGTACCGTTCGTTTTGATATAATAGAAGTGTTCAGGGACGGAATCAATCATATAGAAAACGCCTTTCAGGCATAAATCAGGAGGAAATTATGGATAAGAGAGCATACGATATTTTCAGCAATATCAACAGGGGTATAAGAATAAAGGTTATACCCGGACATTTTGCAACCAGGCACTCGCACGTAAACTATTGCGTGGATATGACGGAGGTGAAGTCGGGGCTTCACGCGGCAAAAGCGGCGGCAAAGCTCCTTTCAGACAGTTTTGCGTCAACGCCCGTAGATACCATTATAACCCTTGACAGAATGAAAATGGTCGGCGCGTTTATCGCGGAGTATCTTTCGCATTCGCATATAAATTTAAACCAGAATATTGCGGTTATAACGCCGGAGATAACAAACGACAAGCTTTTGCTGCGCGACAATTTTTTGCCGTATGTAAAAAATAAGCGCGTGCTTATTTTAACCGCTTCTGTCACAACCGGTAAGGACGTGCTAAACGCAGTTGAGGGCGTTCGTTATTACGGCGGCGAGGCGGTAGGCGCGGCAACGGTTTTCGGCGCGGATTTGCGGCTCGGCGTACCCCTCGTAAAAATTTTCAGCGCGGACGTCATCCCGGATTACAAGTCGTACGCCCCCGTCGAATGTCCGCTTTGCAAGTCGGGCGTTAAGGTGGATGCCGTTGTTAATTCATACGGTTACAGCAAAATCTGAAAACTCATATAAACTGCGCAATACTGTGTCGCGCTGCGGCAACCCTCGGTCATTTACGTTTTAGTAAACTCCCTCGGGTTATCCTCGCGCTCCTCGTCTTGCTTGTTTCTCTGAGTTTTCGTCGACTTTTCGGCTCGTATCTCCGCGTTTTTTTACAACGGGGTGTTTGTTTTCTTCGTCTTGCTTGTTTCTCTGAGTTTTCGTCGGCTTTTCGGCTCGTATCTCCGCATTTTTATAATTGGGTTGGTTCATCAAAAATTGCTTTGTGAAAATTGCGATACACCCCGTAAAATCAGTTGATTTTTTAAAAATTGTCTGGTAGTATATAATTCGGTTATAAAAAATAAAACAATTCGGGCTTTCAGCCCATTATATAAGGAGACAGTTATGAAAGGTTTAGTAGAGGCAATCGAAAAAGAAAATATGAAAACCGAAGTGCCCGCGTTCAACGTAGGCGATACCGTTAAAGTAGGCTTTAAGGTTATCGAGGGTACAAAGGAAAGAATTCAGAATTTCGAGGGCGTAGTAATCGCTAAAAAACACGGCGGTATAAGAGAGAGCTTTACGGTAAGACGCTTGTCTTTCGGCGTAGGCGTAGAGAGGGCTTTCCCTCTTCACTCGCCCAAAATCGCATATATAACCGTTGTAAGACGCGGCAAGGTAAGAAGGGCTAAGCTCTACTATCTGCGCGGGCTTACCGGCAAGGCTGCAAAGATAGCCGAAATCAAATAATCAAAAAAGCTCTCGCTGCGTGCGGGGGCTTTTAAAATGTTTTAAACAAAGGTCAAGTATATGTTATCCAAAATAACGAGTTTTGCGCTGTGCGGGCTGGAGGGTATTCCGGTTGAAGTGGAAACCGACATAAACAAGGGTATGGTAAAATACGACCTTGTAGGGCTTCCCGACGCGGCTGTAAAAGAGAGTAAAGACAGGGTTGAATCGGCTATACGCAACAGCGCGTTCAAATTTCCCGTAAATAAAATAACCATAAATCTGGCGCCTGCGGACGTTAAAAAAGAGGGCTCGCAGTACGATTTACCGCTTGCGCTGAGTATTTTAAAAGCAAGCGACCAGCTTAAAGCCGATACCGGCGGTACAGTGTTTTTGGGCGAGCTGGCACTCGACGGGCATATCCGTCCCGTAACGGGGATTATGCCTATACTTATTTCTGCAAAGGACAAGGGCTTTACCCGCTTTGTCGTTCCGAAAGGTAATGCAAACGAAGCGAGTTATCTTGAGGGTACGGAGGTTATGGCTCTCGATACGCTCCGCGAAGTGACCGCTTATCTCGAGGGCGAAGAAGTTTTTGAGCCGGTAAAGCACCGTGAATTTGCGGTAACTCAGCGCGAGCATAAGTATAACTGCGATTTAGGTCTTGTAAAAGGACAGCGCGTAGCTAAAAGAGCGCTGGAAATAGCTGTTGCGGGCGGGCACAATATTTTGCTTTCGGGGCCTCCCGGTTCGGGTAAAACTATGCTTGCCAGGTGTTTGCCTACTATTATGCCGGATATGACGTTTGCCGAAGCTCTCGAAGTTACGAAAATACATTCGGTTTCGGGTGAACTCAACGAAGAGGGTATAATTTCGCTGCGTCCGTTCAGAACCCCGCACCACACGGCTACAACCGTTTCTATTTGCGGCGGAGGAGGCGGCAAAATACACCCGGGAGAAATTTCAAAGGCGCATTACGGCGTGCTGTTTATGGACGAACTGCCCGAATATACGCGCAGAACGCTCGAATCGCTGCGTCAGCCGCTTGAAGATAAAATTATTACTATAACGCGTTCTGGCAGCGCGGTAAGCTTTCCCGCGGACTTTATGCTGTGCGCGAGTATGAATCCCTGTCCTTGCGGGAATTACGGCTCGGCAACGCTTGAATGCAGGTGTACTCCCGCGCAAATCCAAAAATACCGCAATAAAATTTCCGGACCGCTTTTAGACAGGATTGATTTGCAGGTTGAAGTTGACGGGGTTAAGTACAGCGACCTTGCCGGAGACGGCGAAGAGGAACCCAGCGCCGCAGTTAAGGCGCGCGTGGAAAAGGCGCGGGCTATTCAGCGCGAGCGGCTACGCGGAGAAAACATTAACGTTAACGCGGGAATGGGAGAAAAGCAGATTAAAAAATATTGCAGGCTTTCAGCCGAGTGCGAGAGCGTTTTGTGCGCCGCGTTTAATACTCTTAAACTTTCGGCGCGGGCGCGGTCGAGGATTATAAAGGTTGCAAGAACGATAGCCGACCTTGCGTTTTCCTCTGAAATCTTGCCCGAGCACGTGCTCGAAGCTGCGTCTTACAGAAATTTTGACGTAAACAGATAATATGTGTTACACGCGAGAGGAAGAAAATTTAATAATACTCTGTTCGTTTAACGGATTGACTTATAAAACCCGTTATAAATTGTTGGAGGGGCTTGAAAAAGCCGAGCCCGATTTTGTGAAATATCGCGACGCGCTGATTAAAAACTACGGCGACGGCGTATATAATAAAGTAGAGGCGCAATTTAACGACGCGGAATACAGAAAAAAGATAATTTCATCACTCGGCGAAAAGGGCGTTAAATGCGTAACTTATTTTTCAAAAGAGTACCCCGCGCTGTTAAAACAGACGGATTATCCTCCGCTCGTACTTTATTGTAAGGGCAACTTGCGGCTTCTGAATACGCGGTGCTTTTCAATAGTAGGTTCGCGCCGCACGCCCAACGCGGTGATTGCGGAATGTAAAAAAACGGCGGGAGAGCTTGCCAAACACTTTACCGTGGTTTCCGGAATGGCGGACGGCGGCGACAGCGCGGCTATAGAGGGCGCTCTGCCGAGCGGAAACGTTATATCCGTGCTTGCCTACGGTTTTGATTACTTTTATCCTGCCGTGAACGAACAGCTTATCAAAAAGGTGGAAAAAAGCGGGCTGCTTGTAACGGAGTTTACGCCGGACACCTCGCCAAAAGCTTATCTGTTCCCTATAAGAAACAGAATAATTGCGGGACTTTCCGAGGGCACGCTGGTTGTTTCCGCGGGTAAAAAGAGCGGCGCGCTTATCACCGCGGAATATGCGGTTGAGTATTCGCGGCATTTGTTTGCTTTTCCCTACGGAATAGGCGCGGCTGCGGGCGCGGGCTGTAACGGTTTAATTAAAAACGGCGCGTTCCTCGTTGACAGCACCGAAGATATACTTGGAATTTTCGGTATAGATTACAACGCAAAGGACAGCGTTTGTCTTACTGACAGCGAACGTGAGGTATACGAGCTTATCGGCGTTTCGGGAGAGGCGTTTGTGGGGGATATTGCTTCAAAGCTCAATAAAATGCCTTATCAGCTTTTGCCGGTGCTGTCATCGCTGGAAATCAAGGGTAAAATAGTGCGTTTGGGGGGCAACCGCTTCTCTGCGCTGTAATAGGAGTTAATTATGGATCTGATAATTGTGGAATCGCCTTCCAAGGCAAAAACCATTTCAAAATATTTAAAAGGCGCGTATAAAGTGGACGCGTCCGGAGGTCACGTAAGGGATTTGCCGGAAAAAAGCTTAGGCGTTAAAATTTCGGCGGATTTCGAGCCCACTTACGTTATTACCCCTACCAAAAAAGAAATTATTAAAAGGCTTGAGCAGGAAGCTAAAAAGTGCGGCAAAGTTTATCTTGCAACCGACCCCGACCGCGAGGGAGAGGCTATAAGCTGGCATTTGCAGACCGTGCTCGGTCTGGATAAGGACAGCGCGAACAGAATAGAGTTTAACGAAATATCACCCGCAGCCGTTAAAAACGCATTAAAAAATCCGAGAAAGCTTGACTATAATCTCGTTGACGCGCAGCAGGCGCGCCGCGTTCTGGACAGACTTGTGGGCTATAAACTGTCGCCTCTTTTAAACAACAGAATCCAGAGCGGGCTTTCGGCGGGGCGCGTGCAGTCGGTCGCGCTCAGACTCATTGTTGACAGAGAGCGCGAAATAAAGGCGTTCGAGCCCGTGGGTTATTGGAATTTTGAAGCTCATTTACAGGATTTGGACGGCAGATATGCGCCGTTCAAGGCTGTTTACCAGTATAAATCGAATACGCGCAGCATACCTGAAAGCGACGCGGCGGAAATCGAAAACAAGGTAAAAGCGGGACGGTTTACGGTAGCAAAAGTAAAAAAGAGCGTGCAGAAGCAGCACGCGCCCGCGCCGTTTACAACCTCTTCCCTGCAACAGGACGCGTCCAACAAATACGGTATGTCCTCGCCGGAAACAATGCTCATTGCCCAGCATCTTTACGAGGGTATGGACGTCGGCGGCGACCATATCGCGCTTATAACCTACATCAGAACGGATTCGGTGCGCGTATCAAAAGAGGCGCAGGATAACGCGCTTCAATTCATAAAGGACACGTACGGCGCGGAATATGCGCCGGTTAAGCCTAATTTTTACGCAACTAAAAAGGGCGCGCAGGACGCGCACGAGGCAATCCGCCCCATAAATCTTTCAATTACTCCCGCAAGCGTAAAGGGCAGTCTTGACAGAAAGCACTATAATATCTATAAGCTTATTTACGACAGATTTATTGCTTCGCAGATGACCGAGGCGGTATACGATACTATGCAGATAGAGGCGGTTTCCGCGGGATATACGTTTAAGGCGAGCGGAAAGGCAATGACCTTTGCGGGATATACCGCCGCGTATCAGGAGATAGGCAAGGAAGTTGACGAGGAAGAGGAAACGGCAAAGCTGCTGCCTCCGCTCAACGAGGGCGACGGTCTTGATTTAAAGAAATTTTCAAAGGAACAGAAGTTTACAAAGCCGCCTATGAGGTACACAGACGCCTCGCTCGTTAAGGCTATGGAGGAAAAGGGCATAGGCAGACCGTCAACGTACGCTTCGATAATTTCAGTGCTTACAAAGCGCAAGTACGTTGAAAAGGACGGCAAATATATGGCGCCTACCGAGGTTGCGTATAAAATTACCGATATGCTCGTTAAATACTTTACAGATATTATGGACGTCGGTTTTACGGCGCATATGGAGAGTGAGCTTGACAGAATAGAGGACGGCGGCTGCGACTGGCATAAAATCATATCGGATTTTTATCCGCAGTTTTCCGAACAGCTGAAAACGGCTTCTACCGACGGCGATGAAATTACCGATATAAAGTGCGAGAAGTGCGGCAGACCGATGATAAGAAAAACCGGAAAATACG
This sequence comes from uncultured Christensenellaceae bacterium, assembly GCA_910588685.1. Lineage (GTDB taxonomy): Bacteria > Bacillota > Clostridia > Christensenellales > Borkfalkiaceae > Coproplasma. The sequence continues at coordinate 8,540 of CAJUPX010000020.1, read as the reverse complement.
GCAAGTATCTCGCCTGCTCGGGTTATCCCGAGTGCTCCAACATAGTTAGTGAGAGCGAACAGGAAATTTCCGAAACGCGCTGCCCCAAATGCGGCGTGAATATGGTTGTAAAAAGCGGCAAATTCGGCAAATTTCTTGCCTGCCCCAACTATCCCGAGTGTTCGTTTATATTGCCTATAGACGCTAAGCTCACCGACGAAAAGTGCAACGACTGCGGGCATCAGATGTTTTTAAAACACGGTAAATTCGGCAATTATTTTGAATGTCCGTTCTGTAATTTTCGCCGTCCCCAGTCGGGAACCGATGAAAAGGGCGTTGAGAAAAACGAGGGAACGTGCCCCGAATGCGGTAAACCGATGCGGCGTATGCGTTCCAAATCGGGCAAAATTTATTTCGGTTGCACGGGCTATCCCGCTTGCAGTTTTAAGAGCTGGGACGTGCCTACCGGTAAAAAATGCCCTGTCTGCGGCGACTACCTTGTGGAAAAAAGCGGAAAAATAAAATGCTTTAACAAACAGTGCAACTATACCGAGCCGCTTGCAAAGGAAGAAAATGACGGTTAAGATTATAGGCGGCGGGCTTGCGGGCAGCGAGGCGGCGTATTATCTTGCCGAACGCGGCGTACAGGTAGAGCTTTACGATATAAAGCCCGAGACTTTTACGCCCGCGCACGAAAATAAAGATTTTTGCGAGCTTGTGTGCTCAAATTCGCTCAAAAGTAATGACGTTTACGGCAATGCGTGCGGACTTTTAAAAGAGGAAATTCGCATTTTAGGCTCTCTTACAATGGAGGCTGCCGGGTTTGCAAAAGTCCCCGCGGGCGGCGCGCTCGCCGTGGACAGGGATAAATTTGCCTCATACGTAACAGGAAAGCTGCGCTCGCATAAAAATATCCGCATTGTCTGCGGAGAAATAAAGAACGTGCCCGAGGACTGGTGCATAGTCGCCACCGGACCGTTGACAACCGACGCATTATCCTGCGATATTTCGCGCATATGCGGGGGGCAACTGCATTTTTACGACGCTTCTGCGCCCATAGTTTCGCGCGACAGTATAGATTTTTCAAATTGTTTTTTCGGCGACAGATACGGAAAAGGCGGCGACGATTATATAAATTGTCCGCTTGATAAAGAACAGTACGGACAGTTTGTAAACGCGCTTTTAACTGCGGAAAAAGCAGTTTTACATAATTTTGAAAAGCGGGAAATATTCGAGGGCTGTATGCCCGTCGAGGTTATGGCGGCGCGGGGTTTCGACTGTCTGCGGTTTGCAAATTTAAAGCCGGTAGGGCTCAAAGACGCGGACGGAAATAGATTTTACGCCGTTTTACAGCTAAGAAAGGAGAATGCGGCGGGGCAGGCTTACAATCTTGTGGGCTGCCAGACGAATTTAAAATTCGGCGAACAAAAGAGGGTGTTTTCCATAATACCCGCACTGAGAAACGCGGAGTATCTTCGCTACGGAGTAATGCACCGCAACACTTTTATCAATTCTCCGGAGTGTTTAAACGCCGATTTTTCGCTTAAAAGCAATCCGCGCGTCAGCTTTGCGGGGCAGATTACGGGCGTAGAGGGGTATGTGGAATCGGCGGCGAGCGGAATACTCGCGGCTATACATACTTTTACAAAGCTCGGGGGCGGGCAACCTGTAATTCCCGACGATACAAGCGTTTTAGGCGCTTTGTCGGCGCATATATCAACGGCAAACCAAGATTTTCAGCCTATGAACGCAAATTTCGGAATACTCAGACCCGCCGATAATAAAATAAAAAATAAAAAAGAGCGGTACGCACACCTTGCGGAGCGGGCTATCGAAAGTATAAAAAGCTACAAAGGAAAGCTGTAAATGGTTTTAAAGGGTAGGATATGCCTCGATAAAAAGAAATTACCGTCGTATATTTTTAAATTCAACGTTGCGCTCATTGTATATTTCGTTGTAATGACCGCGGTATTGCTTGCGGCAGGAATTGCGATAGGAATTACCCTCGGTGATGACCCTACTGCTGTTTTTACTTTGGTATTTTTAATCGTTTATCGCACGTCGCCGTGCGTTTTATAAAGGATAATGAAAACAACAGGGAATTTGCGCTTTTGAAGCAGGACAAAAAGAATTTTTGCAGACTGTCTTTGGGCTTTAAACTAAAATAAAAAAAGAGGATTTATAATGACAGAATTTCACGCAACTACTATATGCGGTGTAAAAAGAAACGGACAAACTGCTATTGCCGGCGACGGTCAGGTGACTATGGGCGAGAGCGTTATTTTTAAGAACAGCGCGCAAAAGGTGCGCAGAATTTACGGCGGAAAGGTGGTTTTAGGCTTTGCGGGCTCGGTTTCCGACGCGTTTTCTTTAAGCGAGAAGTTTGAGGGTATGCTCAACAAGTTTTCGGGTAATTTAATGCGTTCGGCGGTGGAGCTTGCCGAACTTTGGCGCAGCGATAAGGCTGTCAGAAAGCTTGAAGCGCTTATGATAGTCGCCGATAAGGACACTATGCTCATTGTTTCCGGTACGGGCGAGGTAATAGAACCCGACGACGGCATAGCGGCAATCGGCAGCGGAGGCAATTACGCTCTTGCGGCGGCGCGTGCGCTGGCGCAGAATACTAAGTATACCGCGGAGGAAATAGCAAAAAAATCGCTTAAAATTGCAAGCGAGATTTGCGTGTACACCAACGACAATATAAAGTGCGAAACAGTTTAGCTCCTTAAAAACGCATATAAGCTGCGCAATACTGCGTTGAACTTCGCTCCGCCTTAATCGTGTACTTCAATGTACGCTCATTGCGGACGTTGCTTGTACGCTTTGTCTTGCTTGCTTCTCTGCATTTTTCTAAAACGTAGGCAACGTAAAAATCATAAATTAGAGGATATTATGGATTTAACACCCAAACAAATAGTTCACGAATTAAATAAATACATCATAGGTCAGGACGAAGCTAAAAAAGCCGTGGCAATCGCGCTCAGAAACCGTTACCGCAGGAGTATGCTGTCGCCCGAGTTGCAGGACGAAATTACGCCAAAAAACATTATAATGAAAGGACCTACGGGCGTAGGTAAAACGGAAATTGCGCGCAGGCTGGCAAAGCTTGTTAAGGCTCCCTTTTTAAAGGTTGAAGCAACTAAGTATACCGAGGTCGGTTACGTCGGCAGGGACGTGGAATCTATGGTTCGCGACCTTGCGGAGTGCGCTATACGGCTTGTTAAAGAGGAAAAGACGGCGGAAGTCAGTTATAAAGCGTGCGCGGTAGCCGAACGCCGTATTGCAAAGGTGCTTGCCGAGATGAAAAAGGACGAGCGCGGAGAAACGGCAAAACAGCTTTTTGAAGACAGGCTCGTTGAGGATATACACGCGGGCAAGTACGACCAGACTGTTATAGAAATCGAGGTTGACGATATTCCTAAGCCCCTGGAGCTTTCTCCCGGTTCGGGCGCGGCGATAGATCTGGGCTCGGTTTTCGGCGGGCTCGGTATGCACAGGAAAAAGAAGCGTAAAACAACGGTGCGCGAGGCTAAACAGCTGATAATCGCCGAGGAAGCCGATAAGCTTATAGACGGCGACGCTGTAAATGCCGAGGCAATACGCCGTGCTGAAAACGACGGAATAATATTTATAGACGAGATTGACAAAATCGCAGGCAAGGAAAACCGCGGCGGCGCGGACGTATCCCGCGAGGGCGTTCAACGCGACATATTGCCTATCGTAGAGGGTTGCACGGTAATGACAAAATACGGTCCGGTTAAAACCGACTATATTCTGTTTATAGCCGCGGGCGCGTTCCACGTTTCCAAAGTAGAGGACTTAATACCCGAGCTTCAGGGCAGATTTCCTATACAGGTAGAGCTTAAAAGTCTTACAAAAGACGATTTTATCAATATTTTAACGCAGCCGCAAAACGCAATAACTTCGCAATATTCTGCGCTTTTGGCGGTTGATAACATAGATTTGCATTTCGGCGCGGACGCCATTGAGAAAATTGCCGAAATTTCCGAGGATATAAATAATACGTCCGAGGATATAGGCGCGCGGCGGCTTCATACGGTTATGGAGTATCTTCTGGAAGATATTTCGTTCAATGCGGGCGGTAACGATTATCCGGTAATTCCCGTGAACGTAGATAAAAAATACGTTGAAGAACACCTCGAAAAAATTATTAAAAACAGAGATTTAAAGAAATACGTGCTTTAATGCGTTACGGTGGAATATGACTGCGGCAATTATATTATGGTTAATTTTTGTAGCCGGAATTATTATTTTTATAACTGTCGAACGGTATAAAAACAAAGGCGGAAAAAGCGAAGCAGACTTCCAAAATTCGCCGGTGCAGTGCAATTTGCCAACCGTTCCGGATAAAGTCGGAAATTTGCCAGTTTACGAACAGGGTTTGTATTACCTGCGCAAAAATAATACGCTTGCAGTAAAGTATCTGACCGAGGCGGCGGAGTCGGGCGATGAAAAGGCTATAGAAAAGCTTTACGAAGTATATTATTACGGCATAACGGGCGGGACACCGCCGATTGTGTGCGACAGAGAAAAAGCTATTGAAATAATTTTGCCGTTCGCAGAAAAAGGTTCGGTTTTTGCCCAGAAAGCTATGGGCGATTATTACTATTACAGGCGCAGCGATAACGATACCGCGCTTGAATGGTATTTGAAAGCGGCGGACGGCGGCAATCCCGAGGCTATGTATCAGGCGGCGGAATTATACTTTTTCAACGAGAACGGCGAAGAACGCAAAAAATGGCTTTTAAAAGCAGCGGAGCAAAACTATGCGGATGCGGAGTTTGCGCTTGCGGGCATTTGCGAATGCTCCGAACCGCCGGATTATAAGGGCGCCGTCGGTTGGTACACCCGCGCTTTTGAACACGGCGAAAGTGACGCCGCGGCATATATAGGTGAAATATATATGCGGGGCAATGGCGTTGCGCGTGACGAAGCTGCGGCGTTTCAGTGGTTTAAAAAAGCGAGCGATAACGACTCGGTATACGGAACGTATCTTGTAGGAAAATGTTATTTCGACGGAACGGGCGTGCCGCAGGACAAGGTTAAAGCTATAGAACTCTATACCGAAGCCGCAGAGTACGATTACGACGCGCAGTTTGCTTTGGCAATGTGTTATATCGACGGCGACGGTGTTAAGAAAAACGTCAAAAAAGGCGTTAAGCTATTAGAGCAGTCTGCCGAGGACAACGATAATGCGCAGTCTAAACTCGCCGAAATATATTATGCGGGCAATATAGTAAAACAGGACAAACAGCGCGCTTACGAATTGTGGAAAAAAGCCTCCGAACAAGGCAACTGCGACGCAGTAAATTGTTTAAAAATTTACTTTTACGAAACTGTTGACTGACAATATTAAAAAAATAGCCGCTTAAAAAAGAGGAAATATATGATAAACATACCCAAGGGCACTAAAGACGTTCTGCCCTCACAATCTCACAAATGGCAGTTTATAGAAAATACTGCGCGTTCCGTTGCAAAAATTTTCAATTTAAAAGAACTGCGCACGCCGACTTTTGAGCATACCGAGCTTTTTTTGCGCGGCGTAGGCGAAACAACGGACGTTGTTAATAAGGAAATGTACACGTTTGAGGACAAGGGCGGCAGGAGCATAACTTTAAAGCCCGAGGGCACTGCGGGCGCGGCGCGGCTGTTTATAGAAAACGGACTGTATTCGGGTGCATTGCCGCTTAAAACATATTATATAACGCCCTGTTTCCGCTACGAGCGTCCCCAGGCGGGCAGGCTCCGTGAATTTCATCAATTCGGAATTGAAATTTTCGGCTCCCCTGCGCCCGAAACCGACGCGGAAGTTATTTTTGCGGCTTCAACGTTTTTAAATAAACTCGGCGTGAAAAATACCGAACTCAGGCTCAACTCCATCGGTTGCCGCGATTGCCGCAAAGCTTACAATCAGGCGCTCCGTGAGTATTTTAAACCCAATCTTGATAAAATGTGCGCAACCTGCCGCACGAGGTTTGACAAAAATCCTTTAAGAATGCTCGACTGCAAGGAAGAGAACTGCAAAAAAATAACCTCGGGCGCGCCTAAAATTTTAGACTATCTCTGCCCCGATTGCGCGGCGCATTTTGAAAAAGTAAAAACGCTGCTCTCGGCTCAGGGCGTCAGATACACGGTAGACCCGGAAATTGTCCGCGGGCTCGACTATTACACAAAAACGGTATTTGAATTTGTGTCAACGGATATCGGCGCGCAGGGCACCGTGTGCGGCGGCGGCAGGTACGATAATCTTTTAGAAGAGCTCGGCGCGGCTTCGCTGCCTGCAATCGGCTTTGCAGCGGGTATTGAGCGGCTTATTCTGCTAATGGATAACACCGGTGTTCAATTCCCCGAGCCCGACCGTCCCAAAATTTATTTAGCGGGAATGGACGAGCCCTCGCGCGAGTTGGCGTTTAAACTATGCGGCGGGCTTCGGGCGCACGGAATAAACGCCGAGTGCGACTTGATGGGCAGGAGCGTTAAAGCCCAGTTTAAATATGCCGACAAAATCGGCGCGCGTTATGCCGCGGCAATCGGCGCAAACGAAGCGGAGAGCGGCGTTGTCAATATAAAAGAGATGTCAACGGGCGAAAGTTCGGCGGTTAAAATAAACGAAATTTACGAATACTTAATAAAGAGGTGACAAAAATGGTAAAAAAAATTAACGCGGCGCAGTTCGACGAGCTGTTAAAGGGCGAAAAAACGGTAGTATGCGATTTTTATGCGGACTGGTGCGGTCCCTGTAAAATGCTTGCGCCCGTAATGGACGCAATGAGCGAAGAATTTTCCTCCGCAGATTTTGTAAAAGTCAACATAGACGAAAATATGGAGCTTGCGGCAAGATACGGAATAATGAGCATACCGCTTGTGTCCGTTTTTAAAGGCGGAGAGCAAACCGCCAAGTCTTTAGGCTACTCTACTAAAAGCGAAATGCACGCTTTTCTTACTGAAAAAGTGTAATAATACGCGCTTTTAATAAAAAAATATATAATAAATTATGGCAGTCCTTGCGGCTGCCTTTTTTTGTTAAAAAAACGCAATAAAATATTCAAATTGGAAATTTTTATCATTTTCGGCAGAAGTTTCATAGTAAAAATAAAAAAATTTCGGCTTTTTAAGCAAATTGTTCTTGAATTTTATATATTAACAGTGTATAATAGCAAATGGATGATAGTATCTGGTGGTGTAACTATGTCCTTTTTTAGCATTTATTAAAAGTAAAAAGAACAAGCGAAGAGAGGGGGAGGGGAGAGGAAGCTTAACCCGCCCGCCAGGGGGGGGCGGTAACCCTGCGTTTTGGGTTTCGCAAGCCCTGCGCTTTGCGTTTTTTATGGCGCGGTTGTTGCTTTGCCTCTTGTGTATTTACTTTATCTTTTTAAAAGCTTCCTTTTTCCTTTTAATGAATAGTTTTTTGATTACATCCCCCCATTTTATTGGCTTGTTGTTTTAGTCAACAGTTCGCGCCGCGCTTTACGGCTTCACACGGTTTCTTTCTTCTGCGGCGTTTTATCCGGCGCTGTTCGTTCGCTTGGTTTTACCCCATCCTCGCTCGATATGCTCTTCCACAGGGCTTACAGGCGCTTGCGGCGGATTTTTTCACCTCAAGGGGCATACGGACTCGCAACTCTCAAAGTTACTTGCTGTCCAAATGCGTACGCATTTATTGCTACCGCGTACTGTCGGTTGTTGTCAGCTCGCAACTGCCCGCAGCGGCTTGTACGGCGCATTACGGTTTCGCTCAGTAAGGCTTCTGATTAACCACACACGCTGCGGTTGCTTATCTGACTTCCCGCTCACGCGGCGCTCAAGTGTTTGTTGTTTCACACTCAGCGGGGGACGCGCTACCGCAGTCTTACGGGCTGACACGTTCTCGGGCGGGCGCGCTTACATATTGTTATCTAAGGGCAGAGGTTGTTGACCGCTCGCAACTCTCAAAGTTACTTGCTGTCCCAATGCCTACGCATTTATTGCTACCGCAACAGCGTTTGTTGTCTCTACCCGCGTGCCGTCGGCTCTTGATTACCCACGCGTACAGCGTTTAGCAGGCTTCCGCGCATTAACTATCACAGCCCCAGGGCTGCCCGCTCATTTCTTTCGTTATATTACGGTTCATAATTTCTTTTCTCTAAGTTCTTAAGACCGTTTTTATATATATTTTATTTGTTAATCATCTTTGCATATTTTTAAGGAGTACACTATGATTAAATTCCTTTCTCAATTCAAAAAATTTGCCGCTATCTCGATTGCCGCGCTCTGCTTTTTGGCCGCGCCTCTCGCTGCCTGCGGTAAAAACTCCAATTCCAATAACCTCGGCGGCAACGATACCCCCGGTATCACTAACCCCGATCTCCCCGAAACCCCCGGCGGCGATATCGGCGGTAACAACCCCGACAACCCCGTCATACCCGCCCCCGACCCCGATATCCCCGGCGGCGATATAGGCGGTAACGGCGATAACAACCCGGATCTCCCCAATGTGGACCCCGATAACCCCGTCATCCCTGAACCGGATCTCCCAGACGACGTCCGGAACCCTTTCATTG
>CAJUPX010000019.1:3054-45875 GCA_910588685.1 uncultured Christensenellaceae bacterium | reverse complement strand
GAAATCGACAACGACGATTTACCCCCTTACGAAGTGGACTTTTCCGCGCTTGCAAGAGAAACAATTTCCGCATTGAAACCCGAAGCTGACAAAAGAAAAATAGCGATAATAGAAAAAATAGACGATAACGTAATCGTAATGAGCAGACACGAAAGAGTAAGCGAAATCTTCGGAAATCTCGTGCGAAACGCCATCAAATACAACAAGGACGGCGGCAGTATTACGGTTACGCTCAACTATCAAGGGCTGACTGTTGAAGATACGGGAATAGGCATTGCGGAAGAAAATATGAGCAAGGTATTTTCTCGCTTTTTCACGGTTGACAAGTCGCACAACGGCAAAAACGGCGGCTTTGGTTTGGGACTTGCCGTTGCCAAAAAGATATGCCAAAAGTCGGGATGGAAAATAAGCGTCGAAAGCACGCTTGGCGAGGGCAGTAAGTTTACCGTTGAATTTTAGAAAGTCGCTAATTTTGAAGAGCTCACGCCCGAAATTCTGCGTTCGTTCATTGACAAGGTAATCGTCCACGAGAAAACGAAAATAAACGGACATTACAGACAGACCGTTGAAATAGTCTATAATTTCGTGGGCACAATCGAGCCGCAGTTCTTCGACGATGACGAAACCTACAACTGACACAAGCAACTAAACCAAGACAAGAGAAAAGGCGTGGCTTCACGCCACGCCTAATTCTCGTTCGCCTACGGCTTACCTAATATTCCCTGTGGGAATTACGGTAAAGCGCAGGCGTTTTTTGGCTGTACGGTACAGAGTATAGTTTATTTTTTAGACAGTTTTTCGTAATATTTTTCCAAATCCTTTAATATAGCGCCTAAGCTTTCGTAAAATTCTCCGCGCTGTTTTTCGGAGAGGCTGCCGCCTGCCGCGTCAACAGCGGCTGCCGCTTTTTGCGCTATGTCCGCCGAAACGGCTTTGCCCGCGTCTGTGAGCGTAATTTTTGCGTTGTATCCGTCGGCTGTGTAATTAACGTAACCCTTTTCCGCAAGCATTTTAAGCGCGCGCGAAATTGCCGCTTTATCTTCCAGGGTCAGTTTTGCAAGCTCGGTTGCCGTAATGTCCGGATAAGAATTGAGATAATATATGCACATTACGTGTATTGCTCTCAGGTCGTATTCTTCCATTTCATAAAGCTTTATTTTATGAATTAACTTATTCAGCTTTAATATGCTTACCGTAAAATTTTCAAATCTGTCCATTTCAAATTCCTCTGATTTAAGCAGAATAGAGTTGATTTATCAACAGAATTGTACTATATACTGTGGATTTTGTCAACGGTTTTATTCTGATAGTTTAAAATTAAAGGTTGACAATTGTATTGCAAGCGTATTATAATGAAAATACAAAAGTAAAAGTATAAGGAGATAATATGAAAACGCTTAAAAAACATTTAGTAGTTTTATTTGCTGTTATTATGGCTATGACGGTGGCGGTATTTACAGCTTGCCAACCTGTTGAAACGGAAAATAACGATAAAAAAGACCAGGTTGTGAATACGGAAACGCAAAAGCTTATAAACGCGCTTTTAACGCAGTCTGTTGAATACGTAGACTTTAATATGAACGTTAACGTTGAAAGCATAGACAGTCACTATAATATAAGCAGCGCGAATTCAACGGCTGCGGGTAAAATCGACGTCCTCAAAGGAAACGGCGATATTGTGTCTGATTCGGGTGACGGCACATACAGTTATTTATTTTTACGCGACTGGGACGCTTACAATTACAGCTCGAATAAAGAGGTTACGGATTTTGACGGCATAGAGTTAAAATATCTGGGCAGTTTTAACGATTATTTAGATGAAATTCCCCAACTGTCAGGTATCGATTTGGGGCAAGTGATAAGCGCTTTTTACGTTCCCGCAACGGCTGCCGCGGCGATTGAAGTTGCCGATCAGTTGAACGCGCTGACTGTTGAGGAAGGCAAGGTTACGGTTGATATAAGTCTTATGATGCGCAACGCGCTTTTAAAGGTTAAAGCGTTTTTAGACAAAATTAACAACAATACCACGATAGGTCAGTTTTTGGCTCTTGAAGAAGTTAAAGGTTTAATAGAAGGGCTTACCGTAGGAATGACCGGCGCGGAATTGCAGGCGATGGTTGCTATGATGCTTTTGCAGATAGAAATGACGCCTGCGGAGGAGGGAAGCAGCGTTACTGTAGGACAGATGCTTGCGCAGTACGGTATAAGCCTCAGCGCGCTTGCCGTTCCGGCTGACGCAAATTCTTCGGCTTACGATTATCTTATTAAATTTATAAGCTCGGACGAGATAAATGCATTTATCGATAAAATGTTGGAAATGAGCGGCTCGGAAATTAAAATGCCCGCAAACTTAAAAGACGTTAAGCTCGGCTTTATTTTAAACGCGCTTAAAATGCCGTCGATACAGAGTTATAAAGATTTAATAAATAACTGCCTTACTTTAATAACCGAAACGGGCATTTTTCTGCCTGCGGAGGGTACGGATAAAAATATTGTTATTAGCGGCGTCAAAATTATTTATACTTTAAATAACAGAGTGCTTACAGGGCAGAGAGCGGAAGCTAAAATTGTTGTGCCTGCAAAGAGCAGTGAAACAACCTGCAAAATAACAGCCGATATTACTTTCCCCTCAACGGCGCCCGAGCTTGTTGATTTGAGCGGAAATATAATCAGCGGCGAAATTATGTAATTTAACAGTTGAATTTAATCCCCGCGGAGCGGCAGCTCCGCGGGGGATTTTTTATAAATAAAGGTTTACCGTGAAACATTTTTAGCGTTGCACGGGTTAAAAGAATAGCGGAATATGGAAATTTTTAAAAATTATTGTCAAAAACTGTAAAAAAAGTTGCTCCCAGCCCTTTACTTTTTGTAATAAGCGCGTTATAATAAATGTCCGTTCGCTTTTTGAACGCATTTTACTAAGGATTTACAAATGAAGATAATCAAGAGAAAATTAATCGATCAGAATAAAACGGCAAAGAATTTAAAATTGCTGCGTCAGGACAACCTCGATTTGAGGCGCTATGTTTGCAGCGCGCTCAATCTTGATAAGGGCAACTGCGACGGTTTATGCGATACGTGCAAATACGATATGGATCACAGCATAAGCCAGGCAGAGCTTGCAAGGGCGTTCGGCGTTTCTGAAAGTATGGTTGCAAACTGGGAAAACTGCAAAAGCTTCCCCCATTTAGAAGATTTGATATTTTACAGCGAAGTCTGCGGAATCGACTTATTCGATATAGTCGTTTTCGCCGATTAGCTTTAATTTACAAACCTCAATTTCGGGAACTTGTAGTTTTTACAAGTTCCCTTTTATTTTAACAAATTCCGGGCAAAAGCCGCGAAAGGGTGTATTTGAAAAAAAGACGTACAAGCTTTATAATATTTATTGAAAGGATTTACAGGAGGAAATTATGGATTATTTAGTACAAAGAAGTATTTATTACACAATTCTTATGGAGGAAACTGTAGAAAACGGCGCGGACGCCTGGGTTTTTACCGCCGGCGTTTTTAACCTTTCGGACAGGGAAAAATGCAAATACGGGCAAATTCTCGCAAATAAAACGCTTAAAGAGCTCGGCACGGTGGAAGATATAAATATGTATTACAACTATCTTGACGGGTTTTGCAGTGACGAAGGAGAGTTCGGTAAATCGCGCGCGGATAAAGCCGTGCTCGAAATTAAAACGCTTGCCTTGCATAAAGCCGGCGAGCTTTACGGCGACGTTGCCGTAAAAAGCAACAGGCTGCGCTTGCTTTCGCACAGATACGGCAACGACCACGTAGGCGCAGTGCTCTATGCGTTAAGGCTTTTGTATGTCGGCGGCGATAATTTTAAGGGGCTTGCAAAGGACATACTTAAAAAGGAGCTCACCGACGGCAAAAACAGCGACGCGGGGTTGGCTCTGTTATCTCTTGCCGGCGACGGGGAAAAAGAGGAAATAACCTTGGCGCTCGGCGCAACGCCCGATATGATTTTGCGCCCCGACGTTTTAAACGCGCTTGGCATTAACGCCGGCAATACGGCTACGGCAGGAAAAAGACTTATAGGATTTTAACGGTTTAAGGAGAAGAGTAAAAAAGGAGAAAATATGAAATACAATTCAAAATTAACCGCAAAATATGCAAAGGGAGTTCCCGGCGAACAAACCCGGCTCTGCGGTATTAACGACGTGCTTAAAGAAGAAGAGTTTACGGAGTATTCCGCGCTGGACAGGCACCCGCCGGGAATGCCTGTTTCGGCGTACCGCAATCAGGCGGGCGAGCTTAAAATAGTACAGCGCAACGGACTTTGCCATACGCTTGTGGCGGGCAGTACGGGCTGCGGTAAATCTATGCGCTATCTCGAAAATGTTTTGTATAATTTAAACGGAAACGTGTCGGTAATAGTTGCCGACGTAAAGGGCGAGCTTTTTAAAAATACCTCGGAGTATTTAAAAACCGTTTACGGTGAGGAAAACGTTAAATTTATGGATTACGTTCACCCCGAAACCTCGCAGATCCTGTTCAATCCCGTAGCGCAGCTTGCGCGGAAATATCTCGAAGCCGAGCTGTATCCCGAACAAAAACAGTATATCCGCAACGAAGTGTTAGCCGATTTAAAAAAGCTGTACGACAAGCTTTTCCCTATAAGAACGAGCAAGGATATAAGCTGGGACCAAGGCGCGCGCTGCTTTATTTACGGTATGACCGTAGCGTTGTTCGAGGATATGTTTTTAACCCGGGAGGACGAGCGGCGCACGGGGCGTAAACGCGTTTTGCCCGAGCAGATAAATTTTGAGGCGCTGAGCGAAGTGTTTGTAAGATTTGAGTGCGGCAGCGAGTTTAACGACAAGGGTTTTTTTGAATCCCGCTCAAACGACTCGCTTGTATGGCGGTACGTGCGCGGCATTATAAACGACGCGCCGAATACGCGCGCCTGTTACATACAGCTGGTAGAGAGTTATCTCGCGGACTATACGTATCCCGATATACGCAGTTTAACCATTTGCGACAATTTTAAAGTTGAAACGCTCGCCGAAAAACCGCAGGTAATTTTTCTTACTTACGATTTATCGGACAAGCGTATGCGCGGGTTTGTAAACCAGTACGTGGTTGAAGCGCTTGACACATTAAAAAATATATCGATTAACTCAAACAAGCCATTAAAAATTCCCGTGCAGTTTGTTTTAGACGAGTTTCCCACCTTGCAGGCGGACGAAATTTATCCCACTATTTTCAGTATAGGCAGGGGGTTAAACATCTTTATAACGGCAATCGTACAGGACTATACCCAGCTGGAAACAAGCTATTCCAACGGCGTTGCGCAGCAGATACGCAACAACTGTAACTTAAATTTTTTCCTCGGCACAAACGATATAAATACGGCGAAAGCGGTAAAAGAGCAGATAGGCAGGCACATAATCCCGGACCCGGCAAATTATTTGCAGGGCGGCATAAAGTTTGTGGAAACCTATCTCGTTTCAGAGGACGAGCTGATGCACAGGATAAAACCAGGCGAGGTATACGTTACAATGAACAGCCATATGCCTTTAAAAGGGATGTTTGAGCTGTATTTCGACTGTCCCGAATACTTAGCTTATCCGCGCGCTTCGGGTGTTCGGGAGCCGGTTATAAATTTCAAAGCCCCGGAATTGCACTATGACGCTTCGTGGATGACGGACACACCGCGTTACAGGAGGTTTTAATATGACCGATATTCAAAGCAAAAACAACGTGCTGTCGGCATTTATGCGTCAGGCGCAAAACGGCGTGCGTATCTGGAACGTGTTTGACGTAATGTACGAAACGGACCTGCCGTATCCCGCGTTAAAAGAGCTGCTCGACAGCCTTGAAAAATCGGGCGACGTGGTTTGCCGGGACGTAAAAACCTATGAATATACGGGAGCGGTTGAACGCGGCGACGTTACGCCGTCCGAAAAAGATTTTGCGGACGGTAAACGCGAAATATTTTCGCGTTATCTCGAAGAATTTAAGCCGGACAACTGTGATTTATTTAACCTAACCGATTGCGGCGACGGGGACGACGATGACGACGAAGACGAAAACGATGTGGATACTTACGTAATACGCGGCGTAGAGCAGTGCGCGGGGGCGTGCAGGGAATTTCTCGATAAAAACGGTATAGAGTTTGACGAACAGCTTACAAACGTGCTGTCGCTCGCAATTTCTGCGGCGGAACGGTTCGGCAGTCCGTATATCGGAACCGAGCATATTTTATACGCAATGCTGTTAACAGACAGTCCCGCTAAAACATCGCTCGGATTTACCGCCGACAGGCAGTTGGAGTACACCGCCGAATTTTTGAGCGAGCTTTGCAGTATGAAAAAAGCCGGCGGATTTACTGAGAACGCATCGGAGGCAATTTCGGAAGCGGTGCAGTATGCAAAAGAAATTAACGGAGAATGCGCGTGCGCAGGCGCGGAGCATTTGCTGTTTAAAATTTTATCCGACTCCGAATGCTCCGCGGTAAAAATTTTAAGCCGTATGCAGGTCGCGTTCGCGGAAATTTATAAACGTCTTGCCAAGGCGGTAAATTCCTGATATAATTAGTTGTAAGGAGGGATTTAAGGTGGATATAAAAGCTTGCGGGCAAAAAAAGGGGTGCACATTTTGGAAAAACGCCGAAATTCCCATAGTAATAGGCGTGTCCGCGCACCGAAATATCAATGCCGTATATGAAGATAAAATAAAAAAAGAAGTTGGCGAAGTTATAGAGTATTTTTTAAGGGCATATCCCAACTCGCCGTTACTTATGCTCAACGGACTTGCAAAAGGCGGGGATTTGCTCTGTGCGGAAGTAGCAAAAAGCAAGTTTGAAGAGGGCAAGCCCGTACGCCTTTGCGCCGTAATCCCCGATAAGGAGGAGCTGTATTTAAACGGTAAATCCGAACACGGCGACGATTTTTCAAAAGAGGATAAAGAGCGGTATTACAGCATAAAAAATTTTGAAACAGACAACGGTAGATTCGTATTAGATACTGTAATTGCGCCGGATACGGAAAAATCCGCAAATCCGACAAGGCAGTATAAATTCAGACAGCAGGCAATTTATACTGCGACGCAGTGTCACGTTCTGCTTGCGCTGTGGGACGGAAAAGGCGCAAAGGGCAGCGACGGCAAGGGTATTAAAAACACCGATTGCGGTACGCCCGCCGCGGTGGATTTTGCGCTTCGGCACAATTATATTCAGCCGTACGGCGCGGAGTTCTATTCCGCTTACGACGGCGCGGTTATTAAAATTCTTGCGCCGAGGGAGGGAAGTACCGACCCGGACGCCGGCAGACGCACGTATTTAACGCCCGAAAATCCGGGAGAGGAGAGCACGAAATTTCCCGGCAAACTCAACGAAATTTTAATCCGCACCGAATTATTCAATAAAAACTATCATAAACTGTGCGAAAAACAAATAAAAGTATTTAATAAAAGGCAGAAAAAGGGGCAGGACGCAGCCGCTCTTATAGAGCCGGATAACAAGAAGTTTTTAATAGGGCGCGAAGAGTATTTAAACGGCGGCGACAGGCTTAAACGCATACACGACTGCTGTAAAGTTGCATCCGAGCTGTCGGGTGAAAACAAAAATAAATTCGATAACTCTTTAAAGGTTTTAGCAGTACTCGGTTTTCTGCTTTTAACGGGATTTATGTTTTACGACCAGCTCGGCGCGCTTTGGAGCGTATGGCTTTTTCTCGGCTTGATTACTCTTTTGATTATAGGCTATTTGTTTTTGAAAGCGTTGGGAAATCCGCACGTTTTAACGTGGTTTAAACTCAAAGGCAAGCCGTGCGGCGTACATACCAAATTTATAGAATACCGCGCTTTATCGGAAACATTGCGCGTTCAGTACTATCTGTCTGCCTGCGGCGTGGATTACGACGTAAGAAAAGGCTTTAACTGGTCGCATAAAAACGAAATAGTCTGGGTAAAAAAAGCCGTTGCCGCGCTGCTTATAGGCAATAGCGCGCTGCTTTGGGAAAACGCGGAATTAATTAAAAAATATGAAAATACGGAAGAACCCGCAACGGTAAATTACGGAGAGGGCAAAAAGGCGAAATCTGCCTGTATCAGTCTGATATTCTCCAAGTGGGCGGGGAAAGACATTAAATTAGCCGACAAAAATAAAAACGGGCAAATAGGCTACCATCTTAAAACGCGCGCGCAGACAGCGAACAAGAGCCGTAAACGCAGCATTTTCGGCTTTGTTTTGATTTTGTTTACGCTTGCGGCGTATTTGACGCTGTTCGTTTTAGAGTTGCTTATAAGCTACAACGCGTTAAATAATATTAATCTCGACGCGCCGTTATTTTATTCGGTAAACGGCAGAATGCTGTTTAAAATTTCTCTGAGTATTTTATCGGCGTCGGCGTTTGCTTTGTCGTACTACTACGGAAAAATGTCGTTAACCCGCATAATATCCGATTCTACGAATATGATAAGCCTGTTCGGTATAGCGATAAACCGCGCGGATATGATTTTCAGCGACGATTTGCTGTACGGTACCGCGGAGACAAAGGAGGAAGCTTTTAATTCGCTTTTAAAGGAGCTTGCGCGCGAGCAGATAACCGAAAACGGTATATGGCTTTCTTACAACCGCGACAACAGCCTCGATTTGCCGCTGTAAAATAATTAATGGGGAGGGTTTATGAAAATAATATTTCTCGATATTGACGGAGTGCTCAATTCACGAGCCTACGACAGACTGCGCAACTGGGACGAGCAGACGGACATTGACGAAACGCGTTTGCCGCTTGTAAAAAGCATAGTGGACAGGACGGACGCGAAAATAGTTTTAAGCTCTACGTGGCGCGTTCACTGGAGCGTACACCCCCAACTATGCGACAGGGACGGTATTTACATAAACGAAGTTTTTGCTAAATACGGACTTGAAATTTACGATAAAACACCATCGCTCGGTATACGTGCGGAACGCCGCGACGAGATAGCAAAGTGGTTGGAGCGCGCCCGCGAAAAAGTGGAGAGTTTTGTAATTATCGACGATTACAGATACGGCTGGGCGGATTTATCTGACAGATTTGTAAAAACAAACCCGAATTTCGGGCTCGGGTTGGAGCAGGAGCACGTTGAAAAAGCCGTGGAAATTTTAAATAAAGAGCAGCCGTTATAAACGGCTGTATTTTTATGGCAATAAAATAAATTGCCGCGGGGCTTGCAATTGAGTAAAAACTGTGATACAATTAAATTGTATAGGAATACACTGTGCCTGTATCGGGAGGTTTACTATGTTTAAAAATAAATTTTTTAAATCGGTTTGCGTAATTTCGGCAGCGGCGGTTGCTTTAAGCGTTTCCGCGTGCGGGTTGGGTTCGCAAAACGTAAACACGCCCAATACGCCGGTAGTAAACAATACCGTTTCGCTCAACCTTGACGAATATGCCGTGGAGTTTAAGGGCAGCGGCAGCGAAAAAGCGGTAAATACGGCAACTAATATAGGCAAGCTTGCAAACGCGGATTTTAAGTATACGCAAAACGGACTCATTTATTATTCCGATTCTTCGGGTTACGGCGTGTACAATCTTGAAAGAGATAAAATAATTTTATCGGGACTTGCGGTTGCGCCCGATGACGTTGTGATAAGCGAAATTATTTCCGCTTTAAGAGAACAAAAGGTTTCGGGCGTGCAGGTTGTGTACGATTATACCTGCGCGTGCGACGGCACTAAGCTGATAACGGACTGCACCGGCGCCCCCGCTGCGTCGCTCACAAAAATAAAGCTTGCGGGTGATACTGAAAAATCAGAAATTCTCACCGTAACGGCAAACGTTTTGGGCGCGGACGGCGAGGAGAGCGTAACAAAACATTTCAGGATTGTGCGCAATGCGGAAACAGGCGAAATAGACGAGCTTACAGGAGTTATCCTTGCAGGGACAAGCGCGGGCAACGGCTACGACGTGGACGACGATTACAACGCCCTGTCGCGCACTCCCGTATACGACTGCGAAGAAGAAATAGAGGGCGCCATATCGGAATACAGCTACGGCGTATACGGAAATTCAATGGTGTTCTATAACGGCAAGGGGCAGGAAACGGGAAGCGTGCGGCTTACAAACGCCAAAGTGCTCGGGTTTGTATCAAATTATATGTACTACGTTTCGCAGCTGCCTGTATTCCCCGAGGCGACAAGCGGATTTAACTACATTGAAAACGGAGATAAGTTTTTATATACGCTTTACAAATACGATATTATAAACAACAATGCCACGACTTTTTCGTTTGAAGCGGTGTTAACGCAGTTCGAGCCCATTTACAACTCAAAGAAAAAGGCGTTCGACGCGGTGGTAATAAGCGGCTACGGTTTCAGTAACGGTATAGCGTATTGCGGTTATAACCAGTTCTGTCATATCGCCGACGGAGAGCTTAGGTCTGCGTACGATTTGGATAAATTCGGCGGGCTCGACGGCTTGTATTCCCTGGGCGAGAAGTTATATTTTACAGGCAGATACATAGTTGACGACCAGCTCAAAATCAAAACCGAAGCGGGCGCCGAGAATATTTTTCTTGACCAGGAGCTTGTTTCCGTAACAACCGAAAACAGCGCCGTGGGCTTTATTGACTTCAACGGAAAAATAATTATTTCGCCCGCTTACGCCATAGATACCAAATCGGCGGATTATACGGAATCTGCGCCAATTAAGTTTTACGGCGACGCGGCGTATCTTTTGAAATACGGCAAAGACGGAAGTACTTGTAAAGTGCTTGTCGATAAAACAGGGAAAGAGGTAAATTTGAGCGATAAGGAGCTCAATGCCGCAACGCGCAGCGTAAAAATCAGCGTATACGGCGGATTTTATGAAACGCTTACTATTGAAACGGGTGCAAAGCGCGTACAGTATACATACGATTATTATTCTTATGCGGGAATAAAGTTGTTAACTCTTACGGCGGAAAGCGTGGACGGCAATTTTTCTGCGGAAATTTCCTGTAAAAAAGTCGGCGGCAGCTACGTATTAATAGAAAAAACCGACAGCGTAACAAACTATTATAAAATTTCCTGAGGCGTAAAATGACAATTCATCACGATAAACTCGCTTACGGCAAACTCGCCTCCTCGCGGGAGGAGCTGAGCGAGGAACGCCTTGCGGCTATGCTTAAAGAACTCAACAAAGAAAAGGACAAAGAAGAGAACGAAAAAGCCCCCGTTAATCCCGAGGATTAACGGGGGCTTATGTTTTTTTAACTTCCGCGTGTGTGGCGGACGGCTTTTTGCCAGCCGTTTAACAGTTCGCCGCGCGTTTTTTCGGACATATACGGCGTAAACACGCGGTCTACTGCGGCGTTCTTTTTAAGTTCGTTTAAGTTTTTCCAGAAACCTGCGGTCAACCCTGCAAGATACGCCGCACCGAGCGCGGTTGTTTCGGGGATTTTCGGGCGCACGGCGGAGCAGTTTAAAATATCCGCCTGAAACTGCATTAAAAAGTTGTTTTTGCTCGCTCCGCCGTCAACGGCAAGGCGGGTTATTTTTATGCCCGAGTCCTTTTGCATTGCCTCTACAAGGTCGTAAACTTCGTATGCAATACCCTCTAACGCGGCGCGTATTATATGGCTGCGGTTGGTGCCGCGCGTAATGCCGAGTATCGCGCCGCGAGCGTCAGAATCCCAGTACGGCGCGCCAAGCCCGGTAAACGCGGGGACCACGTAAACGCCTCCGCTGTTTTTAACCTTTAACGCTTCTTTTTCGCTTTCTTCCGCAGAAGTAAGTATTTTGAGCTCGTCGCGCAGCCACTGCACAACCGCTCCGCCCACAAATACCGAGCCTTCGAGCACGTACTGCGGTTTTCCGCCGAACGACGCGGCGAGAGTGGTAATAAGTCCGTTGCTGCTCTTAACGGCTTTATCGCCGGTATTCATAAGCAGAAAACAGCCCGTTCCGTATGTGTTTTTTACGTCGCCCTCGTCAAGACAGAGCTGACCGAACAAAGCCGACTGCTGGTCGCCCGCAACGCCGCATACGGCAATCGGCGAGCCGAAAAAGCTCTCGTCCGTGCAGCCGTAGTTGTGGCCGCTCGGCTTGACTTCCGGCAGCATATCCGCGGGTATATCAAAGAGCGAGAGCAGCTCCTCGTCCCATTTAAGAGTGTGTATGTTGAACAGCATAGTGCGGCTGGCGTTGGTGTAGTCCGTGGCGAATATTTTACCGCGCGAAAGCTGCCATAAAATAAATGTGTCCGCCGTACCGAAAGCAAGCCGCCCCGCGTCGGCAAGCGTCCTCGCGCCCTCTACGTTGTCTAAAATCCATTTGATTTTCGTTGCCGAAAAATACGCGTCGGGAACAAGCCCGGTTTTCTGATAAATTGTTTGGGAAAGCCCCGCGGTTTTGAGGTATTCGCAGTATTCCGCGGTTCTGCGGCATTGCCATACAATGGCGTTGCAAACGGGCTTGCCCGTCTTTTTGTCCCATACAAAAGTTGTTTCGCGCTGGTTTGTAACGCCCATTGCCGCTATGTCGGAGGCGGAAATGCCCGCCCGCACAAGCGCTTCGCCTGTTACGGCAACAACGGTGCCCATTATGTCCTTGGGAGAGTGCTCAACCCACCCGGGTTGCGGATAAATCTGCGGAAATTCTCTTGCCGCGCTTGCGATAATTTGTGAATTTTTATCGAATATGATTGCGCGCGTACTCGTTGTGCCCTGGTCGAGCGATAATATGTATTGCTTCATACGTTAATTATAACACACCTTTATAAAAAATCAAGCTTAGGCGTAAAATCCGTATAACGTAAAAAAGCCCCGCAAAAAAGCGCACTTCCCATAGGGAATTAAAAAACTAAATGATTAAGAGTTATACTTTCAAGCAAGGACAAAAGCTCTCAAACGATATGTTCGAGAGCTTTTTACTACAAACCTTTTAGAAAGATAAATTGAAATTTATCGGTCGAATAGCCCTTCTGCGATCAGCAATTCAAGAACACGGGCCGCGCGTTCAAACATCATCGGATTATACGGGCTCTGTGTCACATGACGATTTTTCCTGATCGCAGTATCTGGCTCAACATACTCTAACATATAGGCTTCTTCTGCTTCATAGCCGTCAAGCTCTTGGGAAACGGCTTCATCTGCACTTTCACAAAGATAGTAATAGTTATCCTGAATAAAACACTCCGTTTTGTCCTGGTCGCTTCTTTGAATTCGATGCACATATCCGTATTCTTTAACAGTATCCGGCAGGACGACTAAACCCGATTCCTCACGAGTTTCCCGGATCATCGCATCCACAGGGTTTTCGTCGTCCTTGATTCCGCCACCCGGAAATTTGTAATAGTCGTACTTAACACTATGAATCATTGCTATTTTTTTGCCTTTAATCATGATACTTCTGGCAGAGTTGCGGACAAACGAATGGGTGCATTTATCGTAGTCCTTTTTGTCCATTTTGAACAGCAGTCTCATGGCGGCCTCCATAATTATAAATTCCAGTTTTTCGTTTAATTCAACTTCCACACAAACTGGAATTGAACTTACTGTAAGCTATATTCATTTTTAACTCGGAAAATTGTTTGGCTATATCTCATCTTCATTTAACTCTCGAAAGTTCCAAATATGATAACCGAAATAACATTTACCTGATTTTCCTATAAAAATTCCATGTTCCGGCATATTGGCAATCTCCCCCAAATAGACAAGGGGAAGGTCGTTACAAAATGGATATTCATTTATTTCCACTTCATTTTTGACAGTTACCAAAGTTTTTTCTCTCAACTTATTTATCAAAATATCTTTTACCTTTCGCTCTATATTAAGTCTCCGACAAACGGGAAGTTGTATGTTAAACGATGTTTTCGCCTAATATTATTTTAGGCATTGTGGTTAAACACCTATTCCAACGTTTATAGAATTTTTCTACACCGAGTTTTGAGACTCTTGCATGAGCTTCTTCATTTTCCAGCACCCAATATAAAACATATGTTACCTTGCCGACATTTCTCGTGAGTCGAACAGGCAATTCACCCTCTTTAACAGCATTAAAATCTTTTTGTCGGTGAGTACGTTTTATATAGTGTACATCAATAACACCATCTTGGTTCAAATAAAATTCTGCTACTTCTCTCATTAGTTCTTCAATTTCATCTAACTTGGTAAGTTTTGCCTCATATATGCATATTTCATTAAACATAAAATATCTCCTCAAATTACTGTTTATCGTACAATCATTATATCACGAAAAATGAAAGAACGCAACCTATTGAATTTTGCGGGAAATATAAAACATATCTATATCTCACTAGGCTACGAGTAGCCTAATTCGTCCACGAAAAAAAGTACAGAAAAGGCACAGCTTAACGCTATGCCTAAACCTTTTTATTTGCGTTTTATTATATTCCCTATGGGAATTACGGTAATTGCGGGGCGCGTAAATTTTAATCTATTTCCAAATCCGGGTTTTCAAAAACCGGGTCGTTGAAAAATTCAGTCGCAGTCATTTCAAGTCCGCGTATAATCTGCATAACCGTTTTCAAATTTACGCCGCTGTTTCTTTCGCCCATAAGCGTCTTCATCGTGTTGTGCGGCATAGCGATTTTTCTTTCAAGCTTATACTGCGACATATTTTTATCCCGCAGAATATTGCTTATTCTCAATGCCACCGCCGTGCTTAATTTCATAAAATGTCCTATGGTTGTAATTACAACTCTATTCTAACAAAATTAATTTTTAATTTAAGGACATATTTACAACCCTAACCGGTTGCCTTTTTATTTTGCAATCAGCTATAATAGGGTTGTAAATGCAACCTAATGAATATTAAGCGCACCGCAATAAGAACCTTATTATTTTTCGCAGGTAATGTATGCAGAGTTTGAAGAGCTTAACCGAGGTTTTTTGCTGAAAATAAGTAGACCGCATACGTTTTAGCCGCGCCGTGTTTTTGGTGCAGGTTTAATATGGTAGCGCAACGGCAAACTGTCGTTGCGCTATTTTAACCGGTGCTGTCGTGACCGTCGAGTTCGTTGTACATCTTGTGGAATTTTTCAACTTCGTCGGGGTCGAGGTGCACTTTTTGCAGCGCGCCCGTAAACTCGTTTGCGCTTGCCGCGTTTTCAACTACGTTTTTAATGGTTTTCTTTTTTTTGCGTTTGCTCATATTAAAAGTTTGCGCGGCGGTAAAAAAATTATTCTTAAATTATGGTATAAATTATAGCGCCTGCTATTGCATTTCGCACGCGTTTATGATAAAATACCAAATAGTGTAATACAGGAGAGAAATCTATTCTATGAAACTCATTTACGGCGTAAAAGACAGACCCAAACCTTTGCAGATTATTCTGTTTGCCCTGCAGCAGCTGCTTGCAATTCTCGCTGCGACGATTGCGGTTCCTATGGTGGTTTACGGTCAGACAGGCTACTATATGTCTACGGCTGCCGCGCTGTTCGGCGCAGGCGTGGGCACTATCGTATATCTGCTTTTTACAAAATTCAGAAGCCCTGTTTTCCTCGGAAGCTCGTTCGCTTTCCTCGGCAGTATGTTCTCGGCGTTTTCCGGCGGCGTTTCAATGGCGCTCGGATATCTGGGACTTATAATCGGCGCCGTTTTCGCCGGGCTTGTATACGTTATAATCGCGGTGATAGTAAAATTTGCGGGTGTTAAATGGATAGATAAAATTATGCCCGCGGTAGTAATAGGACCTACCGTTGCCATTATAGGACTTTCGCTTGCGGGCAACGCCATAGGCGATTTAACCTCGGGCGGAATTAAGGTTGCAAACGTATCCGTTTGCTCGCCGCACCTGGCTCTCGTATGCGGGCTTGTAACTCTATTGACGACAATTCTCTGTTCGGTATACGGCAAAAAAATGCTCAAAATGATACCTTTCGTAATAGGTATAGCTGCGGGATACGCGGTAGCGGCAATATTTACCGGCATAGGCTATGCCGCGGACATCGAGGCGTTGAAAATAGTAAATTTTGAGCTGTTCAAAAATATGAACTGGAAATTCTGGGAGGATTACGCGTTTGTAAGGCTTTTCTCAGATAACTATTCCGCGGGAACGTACGGCAATATAGGTACGTATATCGGCAATATCGCGGTTGCGTATATCCCCGTTGCCTTTGTAGTTTTTGCCGAGCACATTGCAGACCACAAAAATATTTCTTCCATAATTGAAACAGACCTCCTCAAAGACCCCGGACTTTCAAAAACGCTTTTGGGCGACGGCGTGGGGTCTATTGCGGGAGCGGTGTTCGGCGGCTGCCCCAACACCACGTACGGCGAGTCCGTCGGCTGCGTTGCAATATCCGGTAACGCTTCGGTAATAACCATTTTAGTTACCGCGGTAATGGCAATGGCTGTTTCGTTCTTCGCGCCTTTTATAACTCTGCTTGCAACAATACCCGCCTGCGTAATGGGCGGCGTTTGCATAGCGCTTTACGGTTTTATAGCCGTATCCGGTCTTAAAATGATTCAGCCCGTAGATTTAGGCGATAACAGAAATCTGTTTACTGTGTCGGTAATTCTCATTGCGGGCGTAGGCGGACTTGTAGTCAGCTTCGGCAAAGTTACTATAACCTCCGTTGCGTGCGCGCTCATTCTCGGCATAGTTGTAAATCTTTTGGTAAACATTAAAAAGAAAGGTGGCACGGAAGAGCAGCTTGCAATAGAAGACGTGGTTGAAGCGGGCGCTGTTGCGGCTCAGACGGCTGAAAATAAAACGGAAGAGGGCAAAAATGAAACAGTATAAAAACGTATTCGTATTCAACCATCCGCTTATCAAGCATAAAATTGCAATTCTGCGCGATAAAAATACTGGTATGAAAGAGTTCCGCGAACTCATTGAAGAAATCACTACGGTGATGACGTACGAGAGTATGGGTGACGTTGAGCTCATTCCCGTAGAGGTGGAAACGCCGCTCGAGGTTACAACCCAGTACAAAGTGCCCGAAGAGAGCATTGCAATAGTTCCTATCCTGCGCGCGGGGCTGGGTATGGTGAACGGCGTTCACAAGGTTTTTCCCACGGCTAAAGTAGGACATATAGGAATGTACCGCAACGAGGAAACGCTCGAACCGCAGCCCTATTACTGCAAACTGCCCGACGGTATCGAAAACAAAACGGTCTTTTTGGTAGACCCTATGCTCGCGACGGGCGGCTCGGCGTGCGACGCTTTGGCCGTTCTTAAAAAGCGCGGCTGTAAAAAAATAAAATTTATGGCTATAATCGCCGCGCCGGAGGGCGTTGAAAAGGTGGCTGCGGCGCACCCCGACGTGCCTGTTTATATTTCGACACTTGACAGGGGGCTTAACGAGCACGGTTATATTCTGCCCGGGCTCGGCGACGCCGGCGACAGGCTCTACGGAACCAAATAATTAGAATATTACAAACGTTTTCCCCGCCGGGTATTTTTCGGCGGGGAAAATAACAATGCGGATGCGGCTGAAATTTAACGTTTCAAGAGGTGTTTATGAAATACGAAAATCCCGTTATATTATCGGATTATTCCGATCCCGACGTCATAAGGGTGGGCGGTGACTTTTATATGGTGGCTTCGAGCTTTAACTATGTGCCCGGAGTCCCTGTTCTGCACTCTAAAAATCTTGTGGAGTGGGAGCTTGTAAACTACGTTCTAAAAAGACTGCCTTTTGAAAAATTCAATGCGGTGAGACACGGCGAAGGCGCGTGGGCGCCCTGCATAAGATACCGCGGCGGCAGATTTTACTGCCTTATTCCGTTCCCGGACGAGGGTATTTACGTAAGCGAAACCGACGATATTTACGGAGAATGGAGCGCGCCCCGCCCTCTATTGCGCGGAAAGGGCTACGAAGACCCCTGCCCTGTCTGGGTGGACGGAAAATGTTTGGTTGTGTTTGCCTTTTGCCGCTCGCGCGCGGGATTTAATTCAAAGCTCGCGGTATTTGAAACGGACGAAGAGCTTTTAAAAGAGGCGGGCGACTATAAAATTATTTATTCCGAGCCCGATATCTCCCCAGAAATCGAGGGACCTAAGGTTTATAACCACGGCGGCTATTACTATATTCTTGCCGCGGCGGGCGGCGTAAAATC
Source organism: uncultured Christensenellaceae bacterium (assembly GCA_910588685.1). Classification (GTDB taxonomy): domain Bacteria; phylum Bacillota; class Clostridia; order Christensenellales; family Borkfalkiaceae; genus Coproplasma. Next base: position 27,868 of record CAJUPX010000019.1, on the reverse strand, counting down.
CGGTTGGCAGGTTGCTCTGCGTTCGGAGAGCATTTACGGTCCTTATAAAACCAAAATAGTTTTAACGCAGGGCGATACCGACGTGAACGGACCGCATCAGGGCGCGCTTGTCGATTTGGACGATTTCGGCGAAAAATGGGCGTTTATGCATTTCCAGGACAGGGGTGCATACGGGCGCGTGGTGCATTTGCAGCCTGCGCGTTGGGAAAACGGCTGGATTGCGCTCGGCGAGGGCGGATACGACGGCTTGGCGGGGCATCCTGCGGCGGGCGGAGAATATCCTGCGGGGTTTGTTACGGGCAAACGCATAGAGCCGAGCGACGAATTTGAAAACGGCATTTCGCCCGTATGGCAGAATCCTGCTAATCCGGAGGAGGGCTGGTATGAAATAAAACGCGGATTAAAATTAAACTGCGTTTATTACGGCAGACAGCCGCTTGCAGATTTACCGCAGATGCTTTTACAGAAAGTACAGTATAAAAATTTTGCGGTGAGCGCTAAATGCAAGCTGTCTTTAAAGGAGGACGGCGACGAAACGGGACTGGTTATTTTCGGCAAAAAGTACGCATATATATGCGTTGTAAGGCGGGACGGTCAAAATTTTTTAGAGCTGAGAGAGGGTGAAATAGGCGGAGATGCGGACAGAACCCTCGCGCGGAGCCAACCGTATTCCGAGGACGGCATAATATTTAAAATTTCGGCTAAGTACGAGGACTTAAATAAACTTTCATATAAAGTTACTTTCGGCAAAGTGGCGTTTACGCATAAATTCTATGCTTCGCCCGGGGTGTGGACGGGGGCGCGGATAGGCGTTTACGCCCGCTCGGACAGACTAAGCAAGGGTTTTGCTACTTTTAAAAACTTTAAAGTTACTTGTACGGACGGCAGGTTAAACAGATAAATTATGAAAAAACAGATAAAAAAAGTATACGCTTTTTACGGCTAAAGCATTGCTGTTTCTTATAGTTCCTATATGTATCGAGTCGGCTCTTTCAATGTCGCTCGGACTTGTGGACTCGTATATGGTCAAGGACATAGGCAACTACGGCACAGCTATGAGCGCGGTGTCAAACGTTGACCAGGTATCCAGCCTGCTTATACAGCTTTTTGCGGCGTTCGGCGTGGGCGGCGCGGTTATTACCTCGCAGCTTATAGGAGCGGGCAAAATAGAAGAGGCAAACAAGAGCGCTAAACAGCTTGGGGTTTTAATGCTGCTCGCGTCTATTGTGATAATGACTGTCTGTCTCGCGCTCAATCATCAGATTGTTAATCTTTTTTTCGGCGGAAAGAACGATAACGAAGAATATCTCGGTTTTGCCTATACGTATTTTTACGTAATGGCTGCGTCATTTCCATTTCTCGCGGTGTTCAATTCCTGCGCTGCAATTTTGCGCGCACAGCGCAAAAGCGTAAATACGCTTGTTTCGGGCGCAATCAGCTTTGTTGCAAACGTGGGGCTGAACGCGCTGCTTATTTACGTGCACCCACGAAAGGAGAATGGAAGTTTATATGTACTTCGAGCTCCCCGAAAACGAGGCGGTTATACATCATATGGGACAGCCGCAGGAAACGCGCCACGTTATAATGCACAACGAACAGGCTGTAATTTCGCCGAGCTGGTCAATTCACAGCGGAGTAGGCACCCATAACTACACCTTTATATGGGGTATGTGCGGCGAAAACCAGACGTATGATGATATGGATAATGTTGCAACCCGCGACTTAAAATAAAACGCGTATATACGTCGCAATTCGGCGTTGCGCTGCGCCTGCCTTGGTCGTGTACTTCAATGTACACTCCCTGCGGACAGTACTCGCGCGCCTTAAACTGCTCGTATCTCCGCATTTTATAGATGTCAAAGGTTGTTCGCGCACCTTGCCTTGCTTCTCTGAGTTTTAGCCGGCTTATGTAACTGCTAAAATCACAGTCACCACAACTATAAAATAAATTAAAGATAAGAGGAAATAATATTATGGCTGCGTTCGGAAATTAAGCAGATACACAGGTCAATCGGCGCAACAACCATTTACGTAACACACGACCAGACCGAGGCTATGACTATGTCCGACAGAATAGTAGTTATGAAATCGGGCGGATACGTTCAGCAGATAGGTACGCCGTACGAGCTGTATTTTTATCCCGAAAACCTGTTTGTCGCAGGTTTTATCGGCGAGCCGCCTATGAATTTTATTCGCGGCGCCGTTGACGGCTCAAAGCTGATTGCGGGCGGTTTGTCGTTCGATATTTCCCGCATAGTCAAAGACGTAAAAGCTCTCGACGGAAAAAAGGTTGTTTTTGCGTTCAGACCCGAAGCAATAAAACTGCCCGGCGAGTGTAAAGCGGGATTTACCCTCGATTCAAAGGTAGAGCTTACAGAGCTGCTCGGCGATACTTCAAACGTATACGCCGACTTAGGCGGATTTAACGTCATTTTAAAAATCAATCCCCATCAGACTCCGGAAATGGGCGCAAATTTCAAATTTGCAGTGCCGTACGAGGCGGCGTACGTGTTTGATGCGGAAACGGAAAAAGTAATAAAAAGCGGCTTAAAAAGGCATTAAACAACGCCGCCAAGGAGATTATAGTGGATATTTTAAATAAAAAAATTGTTAAAAAACCCGAAAGAAAAATTAAGATTTTGCAGTTCGGAGAGGGCAACTTTCTGCGCGCTTTCGTAGACTGGATTATACAGGACCTCAACGACAAAGGCGCGATAAGCTCGGGCATTGCCGTAATTCAGCCTATGCCCTCGGGCAGGATTAACGAGCTAAAAGCGCAGGACGGATTATATACCCTGCGTTTGGAGGGAATAGACGGCGGCGAAAACGTAAAAAGCAGCCGGGTAATAGACGTTCTGAACGATTTTATCGACCCTTATACCGATTATAAAAAATACCTCGCCTACGGTGAAAGCAAGGATTTGGAGGTTATAATCTCAAATACTACTGAGGCGGGAATTACGGTGGATTCTACCGACACCGATTTAAAACACTGCCCCAAGAGCTTTCCCGGAAAGCTTCTTGCGCTGCTCAAAAGGCGGTACGACAAGTTTAAAGGCGATATGAACAGAGGGCTTGCGATTATCCCCTGCGAGCTCATAGACGACAACGGCGACGAACTCTATCGCTGCTTAACCGAGCTTGCTCGCATTAACAAAATGGACGAAAAGTTTATTAAGTGGATGCAAACGGCTAACCACTTTACGTCAACGCTCGTAGACAGAATTGTTCCCGGCTATCCCCAAAACGAGATAGAGGAAATACGCAAAGAAACGGGATATATTGACAATAACGTGGTAAAAGGCGAAATTTTTCACCTCTGGGTGCTTAAAAAAGAGCCTCGCGTGCAGGAGCTTTTCCCCGCGGATAAAACGGGGCTTAACGTTATTTATGCCGACGACATCCACCCGTACAAACAGAGAAAGGTTAAAATACTCAACGGCTCGCATACGGCAATGGTGCCCGTGGCGTATCTGCGCGGTATCGACACGGTGGGGGAAGCGGTAAACGACGAAGTAATAGGCAAATACGTGCGAGATTTTATTTTTGACGAGGTAAACCACACAATTAATTTGCCGCAGGAGCAGCTGAATTCTTTTGCCGGGAGCGTGATAGAGAGGTATAAAAATCCCTATATCCGCCACGAGCTTATGTCGATAGCGTTAAATTCCACAACTAAATTTAAAACGAGAATACTGCCCACTCTTCTGGACTACGTAAAAATCAAGGGCGAACTTCCCAGACACGTGCTGTTTTCGTTCGCCGCGCTTGTACTGTTTTACAGAGGCAAGAGAGGTAAAGAGGAAATAAAACTCAGCGACGATCCCGCATATCTTGCAAAATGGAAGGAGATGTGGTCGGGGTTCGGCGGAGACTTTAAAAAGCTTGCAAAGGAGGCGCTCGGCTGGACGGAGGCGTGGGGGTTGGATTTGAATACCGTTCACCCCGACATAACTTCGACGGTTGCAAAATATCTCGAATTGCAGTGCACCAAGGGTATGGAAGAGGCTGTTAACCGTTTTGTAAACGGCGCGGACAACAGCGCGTTCAAGTGGGCCAAGAAATAAGGGGTTGTATGTCTAAAAAAACCATTGTTATCAATGCGCTCGACAACGTGGCGGTTGCTCTTACCAACGTAAAAAAGGGGGGAGGTTCACGAAAACATAACGTTGGCGGAGGATATTGCAAAAGGTCATAAATTCGCCTTGCGCAATATTAAAAAGGGCGAAAATATAATAAAATACGGCAGCCCCATAGCGTGCGCTACCGCGGATATACAGGCGGGTGCGCACGTGCATACGCACAACGTCCGCACAAACCTTTCCGAAAATCTGGAGTATACCTATAACAAAGTGTCCGCGCCCGTAAAAAAGGTGCAGGGGCGTAAAGTAAATGTTTATCCGCGGCGCGGGCGACAGGTACGGCGACCACTATAAATGGAGAGCGTTGCGCGCCCGCGGGTATGCTTACCGACAGCCGCTCTTTTCTTGCGTATCCCCGCCACGAGTATTACAGGCGGCTGCTGTGCCAAATGCTCGGAAGACTTGTGGAGAGCGGGCAATATCCTGAAGAGGAGTTGCCCCGTCTCGGAAAAATCATAGAGGATATCTGTTATAACAACGCCGCCGAATTTTTCGGGTTTTAAAAATTAATAAGTTTATAAATACTGTAAATAACAGTCCCCGTCCGCAAACGCGGACGGGGACTGTTTTATCGTTTAATAACCGTAAGTACGGCCGAAAAGCTCGTCTAATGAAATTTTATAAAAATCGCAAATCAAAATCAGAGTTTCGTAATCGGGTCTGCTTGCGTCCGTTTCATACCTCGTATAATTTACGCGGCTTAAATGCAGCGTTTCGGCAAGCTGTGTTTGCGTTAGTTTTTCGGCTTTTCGTAACTCTTTTAATTTTTTACCGATTGTCACCATTTTTTTTAAATTCCTCATTAAAACATTTGACATTGTACATTTTTTGTACTATACTTTGTAAAAATGTACAGTTAATGTACATTTTGTATTGACAATACGGAGGAAATTATTAATGAAATGTAAGAATTGCGGAAACGAAATTAACAAGAATGAAAAAGTTTGTCCCGAATGCGGGCAGCCGGTTGCGGAGAAAAGCTCTGCAATGAGTAAATGTGCAATGGTTTTTGCCTTTTTTGTGCCGTTTGTGGGGGTCATTCTCGGCATTATCGCTTGTTTGGGCGGTTTTAAAAACGACAATAAAAAAGATAAAATATTAGGAATTGCGGCAATAGTCATCTCGGTTGTCGTTTTAATATTTGCAATAGTTTATGCGGTAAACAACCCCGAAATTCTCAACAGAAACAGATATTATTAATTCGGAGCGGTATTATGAAAAAAGTTATTCTCGGTATTTTTGTTGTTCTGATAACGGTGTGTTGTTCTTTTGCGGTTACCGCCTGCGGCAGCGGCAATTACGTAGGCAGTTACAAACTAAAATCTATAACCGCTTCAGACGGAAAAACATACAATATAGGCGATGAATATAACGGCAGTGCGTTGCGGGAAACGGACGTAACGTTGGATTTAAAAGAGCCGGTTAAACTGACGGCGGGCTCGCAGGTTTCGGAAGCGGGACGGGCGAGTTTTTCGGACAATATAGGCGCAGGATGCAGCTATGCAATGTGGAAAAAGGTTTCCGGAGGAATAGAGATAGTCGATTTTTACGATGCGGATACCGTTTATAAGGCAAAGTTAAGCGGTTCAACGTTGACCGTTATCTGCCCCGCCGGTTCGGAAATTCAAAAAATAGTTATGGTTAAAATGTAAAAGCAAAAAACAGTCGCGGGACAGCTGTCCTGCGACTTCCGTTTTGTCCATATTCCGAACAAAAAAGTCCCGGCAAAGCGCGAGCATTATCACCAAGTAAACACGTCTTTCCGTATAACGCTATCGTAACGCTTGTGTCAAACCTATCGTGTATATTCATAAAAATTAATTTAACTATTGCAAACAGTGCAAAGCTATGTTAAAATATAGTAAATCCATACACAATCCAAACGGGTATACCCGTTTATTGCTTATGAAATAAGCAATAAACGGGTATACCCGTTTATTGCTTATGAAATAAGCAATAAACCAAACCTTAATCGGTAAAGGAGGCTGGAATGAGAAATATTGCTATAGTAGAGGATGAAGACGCCGCTGCGGAAATTCTATACGAATATATAGGGCGTTTTTCAAAGGAAACGGGTCAGGAATTCAGTATTGACAGGTATCGCGACGCGGTAGATTTTCTTAGCGGTTACAAAGCCAAGTATGCCGTCGTGTTTATGGACATACAAATGCCGCACCGCGACGGTATGAGCGCTTCCGTAGAGCTGAGAAACGTTGATAAGACGGTTTCGCTGATATTTATTACAAATTTAATACAGTACGCTCAAAAGGGTTACGAAGTGGACGCTACCGCATACATTATCAAACCTGTGCAATACTACGATTTTGCCCTTAAATTCAGAAAAGCGCTGGATTTATACGTTATCAACGAAAAACAGGATTTAGTGCTGAATACTTCAAAGGGCATTTGCCGTATATCCACGGACAAACTTCTGTACGTAGAAATAGTCCGTCACCGCCTTTATTATAAAACGGTTGACGGAGTAGTGGAGCGGACGGGCGTGCTTTCCAAAGTTGAAGCGGAACTTAAAAAATTCGGTTTTTTAAGGTGCAATCAGTGCTACCTTGTAAATCCGCGGTTTATCGTGGCGGTGGACGGTTCAACCGTTCAACTCGGCGCGGAAACGCTTGCAATCAGCCGCCCCAGAAAAAAAGCGTTTATGTCGGAGCTTGCCGCCTGGTACGCGGGTATGGGTAAGAATGTATGACGTTTTCACAGGTTTTGTACCTTTACGGCATTATAATCGTAGAATTTTTATTTGAATATTCGGTTTTTGCGGTGCTTTTTCTTTATAAACTAAACCGCAGAAATAATTTTGTTTTGCGTGCGTCGCTTTGTTTTGTCGCAATTTTTGCAATCGGTTTGCCCGTGGCTTGTTTTTATACTCTTTTCGGAAACACGGTATGGGGACGCATAACGGTTTACGGTTTTCTGTTTTTGGCGTTTGTGCTTCTTGCGTATCTTTGTTTTGAAGAAAACTATTTTACAGTGCTAATCGGTTGCGGTATGGCGTACGCCGCTCAAAACCTTACCTATAAAGTGTATTTGATAATCTGGACTTTGGGGGAATGGTTTTGCCTTTACGATAATTGGGGCGAACGATTCGACCTCTTCTACCGGCTGGTTTATTATACCGTTTTTATAATCTGCGCGGTATGTTTCCGGTTTGCCTTTATAAAGAGAATAGCGGTAAAGCTACAAAGCAGGTCGCTAAACTATAAAATGCTTTTTATTACCTTTTTCATTTTGGGTATAACAGTTTTATTATGCTCGGTAGAAGACGTGTATTTTGCAAAACTCAGCATAGATCGGGAAAACAGGTTTGACAGCTACGTATATTACGTGCTTCGCCAAACGGGCAACGCGTTTTCGGCGGTGTGCTGTCTTATAGTTGTTTTGCTTGCTTCCAAGTCTATTATGGAAAGTCATCTTCTGCGGGAGGTGGAATATCTGAAATACGCCGTTCAGCAGGGTGAGAAACAATATCAGATATCCAAAGACAGTATCGAGCTTATAAACATTAAATGCCACGATATAAAGTATAAACTTGACGCGTTAAGCGCGCAGGGGAATTTGCGTGTTGAAGAATTAAAGGATTTGCGCGACAGTATATCGTTTTACGATTTGAAAAAAGATACGGGCAACAGCCTTCTTAACGTGCTGATTAACGAAAAAAGCCTGTATTGCGAACAAAACGGAATAACGCTGTCCTGTATGATTGACGGAAAAAAGCTGGAATTTATTGAGGCGGGAGACCTTTACTGCCTTTTCGGAAACCTCATAGACAACGCGTTGGAGGCGGTTAAGGAAATAGAGAAAAAGGAACGCAGGATAGTAAACGTCTCCGTAAAATCAAGGGGTAATATCGTAATAGTACAGGAGGAAAACTATTTTATAGGCGAGCGTCAATTTTCCGACGGGTTTCCGCTTACCACCAAACAGGATAAAGGCAGCCACGGTTTCGGTATGCGCAGCATCGGTATGATTGTCAAAAAATACGGTGGAGAACTTAAAGCCTTCACTGCGGATGGAATATTTCATTTGAACATTATATTTACGGGCAGATAAATTTTAATTATTGACAATATGGGAAAAAATATTACAGTTTAAGGAAACAATCTTGTTTAGCCGTTTCAATTTTTTTATAATTCTATCGCTGAGTTTCGTAAGCGGATTTTTGCCGAGCCGTTTTGCGGAAAAAGCGAAATTTATTAATAGGGAGAAAAAATAAATGGCAAAAAAAGCAATGTCCGTAAAAAAATCACTTGCGATTTTCGTTCCCTGTATAACTGCGGCGGTGGCTATAATGCTTGCTCTGATTATTGCTGCGTCAATGTTCTGGCAAGATATCAGCCTGTGGTTATACGGTCGTGCGCAGAAAACCGACGCCGCCGTTCTGGAAGGCGGTACGGAGCTATGCGAGGACATAGTTGAAGAAGGCATAGTGTTGTTGAAAAACGAAAAAGACGATAAAGGCAACGCGGCTTTGCCCCTTACCGCTCAGGAGCTTGACAAGGGCGTAAACGTGTTCGGCTGGGCGGGTTACGACTGGATGACTATGGCGTTTGGTTCCGGCTATGCTAACACCGATCTTCAAAAAGTCAAACTGTTCCCTGCATTGGAAGCGGCTGGCATTAAGTATAACGAAGATCTTTACAATTTATATAAAGATTACTACACTGCGCACGTGAAAATATACGGTGAGCAGGACTATTTGGAGTACAGAGGCGGCGTAAAATTCGGTTCGGAAGAAATTTTCGTATTGCGTGAGCCGAGTTATAACGATTATCTTGCCGCGGCGGTAAAGAGCGACGTCATAGAAAGCGGCGTGGGTATTGTGGTTATCGGCAGAACCGGCAGCGAAAGCAAAGACTTGTCTGCGTCCGAACAGGTAAGACAGACCGAAGCGGGAAAGAATATAAAAAAGACTTTTAACGACAGGCATTATTTACAGCTTTCACCCGACGAAGAAAATATGATTAAGGCGGCGACCGAGCTTTGCGATAAAGTCATCGTAGTGCTTAATACCGCTAATACTATGGAAACGGGCTTTATTGAGAGTGAAGAAATCGACGGTGCGCTTCTCGTTGGAATTACGGGAATTTCGGGTGTGAACGGACTTGTCAACGTGCTTCGCGGCGAGAAAGAAGAACCTGTTCCGGAACTTGATTCCGACGGTAACGTAAAATACAACGCCGACGGTACGCCCGTTTATAAAAAGGACGCAAACGGTAATGTTATTACCGAAAAGAAGTTGGTATCTCCCTCGGGAAGAACGGTAGACACCTATGCTTACGATATTATCGGCACTACTCCTTCGGCGGTAAACCAAGGAAATAAGGGCAACGGCGAAGTAGGCGCGGGAACAATTTACGCAAACCGTAAAAACGAAAGAGATTCTCGTTTTAAAGCTTACGTGGATTATTCGGAAGGCATTTACGTCGGATATAAGTGGTTTGAAACCGCCGATGCTGAAGGTTATTGGGCGGACGTTGATAATCAATACGGCAAAGGTTACAACGGCGTTGTTCAATATCCTTTCGGATACGGACTTTCTTACGCCGATTTCGAATGGGAAATTACAGACGTAAGCGTTCCGTCCGGTTCGGAACTTAAAGCTAATGATAAAATTGAAATTACTGTTAAAGTAAAAAACAACAGCAAAACTTACCCCGGCGCGGACGTTGTGCAGCTGTACTATACGCCGCAATATATTAAGGGCGGTATAGAAAAGGCTTTTGTAAACCTTGCGGATTTCGCAAAGACCGACGTAATTCAGCCGGGCGGTTTCGACGTGGTGACTCTTTCTGTCAGCGCGCAGGGAATGGCTTCTTACGACTGTTATGACAAAAACAATAACGGACATACCGGTTATGAGCTTGACGGCGGCGATTATCAGCTTCGTCTGATGAAAAACTCGCACGAGGCTGCCGATATGGCAAAGGGTTCGTCGGTATTGGATTACACAGTGCCCGCAAAAGGCTATACATATGATAAAGACGAACAAACGGGCAATGACGTAATAAACCGTTTCACTAATAAGGACGGTAAAAACAACGACCAGACTATCGACGAAGCCGACCTTGACGGAAGTCACGAAAGCGACGGCGGTGTTAAATATCTTTCGCGTGAAGATTTCAAAGCTACCTATCCCAAGAAGATTACTAACGCGAGGGATATGACCGACGAGGCTTTGCAAATAGCAAAAATGGTTTCGCCTACGCAAAAACAGCTGGAGTACGCGGGTTACACCGATGCTGAGGGCGGACTTGGCACCAAGCGCGACGTTTCGGCTGGCGGCAACGGTCTGAAACTTGCGGACGCTATGGACGCGAAATCTTACGACGACGAAATTTGGAAATTGTTAATTTCCAATATAACCAACAGCGAACTTGCCGGATTAGTCAGCGACGGCTATTTCAAGACCAACGCGATTCCTAGCATCGACAAAAAAGAATTCGTTGATTTGGACGGTCCTCTCGGCTTTAACACCCGCGTAACGGGCGGCGAAGGCACGAGCTGCGAATTTGTGGCTTATCCCAGCGGCACTATGCTTGCGCAGACCTGGAGTACAAATCTGGCTGTTGCATTAGGTCGCAGCGTGGGCAGAGAAAAAGATTCTATTGACGGTTTATACGGTTGGTATGCGCCCGGCGCCAATACTCACCGCAATCCTTTCGGCGGCAGAAACGGCGAATATTATTCCGAGGACGGCGTGCTGGCGGGTAAAATCTGCGCGGGAACCGTTTCGGGCGCAAAGGATATGGGCGTTTATTCGTACGTAAAACATTTTGTCGTTAACGATACGGAATTTAACCGCGAGGGTTTGTTCACTTTCCTTACCGAACAGACGCTGCGTGAAATTTATCTTAAACCTTTTGAAATTATGATTAAGGAAGGCGGCGGTAACGCTCTTATGACGAGTATGAACCGCTTAGGAAGAGTTTGGTCTGGCGGAAACTACGGTGTTATGACTGAAATCGTCAGGAACGAATGGAATTTCCGCGGAAGCGCGGTAACCGACTGGATGAATTCGGGCGAAAGCTATATGCCTCCCTACAGAGGCATTTGGGCCGGAAACAGCATTTGGCTTACCAACGGGTTTACCGACTCCGTATTTAATACCATTAAAAACGATATGGGCTATAAGGTTGCCGAAAGAGTTGCGCACGACGTTTTGTGGACGTTCGTAGATACGCAAAAGGCGGCTAAGAACTTTGACCCCAGCCTTCAAATTGACTTGAATAAGGGCGCTCAGTACAACCTTGCGTGGGTTGCGGGCGTGGTAGTCGTTGAAGTTGCCCTGTTGGCAGGCGTAGCTGTGATGGCATTCTTCTTGGCGAAAAACATTATTAAAAACAAAAAGGCGGCAAATTCCGCGTCCGCGGACGGGGCTGAACCTGCCGAAACAACCAAAGACGGACAATAAAAGTTCGTTGAACGGTTAAATTGAAAAATTTTTAAAAGGGGTATATATTACTATGAGAATTAAAAAGCACTTATTATCTGCGCTTGCCTTGATACTTTCACTTGTATTAATGTTGCCGTTCACGGCTTGCGGAGGCGACAAAACGCCTGCGGTTACGGCTATTGCAATTAATTCCGCTGCGGTAGAAGTTGAAACCGGCGACACAATCAGGCTTACGGTAACGGCGACCTATAATGACGATACCACTGCCGAGCTTAAAGCCGGCGACGTAACCTGGGCTTCCGACAACCAGGCGGTTGCTTCCGTTACGAGAGGTATTGTTTCGGGTAAGTCGAAAGGTACTGCTAAAATCACCGCAACTTACGGCGATTTCAGCGCAACCTGCAACGTAACCGTTAACTCGGTGGAAGTAAAAATTTCCGGTTACACACCTAACGCCGACGGTAAAATCGAGCTTGACGTTGACGGTGTTTTAAACCTCAGCGCCAAAGTTTTCAAAAACGACGTTGAAATGGAAAACGAACAGATTGTCTGGACTACGTCTAATCAGGGCATAGTATCCGTAAACAACGGCGTAATCACCGGAGTTAACCCCGGCGAAGCTGTTATAACGGTGAAGCGCGTAAGCAACGAATCGCAGTCTGCATCGGTTACCGTAGTAATCAAAGAAATTGCCGGCGCTGAATTAATGGATACTTACGAGCAGAACAAAACTCCCGCTGATACTTGGGGATATTGGGGCGACCAGGGGTACAACTGGTCTAACACGACAATTTACAGCGCGTATACGGAACCTTATAATGAGGAAACGCCTTACGACGGTTACAAATATATCGGCGCAAATAAAATGAATATCACATTCTCTGTTGATAAATACGCCGGCAGTATGCAACCCGGACCCAAAGATTCCGCAATTCAGCTTTTCTACCGTAGCAGTGCCGGTAACGAAGGAAAACTTGAGGCTAACCATAATTACGAAATTAAATTTAAAATTTTATCCAATGCGGCAGGCACTATAGTTGTAAATCCTTACGATGACAATGATAAGGGCTATCAGATGGACGAAGACAACGAAGATAACCATAAGGCTGAGCTTGTTGCAAACGAAGAACAAGAAATAACCGTTCAGTTCAGACACGGCGACAGCGGCGCAATATACGCTAACGGCGTATATGATAACGTTGAAACCGCGGTTAATATCTTGCTCGGTTTGCTTTCCGAACCCAACGACGGAGAGGGAACCGGCAACGTGGTTAAAGTTTCCATTTATAGTATTCAGTTTAAAGATTTAGGCCCATCCGCTCATCAATGGATTGACGACGAAACCAAACTCGAGGGTTACGTAGATCCCGACGCTCCTATAATTCCCGAGGCTCCCGAAGCGCTTGCGGCTGACGTTGCCGTTGCAACGGGCGTAACGCTGACCGTTGAAGACGGCAAGGCGATTTTAAATCTTGCAGGCACTGTCAAATTAGATGCGTTTGAAAACGTAGACGCTGCTAAGACTTGGCTCAACGCTACCCCGTTTGACCTTCAGGAATGCGGCGGCGGCTGGAAAAAGTGGGAGTTTACAAGAGTTTCCGTTAGCGTAAACGAAGAAGATAGTACTTTCTTAATAAAGTACGATATAACCAGGCTTACTGTTGACGCTACTTCCGACAGCAGCACGGGCGCTTACAGCGCGCACTTCACAGAAAAGTTGCCCAGCGAAGAGGGTTATGCCGATAACAAGTTAAGAGACCTTAAACTCAGCGCCGAAAGCGCAGTTCCCGGTGCAAGTGTTACCGTAGGCGACAAAAAATATTCTATAGTCAACTATCAGTCCGGCGTAGATTTCGAGGGTACTGAGGATAATAACTGGGGTCAGGCGTATAACTACGGCTGCGTAGCAATCAAGGTTGAAAACGTTACGGCGGAGTAAAAACGGATAGCGTATAATGCTTAACGCAATCAAAAAATAGGAATAAACGCTATTTCGCAAGAAATAGCGTTTATTTTCTGAACCGACTGCAAGCAGTTTTATTATAAATAAGGAACGTAAATATGAAAAAAATATTTAAGTTGTTGGCAACTCTCGTTTCGTGTATGTTTTTAATTACTGCCGTAACGTCCGTTGCGGGTTGCGGGTTATTAACTGTAACCCCGCCGTCGCACGGAGAAGACTTGCCTTCGGATAAAGACGACGAACTCAACGGCGACAACGACAACGATAACGGTGGCGAGAATACCGATAAGGACGAGGACGATGGAAACGGTAACGGTAACCAAAATAAACCCTCGTTTACCCCGCACGAATCAGCGGCGGGAATTCCCGACAGACTTACTAAGGAAACAGAAAAAATCGTTCGTTTTTCGCAGGGCGGTTCGTCCGAATTTGTCTGGGCTGACGGTTATTCAAACGGCAATATGTTTAACTGTACTTGGCGCAAAAGCAGCGCTTCGGTTAAAGACGGTGTTATGAGTATGTCGGTTTCCAAAGAAGGGAGCGGCTATGCCGGCGCGGAATACCGTTCAAAAAGCAAATACTCTTACGGGTTTTATTCGGTTTGTATGAAGCCGGCAAAATGTTCGGGCGTGGTTTCTTCATTTTTTACTTACACCAATGAGCCCGTTTGGGACGAAATAGATATTGAATTTTTGGGCAAAGATACGTCTGTCGTTCAGTTCAATTTCTATACGAACGGAAAGGGCAACAGCGAATTTGTATTTAACCTCGGTTTCGACGCGTCTTTGGATTTCCACGAATACGCTTTCGATTGGAGCCCTAACGGTATAGTGTGGTATATTGACGGCGTGGCAGTGTACCGCGCGGAGGCAACAGCGCAAAAAGCTCTTCCGTCGCATTCTATGCAAATTATGATGAACGTGTGGAACGGAATAGGCGTGGACGATTGGCTCGGCACGCTTGATAGTACGGCGTTGCCCGCTAAAGCGCAATATAAATGGTTTGCGTATGCGCCGGCGGCAACGTAAGCGCGTTGTATTTTTCAACAGTAAATATAGAACAGGCGCGGACAGAAGTCCGCGCCTGTCTTTTAGTTAAAGTAAAATTAACTTATTTGCAGTTGCATTTCGGGTTTAAACAGTGTTTTTCAAATACGTAACATTCGAGCTCGTCGTCGTAAGCCTCGGTTTTTTCGTATCCGCAGTGTATGAAAAACTGTTCGGTCTGCGGCGTGGGCAGCGCGTACGCCTTGTCCGCTCCGCGCTCTTTCATTTTCATTTCTGCGGTAAAAAGTATAAATTTGCCAAGCCCGGTGCGGCGCAGGGAGGGAGTGATATATATTTCGCGGACGTCGCCCCAGCCCTCCATAAAATTCCAGTCGTTGTCAATGTCGTCAATCTGGTATATTATAAATCCCGCAAAAACGTCGCCGTCTTTGATAAGGTCGATACTGATAAGCCCCGCTAAAAGGTCGGGCAGGATATATTCGTTGACAAGACGCGGAACGTCCTCGCCGCAGTCAAGCTCGGCGTAGTAGTCGTTGAAAAGCTGTATAAAATTATCTTTGTATGCGTCCTTTAAAGGCGTAACCGTAATCATAAAAGCTACCTGTAAAAAAATAAAGCGAGGCAAAGCCTCGCTCGTTTTAAATTAGTTTGCGTTGGCAACGGGGTATATCGATACCTGTTTGCCGTCCTTGCCCACTCTTTCAAACTTAACAACGCCGTCAATAAGCGCAAAGAGAGTGTCGTCCTTGCCGATGCCTACGTTGTTGCCGGGCTTGAATTTGGTGCCGCGCTGTCTTACAAGAATGTTTCCTGCAAGAACCGACTGACCGTCGGCGCGCTTAACCCCGAGCATTTTGGGATTACTGTCTCTGCCGTTGTGCGAGGAGCCGGTACCTTTTTTATGGGCGAATAAGCGTAAAAATATCATATCTTTATCCTCCTGAAATTATTCGGCCTTAGCTTCGGTTGCTTCGGCAGTTTCGGCTGCGGGCTTTTTAGCCGCAGTCTTTTTGGCAGCGGGTTTTTTGGCTTCTGATACGCCTATAGCCGTTACTTTTATAAGTGTGTAAGGCTGTCTGTGACCCTGCTTTTTTCTTTCGTTTTTCTTAGGCTTGTACTTGAAAACTATTATCTTCTTTTCCTTGCCCTGAGAAACTACTTCGGCGCTGAGCTTTACGTTTGCCACTTCGCTGCAAACCCGGATACCCTTGTCGTCCGCCGTTAAAATAACGGGGAATTCTACGGTAGCGCCCTCTTTAACGTTGAGTTTTTCAACCTTTAAAAGGTCGCCTACGGAAGCCCTGTATTGCTTGCCGCCGTTCTCGAAAATTGCGTACATTATATTTACCTCCTCTAACCAGTCTCGCCGGATTTTTGCCTATGGCTCAGGCGGTGCGTTGCACACTTAAAAAAGCCCGTTCCGAGCGGCTCGGTATTAAATTTAACATAAATTAAGCGCATAGTCAAGCGTTTTTACCTTATTAACGGCGATATTTGCATAATTTTATTTGCTCTGCGCAAAATACGCATAAGGAGAATATTATGCAGGAAATTAAAAAAGACAGCGAAATACTTGCTGAAATTTACCGCAACGCCCAGCTCGGGCTTACGTCTATATCCGACATTATGCCCGAAATAGACGACGAAAAAATTAAAGAAGAAATCAAGCGCGAATACGAGGGCT
The DNA here is from genome assembly GCA_910588685.1 of uncultured Christensenellaceae bacterium. Taxonomy (GTDB): domain Bacteria; phylum Bacillota; class Clostridia; order Christensenellales; family Borkfalkiaceae; genus Coproplasma. The sequence continues at coordinate 11,661 of CAJUPX010000019.1, read as the reverse complement.
ACGAACAGATATGCGCGAGAGCGGCTACTCTTGCACTCAAATACGATTTGGAGCTCAAATCGCCCTCGCCCATAAAAAAGGCTATGATGTGGAGCGCCATTAAAATGAATACCGCCAGCGACAATTCGGCGCAGAATATCGCGCAGATGATGATTAAGGGGACGGTACAGGGTATAACCTCTTTAAAAACCTCGCTGACCGACGGCGGAAAGTTTATGGACGAAGAGGTAAAACTGCTTTTAAAGGACTTAATCGCGCTCGAAGAGGGTTACGAGAGAAAATTAAAGAGTTATTTGTAAAGTTAACCCTTGACAAACAATGCTTTTAGGGTTATACTTAAATAAGTGATAATTTTAAAAGTAAAAGGAGTCAAAAATGAAATACGAATTTAAAGGCATTACGGGCGAGGAGCTTTCGTTCAAACTCAACAGAGTTAAAATAGCTCCCAACGATAAGCTTGATATAAAGCCCCAGTTTTCCCGTCAGGTCAGAAAGGTAAACGGAAACGACAAGCTCAATTTTCTTGCTCTGTCCGTTAAAATAGAGAGCACGGACGAAGAACCCAAGCCTTTTAATATCAACGTTACTCTCGTGGGTATATTCGAGGTGGAGGACGTTAAAAACAACGACGAGGAGAGAAAATTCGTTATCGAGGCAACCAAAATTGTATACCCTTACCTCCGCGCAGCCGTAACAAATCTCACTGCCAACGCGTATATCGCGCCCTTGAACCTGCCCGTTATAGCGGGAACGATTTTTCCTGAGGACAGGGACGTTTATGCGTTTACCGTAGGCGACGGCAACTTAAATTAAAAACAATTAAAAACGCATATATACGTCGCAATACGGCGTCGTGCTGCGCGCCGCCTTGGTCACTTACATCTATGTAAGCTCCCTGCGGTCGTCGCTTGTTTTCCTTGTCTTGCTCGTATCTCCGTGTTTTTATAAATACGTGCGGGTTTAAATTTACCTACGCGATATTTTTGTTAAATATATATTAAAATAGGTTGACAACCCCCTTTTGATGTGTTAAAATCAAAAAGCACTCGAAACGGGGGTGTAATTTTTTTGTATGGAGTTTTCCGATGAAAGCACAAGTAAGGAATAAAATAACTTTCGAATGCACGGAGTGCAAACACCGCAATTACGACAGTTATAAGAACAAGCGCAACGATCCCGACAGATTAACTCTTTCCAAGTATTGCCCGTTCTGCAAGAAGCATACCGACCACAAGGAAAGCAAATAATCGGCTCGCGCTAAAACGCGTATATACGTCGCAATACTGTGTTGTGCTGCGGCAACCCTCGGTCATTTACGCATTAGTAAATTCCCTCGGGTTATCCTCGCACTCCTTGTCTTGCTCGTATCTCCGCATTTTTCAAAATCCAGTTAAGGAAAATAGTATGGCAAATCAAAAAAATGTTGAAAAGGCTAAAAAACCGAACATATTCGTAAGAATGGGCAGAAAGCTCAAAGAAACGTTTTCCGAGCTTAAAAGAGTAACGTGGCCGTCTTTCCCCAAGGTGGTAAGAGGTACCTGCGTTGTTCTGGTGGTTGTTTTTGTTTTTACATTGGTAATCACAGGTATAAACGAGGGGCTTTTAGCGCTGTTTAACCTCATAACCAAGATGTAGGAGAGCGGTATATGGCATTAATGGTAGCTGATCCCGTTAATCCCTGCTGGTATATCCTTCACACCTATTCGGGCTACGAATCGATGGTTAAGGACAGTTTGCAGAGATTAATCGAAAACAATAATCTGCAAAATATGATTTTCGATGTCAAAATTCCTATGGAGCAGACCATCGAAGAGAAAAACGGCAAGCGTAAAATTGTAGAACGCAAGCTGTTGCCTTGCTATGTTTTCATTAAAATGATATATTCCAACCAGCTCTGGTACTGGGTAACAAACACCCGCGGCGTTACCGGTTTCGTCGGTCCGCAGGGCAGACCCATTCCTATGCAGGAGGCTGAAATACGCAAAATGCGCCTTGAGGACGTCGTTATAAACGCCGATTTCGCGGTAGGCGATAAAGTAGGCGTGGATTCCGGTCCTCTGGAGGGTTTTGAGGGCGTTATAACCGAACTCAACGACGCTGCCCAGAAAGCAAAGGTAAACATCCAGATGTTCGGCAGAAACACCGACGTGGAAGTGGAGTATATTCAGATTAAAAAAATCGAAGAGTAATTGCTCCCGCTTAAAACTCATATAAGCGTCGTTTGGCTTTGTCGCGTTTGCGTTTTTGCTCAGTCATTTACGCATAAGTAAACTCCTGTCGCAAAATCCGCACGCTCCTTGTCATACTCGCTTCTCTGAGTTTTACAACAACGTGGTTTTTCGCTCCTCGTTCTGCTCGTATCACCGCGTTTTCTGAAAACGGGACTTCAATAAACAGTCAAATTTGTGGGAGAGTGTTTTAAATTTTTTTGCACTGATACACTCGTTATAACCACTTGGAGGAAATATATAATATGGCAAAGAAAATTACTGCGGTAGTTAAATTGCAGCTTCCTGCCGGTAAAGCGACCCCTGCGCCTCCCGTAGGCTCAACGCTCGGTCCCCACGGTATCAATATACCCGGCTTTACTAAGGAATTCAACGCAAAAACGGCGGCTCAGGCTGGGCTTATTATCCCCTGCGTAGTCACCATTTATCAGGACAGAAGCTTTACGTTCGTCTTAAAAACGCCCCCTACGCCCGTGCTTATTAAAAAAGCGCTCGGCTTGGAATCGGCAAGCGCACGTCCCAACAGGGATAAAGTGGGCAAGCTTACCAAAGCCCAGGTAGAGGAAATTGCTAAGACCAAGATGCCCGACCTCAACTGCGTGGATCTCGAATCCGCAAAGAGTATGGTAAAGGGTACGGCGCGCTCTATGGGCGTTACGGTTGAGGAGTAAGGAGGACGGAAGATGAAACTTGCTAAAAAATATGCGGAGAGCATTAAGCTCTACGATCGTTCCAAGGCTTACGACCTCGGCGAGGCTGCTAAAATAGTTATCGATACTGCAAAAGCTAAATTCGACGAAACAATTGAGCTTCACGTTCGTCTGGGCGTAGACCCCCGCCAGGCAGACCAGCAGGTCCGCGGCGTGCTCGTACTTCCCAACGGTACAGGTAAAACCAAGCGCGTGCTCGTTATCGCAAAGGGCGACAAGGCGGACGCGGCAACGGCTGCGGGCGCGGATTTTGTCGGCGCGGAGGAAACCGTTCAGCGTATCCAGAGAGAAAACTGGTTTGATTACGACGTAATTATCACCACTCCCGATATGATGGGTCTTGTAGGTAGAATAGGTAGAATTTTAGGACCTAAGGGCTTGATGCCCAACCCCAAGAGCGGTACGGTTACTATGGACGTAGCTAAGGCTGTTAAAGAAGTTAAGGCTGGTAAAGTTGAGTACCGTCTTGATAAAACGGCTATTATCCACGTTGCAATCGGCAAAAAGTCGTTCGGCGAAGAGAAGCTCAAAGAGAATTTCAACGCGCTTATGGACGCAATTGTAAAGGCTAAGCCGGCTGCTGCAAAAGGTCAGTATATAAAGAGCGTTACGCTTTCCTCAACAATGGGACCCGGCGTTCGCGTATCTTATAATAAGGGTTAAGTTGAAGGCGGAATTTTTATTCCGCCTTTTTTGCTACCGCTAAAACTCATATAAGCTACGCATAACTATGTCGCGCTGCGCGCCGCCTTGGTCACTTACTTCTGTGTAAGCTCCCTGCGGTCGGTGCTCGCGCTTCTCGTTCTGCTTGCTTCTCTGAGTTTTCAGAACAATTGTCACTTGTTTATTTATTCAATTATAAAACAAACCCCTCGGAACTTCCGCGGGGTTTGTTTTATTTGAAAATATCTTCATACTTTACGTTTAAAATCTGCTTAATCAAAATAATTTCATCGGGATAAAGATGCCGTTGTCCGACTTCGATTTTGGCAATTGCGCTTCGCGTTATATCGCAATCGCTAAGCTGCAATTTTGCCGCTAAAACATCTTGGGTTAAACCCGCTTTTCCGCGTAGATATTTAATATTTTGTCCTATACGTTTTTCTACTTGCCTGTTCATTAAAATTAATATTCAGTTTCGCCGAACAAATATTCAATTGAAACATCAAGTACTTTGCAGATTTTCAAAATCATAGCCATAGAGGGCTCTTGTTTATCTGTTTCCCAAGAATGTACGGTATTACCTGTTACGTTAAGCATTTGAGCTAATTCTTTCTGCGTCAAATTCTTATCTAATCTTGTATATTTAAGTCGTTCGCCGAAAATTTTCATAATTCTTAATTAAATATATTATTTCACGAATTTCGTGAAATATGCTTGACATTCACAAAATTCGTGATTATATTTAATGTATTAAGTACAGGAGATATTAAGCAAAATGTCAAACAATGGCAAAAAGAATACATTTAGGGAAAAGCTTTTGCAGGATATGAATGAAAAAGGTATAACGGAGGATGAGGAAACCGCGAAAATAGTTAAATTATTGTGGTCGTCCGAAAACTGGGAAATATATCAAAATTATATGCTTGAGGTGATTGACCGGTGCGCCAAGCTGGTTAAAATACACGAAAATGAGCGAGCTGAAAAAGAATTTGAGTTTATGATTTTAAATATAAGAAAAGAAGCGGGTCTATAAAAATAAAATTCAAAAAACCCTGAAAATCGGTTGACATTTTTTTTGGGGAATAATATAATTCAAAAGGTAATAGAAATTATCTGCCGAAGAAAGCGGGTGCTTTGCGCTTAATACCCCGCCGAGGTGACAGGACAAGAATTTAAAGCTACACGCTGTTTTTCCCTGCGCCTTAACGGTAGCAGGGATTTTATTTACCTAAAAATATTATGGGAGGTAATAATGTCGGAAGAAAGAAAGTCGGCTAATTTTGAAGCTAAAAAGTTAGTCGTTCAGGAAATTACGGAAAAAATCAAGGCTTCCAAATCGGTTATTTTCGTTGATTACAACGCGCTTACCGTAAAAGAAGTTTCGGATATCCGTAACAAATGCCGCGAAGCAAACTGCGAATACAAGGTTTATAAAAACACGCTCGTAAGAAAAGCGTTGAACGACCTCGGATTTAAAGACTTCGACAACGATTTGAACGGACCTACCGCGGTAACGTTCGGCGCTGACGAAACAAAAGCGGCTAAGGTTATTTCCGCAGCGGCTAAGGAATACGATAAAAAAATCGTAATCAAGAGCGCGTTTGTTGACAACGCGTATGTGGACAAAAACGGCGTTAAGGCGCTCGCTTCTATGCCTTCGAGAGAGGAACTCGTTGCAAAAATGCTCGGTTCTATGCAGGCTCCCCTGTCAAATTTTGCAGGCGTGCTCAACAATCTCGTTGCAGGTATCGTTCGCGTGCTCGGCGCAATCGCAGACCAGAAACAGGCGTAATTGTATTTACGGAACGGCTGAAAGAGCCGGAGATTTTCGGGCGGGCGCACCCTTAAAATACGCAAAAATATAAATTTGAAAATAATTAGGAGATTTAAATAAAATGGCAGACGTAAAGAAATATATCGACGAAATCAAAAATATGACCGTCCTTGAGCTCAACGAGCTCGTAAAAGCACTTGAAGAGGAGTTCGGCGTAAGCGCAGCGGCTCCCGTAGCAGTAGCGGCAGCTCCCGCAGCAGGCGCAGCGGCAGCAGCTCCCGCAGAAGAGAAGACCGAGTTTAACGTAGTTCTTAAAGACGCAGGCGCTAAGAAAATCGACGTTATCAAAGTTGTACGTGCATTCACCGGTCTTGGACTTGTAGAGGCTAAGCAGGCTGTTGAAAAGGGCGGCGTGCTTAAAGAGAACGTTGCAAAAGCAGATGCAGACAAAATCGTTGCAGACCTCAAGGCTGCAGGCGCAACCGCTGTTTTAGAGTAATTTTAAAAATTAAGGCTCCGGAGCTGACCGCTTCGGAGCTTTTTTTATAAAAATCGTAAAAGATTTTGTCACCGCTAAACTAAAACGCTTGACGAAGCGGACATTTCAAAGTAAAATAAAGTGGTATAATTATCACGGAACGATTAAATTATGTCTAATTTTATAAAAACAGCAAAAAAAGTAATAATCAGTGTTGCGCTTGCAGGCGTAGCGGTATTTGCCGCGTTTGCTTCGGCGTGCAAAATTGAAACAAACCACCCCAAGGCTGAAATAGTTTTGGAAATCCGTGCGGGAGAAGAAGTAAAGTCTGTTAAGCTCAGATATACCCTTTACAGAAATATTCACCCCGTAACCGTAAGGCACTTTATAGAGCTTGCCGACAACGGTTTTTACGATAACACCATAATCCACAACTATACCACCAGCGACTGGTATACCGGCGGATACGCTTACGACGAAACCGACGGCGCTTACGAAAGCGCTTACGAAAACGATACTCTGCGCAACTATCTCGACGATAACAGCAAGGAGAGCGCATATTACGAGTTATCCAAACAGCTTACCCCCTCGGTTTACAAAAACCATATCTACAAAGACGGCAAAGAAACGGTAAGCGCAGACGACGCACTGCCTTATCTTATGGGCGAGTTTGTAAACAATATTAACCAGGAAATCAAAAACGACGTCTGCGTAGACAGTTTCGGTTGCCTTAAAATGTATTATTACGGAAAAAAGACGACCGGCAAGGTATATGTTACGCCCACGGACAAACAGATTATTCAGGCTGATTATACGAGCAATTGCGCTACTTCGCTGTTTATGCTGCAGGTTTCCAACACCTCGGCTTTCAAGGCGAATAATTACAGCGTTTTCGCGCTTTTGGAAAATGCGGACGATTTAACTAATTTCCTTGACGACGTGGACGAATTGCTCGACGGGCTTGAAAATGCCGACGTTACCGTAAACGTTGACAACCTTGAAGCTTTTTCCAAGGAAGAGGCAGACAGAAATATAGAAACGAGCTTTACCGTGCCTGCGCTGCCCCTGGTTGTAAAAAGCGTTAAAATCACAAAATATTAATTATTCGGCTCAGACTGTATAGCGGTTTTTGAATTTATTAAAAATTATCGGAACCGGCGGAAATTTCCGTCGGTTTTCATTTTAAACATTTGTATATTTGCTTGCATTTACTAATAAAATGTTATAAAATATATTAAAAGAAAGAGGTGCGAAATGAATTTACTTGCGTTAGATTTTTCTAATATGGGAACTTTAGAGTATATTGTAATTGCGGCGGCGGCGCTTGTTGCAATTTTGCTTGTTCTGGTTGTTATTACGCTTATCGTTTCCGGGCGCAAAAAATCCAAAGCTAAGAAATCTGCCGAAAAAGCCTCCGCTGCAAAAGCTAAAACGGAGCCCGTAAACGCGCAGGAAACGCAGAAAGAGCCTGAACCCGCGCCTGTAACAGAGGAAAAGCCGGCTGAACCTGCTCCTGTTGCCGAGCCCGAACCCGTCGCGGAAAAGCCCGTTAAAAAAGTTACTATCAAAGCGGTTGCAAAAGAAGAAAAGCCCGTTAAAAAGGTTACGGTTACGGCAAAACCCGCAGCCTCTAAGCCCGCTGCGCCGGCGCAGCCCAAGACTGCGGCACAGACAGCCGCGGACGACGGCAAGAGAATTTACCATATTTCAAAGCGCAAGGAAGACGGAAAATGGCAGGTTAAGTTTGAGGGCGGCGCAAAGGCGTTAAAGCTATTCGATACTCAGCAGGAAGCTATCGACTATGCTAAAACGCTCGTGGGCAACAACCCGGACGCAAGCATAAAGCTGCACAGGGTTGACGGCGGTTTCAGAAAGATATAATTGCGGAAAAGCGGCGAAAGGCGGAAACGTTTTCGCCGTTTAGTTTCATTAAAAAAAGGTTATATATTAATTAAATTAAGGGAGGTTTTTTATGACTAAGATAGACATTTTTTCGGGATTTTTAGGCGCGGGAAAGACTACGCTCATTAAAAAACTTATTAAAGAGGCGTATACCGGCGAAAAGCTTGTATTAATTGAAAACGAATTCGGCGATATAGGCGTTGACGGCGGATTTTTAGCCGAGGCGGGTATACAGATTAACGAACTTAATTCTGGCTGTATATGCTGCTCGCTTGTGGGCGATTTTGCAAAAGCTCTGCAAAAGGTTTATGCGGAGTATAAGCCCGACCGTATACTTATTGAGCCGTCGGGCGTGGGCAAGCTGTCCGACGTTGTGCGCGCGGTAGAGAGCGCGGGGCTTGAAAACTGCGTTATCAATACTTTGAATACAGTTGTGGACGCCGCTAAGTGCAAGATGTATATGAAAAATTTCGGCGAATTTTTCAATAATCAGATTGAAACGGCGCGCTGTATTATTTTCAGCCATACCGATAAATGCGGCGAGGACAAGCTCAAAAACGCAGTGGAGCTCGTACGCGGTCACAACGGCGCGGCAACGGTTGTTACCACCGCCTGGGACTGGCTTGACGGCAGCGAGATTTTAAGCGCTATGGAGCATTCGCATACGCTTGAACACGAGCTTGAGGAGCTTGAAGAAGAACATCGTCACGGACACGGCTGCTGCCACCACCACGACCACGGCGGAGAAGAGGAGCACGAGCATAAGCACGGCTGCTGTCATCACCACGACCACGACGGAGAAGAGGAGCACGAGCATAAGCACGGCTGCTGTCATCACCACGACCACGACGG
>CAJUPX010000019.1:0-2954 GCA_910588685.1 uncultured Christensenellaceae bacterium | reverse complement strand
GAGAAGAGGAGCACGAGCATAAGCACGGCTGCTGTCATCACCACGACCACGACGGGGAAGAAGAGCACGAGCATAAGCACGGCTGCTGTCATCACCACGACCACGACGGAGAAGAGGAGCACGGACACCGTCACGACCACCACGGGCATCACCACGCCGACGAGGTGTTTGCAAGCTGGGGCACGGAAACAAACAAGAAGTTTGACAGGGCGGAGCTTGCAAAGGCGCTCGGCGGGCTGTCGGACGCGGTAAGATTCGGCACTGTTTTGCGTGCAAAAGGCATAGTTTGCTCTACGGACGGCGAATGGCTGCATTTCGACTATATCCCCGGACAAACGGATATCCGCGAGGGTGCGGCGTCGTATGCGGGCAGACTGTGCGTTATAGGCAGTAAAATAGATGAGGAAGAGCTTAAAGAATTATTCGGAGTATAAATAAAAACTCATATTAGCTGCGCAATACTGTGTCAAGCTGCGCCTGCCTTGGTCACTTACTAATATGTAAGCTCCCTGCGGTAAGGCTTATGCCTTCGGTGCGACAGTGCTCGCTTTCCTTGTCTTGCTTGCTTCTCTGTGTTTTTAACAGCTTGGAGTGTGTTCCTTGTCTTGCTCGTATCTTCGCGTTTTATAACAACGGGCGGACGTTGCTTGCGCTTTATATAAATTTAAAAAGGACTTAATTATGGAAGACGTATCCGTTTATCTTTTTTTGGGATTTTTGGAGTCGGGCAAAACTAAATTTATACAGGAAACGCTTGAAGACCCGCGTATGGACACCGGTGAAACCACGGTGCTTCTTGTATGCGAGGAGGGCGAGGAAGAATATGAGCCCGAAAAATTCACCGTTAAAAACGTTATAAAGGTAACTATTGAAAGCGCGGAGGAGCTCACGCAGGAAAATCTGCAACGGATAACCGAAAAATATTCTGCGCAACGCGTTGTTGTGGAATATAACGGCGCGTGGCTTTTGCAGCAGTTTTTTGACGCAATGCCCGAAAGCTGGATAATAAACCAGATAATGACCTTTTTCGACTCGGCTACGTTCCTCAACTACAACCGCAATATGCGCCAGCTCGTATTCGACAAAATGCAGCTTACGCAAATGGTAGTTTTTAACCGCTTTAAGGGTGAATACGAAAAGCAGGAATTTCATAAGGTTGTGCGCGGCGTGTCGCGCCGTCCCGACATCGTTTACGAATACGTAGGCGGAAAGGCTGAGTTTGACGATATAGAGGACCCTATGCCGTTTGACGTAAATGCGCCTGTAATTGAAGTGCAGGACAGGGATTTTGCCTGGTTTTACAGGGATATGGCTGAAAAAACCGGGGAGTACGTGGGCAAGACCGTGCATTTTAAAGGTATGGCTGCCGTTACTAAAAAAGCTCCCAAAGGCTATATAATTCTCGGTAGGCATATTATGACCTGCTGCGAGGCGGATATAGCATACGACGGATTCGCCGTTAAATGCAACGACCTGATAAAGGATATAAAAACGCGGGAATGGCTGTCCGTTACCGGAAAAATCGCGCTCGAATACAATTCGGCGTATAAAACCAAAGGTCCGGTAATAATTGCAGAAAAGCTGGAAAGAACTCAATCTCCCGAAGATATCGTAGCTACTTATTATTAAATAATTTAATAAATAATTATCCCGCCGCGGCTCAGCCGCGGCGGGGCTTTATTACAGCAATTAATTTAAAGAGCTTAAATCTATAATTTCAATACGTTTTCCCTGACTTTTTGCGTATTCTATTATAAATTGAGTTTTTGAGTTATTAATTCCGTTTGCTACTACGATTACCGTATTGCTGCTATCTATCATATAACGGTAAAGGTCAATAAAATACTCTTCTGTATACGTATCCGAAACAAAATGCAGTTTATCGGCGTTTTTTAAAAAAATACCGAAACGCAAAACGTCTTCTCTCGACATCTGATAATCATAGTCGTAAGAAGCTATTGCGTACTCCGACGTAATTTTGTATGTATCCTTAAATAAATCTACTTTTGCGGCAAAGTCTAAATCCGTGCCCGAATCCAAACCCGAAATAAAATGCCTCGCTCCGTACTTTTTTATTGCAAACTCAATTTTTTCTTTCAGCTGTTTTAAATAAGCTAAATGCTTTTCTTTGTCCTTGCCGTATTTAAACGGAAATTCTTTGGGAGGTATCCCCGTACAGCAACATACTCTACCCATAATAAAACTCCTTATTAGTAAATTTACGTGCTACAACTTATATAATATACATTTTAACACGTACAGATTTTAGTGTCAACCATTATAAAATATTATTGTTAACACATAATATTTTGGAAAGTGATATGACGATACAGGAAAGGATAGAAGAATTATTAATAAAACGAAAATGGTCTAAAAATAAACTTGCAAGAGAGGCGGGGCTTTATTCTACAACTGTTTATGATTGGTTTAATGAAAAACATTTTACGCCGGATAGGAAATCGATAGAATTAGTTTGTGCGGCATTGGATATTTCACTGACGGAGTTTTACAGCGGAATAGACGATGGAGAACTTGACGGTGAGCAAATGCTTTTATTAGAACTTTTTGAAATGGTGCCTAAAGGCAAAAGAAAAGTAGTTTTTGAGCTTTTACGTAGCTTGTCTGATGAAAAATAAAATATGAGCAAATATATGCAGTGCCTTTCTGAAAATCTTAAAGATTTAATGGGCGATATGAAAGTAAGCGAGTTGGCGGAAAAGGTAAAAATTCCGCAGCCGACTTTATCAAGATATTTATTGTGTCAACGGCAAATTACGTTGGATAATCTTGTACTTTTGGCAGATTATTTTAACGTTGATATAGATATTCTTATAGGAAGAAAAGATTATTAAAAAAAGCGGAAAGCCGTTGACTTTCCGCTTTTATATTGTTAAAAGATAACCCCACGCTAAGCGTGGGGATAAGAAGCTTAAGCTATGGACAGAAAAAGTCTC
>CAJUPX010000018.1 GCA_910588685.1 uncultured Christensenellaceae bacterium | reverse complement strand
GTCCATAGCTTAAGCTTCTTATCCCCACGCTTAGCGTGGGGTTGTCTTTTAACAACGACAAAACCGCCGAGGCAAAAAGCCTCGGCGGTCTCTATTATTATTTTATTCGCGGCGCTTATCGGAACGGAATACAAACTCTCCGTCCTTTACGGCGATTGTTACAACTTCGCCGGGGAGAATTTTACCCGCTAAAATTTCATCGGATAATCTATCCTCGACGCGTTTTTGTATAATACGCTTTAAGGGACGCGCACCGTACATATCGTTATACCCCTCTTCAAGCAGTTTATCCATTGCCTCGTCCGAAATATTAAGGCTGATACCTCTTCCCTGAAGCCGCGCGCTCAAACCGTCCATAAGCTTATAACAGATTTTACCCGCCTCTTCTTTTGTTAGCTTACGGAATACTATAATATCGTCTAATCTGTTTAAAAATTCGGGTTTGAACTGTTCGCGAAGAGCTTCGTTTATATTTTCTTTCATTGTGTCGTAACCCGAATCAGACTCGCTGCCCGAGGTAAAACCGAAGTTCGACATTTTTTTAATCGCGCTTGCACCGATATTCGAGGTAAGAATTATAATGGTATTTTTAAAATTTACAACCCTGCCTTTACTGTCGGTTAGCCTTCCGTCGTCGAGTATCTGCAACAGCATATTAAAAACGTCGGGATGCGCTTTTTCAACTTCGTCGAAAAGTACAACGCTGTACGGCTTTCTTCTTACTCTTTCAGTAAGCTGACCGCCGCTGTTTTCATCGTAGCCAACGTATCCCGGAGGCGCGCCGATAAGCTTGGAAATGGAGTGCTTTTCCATATATTCTGACATATCAAGCCTAATCATAAGCCGCTCGTCGCCGAACATAGTTTCCGCCAGGGCTTTTGCAAGGTCGGTTTTACCCACGCCCGTAGGGCCTACGAAAATAAAACTGCCTATAGGTTTATTAGGTTCGTTTAATCCTGCGCGCGCACGGCGTATTGCTTTTGACACCGCCTGCACCGCCTCGTCCTGACCGATAATGCGTTTGTGCAGGTTTTCTTCGAGGTGCAAAAGCTTCTCGCTTTCCTGTTCCGTAAGCTTTACCACCGGAACGCCGGTCCAGCCGCTGACAATTTCAGCTATGTCGTTGCTTGCGATTGTAGGAACCGCGGCGTACTGCTCGCCTTTCCATTCGCTCTTTATCTTATTGATTTGCTCCTGCACTTCGGTCATTTCCGAAACTAGTTTTTGCGCCTGCAAATACATCTCGCCTTTTGCCGCCTTGTTCTTTTCAATATTAAGGCGTTTTAAACGCTCCTCAAGCTCTGTAAGCTCCTTAGGGCTCTTCATACTGTTGAGTCTTGCGCGCGAAGCCGCTTCGTCTATAAGGTCTATTGCCTTGTCGGGTAAAAACCTGTCTGTAATATATCTGTCTGATAGCATAGCCGCAGCGGATATTGCCTCGTCGGTAATCACTACTTTGTGGTGCGCCTCGTATCTGTCGCGCAAGCCCTGTAAAATTGCTATGGTATCGGTTACGCTCGGTTCGTCCACCTGCACGGGCGTAAAACGGCGTTCGAGCGCGGCATCCTTTTCAATATATTTTCTATATTCTTCTAACGTGGTTGCGCCTATGGTCTGAAGCTCTCCGCGCGCCAGCATAGGCTTTAAAATATTAGCTGCGTCCATATTACCGTCTGACGTAGCCCCCGCCCCGACTATCTGGTGAATTTCGTCTATAAACAAAATCACGTTGCCGTTGCTCTTAATGCCCTCTATTGCGTTTTTAAGCCTTTCTTCAAAGTCGCCGCGGTATTTGGAGCCGGCAACCATACTCGCAAGGTCGAGCGAAAAAACTATTTTATCGCGGAGAATTTCAGGAACTTCGTTTTTGACGATTGCCTGCGCAAGCCCCTCTACTACCGCGCTTTTACCTACGCCCGGCTCGCCTATGAGCACCGGATTGTTTTTTGTACGGCGGGAAAGCACCTGAATTATTTTTTCGATTTCTTTTGTTCTGCCGATTACGGGGTCTATTTTAAGCTCGCGCGCTTTCGCAGTCAAATCCTCTCCGTACTGCAAAACGGCTTTACCGAGCGAAGAAGACTGACGGTTTTTCTCCTGTTTATTTGCCGTTTTTTTAGGCATCGCGCTCAAAAAACCGTCAAATTCGTCGGGAAATTCTTCGTTTAACGAATCGTCGCCGCCTAAAGCAAGTTCGCACCTGGAATTCAGATTTGACATATTAACGCCCATAGCCAACAGAATACGCTTTGCAACGCAGTCAACGGCAAGCACAGCAAGCAGCATATGCTCCGTACCCGCGAGCGAATCGTCGCCGTGAATATCGACGGCAAGCTCTATCGCGCGCTCAATTATATGCTTGGTTTTTGGCGTATAACCGCGTATGTTGGAATTGTGTTCTATTGAATTGCGGAAAATAGCGCGGTATTCCTCCTCGCTGACGCCGCAGGACATAAGCACTTTATATGCAGTACAGTTGGAGCAGTTGAGCATTCCGAAAACCAGATGCTCGCTTCCTATATAACTGCTTCCGTATACCTTTGCCGACTCTTCGGCAAGCATTATTACCTTTTGTAAATTATCAGTGAATTTATTAAAAATCATAAGTTACCCCCGTACTATGCTCTAATTAAGCATTTAAGTAGTTATTATCTTTTTTAAATACGCGCTTGTTTTCTGCGCTCTGTAAACGTCCCTGTCTACCGGCGACAGAGCGCGCTGCGCCGCCGCGTTTATATTTGAGGGACGCATTTTAACAACCCAGTCGTCGATAAGCGACATATCGTCAAGTTTTAAAACCCCCAGGCACACGCCGAGCTTTACGTTTGCCGTATATTTTATAAGCTCTTCCGTAGAAAGCTTTGCGCAGTGTGTTAAAATACCGTACGACCGCAGGCAATCGTCGCCGATTTCAAGCGCAGACGGTCCCGTTTTTAGCGCGGAACGCTCGGCGGCTTCAAGCGCGCAGACCTTGTTTACGACCTCTTCCACCTGCGCAAGAATATCCTCCTCCGTTACGCCCAATGTAACCTCGTTACTAATCTGGTATGCATATCCCTCCGCGCGGCTGCCCTCTCCGAATACTCCGCGAACTGTCAGTCCGAGCCGCGATATGCTGCGTATTACCTTATTCATCAGCCCGCTTATGGTAAGCGCGGGTAAAAACAGCATTACGGAAGCCCTGAGCCCTGTTCCGAGATTTGTAGGACAAGCCGTGAGATAGCCGAACTGTTCGTCAAACGCAAATTTCATATTGTTGGATATGCTCGCGTCGATTTCCGACATAGTTTCATATGCAAACGTTAAATCCAATCCCTTGACTATGCACTGCTCACGTAGGTGGTCTTCCTCGTTTATCATAACCGAAATATTGCCGTCGGCGTCTATCAGCGCTGCGGAATACCTGCTGTTGTCTATAAGATTCTGGCTTATAAGGTGATTCTCTTTCATTGAGAGCGCCTGTTCGCCGTCGGTTTTATCCATATAATACAGTTTAAATTCGTGAAGCCGCGAGAGCGCAGACGAAACAAGGCGGATAATTTCCTTTGCCTTTTTATCGTCCTTCAAATGCGACGGAAACGGATAGCCTTCCAAATTTCTCGCAAGCCTTACGCGGGTGGAAATAACGGTATCTGCAATCTCATTGCGCTCATTCATTATTATCGCCCCCGTACAGCTTTTTTGAAATTTCGTTTATACGCCTGTTAAGCGCGCCCGCATCTGAAAAACGTTTTTCGCGGAGAGCCGTTTCCATTTGCTCTTTAAGACTATTTAAACGGCGGTGCAATCCCAGCTCGTCTTTATTCGCGCCCACTTTACCTACGTGCTTTGCTTTACCGTGCAATTTAATAAGCGACGGAATTATTTCGTCCTTAAAAACATCGTAACAGCTTGCGCAACCGAAAAGTCCGGTGCGCTCGTAATCGGCGTATGTAGTACGGCATACAGGGCATTCCTTTATTTGTCCGGAAGGCGAACCGAATAAACCCGCCCACAAATCCGAATTAAGCCCGAGTCCGCCGTAAAGTTCCGTATAACAGACCTCGCACAGATGTCTTTCAAATACCGTGCCGTTGATTCTGACCTTATTATGTCTTGTTGCTTGATTTTTTTTACATTGCTGGCAAAGCATAAATTACCTTGTTTAAATAATCTCCGTTCACTTATAATTATAATACCATTTGAGCGAGTGTAAACAATTCCGCAAAAAATTTAAAAAAAATTATCAATTGTTATTGTATTAAAAAAATTATCGTGCTATAATTATTCCGTTAAAAAAATTTGGAGGAATTTTAATGCAATATTCAAAGGACATTGAAAATATGATTTGCGTTGCCAAGGGTGTTTCCGGAAGATTTGAACACGGCCCCGCTCCCATTCCCGAAGAAGGTCTTTGGGTACAGGCAAAAGAAATCAAGGACATCAAGGGACTTACGCACGGTATAGGCTGGTGCGCTCCCCAGCAGGGCGCCTGCAAGCTTACGCTGAACGTAAAAGACGGCATCATTCAGGAAGCGCTTATAGAAACTATAGGCTGTTCGGGTATGACCCACTCCGCGGCAATGGCTGCTGAAATTTTACCCCATAAAACCCTTTTGGAGGCTTTGAACACCGACCTCGTATGCGACGCCATTAACACCGCTATGCGCGAGCTGTTCCTGCAGATAGTTTACGGCAGAACGCAGTCGGCTTTCTCCGAGGACGGACTGCCTATCGGCGCAGGACTTGAAGACCTCGGCAAAGGACTTCGCTCACAGGTCGGCACTATGTACGGCACCGCCCTTAAAGGCGCAAGATACCTTGAAATGGCTGAGGGATACGTTATTGCTCTCGCACTTGACAAGAACAACGAAATTTGCGGTTATAAATTCGTTTCGCTCGGCAAAATGACCGATTTCATTAAAAAAGGTCTTTCGCCTAACGAAGCTTACGAAAAATCAATAGGCACTTACGGCAGATATTCCAAAGAAAACGGCGCCGTAAGATATATTGACCCCAGAACGGATAAGGAGGTTAACTAAAATGGCGCTTTTTGAAAGTTATGAAAGAAGAGAAAAGAAAATTTTAGGCGTACTCAAGGATTACGGCATTAAATCAATTGAAGAGTGCAAAGAAATTACTTTAAAGCACGGAATCGACGTTGATAAAATTGTAAGAGGCACTCAGCCCATATGCTTTGAAAATGCTGTCTGGGCATACACCGTAGGCGCGGCTATTGCAATTAAGAGCGGCTGCAAAAAAGCAAACCAGGCTGCTACTATGATAGGAGTAGGTTTACAGAGCTTCTGTATCCCCGGTTCGGTTGCTGAAAACAGAAAGGTCGGTTTAGGTCACGGCAATCTCGGAGCTATGCTTTTGTCAGAGGAAACCGATTGCTTCTGCTTCCTCGCAGGCCACGAAAGTTTTGCCGCAGCAGAAGGCGCTATAAAAATTGCGGAAAACGCAAATAAGGTTCGTAATAAACCTTTGAGAGTTATTCTTAACGGATTAGGAAAGGACGCCGCTTACATTATTTCGAGAATTAACGGCTTTACCTATTGCAGAACTAAATTCGACCCGTATACCGAAACCGTCGAGGTTGTTGACAGCGTTGCTTTCTCCGACGGTGCAAGAGCTAAGGTTAAGTGCTACGGCGCGGACAACGTACCCGAGGGCGTTGCTATTATGAAAGCCGAACACGTTTCCGTTTCAATTACCGGCAATTCCACAAACCCCACCCGTTTCCAGCATCCTGTTGCAGGCACTTATAAAAAATGGTGCAATGAAAACGGCGTTAAATATTTCTCCGTTGCTTCGGGCGGCGGCACGGGCAGAACGCTCCACCCCGACAATATGGCGGCAGGACCTTCTTCTTACGGTATGACCGATACTATGGGACGTATGCATTCCGACGCACAGTTTGCAGGCAGCTCTTCCGTTCCCGCTCACGTTGAGATGATGGGTCTAATCGGTATGGGCAACAACCCTATGGTCGGCGCAACCGTTGCAGTTGCAGTTGCCGTTCAGGAAGCAATGACGAAGTAAGCACTTCAAAAGTTTAAATAAAAAAGGTTCGGAAATTTTTCCGAACCTTTTTTATTTAATTATTTCAAACCGGTTGATTTATATATTTTTATAAGTACTGGCAATAAAATCAACACGGTTATAAGAGTGCAGATAACTTGCGGCACTACCGCCGTTAACGACGTAATCCAGTACGCCTTAGTTGTTTCCAAAGAAAATTTATAATATACAGGCGTTATAATATTGTCGAAAACGGTAAACGACACCGTCATCAAAACTGCCGTTATTATAAGAATAACGTGAGATTTTGTGGTTATTGTTTTTCCGAATTTTAATCCGAGCAGAGAAAAAACAGCTACAAATAAATTGTAGTACACAAAATACAATATCATAACGTTCGGGAAAAACCCGAAAATAAAGCATCTTAGAAAACTAAAAGCGTTAACGGCTAAAAAACTTCTTTGCCAACCGAAATAATAGGCAAAGCTCAGTAACAGTACCGTTACTATTTCCACTCCAGAAATAAAATTTAAAGCAAACTGTCCCCCGATCAGCAGGGCGGTAAATATGCCGATCAGGGAAATGTCCTTAGCCGTTTTCATATCAGAAAGTCTGATATGCCCAAATATAAACGCAATTTTCTGTTAATTTAAGCTCCGAAGCGCCGGACGCTGCGGAACCGTAAACCTTGCCCTCGTGCTCAAAAGTTCCCCATTCATTGTTGGCGTTTTTCGTATCGTCGGTATAGAGCATCCAGTAGCTGTTTGTAGTATTTGATTTGCCGTTTAAAGACGTAATCATTCCGTTAGACATTTCAAACGTCAGTTTACCCTCGGACTGAAGCCACTTCATATAGTCTTCAAGAGTTTTGTTTTCAAAGTCAAACGAACTTTCGGACGCTGTAATAAATACCGTATTATCGTCGGCTTTTACAGGTTCCTTCGAAAATACATTTTTACAAGCAACTGTAAAACAACAAGCCAGAGCAGCAACAAGAGCTATAACTGCACATATAAATTTTTTCATTTTGTAATCCTTCCTTTTTCGCAGATAATTTTCCTGCAGATAATTTATTTTCAGTTAACAGTTTAAGATAGATTAAAATACCGCAGTTTACAGTTCAAACCTAAAAAAATGCCCTGTGACGGGCATTTTTTACATTACTTACTTCCCCACCGTCCAAGAAAAAGTAATTAAGCCAGGTATTCGGACTATAACCGTAATGACTGTTGCGACGGATTTTCACCGTACTTCCCCTGTTAAATTGAATTTTTAATTTTATTTCTCGTCGAATATACGCGCTATGGCGTAAAAAAGCGTTGACAGCTTGTTCAGATATTCAAAAATAAGCTTGCTACCGCCGTATTTTTCGTAAACAACGGCATATGCGAGCTCAGCCCGGCGCGTAACAGTACGCACAACGTGAACACGCGCGCCCATAAGCGTTGTGCCGGGAAGCACAAAGCTTGTAAAAGGTCCGGCAATTTCCTCGTATTTTTTTACGGTTTCCATTAACTCTGTTAAATGCCTGTCGCCTATATGACCGCAGCCACCGGCAACTTCCGCCATCATTACCGACAATAAGCTTACTATCTTTTTAAGTTCCATCTGCATTTTTACGTCTTCCAGATAATGGGTAAGCTCCATTATGCGGGCGGACAGCTCGTCCACAGCGCCGAAAAACACAATTCGCTCATCGGTTTTAATTGTTTTGCCACCGACAAGGTCAGTATCCAAAGGCTGTTCCTTTATCATTTTTCAGTTCTCCTTTTCAAATGTTACGGTGAATTCGCTTCCCTTGCCGTAAACGCTATCCACCTTTATTTCCGCGCCGTGAAGAGCGCATATTTTCTGTACTATGGCGAGTCCGAGCCCCGTACCGCCCGTATCCCTGTTACGGCTGTTATCCACGCGGTAAAATCTGTCGAATAGTCTTTGCAGATGTTTAGGCTGAATTCCGTAACCGTTATCGCTTACTTTTATATATGCCTTACCCTTTTCATTGTACCCTGTTTCCAGCACGGCGTTGCCGCCTTCGCGGTTATACTTTACAGAGTTGTCCAGAAGATTTCCTATCATTCTCGACAGCAGCGAATAATCTCCGCTTACAGTCGCGCCGCCCGGCTTCAAAATGAGTTCAACACCTTTTTCCTTAGCGATTGCGGAATGGTTTTTTATACATTCTCCGGCAAGTTCGTATAAATTAACTTCCGTTTTATTTTTTATTTCGTCAGAATAATCGAGCTTTGACAGATAAAGAAGTTCGTTAACGGTATTTTTCATTCTAACGGACTCGTCGTGAATACTGCTTATATACTGTTTCATATCCTCTTCGGAAGTGACAAGACCTGATAAAAGCAATTCTGAAAATCCGCTGATAGACGTTATAGGGGTTTTTAATTCGTGAGAGGCGTTTGCTATAAAATCCGCTTTTCTCTTTTCTTCTTTTCTCAGCGCGGTTACGTCATAAAGAATTACCGAAATTATATCCTCATCGTTTATTTTTTCTCCGTAGTTCAGATATTTGAAACTGACGAGGAAATTCCTTTGGGCCGCTTCGTCAAGATAATCGTAATGTTGTTCGGTTTTTGTTTCTATTTCTTTCAAAATCATTTTGCGCAATTTTTCGTCGGTTATAACGTCGCCGTAATTTGCGCCGTCGGATATTTCCGTTATTCCAAGCACCTCGCGCGCGTAATCGTTAGCTATATAAACTTTGCCGCTTACGCCTAAAATCAATATTCCCTCGTTGATGCTTTCAACTATAAAATCAAGCTTGTCACGCTCGGCAATTATGCGCATTATGTTCAGATACAAACTTTTATTTACGGCGTTAATCTGTCTGTATGCGCAGGATACTTCCGTATATCTGTGATTTTCATCAATTTCCGTATAATGCCCGCCTACCGTTTTTCTTAAATGGTTTTCAATATTGTCGAACGCATCGGTTATGCGAATACTCGTCTTACCCGTAAGCCTCAGCGTTACAAATAAAACGGAAATAAATACAACCGCGAGTATTAAAAGTCCCAACAAAATAATATTGTTGTTGTCTTCAATATCCATTGACGCGCGGAAAACGATGTCGCCGTTCACTCGGGTAATGCCGTAAATTCTGCCGCCGTTTAAGTAAACGCTTATAGCTCCTGCCGCATCCTGAAGCTTGTCCATTTCAAAGCTTTCTATCTTTCCGTTTAAAAGTCCGTCCGCAACGTCGCCTCTGCTGTCTATGATTATATCTCCGTAACTGTTGGCAATTACCACGTTGAGCCAGGACTGGTTTGAGGTAAAGGTGTTCACGACCTCTCTTATTTCGAGTTCGGAATTTGTTTCCTGTATGTTGTTTACAAGAATTACCGACAGATATTTTATCTGATTTTCGAGATTGCGTTTGTTTACGAAATCTATCACAAACATAGAAAAGCAGAAAAACATCAGTAAACTTACGGCAAGTATAATCACGTTGCGTATTACAAGCTCTTTATACATTGACGTTACTCCTCGCCGCTGATTACAAAACCGACGCCGCGGACGGTAACAACATAAGGTTCCTGCGATATTTTAGCTAACTTTTCCCGCACGGTTTTTATATGCATATCCAGCGTGCGCGTTTCTATCTCCGACCCGTAGCCCCATATTTCGCTTAAAAGCTCCGAGCGCGAAACAACGCGCGGGCTGTTGAACGCCAACAGATAGAGCAGCTTGAACTCCTTTGCCGTAAGTATTACGGGCTTGCCGTCCAAAGTGCATTCGTGCTTATCCGCGTCCACCACAAGCCCTCTTACCTTGATAGCGCATTTGCGTTCGGTAACGTGCCGTGATTTATGCAAGTTTGACTTTATGCGCGATACAAATTCCAAAACGCCGAACGGCTTTGTTATATAATCTACAGCGCCTCTGTCAAGCCCTGTTACGATATCGAGTTCGTCGGAAAGCGCCGACAAAATTATTACCGGAATCCAGGCGTACCGCTCGTCCTTACGCATATATGAAATAACGTCGTAGCCCGACATATTAGGAAGCATTAAATCAAGCACAAGCAAATCCGGCACTTTTCGTTTTAACGCTTCAAGATAATCCAAGGGGTCGGTAAAGCCCTCAACCTTGTATCCGTTGATTTCTAACGTGGCTTTAATAAGCGCGTGTATCGATTTATCGTCTTCGACAAAGAATATAGTTTCTTTCATATTTATTATCTCTTATATCCACGCGTTTTCTGTATATGCAGAAAACGATACCTATTCCCAGCGACACGGCAAGCGTAATCGCAGGAACCACGGGGCTGTATTTTATTTCGTAATACATATCCCCTTCGCCTACCACCGGTTTTTCCGCAGGGTCATACGGAATTCCGTATGTAAGCGCAAGTTTTTTTATATTGAGCAGGCTTGCAACGGGAATACCCTGCGACAGATAATATTGCAGCAATCCCCATTCACCGTCCCGCTTTCCCCATAACTGAGTCTGCGAAATATTGCCGAATTTCGGCTGAACGTAACCCGTGTCGGTAAACGCATTTAAGCCTGTGCCGAGCCCTACAATACTTCCGCCTACATTTATAACAAATCCTATATCGGGAACTTTGTCACTGATATGATTTATACGTAAATCTATATTTTTTTCATAATCGTTCTCATAAATAAAGCTGACTCCCGACGTTTCGATACGCTCGATTATTCTCTGTTTTACGTTCTCGTCGTAAAAATCGTTGCCGACGTCCGAAGCCCCGCCGAGTGAAACAAAATCTATTCTGCGGTTAAAAATGCCTTTTGCATACAGGTGCTCCGCCATATCGAAAAAAGTAAATTCTTCGTTATTGGCTCCGTAATAGGACGAACCGATTGAAGCCATTACACACATATTCAATCCGTAAGCCTGCGCTGCCGCCATAACGCAGATATTGAGAGCGGGGAACGAGCCCGAAAATACCGCAACCGCTCCGTCGCCCGCGCGCAGGTTGGCGCGGCGGAACATTCCCACAACCACAGCCGCCCAGTTGGCGTTTACCGAGGTGCGCTTTGCCTCCAAATCGCCCCTTGTAGTGGTTATCGAAGTGTAATACTCGCCGAGCATTCCCGTTTCTAAAATATCGTTCTCGTTAACGGGGATACCTCTCGCGATTTTTTCGCGCTTTATCTCCTGCATAGCTTTATCGGCAATTGATGCCGCTTCAACCATAGTATCGTATGCGGGACTTATATCCTCTTTTGCCGAAACACGGGCATATGCAACCGCAATACTCATTATAAACGCTAAACAAACCAACAGCGTTGTCGCGGCAAACGAAATTCTCCCGCCGTTCATAAAAGTATACCTACCGCAGACAGCAAAAGAACGATAAGCTCTATAAAGCAGACCGTTACCGCAAGCGACGACGCGGTTTTAACTACGCCCTGCTTGTACATATTATTTGCAATTATTCCGGCTATGGTATAGCCTACAAGCGACATAGCCGATTTTCCAAGACTGCCTATAAAAGAACCGAATATTAAGTTTAAAAGCACGTGCAGAATAAGACAAATAATTATCATCAACACAAAGCGGCGTTTTCCGAAAATGAGAAATCTGCGCGACATAAGCTTTACTATAAAATATGCTATAACGGAAATAATTACGGTGTAAAGCATTTTAAGCGGCTGACCGATATAAACGACCATAAGACCGGGCACTATAATTCCGCCCGGCGTAATATCGGTAAGCTCGTAAAAAGCTATACTTACAATAACACCCAAAAAGAGTAATTCAGCCATAATCCACCGTTATAATTTAATCTCTGTTCCGCCGTCTTTAAAAAACTCCAAAATCTTCATACCGTCCGAAGCAATGTTGCCGCAGCCGAAAATTACTTTTTCTTTCAGCAAATCTTCGGGATTCTTTATTGTATCCGCTATTATATTTTCCTGTTTTAAACGTTTGGAAATATAAGTTTTGTTTGCGCCTGTAAGTATAAGTTTTCCGAACGTCATACTTTTTATCATTTCTATATGCTGCTTGACGCGGAACGGTCTGTCCTGGCGTGCATTGAGCAGCACAGTAACGTTCTCCGCGGGGTATTTTTCAGTAACCCGACGGTAGATAGCAAAAGTAGATTCGGGGTCGTTTGCCGAAAAACCGTTTATAAAAACAGTATCGCTATGCCTGAACGCCGCAAGCGCACCAACGTCGCGGACATAATTTCTCATACCGTTAAAAAACTTTTCCCTGTCAAGCCCCAACACGTCGCATACGCCGAGCGCAACGGCTATATTGTCGGGAAACGTATCAAGCAATTCACTGTCTGTATAAGGCTTGGCAACCGTTACGGAACTGTTGCGCATATTTGCACATTTTGCAAATATATCGTAAAAGCTGTCGCTGCCGAGAACAAGCGAGCCGTTTTGCGGAACAGTATTAGCAAGGGAAATTGCTATACTTTCCAAATCGTCGCCCATCTCGTCGAGGTGGTCCTCCCTCACGTTGGTTATTACGTTTACATCTGCGTGCAGAATGCGGTTTTCGCATATATATTGCAACTCGGGGTTGACCGCCATACATTCGACTACCAGAGCCTCTGCGTTCTGCTTTGCCGCCCAGCGTATAACCCGCATTTGCTCGCGGATATTTGCAGGCCCCAAACGCCTGACCGGTTTTACGTTATTTTCAACGTCTATTGTTGCGGGAACGGTACCTGTGGTTTTGCAAAAAACCTTGTATCCGCAGCCGCGCAAGCCCGCGTCGATAAGCCGCGTTACCGTACTTTTACCCCTTATACCGTTTACGTGAACTACGGTTTTAAATTTTTTCCGCTTTGCCGCTATATAAAAGTGCTCGCCGACAATATACGCGATATATAAAACCGATATAATTACTATTATAACAGTCATCGCGCTAAACATTTTGGTCACCCGCCAGCATTTTTAAAACATCAGCCATATTATTCTCTATCTGACAGTAAGGTACTCCGCCCGACATTGCCCAGTCGGACAGTTTTAAGTCGGTGTTGCCTTCGGCTTTGAAAAGCGCAAGAGAACAGTTTGCAAACAGCAGCTGAATAAAGCTGTCGGAAGTTTCGCCGCGCCGGGCCGCGCCGCCGACGTGCCAGCACACTATATCGTATTTACCTGCCCGTCCGCGCAAAACAAACTCTTCCGCGCGCTCCATTTCCGATTCCTTGGTCAGTCCGTTTTCAATAAGCGATTTTATTGAACAGCCGACAACGAGAAAAACAACAGAGCCCTTTTCCGGCGTTTCCGGCGCTAAAAGGCTGTCCTCCGCGTAGGAGATACCCACAGCGTCCATATTACGCATAAGCTGCATCATCTCAACAGACTGCCCCACCGAAGTTACGTAAACCTTTCTGTCTTTCAGATAGCCGTTAAACGCTTGCGGAAACACCGTGTTAGGCTGATAAATTTCCGTATCGGGGTTTTTGCAGCCGCAAAACAAAGCAAATAGCGCAATAACAACGGCAGCTGCAACGTAAATAAAATTAAATTTTTTTATACGCCGCAATTCCCTGTTCAAATAAATCGTTCCCCTCGCTGTCATAAGTTACTATAGCGAAAAAATCTTCCGTTTCGAGCCTGTGCACCGCTTCCGCGCCGAGGTCCTCGTAAGCTACGACTTCGCATTTTTTAACGGACTCCGATATGGAAGCCGCCGCGCCGCCGATTGCCGACAGGTAAACCGCGCCGTACTTTTTAAGAAGCTCTTTAAACTCCTTACTCCTCGGTCCCTTTCCTATCATAACTTTTAATCCCTCTTTTAAAAGGGGTTCCGCATACGCGTCCATACGGTAACTCGAAGTAGGTCCCGCAGAGCCTATAGCCCTGCCGGGTTTTGCCGGCGTAGGTCCTACGTAATAGATAATGCCGCCGTCTACGTTTATAGGCAGAGGCTTGCCGTCTTTAAGCAGGTCTACAAAACGCTTGTGCGCCGCATCTCTGCCCGTATAAATTACACCGCTGACCGAAACGGTATCGCCCGCTCTTAAACTGCGGATAACTTCCGCGTCTACGGGTCCGGATATTTTAATCATAGATTACCTCCTTAAATATTACAAGACTTATGCCTTGCCGCGTGACACTGTATGTTTATAGCCACAGGCAAGCTTGCTATATGGCAGGGATAAACGTTTACTTTAACCGCAAGACAGGTTTGAGTTCCGCCAAAGCCCATAGCGCCTACGCCGAGCTTGTTTATATCTTCGAGCAGCTCGTCTTCAAGCTTTTTAGCCAACGGATCGGGAGAGCTGTCGTCTATATCCCTTAAAAGCGCCTCCTTAGCCATAAGCGCGCATTTTTCAAAGTTTCCGCCTATGCCGAGTCCGACTATAACGGGCGGGCAGGGTTTGCCGCCGGCATTGAAAACGGTATCTAAAACGAGCTTTTTAATACCCTCTACTCCGTCCGCGGGAATGAGCATTTTAACCACGCTCATATTCTCGCTGCCGCCGCCCTTGGGCGCAACATCTATACGGAAAATATCCCCCGGCACAATCTTAATATGTACTATTGCGGGAGTATTATCCCCGGTGTTCACCCTGTCAAGCGGGTGCCTGACCACCGATTTGCGCAAATATCCCTCGGTATAAGCAAGGCGCACGCCCTCGTTTACCGCCTTGTAAATATCGCCGTCGAATACCACCTCCGATCCGACAGTTAAAAATACTACCGCAACGCCGGTATCCTGGCACATAGGCAACGATTTTTCGCGTGCAAGCAAATCGTTTTGAATAATTTTTTGCAACACCTCGCGCGAGAGCGGCGATTGCTCCTTTTCCGCCGCATTTTTTAAAGCGGAAAGAACGCTGTCGGGAACATTCTGGCAGGCGTCTATAAACATTTCCTTTACCTTTTGGGTAACTTGCGAAAGTTCGATTTTACGCATACAATTCTCCTATTCTACTTCAATGCGTTTAAGCGGACTGTGAGCGGGTTTAAACCAGCTGATAGTTTTTTCCGCGCGGGACGCGTCGCCCGTGGTATAAATTTCAACCGTGCCGTTACCTGTAAAACCGGTAACGAGATTTTTTTGTGTAAGTATCTGTTTTAAATATTCTCCCGTAGGCTGTCCGCAGGCGATATAATTTATATCCCCCAAAACCTTTTTCATCTCGTCTTCCAGAAGAGAAAAATGCGTGCAACCGTGGATCAAAGTGTCCATACCGCAGTCTTTTATCTGAGAGAGCTTATAGCGCACTATCTTTTCGCCGGAAACGGCTCCGCCGTTTTCCAGATAATCCACAAATTCGCTGCAGGCAAGCGGAACAGGCGTTACGCCGCTTTTTATGAGCATATTCTGGTACACTCCGCTTTTTATGGTTGACTCGGTTGCGAGCACTGCTATTTTACGGTTTTTTGTAGTGCCGACCGCCTTTGCGCAGGTAGGGTCTATCACGCTGATTACGGGTATATCCGTTACGGCTCTGGCGCGGGCTATTCTGACAGACGCGGTATTGCACGCTATTACTATAGCTTTTACCTTACGCGATAATAAATACAGCGTGATTTTTTCCACCCTGTCGCCTATCTCTTCGGGTGTTTTGGTTCCGTAGGGGCAATGTCCCTGGTCGGCGATATATAAAAAGCTTTCGTGAGGGAACATTTTAACAAGCTGTTCAAGTACGGTAAGTCCGCCTATGCCCGAATCAAAAACTCCTATAAGCGAATTATCGCTCATTTTACTACTCCTTTAAAATGCATACGGCAGGCAAGTTCCGTGAGGAACCTGCCCGCGTATCAATTATTTTTACAGTATTATTGTTTATGCATATTAATCAACAGGTGTTTCCACTTCGGTTGTAAGAGCCTTTAAAGTAAAGCCCTCGGAAAGAAGCGTAAGCTGTTTAAAGCTGGTACCCGTGTCATAAGTCCATACCGCATAAAGCTCTCCGACAAATCCGTAGTCAGTCGTATCGCCGGAAAATTTTTCTTTCGGCATATCGGGATTAAGTTCTTGCCACCAAAGAAGTCCTAACGAATGTTCTGAAGAACGAGCCTTTGCAACAACCGTTTTACCGTCGATTTTAATATTACTTGCGTTTACACCGCCCTCAACGTCGCCGAAATAGAATTTAATGTTTAAAGAATCGTAAGCCGATGAGGTTCCGCTGATATAAAGCGGGTTGTCTTGCGTACCAACAAACTTAATTACTTTGCCGATGTTACCGCTTTCAGTGAACAGCGTTTTCATATCCGCAAAGGACGCAATTTCTGTTACTTCGGCAAGATCCCAGGTTAATTCCGCATTCTCAGAATTAAGCGTTACAGCCGAGCCGAGCGTAAGCGAAGCTCCGTTCTTTTGGGCATTGTCAAAATACAGCTCGTCGCCGATTTTAATTTTATGTCCGTCTGCAAGCACGTAAACCTTGTCAAAATCGGTTTCACCGTCCGAACGCGTAAATTCACCGTCTGCTATAAACATAAGATTTGTACCGTCGGAAATATAAACGCCTTTCTGAACGCCGGAAGAAATTCCCGCCGCCGTCTGGGGTCCGAACCCTACAACAACGCCTTTAAGATAGTCTATCTCGCCGTTTTCAAGAGCCAAAGCCTCTGTTACGGTTTTGTATTCAGCCGCGGTTGCAAGCATTACAAGCTCGATATCACAGGTGTATTCGGCACCGCCGACAGTGTAATGCGCCGTAAGCGTTAAGGTTATATCGCTGCCCGTTACAGGCTGATATTCGCCCGTGGTTAAATCTATAACTCCTTCTACAGAAGACGTCCAGGTTATATTCTCCGCGTGAGCCGTACTCGAAGCAAGATTGAGTACCCCCCCCTCGCCGGCGCTTACGCTTGCGGGAATTAACGACTTAATTTCGCTTTCCGCGAGCTCCGCAGCAGTTAAAGCTCTGAGAGTAAAGCCTTCGGATAACAGCGCGAGCTGACTGTAAGTGTTTGTAGAGCTTACCCATACAGCATATACTTCGCCTACAAATCCGTATTGAGTATCCGTAGCGACAAACGCTTCGGGCATATCAGGATTAAGCTCTTTCCACCATTTAAGGCCCAAAGTATGCTCGGAAGAACGAGCCTTTACAGCAATGGTCTTGCCGCCTATTTTAACGTTATTTGCACTTACTCCGCCGGGCACGTCGCCGAAATACACTTTAAGGTTGAGCGAATCGTAAGTTGAAGAGCTGCCTCCGAGGTACAGAGGATTATCCGCCGTAGCCACGAATTTAACGACCGTTCCGGTGTTGTTAGTGTTCTCAAAGAAGGTCTGCATATCTGCAAACGAATTTAAAACCGTGGTATCAAATTCGGGCGCCCAGGTAACGTCCGCATTTTCGGCGTTGAGCGTTACGCTGCCGGCAAGAGTTATTGTTGTTCCTATCTTTTCAACGCACTCGAAATAGAGCTCGTCGCCTACCTTTATTTTATGTCCGTCCGCAAGATAGTAAACTTTATCGAAGTTAGCTTCGTCTTCGGAGCGTGCAAACTGTCCGTCGGGGATAAAGAGAAGCTGTTTGCCGTCGGAGACGTAAACGCCTTTCTGCGCGCCGCCGGGAATACCTGCGCCCGTGTTAGGACCGAAGCCTACTATTACGCCCTTGACAAAATCGATTTTGCCGTTATCGAGAGCGAGAGCTTCGGAAACGGTCATATATTCGGGGTCGCCCGCGAGCATAAGCACTTCGATGTTATGCGTGTGCTCGGTTCCGTCTACAAAATAATGTGCGGTAAGAGTTAATCTTACGTTTTGCGTAACAGCTTTGTATTCGCCTGTTTCAAGATTTACTATTCCGTCAACCGACGAAGTCCAGGTAATATCTCCGCATTCGGGAGCAGAACGAAGTAAGCTGAGAGCGCCGTCTTCCTTTGCTATAACGGTGGTCGAGCCGAACGCTTTGTCGATAAGTTTGGGAACGAGTACGGTTTTATCAACTATGAACGCGTCTTCACCGGGTAAAATAAACTGCCAGGTGGAGCCGCCCATATACATTGCATATGCGTAAATTGTATATCCCTCGTAATATTTTGCGCCCTGGTTGAGGAAAGGAACGCCGAGCGTTTCTTCAAGACCCTCCGCACTGTATTCGAGAGCGTTGCGGGCAAAGCAGTAATACCAGTTTACGGTTTCGGACGCGCCGGAGGTTACCGGAATACCCGAAGCCGCGCTATTATCCGTTGCGCCGAATCTTATAAAGTTGTAAGTCGTATTGCCACTGTAAATAAGCCAGGGGTTTACTATTTTATAGAGTTTGTTGGAATTGAGCTCGGGTGTTTTAACAAAACGCTCATAGTCCTCCGCCGTTGCGAGAGTTTCGTAATTTTTAGTTGAATAGTCCGGATTGTAATCCGCACCGTCGGATACGAGCACGGTTTCCATAGCCGAAAGATGAGCGGCAACGGCAAACGTATCGTTCGTAGCCGCAACCGGAGCACTGTAAAGTCCCGCAGCTTTTACTGTATCGCCAAGTTTATAGCCGTCAATATCTTTGCGGGTAGTGTCAACTGCAACAAGATTGCCGGATTCGTCCTCAATGAGCACGGAAATTCTGTCCATAACCTGCGACATACCCTTTGCCACAACCTTGCCCTGCGTTTTTACAACCACGCCGAACGAAGCCGAGGGAAGGTCTTCAATGGACACTGTATCGGCAGCTTTTACCGTAATGTTATAATCTCTGGTCGCTTCCGCTGTTCCGTTTGAAATTTTAAGGGTAAGCGTAACCGCGGTATCTGCCGTAGGTTCCTTAATTACGGCTTTATCTCCGTCAACGGAAATAACGTCAGCGCCTGTTTTTACCGTCCACTCGAATTTAACTCCGGGTTCGGACTCGTATTTAACGGGTAAATTAACCGAGAAATAAGCGTTACCGGGCAGAGCTGCGCCTACGTTTGTGAATATTTCTTCCTTTACGCTGTCTAAATCGGTCTGATGTTCTTTAATTCCGCTGTCGCCGTCAACATACACCGCTTCCCACGTTGTGGAATATCCGCAGGTGATAACGCTGACGTCAACTTTCTTGCCGGTATATTCGGCGAGTTTATCCGTATCCGAACGTCCGTCGAACACAAGGCTGTACGCGCCTTCGGTAAGGTTGTATACGCCGTCGTTTTCCGCAAGATTGCCGCTTACAGTTAAGTATTTATAGTAAGAGCTTTTGCCCGCAACGAGTCCCGCAATATCTTTAAGAGAACTGTCTGTGGGCTTTAACGCGGTCTGGTTGGACGCGGTTTTTGATACCTCTGTTTGTTCGAGGCTCACCGCGTTGTTTTTTGCTACCGCAAGAGTTCCTTTAACGGAAAGCTTATCGCCTACCGCCGTGTCCGAAGTGCTCTGAACAAAAATTGCGCCGCTTTCGTCAGAGATAAATACGCCGTTGGAAACTTTTCCGTAAACAACGCCCTCAACCGTATACTGAGTGCCCTTAGTGCCGTTTTTGGTCACTTCCGAGATGCTTGTGGACTGTTTGGGCGGATCTTTTTCACCGTTGCACGAATCGCACGCGGCAATTACAACCGCAGTGCACGAAACAACGGCAAGTCCGACAACCGCAACAAATCTTTTAAGCCGTTTTGTCATTTGTTTTCCTCCCTTGATTTTTATTTTTTACAGACTTTGCATCTGTCAGGTTCTGAATTTAATAGTTATTGTAAGTAAAAATTTATAATATATCCGAAACGTCCTTTCTCTCCCATACAAGGTCAAAAAGCGCTTCTAATATATTCGTCTGCTGGCGCACGCGTTTTGCAAGCTGCACCGTATCGCCCTGTCCCGCTACATAGCCGCGGTTTGTTTCAATTGTAAACACCGCTTTTTCGGGATAGAGATTTGTAAAATACAAATTAAAACTGCCCTGTTTACAAGCGGGATTGCTTGTAAACTCTGTTTCGCCGGACTGTCTGTACGCCTTGTTATAGTAGTAAATAAGGTCGTCCATAAACATAGCGCGGTTTTTGTAAATTAAAGTGTCGCCCAGATTAGTGGTAACCGACTGGTTTGTATAGCTGTGCTGCGATTCGTGCAGGTCGATTACGTAATCGGGATTAAACGCTTCTACTTCGAGCCGCACGGCTTCCGAAATAGTTACGGTAGCCTGCTGCGCGTTAGACGCTCTGCCATCGGGAAACGAGCGGTTTAAATCGCTGTATGTAACTCCGTTTACGGTGCCTATGCCGTTTTTGGAATTTTTACTGCCCGCGTATCTCTCCGTTCTGTTGTCGGCGATAATGTTTGCCTGGGGAATGAGCAGAATTTGTCCGCAAATGCCTTTTGTGTTCCCGTTAAGTTTGTCAACGAGTTCCAGACCTGCCGTCCACCCCGCGGTTTCGTCGCCGTGTATTCCGCCGACTATCGCAATTTTGGGACCTGCTTTGTCCGTAACGTATTTGTGCACGGCGGTTTCCCATATCGTGCCTTTAAGCAGCATAGTCTGCGTATGCTCAACGGAAACAGGCTCGCAGTCGCATTTTGCGGCACACTCGGGTTCGGTGCAGTCCGTCAAACAACCTCCGCAGGTTGCGCATATGTCCGCGCATACGTGCGAATCGGCGTCTGGCTGCCCGCCGTTTTCACCGCAGGCAGCCGCCGTAACCGTAAAGCACGATATCAAAACCAAGCACAGTGCTGTTATACCTGATTTTTTCATACCGTTTATCCTTTATTATTTGCCCAAAATGAATTTGAACGAATCAACCATTTTGGAGCCTCTCGAATAGAAATAGAGCGGCTTATCTTTGCTCCACTCGTTGGAGAACTTACCGTCCGAGTCAGCCGAAGTGATAATAAGGTTTACCTTAGCCGCAGGGCATACCGCTGCGAAAATCGCGTCGGAAGTAGAGCCTCTGCGTACAGAACCGCCGAGCTGTACGACGATTACGTTGATAGTGTCGTTTTTTGCGGCAAATTCATTTGCACGTGCAATTTCGCTTGCAGCATTTATACCTGCCGCGCCCATACCTTTGTCCGATGCGCCCGCCACAATGATTACCGTGTCGCCGTCTGCAACGTCAGCCGCTTTAAGCGTTGCGTTCGCTGTAAAATCCGTTCCTTCGGTTAATTTCATAGAAGTCGTAAGAAGGTTGCGCATAGTGTCGTAATCCGCTGCCTGTCCTATAGACGTAACGTAAAGCTGATGCCCGTCGAGATTGACTTTAAGCGATTCGTCCGAAATAGTAACGTCTTGCGTTACGGCAGGGGGGTTGTTGTCGCCGTCGGGTTTTTTGTCCTCTTCGGGAGCTTTGCAGGCAGAAGCGAACATAGCCACCGTTGCGATTAAAAGAACCGACAAAATTGCTGTTAAAAATTTTTTCATTTAAAAAATCCTCCAAAAAATTTTTTTATTGTTATTATTCAACGCCTATATCCGGCGGTTGAAGCATTTATCTTTCCGAAGGCAGAAGATAGCCCTGCACTCCGTTTGCCGCAAGCTCAGCGTAAGTAGGAATATTATTAATTACGAGTTCACCAAGCATTTTCCCCGTTTCGGGGGGATTGTCCATCTTTGTGTATTCAAAGGACGAACGCGACTGTTTAACTACGTTGTAAGCGTCAACTATCGACATAATCGATTCGGTATGACGCGCCACGCGCTCGCGTATTGCTACGGGAGGAGCATATAACAGCCCGCCCTTCTCCGCTGCAGCTTCATAGAATTTATCAGTATAATTTTCATAAAGTATGAGGTCTTCGGTAAATTTACCGCGGATTTTACCTTGCGATGCGTTGGACGTTTCAAACAGGAATACATAAGCCGCCGTAAAGTCGCCGAGCTCCCTGTGGGTTAAGCCGTGCAGACCGAGAGCGGAAGTTTCGCTCTTCAAATCGTCGTAAATCGTGGGGAAAAAGTTGTTTATCGCAGTTGCCGCCAAATCACCTGAATCCTGGTGGTAAACCATAGCGTTTATAACCGAATACTCGGGCGAAGCCTCGTGCAGGTCGATAACCATAGTAACGTTGTTTTGCAAAACAAAATTTGTTACGACCCAGGCGATTTTTTCGGTAAAAGTGCCCGTTTCGGAGCCTGGATAAGCGCGGTTTATGTTTCTTACTTCGCTCGAAGAGAGCTGCTGTCCGGACGAATGGGTATATACGTCGGGCGTGGGCCACTGGTCAACCGTGTTTGTAGCGCGCGAGCCGTACTTGAATTTACGTTCGGTGCCGCCAACTTCAAACGAGTAGTACCAGGAAGTTGCCTCCTGGGGCTGGGAATGGGAATAAGCGCTCTTGTTGAGCTCGGTGATTACGTAGAGTATTCCCCTTTCCACGTTTGCATTTTCAAGGAAAAGCGTTGCCGCAAGCTGACCCGAAGGCTCGTTGGGGTGCGTTCCGCCGATAACCAGAAGGCTGGGGACTTCCTCCACCGTCGCTTTTGCTATCTGTAACGCACCGTTAGCCTTAACTGCGGCTTTTGCGTCCTCGTGGCGCATAAGCGCAACGTCGTATTCGCCGGAAACAACGCCGGCAACCGCCTGGGAAACAAGCTCCAACTCGGCAACTTCACCCTTTACTCCCGCTTTTGCAACGTCAACGCGCGTGCCGTTTTCCGCGGGAACACAGGTTTTTGCCGTTGCGGGAATTTCTTCCGCATAGGTCAGGGCTTTGTCATCCTTGACGAGAGCAACTATGTTTTCCGTTCCGTTAATTACGTAAATTTCGGAATCTGCCTGTGTGCCTTTAAGATACTTGGAATATTCGTGGAATTTTATAACTTCGTCAACCACGCCTTCGCGGAGTACAAATTCGGTTTTATAAAGTCTGAAAGACGTAAACTGGATTGCGGAAATTATAGTTACTATAAGAGCGAGCGCCATACAGGCGGCTGTAATTATAATATTTGTTTTTTTATTGTTCATATCCGGCTTGATTTTAGCCATTGCCGCTTTGAATTTAGATTCTTTTTTCACTTTGCGCGCCTCCTACTTCAACATTAAAATCCTGAGCACGAACATTATCAGTACGATAACGCCGATCACTTTATCGGAAATTCTCTTGGTTCTTATTACGTTCCAAACTACGAAAACCGCGATTACTACGGCAATTACAAGATAAAGCGCTAATAATATATTGAGATAGATATGCATATTACCGTTCCTCCCCGGATTGTCCGCTACCGCCTGCGTCTTCTTCGGCAGGCTGCTGCAATTGCTGTGGGCTGTCGTTTTCCGCCTGTTCAGCCTGAACGCCAAGTTCTTCCGCTTCCGCCGTTTCTTCGGCAGTAACGGCTACGCTTACGTCAGCCGTGCCTACCTGATGCGCGCATTTTTTTAAGAAACCTACTTTTCTTACGAGTATTTCCCACACTACGGCGAATATTATCGCAACTGCAATTGCCACGGCAAACATTATAAGTATTACAGCGGTTTTGTTTACCGCCGCCTGCACTATCCTTGCAAACCACAGAACGTATAGTACGGAATATACAAACATTACTCCGAGCGCCGGCAAAGCAGCCTTTGTTACTTTTGTCCAGCTCTTTTCCCCGACCACGTTAGTCGCGAACGTTGCCGACATCGCGGTAGGTGGCGAAAACTCGCCCAAAGCCGCAAGGAGCGACAGTCCGCCTGTAACCATTATGCTGTAACATACGCCGTCAAGCGCCATTACGAAAGGTCCGCCGAGCATTGACGCAGAACCGAATGCGGAAATTCCGCCGAACAGAGGAAGCGAAACCGCCATACCGACGTACTGCCAGATGTTCGGGAGGCTTATAGCTATGTAAACTATATAGCCGCGAACGCCGTTAAGCGTTATTATTTCCATAAACATTCCTACGCCGACAAGAAGTCCCATAGCCGAAAACGACTTGTAAACGCTCTCTCTGAATATGTCTATTACACTGCCGGGCTTATCGTCCTGAGAAACCGCAAGCGATTTATCCCTCTTTTTAAAGAACGGATAGCGTCTGCCGACCAAGAAACAAATTACCGCCGAGATAATGAACATTGCAGGCATTGCAAGCGCGCCGAATATTTTGGGAAAAATCATTTCGAGCACAATGAACACTATGAGCACAAGCATAGGGATACATACCGTGCCGTTTAGCTCTTTTAAAATAGAAACGTCAACAACCCGGGGGATATCCTCTTTTGAAAGGGGTTTAACGTATTTTCTGCCGAGCAGCAGAACGCTTATTATCGCAAGCGGGAAAGCGAGCAACAGAAGCGGAAGCGTGAAACCGGTATAAGGTATATCAACGACGTCGCAAATTACCATTGCAGGCACGTTTACGGGGGGCGCAACCATACCGAGTACGGAACCTATTGCGATTATCGCGCCCGTTTTTGATTTAGGGATGCCCCATTTGAGCATTATCGGCGCAACAAGCGCGCCCGCGGAAATTGCGGAGGCAAGCGACGAACCCGTAACCATTGCGGGAAACATTATTATCAGCATAAAAGCTATTAAAAGCAGCGACGGAAATCTTCCGAGCAGTTTAACAAGCAGTGTGCTTATATACTGCAAAGCTCCGCAGGCTTCCATTGCGCCCATAAATACCATCGCCGTAGTTATTACTAATATGGTGTCGAAATAACCGAACATTCCCTCGACAAGGTATCTGATATCAAATGCCGTTCCCGATATAATAGCCGAAAAAATAAATCCGGTTACCGCCGAAGCCATAAGCGCAAGCCCCGTAGGCAGCTTAGCCCACAAGAGCAACACTATGAAAACGGCTATCATAAGAACGAAGTATAAAAGTTCAATTGACCAAAACATTGTGTTCTCCTAATATCCCAGCGCTTTACCGTCGCGGCGCGGGTCCGCGCCGCCGTGATACTTATCTCCTTCAACTTTTATGCCCTGTACCCCTCCGAAATAAGAATCTATTTCCCAGTCGGAATAGGCTACCGCATTATAGCCGAAAGAATTAAGCGACGGCAAAAGCGATTTTAGTGAATTTTCGACGTACAGGGATTTAGGCGTCCCCGGCGCCTCGTTAACAGTTGTAAAGCAATAAACGCGCGGCGCACTTATAGCCTTTTGAATATCCATACCGAATTCGGTCATATTGAGCACCACCTGCAAAACCGCAGAAGGTATTCTCGACCCGCCGGGAGAACCGAGCGTGGCATAAGGTTTACCGTCTTTCAGCAGCACCGTAGGCATCATATAGCTTGCGGGCTGTTTTAAGGGCTCAACAACGTTTATGCTGCCCTCCTCGTATGAAAAATCGCGAGTTTCGTTGTTGAGGAAGAAACCCGTTCCGTCAGGAACAATACCGCAACCGAAGAAATTGTTTATCGTCTGCGTAAAGGTTACTATGTTTCCCTCTTCGTCTATTACCGAAAACGTAGTTGTGCTTTCGTGTTCGCCCGACTCGCCGTATGAATATATTTTGCCGGCTGCACCGTTATATTCGTAGGGGTCGCCGTACGGCACGTCGCCCTCCGCCGTACCGGTATACGCCTTGCCCGCGGTATATTTTTGCAGCCTTTTGCGGGCGTATTCCTTGCTCGTAAGTCCTGTAAGCGGCACGTCGCTGAACGCCGAGTCCGCCATATATTTCTCTTTATCGCCGTATGCAAGCTGCATAACGGTGGAAATAAGATTAATATATTCCGTGCTGTTGTGTCCGAGCTCTGAAGCGTTGCCGTAGCATTCGAGCATATTCAGCATTTCTATAAGCATTGTTCCGCCGGTTGACGGACTTGAAGCGGTAAGAATACCGAAGCCTTTATAAGTGCCCGTGAGCGCTTCCGATTTTACCGGATAGTTTTCGTATGCGTAACGCATATCTTCCATTGAAATCGAACCGCCGTGACTGCGCGACGCGTCAACGATTTTTTGGGCAATCTCGCCCGTATAGAACTGCTCTTTGGTATGTTCGGAAACATATCTGAGCGTTTTTGCAAGGTCTTTCTGGATAAGCGTGTCGCCCTCGTAAAGTCCCTCTATTCCGTCCGAAAACACATTCCAGACTTCGCTGCCGTTGAGCATTATTTTTGCAGTGCTCTCGCTTATGTTTTTGGAAAGCTCCGACGTTACCGAAATTCCGTTTTCAGCAAGCTCGATTGCCGGGGCGAGAATCTGGGATTTGCTTATTTTTCCCGACCCCTGCTCCTCTAAGATGGTCAGAAGTCCCGCCACCTGCGTGGGTACCGCCGTTTCTATACAGCAGTTTTCTCCTGTCATCGGTTTTTTGTAATTAGCAAGATTTGTATCGGCTGCGGCTGGCGCAAACTCGCGGAAATTGTAAAACAGCGATTTTTGCGTTTTGACGTTGTATGCAATCATCATACCACCCCCGCCGAGTCCGCTTGCAGAGGGTTCCGCAACACCGAGTGCAAACGACGTTGCCACTGCGGCGTCGAACGCGTTACCCCCGCTCTTTAATATGTCCAGCCCGGCTTTGGCGGCATAAGGGCTTGCGGCTGCAATAATGCCTTTTTGTCCGATAAAATCTCTTACAGACAAATCGGTGTAATCATACTGTTCGTCCGGTCCGTCGTCATTTTTACCGCCGCAAGCGCCGAAACAGCCCATTAACATTGCCGCCGCCAAAATCAACGCGGCTGATTTAAGTTTTTTGTTAGCTCCCATATCAATACGCGAGAGCCTTTCCGTCGCGGCGAGGATCTGCACCGCCCATAAGGCTTGCAAAGCTGCCGTCCGAATTATAATTGAACGTTATACCCTGAACGCCGCCGAAGAAATTATTGAGCGCGCCGTATCCGTACACGTAATAATTCTTTGCTTCGAGCTGTTCTTTTGCCGCCGCAAGCGATTCCGTATAGATTAACTTGTGCGTCATATACGTTGCGCCGCCCGACATATTTGTACTGTCCGCCGTCTGCACGCAGTAGCTGTGTATTCTGCTGTTGTTTATAGCCTCCTGAATATCCATATCGAAGTCAACCAGATTGAGAATAACCTGCAATACGGCGGAAGGTATTCTCATACTTCCAGGAGAGCCGAGAGTTGCATAAGGCTTGCCGTTCTTTAAGATAATAGTGGGCATAATATGGGATACAGGCTGCTTGTAAGGCGCGATATAGTGAACGCTGTCGGTAGCCTTTTCCTTAACCGAAAAGCTCGTTAGCTGGTCGTTAAGGAAGAAACCGCATTTGGACGGAGCTACATACGAACCCCAGAAATGGTTGAGAGTCTGCGTAAAGCTGACTATATTTCCTTCGCTGTCCGCAACCGAGAACGAAGTTGTGCCGTTGTCGTCCTCGTGCACGTCCACGCCGTATTCGGTTTTTGCAGTTTGCTGATATTCCCAGGGCGATTTGTCGCCGGAAGCTCCGCCCCAGTCGTACGACGAAGTAAGTCTTATAGTATCGTTGGGATTATAGAACTTATCGAAACGCTGAGCCGCATAGTCCTTGTTTGCAAGTCCTGCTATGGGAACATTTACAAACGGTTCATTTGTTGCGGGATTTATGCCGTTGTCCGCAATGTAATGCCTCTTATCCGCAAAGCTGAGCTGAAGCGCAGTGCCTATAAGGTGGATATATTCGGGCGTATTGTTGCCTATCGCCGCAAGGGTCGTATTGTTCTTTTCGCAGTAATGCGAAAGCATATTGAGAGCTTCGGTAAGAATAATACCTCCCGACGAGGGCGTGTTTGCCGTATATATATCGTATCCGTTATAAGTAGTGGACAGAGGTTCGCCTTTCTTGGGATAATTATTCATTGCGTATGCGAGGTCCGCCTGGGTTATAAATCCGTTGCGGGACTCGGAAGCTTCTACTATTGCCTGCGCAACCCAACCGGTATAAAAGCCCGCCGCACCGTTTTCTGCAATTTCTTTAAGTACGTTTGCATAATCCTGCTGAATAAGTCTGTCGCCTACGGTAAGACTTTCAATGCCTTCACCCTCATAAGAGAATGTTTTTACGGCTTCTTCCAGACCGTATTCCGCAAACGTAGATATGTTGATGTTATCAGCCAAAGTTTCCGCTATTACAAATCCCTCTTCGGCAAGCTTTATGGAGGGAGCCAAATCCTGTGCAAGCGACAGTTTACCGAAATCCTCTACTATGGAGCAAAGCCCCGCAACCTGGGTGGGAACGCCCGCGGAATAAATACCTGTAGTAGGTATTTTAGACCCGACTGCGTCCACATAGTTTTTGTACGTTGCCGTTCCTGGTAAAAATTCGCGGAAATTGTAGAACACGTATTTGCCGGTGCTTGCGTTGTACGCCGTCATAACACCGCCGCCGCCTATTCCCGACGCATAAGGTTCGGTTACGCCGATAGCAAACGCAACGGCCACCGCCGCGTCGAATGCGTTACCTCCAGAACGGAGTATATCGTAGCCCGCCTTGCTGGCATAGGCGTTTGCGGAAGTAACCGCGCCGTGCGTACCCGATGCACTCCTCACGCTGAGGTCGGTATACACGCTTTCGTCTGCATAGGGGTCGTTGTCCGCCGGCTTTTCGTTGTCCGGTTTATCGGGTTTACACGAGCAGGCCAACACCATTGAACACGCAAGCAGCCCCGCGGTAAGTTTTACTAAAAATTTGGTTTTCATTATTTCCTCCTTACATTTTTATTTGTCTAAATACAGCAGCGAACAAAATTTTTTAAGCATAACGCTTGCCGCGAGCACGTCCGCCGCGCCGCCGGCGCTTACGTTAGCTTTCAAACATTCTTCGTTGAGTATTTTTAACTTCTGTTTGTCAGTAATATCGAGCGAAGAGATACTGTTTTTAAAATAAAGATATTTTCCCCGCGAGCCGCTGCGTTTTAAAAGCACCGTATCCTCTATTTCGCCCGTTATAAAGCATAGAGCTTTTAAAAGACTTTCCGCAGAATACTCCGAATCGATTATTCTTGCCGCTTTTTCAGCCGTATCAAAACCGCGTTCGGCGTGTCCGCGCACTCCCGTAATTCCGTATTTATTAAAAGCGTAAGCGCCGTAAGTGCCGTTTGCCCTGCCGTCGCGCAGTTCGTTTGTAACGCCTTTGCATATTTTTCGTACGTTATCGAATAAGTCGCCGTAACGTCCGTTTCCGGAAGAAAGCAGTTTACCAAGCGATGATAGGATAACGCCTATTACAAAAATCATTCCTTTATACGCGTTTGCCCCGCCGGTAGCGATTAACATAGCTTTTTCCGCCGCAATTCCCGCAGGGCGAAGCTGTTCCAGGCTGTCACACTCTCCGTCGAATCCCTGCCAGAACATCTTAACAAGATAAGGCAGAACGGCGTCCTGCGCGCGTATCATAAGCGAATAATCAAGGTCTTTGTGCGAGCCCTGCGACGACGGCGACACAAGTCCGAATTTGTTTTCGAGATTTAGCTCCGCCATAAGACTTTCTTTTATTATCTTCTCTGTCTGCGTTGTAAAATAACTTCTTATTTCTGATTTAAAAACGCCAAGCAGCGCGTCAACGCCGTGCGAGCCCTCCCTCGCGCATACGAACGCCGGTTTGTCGCATATGAAACATTTGCGCATATATCCGCGCGATACGCTTGATGAAGTTCCCTTTAAATATAAATCGAGGTCTGCAAATCGCCCTGCGGGATTGCTGAGTTCGATTTTTACAAGCGCGTCCTTGTCAATGTTTTTTAAACCGCCGACAATGGCGTACATTCCGTCGTCGCCGTTAAAAATTTCCGCCGTACCGCCGTACCGCTCGATAAGTACTCCGGTAAAATGTCTAACGATCAGAAATGATTCGGCAATGTTTTTGTCCCGTCCGGGGACGTTGGCTTTTACCGTAACCACGTCGCCGGATAAAGCGCGTCTTATAACCTTTAAAATTCTCTCTTCACGCGCGCAGAGAATAAGTTCGGCGCTACTCATTTTTACTGAGTATCATTCCCCTTAGCAATGCGTGATTGTTTCTGGGAATAAATTCCAGCGCCTCTTCTGTTTTTCCCGAACCAATAAGTTCGCGTACTTTCCCCGCCGAAACTGTTTCACCGCCCTTTGCGTATCTGGATACAATTTCAAGTCTGTCGCCGAGAACGCTTTTGAGCGCGTTATTATAAATTTTCATATGCTCGGACGTTTCCGTACCCACGTAGCGTTTGCATATACCAAGTCCGGGCATAAAGAATTTATCAAACACCGAAGCGTCGTATAGCGCGTACTCTTCGGTTGTTTCGTCAACCGATTTTAAGAAATACCCCGGGAAAGTAGCGCAGGAAACCATATATTTGGTGGACGGAAGTACAAAAACGTTTTCCAAAGACTTTAAAGCAAGGTATGCCATAGCGTATCTTTCCCTGAAAGTGAAATACGAGCCTTCTTCTTCAAGCACGAAAACAAGCGCTATTTTATGTTTAGCCGCAATGTGCTCTACAAGCTTTAAATGACCGTAAGTAAACGGATTTCCGTTTACCACAACGCAGCCGATATCGTTTTTTTCGTCTGTTCCGTCCGTACCTAAGCTAAATCTTAACTGTAATTTTAATCTGTTTATTGCAGAATTTATATCGCCGTCGCCGCCCTCGAGCACGCATACCTTGTCTGTTTCGGTAATATCGCTGAAACCGAGGTTTTTAAAAACATTGCGGTATTCCGGCTTTGTAAAAACCTGATAATAGACTATCCCCTCGTCGTGAAAACGCTTAATCAATTCGCTCACGAGAACCGCGGCATAATTTTCGTTGCGGTATGCAGGATCGACTGCCAGACATTTTATGATATATTTGCTTGACGATACCGTTGCAACCACCGCGCCGTTTTTTTCTATATACAGCGACCTGTCGAGGTCGCGCTCATAGCGTAACCCGAACTTTTGCAAAAAATCGGATATCAGTTGTTTTTCGGCAGATAATATTACGTCTTTTATAATCATTGTGTTGCAGATTCCGCGTGGAAATTTATATTTTGTAAACGGTATCTATAACCGTACCGTCTCTGTATACAACCACTCCTACGGGTTTTCCTGAAATTTCTTTTATTTCGGGTTTGCCCGTAATCGAGTAAGCTATTTCCTGTAATTGATTTATTGTTATTATGGGCAATTTACTGTTTTTAACTTTTTCAAGCAAATCTTTTCTGCGCGGATTTATGGCTATGCCTCTTTCGGTTACAAGCACGTCCACGTCCTCGCCCGGCGTTGTTACGGTTGTTACGTTATCCTTTATGATGGGAAGACGTGATTTTACCAGATTAGTAGTTATAACCGTAACTTTTGCGCCGTGAGCAGTATCGCTGTGTCCGCCGGAGCCGCCTAAAAGCATACCGTGCGAATCGGTAGTAACGTTTACGTTGAAGTTTAAATCTATTTCCGTTGCGCCGAGAATAACAAAGTCGAGCTTATCCGCCACGTTGTCGTCGTAAGGGTTTGCATAGCGCGAGCCGCTTATAGCTTTATGTCTTGGATCGGAGCTAACCGATTTCACGGCTTTAAGGTCGAAACACTGTACGTCGTAAAGCTCGTTAAACAAATCCTCCTGGAGCATTTCCGTAAAATAACCGGTTATACCGCCCGAAGCAAAACTGCCCTTTATGCCTTTGGCTTTCATAACGTTTTTAACGTAATGCGCCACCGCAAGGCTTGTTCCGCCTGCGCCGGTCTGCATTGAAAGTCCGTTCTTTATATATCCAAGCTCGTCTAAAAGCTCGGCAGTATTGCGCGCAATTTTAAGCCCTACGGGATCGCCCGTTATCTTTGTAGTTCCTGAAACTATACCCGCAGGGTCGCCTATGGCGTCCGTCTTTATTACGTAATCGACATATGTTCCATTGAGCTGAGCGTTTATAAGTTTATCGGTAAAAGTATCCGTAACAAAAACCACTTTGTCGGCATACATAAGGTCGCTTACAGCGTAGCCGAGGCTGCCGCACGCGCTTTTACCGCCGAACCCGGAGCCGTTGCCCGAACGGTCAACGAC
Source organism: uncultured Christensenellaceae bacterium (assembly GCA_910588685.1). GTDB lineage: Bacteria > Bacillota > Clostridia > Christensenellales > Borkfalkiaceae > Coproplasma. Next base: position 14,825 of record CAJUPX010000018.1, on the reverse strand, counting down.
GGGTACGGCGAGAATAGCAACGTCTATTTTGAGCGCGCCCGATTCTATTGCCGCGGGACGCCCGCCGTGAGTGTGCATTACGCACATTCCTTTAAGTTTTCCCCTGCTGATTGCTTCCGCAACCGGTCCGTTTACATAATCGGTATAAATATCGGTTATGTTTCCGTTCTCTATAAGTTCAACGAGAATTTTATTGTTGGGAAAAATCGAGCTGGGGGCAATCTTCATATTTTTGAGATTGCGTTTTTTTATTTGTTCCGCAACGGCATTCAAAACATAATCGCCGTTGCGCAGGTGGTGGTGAAAGGAAAGAGTCATTCCGTCAGAAATTTTGAGTTTATCAAACATTTCCGATATGTCGGCGAGCTCTTCAAAACCCTGCGATATATGCTTTTCTTTAACCGTAACGCGCTTTTTTGCTTTGTGTGCGCTGCTGTTTTCAAAAGGTATATATCCGTCGGGTACAAAACGACCGAGACTGTTTTTCATATTCCCCCCTATATCAATCCGTACGCACGCGCTTTTTCTATAATTTTCGCGGCGCGGCTGATAACCGGTTTATCTACCATTTTTCCGTCAAGACTGAACACGCCCAAACCTTTCCGGCTTGCCGTACGCGCGGCTTCTTCCACGCGCAAAGCCCACTCTATTGACTTTTGCGACGGAACAAACACGCTGTTTATAACGGGCACCTGGTTAGGATGTATGGCTGCCTTGGAATTAAATCCGAGATTGCCCGCATATCTGCAATCCTTTTCAAGTCCCTCTCCGTCCGCCGTATCGGTAAACGGGGTGTCGATTGCGTCTATTTTGTATGCGGCGCAAGCATATGCCAGCCGCATTCTGGGATAGGCAATCTCGTTGCCCTCTTTTGTGCGCATTACTCCGAGATCGCCCGAAAGGTCCTCGGCTCCGAGCAGGACGCCGTTTACCCTGGGATATTTTGCTATTTCCTCGATTTCGAGAACGGACGCCGCAAGCTCGATTATGGGAATAACCGCAATTTTTTTATTCAGTCCTCTTTCTCTCTCTATTTCGCCGAGCAAACTGTCGAGTTCGCGAAGATAAGTTACGCTTGCTTTGGGCAGCATAATTGTGTCGAGTCTGCCGCAGGCCACGGCTTTTAAATCGTCGCCGTAAAACGGAGTGTCAAGTCCGTTAATTCTTACGACTACCTCTTTATGCACGCGCTTTTTAAGCGACGCGAGGTACAGCGATACCAAATTACGCGCTGAATCCTTTTCTGTAACGCTAACTGCGTCTTCGAGGTCGAATATAACCGCGTCGCTTTCAAACACGTCGGAGTTTTGCAACATTGCCGGATTATTGCCGGGAATAAACAGAAGACTTCTTCTCATTTTCCGCCCTCCATTCTCTTAACAGCCGTTACGAGCCTGGCTTTAATGGTGTAATCCAACGCGCCTTTATCGTCGCAAACAACGTCTATTTTATCCACGCCGAGTTCGGTTAAAGTTTCGCGTATTACTTTTTCTATCTGCGTATGAAAAAAGTCGTAAACTATACTTTTAATCGTAATATTCAGTTTATCGCTTTCTTTTACCGTTATGAGCGCGTCGTTCGATTCGAGCGACCCGGCTATACCTCTTTTCATATTTTTGCTCCGATTAAGCGATTATTTTTTAGCGCAGCATCTCTTGTTTGCGGCTGCGATAACGCGGTTCATTTCGTTTTTGACAATCATATAGCCCTCGTCCACGCCCATACCCGGTTTAGCAAGGCACTGTACCGCGCGGCACGCTATGGCTATGTTGGTAGTAGTCTGCGCCGAAATATTCGTTTCGTTGCAGGTACCGCCGCAATAGCTGCCTACGCCCTTGGAGTTGCAATAGAGGATTGCTTCCGCAACGTTGTTTACGCCGCCGAGGTCGGGAGTTTTAATCTGAAGAACGTGTCCTGCTTTATTGTCTGCAAAATACTTTATATCTTCAAGGGTGTTGCACCATTCGTCCGCAACTATTTCAAGCTTGGAGCCTGCATTGTCGAGCATTGCCGTAAGCTTTTTCTCGTACTGCATCGTGCCCTCTCTGTCGCCGGTGTCGATAGGTCCCTCTATACGTATTCTGAAAGGAGCAGCCTGTTTTTCGCATTCCAGAAGATATGCAAACATCTTTTCCAAGTCGTAGTTGAAAGCCAAACCTATGGTGCCGTAAACGTCAAGATGGAATACTGGGCTGTAATTTTCGTCTTTGCGGTATTTGATTATTCTGTCGCGGAGCCAGCCGATATACTTTAAAAGTATTTCTCCGTTTTCGCCAAGCTTGGTGCCCACGTGGTTTATTAAAGCGTGAGGCAACACGTCCGCCTCTTTAATTATCATTTTATCGGCGTTGTCGTATCTGTCGTCGCCGGACTGTGTGAATACGGGAATAGGCTCGTATTTGCCTTTTTCAACGTCGTATTCGTCGCGTATGACCTCAGCCATAGTAATTCTTTTAGCGTTGGCTGTAGCGTTAAGGAGCGCCTGGGTTATGCCGTAGCGGATAGCTGTGTGAAGTCTTTTGCCGTTGACGGTCATTCTGTCGTACTTCTCTGCAAGAGGACGGAATTTTTTAACGTCTTCTCCAATGAGGTGAGGCACGATTTCCTTTTCAAGGAAAGGAATAAAATCGTCCGCAAGAAACAGAGGGTCGCGTCCGCCCGCGCCGGAATACTGAACCGCCGCGCAATCACCGTAGCCTATTGTGCCGTCTTCAAGTACAAGCTGTATGGATATTGCCTCTCCCGCCTGTCTTATGCTTGCAAATCCCTCGGTAACGGGTTCGCCCATATACATAAATCCGTCGTGTCCAGCGCCGGCTTTAATAGCTTTCTGGTCGTCAAAATAAAATCCGGTATAGGATTTTGTTAAAATAACGTCTTTGATTTTCATCAGTTTATTCTCCCGAAAATTTTGATTTTATTAAAATATTAGTCGTTATAATTAGGACGTCCTATAAGATGTCCCGAACTTACGGCGTATATGTCGTCGATTGTGAACTGGAAAGATACGGGGCGCTTTTCAGTTTTTGCGCGCTCTTCTATCTTCTTTCTGTGGAATTTTTTGATTTCGTCGGTAAATGCAAGTTTGCCAAATTCAAGAATCCTTATGCATCCGTCGTTATCCCTGGCGGGGAGAATGAGTCCCGCATTGAATTTGCTGGGAGCGAAGGGAACGTCTATCATACCGAGCTCGAAGGCTTTTACTATTCCCTGGGCCAGATCGCCGTCTCCGACTTTCAAAATAGCGTCCATAAGGCAGTTGACTTCCTTTTCAATCTGGTCCATTTCGTCTTTAAGCGCTTTGCACTCGGGGAATTTCTGGTCGCCGAGGAGCCTTGTAACGAGTTTGGAAGCCTTGATACCGTCGCCGTTTGCCTCTTTGGTAGGTATACCCACGGATTCGTGCGGAGTTTTAGTTATCATTTTTGTTGCGCCGGAAAGCGCACCTACGGCGGAGCTCATAGCGATAAGTCCCATTGCTTCCGCTTCGTCCTGAGGGAAGCCGCCCATCCACTGGTGGAATACGGTGGTTACTATAACGCCCTTATAGCCGTATTTTTTGAGATATTCTTCAGTCTGTTTTTGCAGAGTGCGTATTGCAGCTACGTCCTGCACTATGTTACCGCCCATTCCGTAGCCTACGGTTATGTTCTTAACGCCCTGCTCCGCGGCAAGCAACGCTTCAATTATACCCACGGTGTTGGATATGGAAGGAGGAACGAGAGTTCCCGTAAGCGGACCGAAAGGCTCGCGGTTGATTGTAACGCCGTGCTCCTCATAATAGCCCACAAGCCTGTCGCAATACTGCCAGTACTTAATGGTGTCTTCTATTGAAATGCTTTTTGCGTAGGGCACGTTATACGAAATCGCGCCGCCCTCGTTGGAAGTCCAGCCTGCCGCGTGCGTTATTTCCGCAAGCAAACGCGCGTCGGGAGTTCCGTGACGAGCCTGAAGGGGCACGTTGATTGCATCGTAGATCTTTTTGCATCCCTCTACGCCGTGATTGACGGCGGGGAAGCCGTTTAAAAGCGCTCTGCCTTTCTTTTCGCTCTCCTCTATGCCTCTTTCAGCTTCGGCATAGCGGTTCTGACGGGTATAACTGTCTATAGTCGAGGGCAAAAAGTCTGCGCCGCTCTTTTCAAGATACTGTAAAAGCTCTATGTGCTTTGATATTACAGGCACGCCGGCGCGGGGCTGTACGAGCGTGCGGGAATTTTCCGCCTTTGCGCGTGCAAGTTTTTTAGCAAAATTCTTGTTGTCGGGCACGCTTTTAAGGAATTTAACTGCCTTATCCAAATCAAGCAAAGGGTCGTTACCCGTACTCCAGCTTGCAAGCACTTCTTTTCTCTGTGCGAGGAATTCTTCTTCAGTCAATTTTTTATTCTTAACCATTTAAAACCACCTTACAATTTTTTATATTCTTAATTTTATCCTGCGTTCAAGCCGAGTGAACGGAATACGGTTTAACGTTTTCTTCGGGAACAGCCCCGATTTTTTTCAAATGTTTTTTCAATATCTTCAAAGCAAGCAGCGGCTCGATTTCGCTCAGCAGCCCCATTGCAGCAAATATGTAGTCAGCGTCCAAAAGATATTGCGGCCGTACGGGACGGAGTTCAAGCGGCTTAGATAAAGAATACTCCACTTTTTTAAGTATTTCGTACGGATTATCGTTTTTTACAAGCACGCCGCCCGTACCTATAACGTATTTTACCTGACTCAAATCCTTGCCGTACTGGTTGTATACGAGTCCCATCGGCGTGTACAGCTCTTCCATCTTGCCAACGTGCCTTCCCATAGCTTTGTCAACGCATATACGACCCATAATGCGGTCTATATGCGCGCCGTGCTCGTCGGCAGGTACGGAGTCAACGTGTTCGTGTCTGAATATCAGCTCTTTTTTTAGGTCTACGCCCTCGTCTTCATTTAAAGTTGCAATCTCTTCTTCCGTTAAAGCGCTAAGAACGCCCAAAGCCGAATACCTCATTCCGAGATCTCCCTCAACGGTACGCTTGGCGTACGGCTCTTCAAGTCCTTTTATAATTACGTCGCTGCGCTTTGCCGACGGAGAACTCATAGAATACATATCCGTCGTAGCTCCGCCTATATCCGCCAGCACTATCTCGCCCAGCCCGCTCTCGTGCATATAGCCCAACGACAGCAGTTTTGCCGCATTGAGTACCGCTTCGGGGGTAGGCAACATAATTTTGTCTATCTTTTGTTCAATTTTTTTAATGCCCTTAGCCTCAATTATGTTTTTGAGGAAAATAGACCTTATTTTCTCCCTGGCGTCGAGTATGTTCAACACGTTCAGACGCGGCATAACGTTGCTGCAGATATACTCGCTTAAACCGTATTTTTCAGCTATGGCGATTATTTCGTCGTCGCAATTTTTATTGCCGGCATAAACAATAGGAATTTTTATCCCGCTCTCCGCGAGCATTCTTTCGTTATATAAAACGCACTCGGTGTTTCCGCCGTCTGTGCCGCCGGACAGGAGTATAATGTCTATATTTCTTTCGTTTATAAGCTTAATATCGGCTGAGGTGAGGTGATGCGAAAAAGAAAGCTCAACCTTAGCTCCCGCACCAAGACATACGCGTTTCGCCGCCTCGAGAGTGAGCTCGTCCACAAGCCCTATAGCCGCCATTTTAAGTCCGCCGGCGGCAGACGAGCAGGCGATAATCTTATCGAACTTAATCTCTTCCCCTATCTTTGCATACAGCTTTTTTAAAGCGTTTTCGTAACCTATCGTTATGTCGGTCGCAACGGTGGTAAAATGGCTTGCCGTAGCTATAACGTCTTCAGTCTGCGTATCAACTGCGGTAAGTTTGGTAAATGTAGAACCGAAATCGATCATAAGATAGCGACTCATAATTATTCTCCCAGAACTTCCTTTATATCGGGTAAAGTCTTTTCAATCGGAGTGCCGGGAGGATAAGCCCTGTTAAAGCCCATTTTATAAAAACGCTCTCTTACTTCGTTGAAATCCTGTTTGCCCACAACAATGTTGCCGCCGACGAAAAGAGGGATATCCCCTATGCCTGCTTCCAGACACTTTTCGCGCATTCCGCGGCAGTCGATCTCGCCGTGTCCGTAGAGCGACGACACCAAAATCAAATCAGCGCCGGTTTCGATTGCGGCGTTGATAAAATCTTCCTGTGACGAAAGCACCCCCACGTTAACGACTTCGTAGCCGTTCTCTTTAAGAACATACTCAATGATTTTATTTCCGACAGCGTGAACGTCGGCGCCGATTACCCCGATTACAATGGTTTTCATCATATCTCCTTAAAATTTTTCTTCGTCCGTTGTTGCGGTTTTTAGCATTTTTCAAAAGTTAACAAAACCGTAATAACTCAAATTATTTTTTGTATCATAATTATACAATGACCGGGTACGGTAAACAATATAGGGGTGTGTAAATTCTTTGTAAAGTTAGCCGGCTCTATGTAAATTCTTTGTAAAGTTTTAGCTGCGGTATCCTCCTGATTGCCGCCCATAAAGCATTTGTAAAATTTTAACATTTTTTAAAGACTTAGTTAATAATTATCAATTGTTAAAAATTTACATTAATTAATCGGCTTAGAAGCGTAAAAGAGCTCCGGCGCAAATGATTGCGCCGGAGCTCTATAAGGAGGAAAATATATGCCCGACCGAGTCGGAAAACTAAAACTTGTATTCTTTATTTATGTACGGCTCTTATACAGTCCGTATTCGTCAATGCATTTTTTTATAATTTCTACCGCTTCGGATTTGCGGCTTATTTCCTTTACCGCCGTCTGTTTATGCTCCAATGCCTTGTACACCTCAAAGAAATGCATCATCTCGTCAAACAGGTGCTGCGGTAATTCCGTTATATCGTCAAACAACATATAATTCGGGTCGTTAACCGGTACCGCAATGATTTTTTCGTCTAATTGGTCGTTATCTGTCATTTTTATAACGCCTATAGGCTTACATCTTACCAATGTCATAGGAAACAGTACGTCGTTGCAGAGCACCAGAACGTCAAGCGGGTCGCCGTCGTCGGCAAGCGTTCTGGGAATAAATCCGTAATTAGCCGGATAAACGGTAGACGTGTAAAGTATTCTGTCAAGCCGCAGCAACCCCGTTTCTTTGTCAAGCTCGTATTTGGCTTTACTGCCCTTGGGAATTTCTATGAGCGCCACAAAATCGGTTTCGTTTATATTTTTTTGCGCAATATCGTGCCAGATATTCATAAACTCCGCTCCATTAACATAACTAAATTATATCACCGTAAACCCCGTTTGTAAATGGTGAAAGGGTGTTAATAGCGTAAAAAAATTGTAAATAATTATAAAATTTTTGAAATTTACATAAACTTTACTGATAATTATTATAAAAATTTATTTAATATTTATGTAATCAAAGAAAATATTAAGAGAAATAATTACAGCCGCTTTGTCGATGTTTTACCGTAAATTATTATAATTGAAGCATCAAACAATGTAAATAACTGGTAAACGGTATGTAAACCGACTTTACATATAGAGCGTGATTTTATATTAAAATATACTGCATTCCGTGTTGCGGACAAATAAAAACAGCGGCTGTAATTGCCGCTGTTTTTACCGTCTTTTGAGAGTTATTCCGATTGTGTGAACTGGTCTTTACCCACAAAACACAGAGGGCACTCAAAGTCTTCGGGTACGTTCTCCCACTTGGTTCCGGGCGCGATTCCGCCCTCGGGATAGCCCTGCTCCTCGTCGTACTCCCAGTTGCAAACACTGCAGATGTATTTCATTGTAAATCTCCTTATTTTATTTATTTTTACCGCAAGGATAGCACTCGTCCGCAGAAAGCTCTTCGTTTACAACCGCTGCGTACAGCCTGTAACCGCCCGCAAAATTATAAACGTTAAAACCGTTCTGCATTAATATCCTTGACGCTATATAACTGCGTAATCCGCTCTGGCACATAACGTAAACGGATTTGTTTTTATCAATTTCCGACAGCCGCGAACGCAGTTCGTCAAGCGGAATATTAATAAATCCGTCCGCATTACCCGCGGCATATTCCCCCTTAGTTCTCGTATCAAGCAACACAACGCCGCCTTTCTCTTTTAACGCGGGGATATCTTCATAATAAAATTGTTTAACCAACCCGCTTTCTATATTCTCGGCTATAAATCCCGCCATATTAACAGGGTCTTTTGCCGAAGAATAAGGCGGTGCATATGCAAGGTCCAGATCTTTCAGCCCGTCTGCCTTTAATCCCGCGCGAATTGCCGTTGCGATAACGTCAATACGTTTATCAACTCCATCGTTACCCACAATCTGTGCGCCGAGAATTTTCTTTGTTGTTTTTTCGTAAATCAGCTTGAGCGTCATCACCTTTCCGCCGGGATAATATCCCGCGTGCGACGACGGTGAAATTATTATTTTCTCGTAATTATAACCGAGTGATTTTGACTGAGCCTCGTTAATTCCCGTAACGGCAACCGTTTTATCAAAAATTTTAATAACCGACGAGCCCTGCGAGCCTTTGTATTCGCTATCTATCCCGCAAATATTGTCCGCCGCAACGCGCCCCTGTTTGTTTGCCGGTCCGGCAAGAGAAATTACGGAATTTTTCCCGGTGATAAAGTGCTCAACCTCAACAGCGTCGCCCACCGCATATATATCGGGATTTGACGTCTGCATTTTGGCATTAACCCTGATTGCGCCCTTTACGCCGATATCTAAACCCGCTTTTTGCGCGAGCGAATTTTCGGGAGCAACGCCGACTGCGAGCAATACCATATCGCTATTTATCTTTGTTCCGTTTGACAGCTCAATGCAAACGCCGTTGTTCAGAGGAGTTATTTTATCAGTATCTGCATTTAAAATAAGATTAATACCGTTACCGCGCAAACAACCGTGTATAAAAGCCGCAACGTCTTTATCAACGATATTGAGTATATGTCCGCCGCGCTGAACGAGGGTTACTTTCAGTCCCGCTTCTTTAAGATTTTCGGCAGTTTCAACGCCGATAAACCCGCCGCCTATAACTACCGCCGATTTAGCGGAAGTTTTTTCTACAAATTCACGGATTTTTAAAGTATCTTCTACCGTTCTCAGAGTAAATACGTGCGGATTTTCAATATAGAATTGCGGTAAAACGGGTTTTGCGCCGGGAGAAAGAATTAGTTTATCGTATTTTTCTTCAAACTTTTCTCCGGTTTTAAGATTTAAAACCGACACCGTTTTATTATCGGCGTTTATATCCGTCACTTCGTGATTAACTTTTACGACTATTTTATACCGGGAATAAAACCCCTCCGGCGTTTGCAGCGTCAAATCTTTTTTATCTGAAATTACGCCGCCAATATAATAAGGCAGTCCGCAGTTTGCATATGAAATATAGCCCGACCGCTCGAATATTATAATTTCCGCTTTTTCGTTTAACCTGCGTATTCTCGCGCCCGCGGTTGCTCCGCCAGCCACGCCGCCTACAATTACAACTTTCATTTAATACACCTATATTTCATTTTTATAATTGATTATACCGCCTAAATCAGTCACGTCGGAATATCCCATTTGCCGCAGTGCTTTTACCGCCCTCGCACTTCTTCCGCCGCTGTGACAGTACACATATAAAGGCACAGAACGGTTTTCAACTTTAAACTGTATTGCTTCAATCGTCTGTAAAGGAATATTTATGCTGCCCTCAATGTGTTTCTGTCCGTACTCCTGCTGCGTACGCACATCTAAAAGCACGGCGCCTTTATTATTACGAAACGCTTTTATCCCTTCGTTAATATCCGGTTTTTTAAAAATACTGAACATAAATTTACCCCGCAAGCTAATAAAAAATCACCGGCTTGCCGCTAGTGATTTTTTATATTTATTTTATTCGTAATCTACTACGTTTATCCAACGGTGTAAAAATTCCACTTCTTCGGGCTTTGCCTTTACTAAGCGGGAAGCCGCAACGATAGGTATCCAACGCTGAACGTACTGAAGAGCCGTGTCGCTTTTTTTGCAGTACATTTTAAGATAGCTGTCGCCGAGCGCTTCTTTGCCTGCCAGATAGAACAGCAAGTAACTTCTCGCAACGTCCGCGGAAGCGTTGCCCTGCGTTGCGTGCGACCAGTCGATAATATAAGGATTACCGTCCTTGGTTATAATAATATTAGTCGGGTTAAAGTCGCCGTGGCACAGATTTGCGTGCTTGGGCATTGAGTCAAGACGGGTATGCAACTCGTAACGCGTGGTTGCGTCGAGCGGCGTAGCCGAAATTTTTGACTGCATTTTGTCTTTTAATTTGTTGAGCATAGGAACGCGCTGCGAGAGCACCTGCATCTGCAAATCTACGAACAGATTTAAATATTCGTGGCTGCTCTCGGGGTGTTTATCCATAAGCGACTGCAACGTTTCGCCGTCGATATAGTCAAGAACTATAGCCCACTTGCCGTCTACTACTTCGATAGAACGGATTTTAGGTACGTTGAGCGAGGTTTCCTCTACTCTCGCGTGGTTCAAAGCCTCGTTCAAAATGTTTGCTTTGGAATAGGACTCGTCAAAAACTTTTATAAGTTTGTCGCCGTCGCGGTAGATTTGTTTATCCGACCTCGAAAAAATCAGGTTTTGCTTGTTCATAATTTTCCTCCTTATTTACCGTAATATGCGTTAAGATACATTTGTTTGATTTCGCTCATTAAAGGATATCTCGGGTTTGCGCCGGTGCACTGGTCGTCGAACGCCTGCTCTACCATATCGTCGAGTCTGTCAAGGAAGTCTTTCTCATCTATACCGTATTCCCTGATAGTCTTCTTTATGCCGATTTTTTCCTTTAACTTGTCGATTGCCTTTATAAGATTCGCAACCTTCTCTTCGTCGGTTTTGCCGCCGAGCGAAAGCGCTTCCGCAACCTCCGCATATCTTCTGAGCGTTTTGGGATATGCGTACTGGCTGAACGTGCCCATTTTTACGGGAGCGTCGGACATATTGAATTTTATAACCTCGTCAATCATAAGCGCGTTTGCTACGCCGTGGGGCAAATGATGGAACGCGCCGAGCTTATGCGCCATAGAATGGCATACGCCGAGGAACGCGTTTGCAAAAGCCATACCCGCCATAGTAGCCGCGTTTGCCATATTTTCTCTTGCAACAACGTCTGTCTGACCGTTGTCGTAAGCTGCGGGCAGGTTTTTGAATATAACTTTAAGAGCCTGCAACGCAAGTCCATCCGTGTAATCGGTAGCCATAACCGACACGTAAGCCTCCAAAGCGTGGGTAACCGCGTCGATACCGGAAGCCGCAGTAAGTCCCTTGGGAGCGGACATATGCAAATCGGTATCGATAATAGCCATATTAGGAAGCAGTTCATAATCTGCAAGAGGATATTTTATTCCGGTCTTTTCATCAGTAATAACCGCAAAAGGCGTAACCTCGGAACCCGTACCCGCAGAGGTGGGTATTGCTATAAAGTAAGCTTTTTCGCCCATCTTGGGGAAAGTGTATATACGCTTTCTTATATCGACAAAGCGCATTGCCATATCCATAAAGTCAGCTTCGGGATGTTCGTAAAGAACCCACATAATTTTAGCTGCGTCCATTGCGCTGCCGCCGCCGAGCGCGATAATTACGTCGGGCTCAAAAGACTTCATAAGCTTAGCCCCGGCTATCGCACAGGCTAAAGTGGGGTCGGGCTCTACGTCGGAGAAGGTTGCGTGAGCTATACCGAGCTCGTCAAGCTTATCGGTTATGCATTTTGTAAAGCCGTTTTTGAAAAGGAAGCTGTCCGTTACGATAAACGCCTTTTTCTTGCCCATTACTTCCTTTAATTCGTTTAAAGCTACGGGCAGGCAGCCTTTCTTTAAATAAACTTTCTGGGGTGTTCTGAACCACAACATATTTTCTCTCCTTTCCGCTACGGTTTTGATATTGAGCAAATGCTTAACGCCTACGTTTTCTGATACCGAGTTTCCGCCCCAGGAACCGCAGCCGAGCGTAAGCGACGGAGCAAGTTTGAAGTTGTATAAGTCGCCGATACCGCCGTGCGAGGAGGGCGTGTTTAAAAGTATACGGCAGGTTTTCATTTTTTCGGAGAACTCGTGAATCTTATCCTGCGAAGTTGTAACGTTGATATACAGTGAGGACGTATGACCGAAACCGCCGTCGGCAACAAGCTTTTCAGCCTTGGCAAGAGCGTCGTTGAAATTCTCCGCGCGGTACATAGCAAGCACGGGAGAAAGTTTTTCGTGTGCAAATTCCTCGGAAAGCTCTACCGATTCAACTTCGCCGATTAATATTTTAGTGTTTTCAGGCACTTCAACGTTTGCAATCTGAGCAATTTTATATGCGCTCTGACCAACGATTTTTGCATTGAGCGAGCCGTTTATAATTATGGTCTTTCTTACCTTGTCAAGCTCGTCGCCCTTTAAGATATGGCAGCCGCGGAGCACAAATTCTTTTTTAACCTTGTCGTATATTTTAGCGTCTACTATAACAGACTGTTCGGACGCGCATATCATACCGTTATCAAAAGTTTTGGAGTGTATTATAGAGCTGACTGCAAGCAGAATATCCGCGCTGCCGTCGATTATTGCAGGGGTATTGCCCGCGCCTACGCCGATTGCCGGTTTACCGCTCGAATATGCCGCTCTTACCATACCGGGACCGCCGGTCGCAAGTATGGTGTCAACCTCTTTCATAAGGAGATTTGTCATATCAAGGCTGGGCAAATCTATCCAACCGATTATACCCTCGGGAGCGCCCGCCTCCACCGCCGCTTCATATATAACCTTTGCCGCCGCGATAGTGGAATTTTTTGCGCGGGGGTGCGGGCTTATAATACAACCGTTGCGCGTTTTAAGGCTTATAAGCGTTTTGAAAATTGCCGTGGACGTGGGGTTTGTAGTGGGAATAACCGCGCCGACAACGCCGATAGGCTCCGCAATTTTAACCGTACCGTAAGCCTTATCCTCTTCGATAATTCCGCACGTTTTAACGTGTCTGTATGCGTTGTAGATGTATTCAGCGGCGTAATGGTTTTTAATAACCTTGTCTTCCACTATACCCATACCCGTTTCTTCAACAGCGAGGCGCGCAAGAGGTATTCTCGCCTTGTTTGCAGCCGTTGCGCAAGCAAGAAATATTTTATCTACCTGCTCCTGCGAGTAAGTTGCAAAAATCTCCTGCGCCTTGCGTACCCTTGCAATTACCTTTTCAAGACCCTCAATGCTGTCGCAAATTTCGTAATTCAACCTGAAATCCATAATTTCTCCTTTTTTCTTTTTATATTATGTATTGATATGTTTTGCTGTTTTTAATCGCTATTTGTTTATCGATAAAATTATATCAAATAGACGACTGTTTTGCAATTTTATGACAATAATTTTTTTATATTCTTCTTATCTGTAAAAATTTAACAAAAAATGCAAGGCGAAAAAACCTTACATTTTAAAAAAGAACTAAAAAAACAATTCATCGTATTCGATTGAGTATTTGTTTTGAAGCGCCCTGTTTACCTTGGAATAAATGCTGTCCAAAGAAACTCTGCCGCAGACTTCGTAGTACTCGTCCAACATCTCGTACTGACCGTCTATAAACTCTTTACAGGTTAAATTTTGTGTTTTATATACGCAGCAGCATTCAAATTTATGCTCCGTAGATTTTCCTACTACATAAAAGTGATAAGCAGGTCTATACTGCGCCCCGCTCAGAATCCAGCTGATTTTTTCCGCTGTCTGATTTGTTTTACAATCGGAGGATTTTTCAAAAATATAACTTGTTTTCTCGCTGAAAGTCAGCGAGACGGTTATTATATCTTTATCGGGAATTACCGTGTAGAGGGTGCCTGTTACGCTATCGTCAACATAAGGAGGGTAATTATCTTTATCGGGAACATTAGTATCCTGTTTATCCTGCGTACAGGACACGCCGAACAATGCCGCAACAATAACCGCAGAAAAAATAATTGCTTTTATAAATTTCATAGCACATCTACCACCTTTCGATTATACTGACGATTTCCTTATGCGTTTTTTTCGCATATCCGACTACAATAAATGCGCCGCCGCGAGAACCTGCTCCCGCCGACACATAGTCGGTGATATCAACAAACCTAAGAAAGACACAGGCGTCGAACTCTAATCACTATTTGCCGACAATTTAAAAATATGCTGCGCGTAAGCCCTTCGGTTGAGTTGACATATGAATTAAGGCGTGGTATTATAAAGCCAAATCAACGGACAGTTCGTTTGCGCCATCCTGTCGTTAAAAAAAACCAGGGCATCTGAAAGGGAATAGTCTTTTTAGGTGCAGTCGTTTTGTCGCGACTGTATTTTTTTGCGCAAAAGGAGATATATGTATTATTTAAAAACATCTGCTTGTTTTGACAGCGCACACTTTCTACACGGATATAACGGCAAGTGCGCAAATATCCACGGTCACCACTGGGTTGTGGAAGTAAAGATAAACGGTGACAAATTGCAGGGAAGCGGCGAAAAGCGCGATATGCTTCTTGACTTCGGCGATTTTAAGCAGGCGGTAAAAGAGCTTGCGGAAAGCTTTGACCATACGCTTATTTATGAAAAAAACACTCTTAAAGCTACAACCCTTACAGCTCTTAAAGATGAAGGATTTTTATTGGTTGAAACGGATTTCAGACCTACTGCCGAAAACTTTGCCGCGCACATTTACTCCTACCTTTGCAACAAGGGCTTGCCTGTTTCCTGCGTGACCGTTTGCGAATCGCCCGAAAACTGCGCGGTGTACGGTGAGTGATATGTGCCGTTTTAAAGTTGCCGAAATGTTTGTAAGTATAAACGGCGAAGGTCCGCGCGCGGGCGAGCTTGCCGTGTTTCTGCGGTTTTGCGG
>CAJUPX010000017.1 GCA_910588685.1 uncultured Christensenellaceae bacterium | reverse complement strand
TGGGCAAAGATACCTAACCAAAATAACTACATTGTCCATTTGCGCATATTAGTAAGCTGTTCTGCGGCCATTGCGGCAGCTCAATGGTCGGCGAAAGCGGAACGGGCAAAAGCGGCAAAAAATTCTATTATTACACCTGCGCAAAACGGAAGCGCGAGCGCGGGTGCATGAAGAAGCCAGTCAAGAAGGACTGGATCGAGGAGCAGATCGTTCGGCTCCTTCAGGGGCGCATCCTGAACGACGACGTCATCCGTGTCATTGTGGACGCGGCGCTCGACCTTCAGGAACGCGAGAAGGACGACAGCGTTCTCCGCGGCTTCGAGGCAGAGCTCTCCGATGTCAAGCGCGCGATCGCGAATATAATCACCGCCATCGAGCAAGGAATAATCACGCCCAGCACGAAGGCCCGCCTCGACGAACTTGAGGGGCGGCGGGTTGACTTGGAGAACGCGATTGAGGACGAAAAGTGCCAGCAGCCGCAGCTGACGCGCGAGCAGTTGACGTTCTGGCTCGAACGCTTCCGCGACGGGGATCCCGCGGATCCGAAGTTCAGGGAGACGTTCATCGACGTCTTTGTCTCGGCGGTCTACCTGTACGACGACCACTTCAGAGCGGTCTGCAATTTTACCGAGGACGGCGCCGCGATCACTTACGACTTTGTCAACGATTCGGCAAGCTGGGCGGACGCGGGCGAGGTGTTCGACTTTGACGCCCCGAAGTCCAGCACGCCGCCCTCAGAAGTGTCGCGCAGGCGTTCGCTTATAATACACGAGCCCTCGCTGCTCTTAGCAAGGCAACCGAGCGGCAGCGTTCCGGGGTCTACCGTTTGAAAAGTCCCCGAAGTGCTCACGTCCATCTCGCCGCCCGTCATATATACGCACGCGGAATGCTGCGTACCGAAGTAAGAGTAAAAGCTGCCGTCGTCGCTCGCGCGGGTACCGGACAAGGCGCCGTCGACGTTGACGTTTACGTTGAGCTTGCCGCTCTGCATCTGAATTGCCGCAAAATTATTGTAAAGCGTTTTGCCGTTAAGATTGCCTACCGCGCTTTCCGCAGTTTTTACAACGTCGTTAAAACCGAATACAGTAACGTCTTGCGATTCGTATATATATGAATAGACAAACGCCGCTTCCGATACGTCGAAAGCCGCAACTTCGCCGAGCTGTTTATCGTTTACAGCCACGTAACAGTACGTGTCCGCCGCGATTGTTGAACCGCTGCCGCCGACGGCTTCGTCAAAGTATATATTGCCGCCTATAAGATTGCCCGCGGCGTCTTTACGTACAGGCAGCAAAGGCATTTCCGACGGCGTGCCGTTTTTACGCGGCGTAACCGCGCCCACCTTTATATCCGAATAAAGACCGCCTGCGGAAGCGCGCAGGTTGGAATAATATTCGCCGGCGCGCGGACCGCTCTCGAACTTGCCTCCGAACACGTTGAGGTCGCCGCCGTTTATTGCAAGAACGTTGCCCGTAGGGTTGTAAAGCCCGCCGCCGCCCTTCGTATCGACAATGGTAAGAGTTTTTCCCTCCGACACGGAAACAAGCCCCGCGCGGCTCGAACGCTGTATTTCGTTGCCGTTTAAATCGAGCGTGAGATTTGCGTTAAGGTCGAGCGAATCGCCCGTCATTATAATCGGCGCGTCAAGCTCCGCGCTAAGCCGCACGTAATTGTATCCGCTTGCTATCGCGTTAAACAGGTCGAGAGGCGAACCGACGTTGAACGGCGTTACAACTTCGTTGTCAAGGTCGTTGTCCTGTCCGCCTAAATCCGTGCCCGTACCGCCCATTTCGGTTACGTATCTTGAACGCGTAACCATAAAAAGAGCGGACGACACTATGAACGTCAACGCGAATATCATTATTAATATTAATCTTTTGATACGCTTTCCGTATAATCCGTTCATTCAACCCCCGCCGGCTTTAAAGATACCGCCGGTTTAGTAAACTTATTTTAATTCTGCTGCGTAAACACAACGTTTATTCTGCTCGGGCTGGACAGACCTATACAGTCCCTCGGCGTTATGTCAAACCAGCTCGCACCGTTGTCCTGACTCGCCTGCAATCCGCTGCCTTCCGCATTCCAGCGGCATAAATAGCCGTCCGGCACCGCGGGCGCAACGCTTTTATCGTACAGAGCCGCGTCCCATACGTTGCTCTCGAACTCCGAAGACGCAAGAGCGGAAGTCGGTACGCAGCGGAACAAAAAACTCTTTTCCTCGCCCTTGCCGAGTATATATGCGTCCGTTGCGGGCAGATTGACCGTGAGTTTATAGCAGTTGAAACTTACCTGCCTTTTAGTCGTTACCGAACACATAAGATTTTCAACCGCCACGTCGCCGTAATAATCGGTGCGGTAAGATGTATACGTACTGTAAAGAATGCCTTTACGCTGCGCAGCTTCTATTTCCGCGTGCATCGAAATTTCCAGTCTGCCGTCCGCACTGTCGATAAGTTCCCTGTAATCGTTGGGAATTTCCCCGTCGCCTATACCGTCGATGTGCGCGTCGCCCACGCCGCCGGGCGCGGCGGGATTTATCTGGTACAGCTCGCTCGCCTTTACTTTTTCCGACGAAACCAAGCCGCCTTTAAGCTCTACGAACTGGAACATCATATTTTCGGCGAAACGTTCGGGAACGTACATTATAATGCTGTATCTGTAATCGCGGCTCGACTGTCCGTCCGAATTTTTTACGGTTATCACCGTTTGGCTGTACGTGTTCATCTGCACCGCCTCCGCATTTTCGGAAACGCGCTGCAAAAACGGCGCGTTGATAAACGAGTTGTCATTTCCGTCAACGGTAAACGAGCAACTTATACCGGCGACTCCGGAGTTTTTTATTTCCTCCAGCATTGTTACGTATCGCGCAAAAGAAAAAGAGGTAAGGACTACGGCACAGATTACAAGCAGACAGGTTATGACAAGCAGTATTCTGAATATGTTTTTTTGCAAACGCTCCGTTGTACCCACCTCCGTTTTTCAGTTTCATTTAACAGTATCTTGCGTTTGCAAACAAACGCAAGAGGGGTTAACCCCTCTGAACAGGCTGTTTTTTATAGCTTTACACTATAAATATACACTCCATATATTTATATTGCAAGTAATTTTGCCGTTTTCTGTCGGTTTTTGTTGTATTTTATGTGGAATTTAAATTAACCGGACTATATAAACCGATAATTCGACGTTTTTCTGCACAAAAACACCTAATTAGATGTTTTCTATTGTAATTTATCTTGTTAGATAAGTCAAGTATCTAATAAGAAATATTTGGTAGAATATTAGCAGGTGTATTATGTTTGTAGAATTGTTTAACGATTTATTAGAAGAGCGCAATCTTAACCGCAGGCAATTTGCAGAGCTAAGCGGCATTCCGTATACCACAGTTATAGGCTGGACAAGACTTAACAGGCTTCCGGATTATACGGCTTTAATAAAAATTGCGGATTTTTTTCAGTGCTCAATCGATTATCTGACCGGCAGACAGGACAGTTTCAGCAACGCATATTCTTCAACGGAGCTTACGCACCGGGAGCAGAAACTAATAAAAAATTTCAGAAAACTCGATACGGAAAATAAAGAGCTTATAACAAAACTAACCGTTAATCTCTTAAATAAAAGCAAGGACGAGCGCAGCCCCAAAGGGTAACGCCCGTCCTTATTTTTAAACGTTTTTTATTTAATAATTATGTATTTTATAAGCTTGCCTTTTTTTTGTGGGAAAGAACGACTAACGTCTCGCACCATTTTGTCTGCGGGAACATATCAAACGGCGTAACCGAAATTATACGGTATCCGCCAGACGGCGCGTTCGTTTTTACGAGTTTACCGCCGTCCTCAACCAAAGTGCCCGTCAAAAGCCCCAAATCGCGCGCAAGCGTTGCGGGGTTGCACGATACGAGGATTACCTTGTCCGCGCCTGAGGCGGCTATCGCGCGCACTACGCTGCGCTCCATACCTTTCCTCGGCGGGTCGCAAACAATAACGCTTTTGCCCTTTACCGTCTTTAAAACTCCGTCGATTTCATTCTCCGCCGCGCCGCAGATATTGACCATTTTTCCGCAGAGTCCGTTGCGCTCTTTAAGTTCGTCGGCGCATTCGGAAGCCTCCGCCACTATCTCTATTCCGTAAGCTTTACTACACTTTTTAGCAAGCATCGCCGTAAGCATTCCGCCGCCGCTGTACAAATCAACCGCCGTACAGTCCGCGTCGACCTCCGACAACACGCGGGCATACAGCTTATCCCGCACCCCGTCGTTTACCTGCAAAAAGGTATTAGCGCCCGCAGAGTACAAAATGCCGTTGCTCTCCGCCTCTATAAAGCCGTCGCCGCGGCATATATGCCACTCTTTGCCGAAAATGCCGTTGGTTTTATCCGTGTTTACGTTGAGCAGAAAAGTAAAATCCTTAAAGTGTTTTTCAAGTTCGGTTATCAAATAACTCACGTCTATATTGCGCGTTACTACAAGCGCAAAAACAAATTTGCCCGCAATCTCGCGTACGGCTATACGGCGCAAAGCGCCTTTGCCTTTTTGTTCGTCATAGCCTGAAACGCCCGTTACCGCGGCAAAATCGAGCACAGCCGAATATACTTTTTTTGCCCACTCCGCCTGGATAAGGCAGTTGTCAGACGGCACTATTCTGTGACTTCGACGGGCGTAAAAACCGACTATCGTACGCCCCTCTCCGTCTACGCCTATCGGCAAAACGAGTTTATTTCGGTACCCGTACTGACGGTCGCAGGGCACCGTTTGCTCCGCTTCAAAGTCTATACCGCCTATTTTTAAAAGCGTCCTTTTAACGCTGTCGCGCTTAAAATTAAGCTGTGAAGCGTAATTCATATGCTGAATATCGCAGCCGCCGCATTTATAAAATACAGGGCAGGGCGGCGTTACGCGGTTCTCCGACGGAACGGTTATTTTTTCAATTTTTCCGTACGCCACGCCGCCGTTTACCTTTAAAATTTTGAAGGCGACCCTCTCGCCTTCAAGGCAGAAAGGCACAAACGCCGTAACGCCGTCAATATTTATTATTCCCTCGCCGTCGGTACCGAGCCCTGCCACAAGCCCTTCGCATATATCGTTTTTTTGCATAATCAGCTCATTTCCTTATTCTGTTGACTAAAATATTAACGCTTATCTGACATTTGAAAATAAGCCTGTCGTATAAAAGAAAAAACAGCGTTCCCAAAACAAAAACAAACAGCCATATATAATCCTGCACGATTTTATAGAACTGCTCGGGTAACAAATCCCCGCCGAGCACGCCGCCGTAAACCACGTAAAAACCTGTTATAAGCGTTAAATCAAACCAGACCGCTTTTACCGCAAACGCAATCCATTTGTTTATTTTGAATTTCAACTGCAAAGAGTTTACAAGCGGGTGCAGCCCGAAAAACATTATAAAAGGCACCAAATCCCAAAAAGCCACGGCAGCCCCCAGCGCAACCGCCAGAATACAAGTTGCGGCATACGCCAAAAACGCGCCCAGATAAAACCGTTTTGACAGCGGAATCATAAGCGCTAAAATTCCCACAAGATAGCCGAAACCCGTTAAAAACGGAGTAATAAGCCCGAGCGTGAGAAATATTACGGCTATCGCGCACGACACGCCCGACAGCGCAATCTCGAAAGATTTGTTGTTTTTGCCGTTATTACCCATAATGAAACAATAACCGAACGCCCGTTCGGTTAAGAAAAAATTACGTATATCGTGCTCGCACATTGCCAAAAAACGCGGAGATACGAGCAGAACGAGGAGCGTGAGCATTGACCAAAAGGAGTGTACAATTAAGTACACGACTGAGGCTAGCGGAACGCGACAAAGTTATGCGAAGTATATACGCGTTTTAGCGGCAGCACCCGTCGCAAAGACAGCTTATACACATATAAGTATAACAGCAGTCAAGGCACTGCGCACAGGCGTTGCCGCCCATCTGGTCGCTCTGACCGCCGCCGTTCATAGTCTGCCCCTGATAAGTTCCGTTCTGGTATGCTCCGCCGTCGGGCTGACCCTGGTTGGGCGCGGCGTTTGCGTTGTAGTTGATACGGTCGTTTAACTTGCGGTACGCCTCTTTGTATTTTTCATTGCCGCCGTCGAGCTGAATGGCTATTTCAAGCTGTTTTTTACTCTCGTTTATCCAGTTTTTGCGGTAATATACAATGCTTTGCAGATAGTGCCATTGTGCGCCGCGTTCGTTGAACGAATCGAGCTCGCGCTGTGCGTCCTGTATATTTCCGGCTTTTATAAGCTCCTCCACGCGTGAAAAAGCGTCGCCGTCGCCCGTAGCCGCCGACTCGCTCATCTCCCGCGTAAGCTCGCTGTACGCCGTTTCTATTTTGGTGAGCATTTTTGCGGCGTTATTGCCCGTTTCTCCGTCCATAAACCGCTCTTCGAGATATTTAGCCCTGAGCGTTTCATACGCGCTTTTAACGTCGTCGAGCGTTGCGCTTTCGGACAAACCGAGAATTTCAAGATTTTTTGCGTTCATAATTTTAGTCCTTTTTTAAATTAGTTGCGGGCACAGCGCCGCACTTTTCGCCGCATTCGCAGCCGCCGTAGAAAATTTTACGCGTTTTTAAAGGTATTCCGCGTAAAATTATATTATCCGTCAAATCGTGGTTGAAATAAAATTTTATCCCCGCCAGCCCCTCGCGCATCTGCGCAAACAGGCAGTCGAAAATAAAAACGAGTTCTTTTTCTCCCCCGGCTATTGCTTGCGCCCTGCACGGAGTCTTATAAACGTTGTAAAGCACGTTGTATCTGCCTTTTTTTACGTCCTTGTCGTAATCGTCGAGCGCGTCGAGAAGATACACCCATTTGCCTACCGCGTAAAAAAGTTTGTCCGTATTTGCGCCCGAATATTCCTTTAACAGATACCGAGAAAGCTTTACCATCATTTCGGCGGTGGGTTCCGCCGCCATATCTATTATTGCACAGCCGTCCTTTTCCAAGTCACGCTGTTTTTGAGTATAGTCGGCAAGCACGGTGTAAACTTCGGGGTGGAGGCGTTTTAAACGCTTTACGCCCTTTTTATATATATGCCGCAAAATTCCGCGTTTTTCGCCGTCCGCCTTATCGTCGCACAGCTTAAAATATGCAAGCGCGGTGTTTATGCAACCTATCGCTACTGTAGTATCGTCGGGCTTGGCGACGGGGCGGCGTTTAAACCAGTGCACGGCGCAGCGCTCTTTTTTAATTACCGCGTCCTCACCCCTGATATTGTGTATAAGCGCCGAAACAAACGCCATATCGTAAGTAAGCGCGGTGCGCGCCCTCTGACCGCAGCCCGCGCCTATTCCCTTGCACAGTCCGCAGTACATTGCTTTATATAATACCTCGTCCTTTTTAAAAAGATAAGGCGCATCAGGTGAAATATATCCAAACATAAAATGCCTTTCACGGATTTTTTACGCTATTCTGCGCGTTAAAAATCCCGTGTTCGGGGAACTAAGTTCCCCTGCCCGCAATCTTTAATGGCAAACAGATATATAATTGCGGGCATTCCCCTCCACTGAGGCGAAAGTATTCGCAAATTGGGTGCGCCACGCAAAAAACGCGGTTTTTGCTAAGCGCGAGTAATTAATTTAAATAGTAAGTTATTGTAAAACTCAGAGAAGCGAGTATGACAAGACGCAAGCAGCGTTGTTGTAAAACGCGGAGATACGAGCAAGACAAGGAGTGCGAGGATAACCCGAGAGAGTTTACTAAAACGTAAATGACCGAGGGTTGCCGCAACACGACAATGTATTGCGATGTATATACGCGTTTTGCGAGAGCCTAAATCTGGTAAAAGCCTATTTTTTTATAAACCTTATTAAGAGTTTTGTTTGCGGTATAAGCGGCAATATCCCTGCCCTTTTTGAGAACGCCGTCGAGATATTCCTTATCCTTTAAAAGCTTTTCCTGTTCGGCTTGTATGGGCGCGAGCTTATCGGCAACCGTTTCGGCAACGGCAAGCTTAAAATCGCCGTAGCCCCTGCCCGAAAATTCTTTAACCGCGTAATCTATGCTCTTATCAGAAAATACGGAATATATCGAAAGTAAGTTGCTTACTCCCGGTTTTTTTTCGGGGTCGTAAATAATTTGCCCGTCGCTGTCGGTTACCGCGCGCTTGAATTTGCGAATAACCGTATCTCTGTCGTCCGTTAAAAAAATGGAGCCGTTGATATTTTCCGCCGACTTAGACATTTTTTTGTCGGGGTTTAAAAGGTCGCATATATTTGCGGCGGCTTTTAAATAAACGCCTTCGGGCACCGTAAACGTAGGAGTATACGCGTTGTTGAACCTTTGGGCAATATCGCGCGCAATTTCGAGGTGCTGAGTTTGGTCCTTGCCTATGGGCACTACCGCAGCTTGATATAAGAGAATATCCGCAGCCATTAATACGGGATAATCCATAAGTCCCATATTTATATTATCGGCGTGTTTTTGGCTCTTATCCTTAAACTGTGTCATTCTTCCCATTTCGCCCACGTAGGTAAACGTATTGAGCACCCAACACAGCTCGGCGTGCGCGGGCACGGTTGATTGAACATACAGCGCGCTCTTTTCGGGGTCGATACCGCACGCAATAAAAAGCGCGGCAAGCGAAAGAGTGCGGCGGCGGAGCTCCGCGGGGTCCTGACGCACAGTAATGGCATGCATATTGGCAATGGCGTAATAGCAGTTATAATCGTTTTGAAGCCTTACCCAATTTTTTATTGCTCCGAGATAATTGCCTATGGTAAGATTGTTGGTGGGCTGAACTGCCGAATATAGGTTTTTATTGCCGTCTTTCATATTCTACCCTGAAAATTAGTTTATTACTCCTTTATCATAACATATATTATTTGCAAAAGTAAAGTTATTTTTTAAATTTGAAATTTAAATCACCAAACTTAGCCTTAATTATCACTCCCCGCACACAATGCGGCAACAAAAAAACCGGTTCCGCGGCGGTGCAGCGCAGCGTAAAACCGGTCCTGTAAATAATAGGTCGGCTTAATCAAGCCTTTTCTTTAAGCGTAATTGCAATGGTTATACCTTTTAAGTCGTCCCCAGCGTTTGCACCCGCATTTGCATCCAAATCCATTTTGAGCACGCATTTTTTCCGTCCACTTCGCACTCCGCGGTAGCGCTCAAAACAGAATTTGCTAAATCCTCGTCGGTTTTTATAGTTACTTTATTGCCGTCCTGCGTGTACTTGCCCTTTTGCAGCGACGCGTTAGGAACGAAGTATTACATTATAAATATTAAAATGCAACTGCTTAAAACAATTTTTCAAAATTAGGTAAAATCCACTTCTATTCTATATGACAATTCGCTGTGAGAAATCTCTATAATTGTGCTGCCGGTTTTTAGCCCGCGCAAAGTATATTTTAATTCTTTAAAAGAAATTTCTTCATTCGGCTCTGCAGCAATCTGAGTAATTAAATTTAGCTCAACGGCGTTTTTATCGTAATTGATTTTAAGCTGTTTAAATGAAAGCATATAATGTCCAGGAAATGCGTTAATATCCAAAATATACGTGCAGTTTAACAACAGCGCAGGTTTATCGTGTTTTTTATTATAGTTTTCGTAAAAATAACCCTTCCCTTCTATGTCATATATTGAAATATACAATTCGGGAGGACGATTATCTATGCCGGTCATATGCGGTTTTATGCAACGTACTGCAAGAACCGTAACAAATATTACGGCAACCGCTATACAAACAGATATTAACAGCTTAAAAATCTTTTTCATATATAATCCCCGCTTTACTCAAGATAATATACGGTTAATTCAGGATTCGCAGAGGTATTAGGATCAAAAAATACCGGCGTAGCATTCCAACCGTCAGCAATTTCATAAAAATATGCAAATTTTTTTGAACTAAAAATCCACCAACCACTTTTATAACTATACTCATATCGACCAAGTAAAGCTACTGCGTGATTTTCATAAGTTGAGCTGCCGATTATTGATAAAAAACAAGATTTATTCTGTCTTAAATATGTTATTGCATTTGATAAAATACCGAGTCCGGTAATAGTAATATCATTACCGTGTAAAATATTTGCTATGTATTTCATAGTATATTGTGCAGATGCGGCAGGATAACCAGATTCAGGCGTGTAACCGTGAACTTTAATAACATAGTCTCTGATTTCGGAATATAAAATAGGCATATTATCTAAATTAACAGAATCATTTGGTTCCCAATAATAACTCCCTCCATCCATATTATGCTTGATTCCGGTACCGTAAGTAGTATACAACGTATCTGATTTAATGTAAATCTTCGCTGTCGCAGTCGGAATGTTTCTTATGTACCCTCTATTATACCAATCTAAGAGCAAACTATACATAGTATTTAAAGCACAGTTACCTTCCCCCGTCCTGCCGATATACTTGCCGCTATTATCATACTTTCTTTTTATGTAGTAACTTGTGTCAAATTGTTTACTAAATGGAAACGTCGCGCTTATATTGCCTACATTTTTCGATACTAATTCATAATCCGGATAATTATCCGCAACGTATTGTTCAAATTTTAAGGGATCAATTTGGCCATCGGGACCATTAGGCTTAGACACATAGTTAATATGATATGTTTCATTTTCTACCAAATTAAGCTTATAAGGTAACCCATCTTCTCCGTAGTAAAAAAATCCATCCAAATGACTATACCAAATATTTTTTTGAGTTCTCAAAAAACTCAAATCTCCTTTTACCTCTAATTTATAAATATTGTAGTCACCGGTCACAACAACATAACCGTTATTCCCATTAAAATCTATATATGCTCCATAATTCTCATCTTCATATAAATTAATTACAGATGAATATTCTATATACGACGCCATTAAAATATTTCCATCTTCTACAGTTTTATTATATTCCGACACAAACGTAGTTAAATTATTATTAACAAAAGTAATGATATTTTCACAATCCTCATAGTCCCACGATTTTTGCTCTGCATTTGCAAAAGAACTTTTATTGTTCGGCACATAAATACACATTCCTAATAAAGCAATACATAATAAATTTGCGATTATTCCTATTCTTTTTTTATAATTAAACATATTTTTCTCCATTTTGTTTTTTACAAATTTTTAAAAAGCAACAAGCCCACCGGAATTAATTCAATATTGTTTCTGCATCGGGATATACCCCCTTTTTTAAACTCTTTCTACATAAAAGACGATTTTAAAAAATTATTTTTATGCAAATATGCCAAAAATTTATTATTCAAAATGAAAAAATATACATTATTGTTGTAAACGTTAAAAAACGAATTTACGGCATAAAAAAAGTGAGCTTTGCCCACTTTTATTTTTCTATAAATTCCAGAACTTCGGCAAAGAGTTTTTTTCTGTCCGCGGTTTTTGTAAACCTCGGGGTTTTGTCCTTTAACTCTTTAAGGCACTTGGGCACAGCCATAGCCGTTGCCGCGTGCAGCCTTTTTATGCCCTTGAAGCTGTCTTTTACGTCGTTGCCCGTAACCGCGTACAAAACGTCCTGCGGGAATTTGTAGGGGTTTGCCGTGGATACTATAACCACGTTGGTCTGGTCCTTTTTATTCTTTTCAAACCAGTCCTGAACAACTTTCATTGCGCAGCCCGTATGCGTGTCCATAGTATAACCGACGTCCACAAACACGTCGTACATAGCCTCCACGCACTCGTCCTCGTTCGCGCTGCCGCCGTCGAACGTTTCTTTGATTTTTTCAAGCTCCTCCGCAGTTATTTTATAATGCCTGTCCTTTTTAAGCCCCGCCATACGCTCCGCGGTGAGCGCGGCGTTTCTGCCCGACGCCTCGAATATAAGCCTTTCGAGGTTGGACGAAATCAAAATATCCATAGACGGCGAGGTAGTTTTATAAAATTCGCGCTCTAAATCGTACTCGCCCGTTGCGAGGAAATCGGCGATAATCCTGTTTTCGTTGGACGCGCAGTGCAAACGCCTTACCGGCAAGCCCATCAGCTTAGCGTAGTACGCCGCGAGCACGTTGCCGAAGTTGCCCGTGGGCACGGCAAAATCTATCAGATCGCCGAGCGCAATCTGGTCGGACGAAACAAGGTCGCAGTACGCCGAAAAATAATAGGCAATCTGCGGCGCAAGCCTGCCGAAATTTATGGAGTTGGCGGAAGATAAAATAATATTCTTTTCGCGCAAAGTTTTTACGCAGTCGGGGTTGGAGAAAATTCCTTTAACCGCCGTCTGGCAGTCGTCGAAGTTGCCGCGCACCGCCACAACGTTGACGTTTTTGCCGTCCTGCGTGTTCATTTGCAGCTTCTGCATTTTCGAAACGCCGTCGGAGGGATAAAACACCATAATCTTAACGCCCGGCGCGTCTTTAAAGCCCTCGAGCGCAGCCTTGCCTGTGTCGCCGGAGGTTGCCACGAGCACTAAAATTTCTTCCTTTATCCCGCACAAATCGCAGCTTTTTCTAAGCAGATAGGGCAGAACGGTGAGCGCCATATCCTTGAACGCGCAGGTGGGGCCGTGCCACAGCTCGAGCATATAGATATTGTCGTCCAGGCGCACCAGAGGCGCGGGGTCGCCGCCCGCAAACTTGCCGTATGCGTTTTTGAGCGCGGTTAAAAGCTCCGCGCCGTCAAACTCCGCAAGATATTTTTTCAATACGTGCGCGCAACGTTCGGGATAGTCCATTTCGAGCATACTTTCCAGCTCTTCAAGCGAAACGGACGGAAAAGTTTCGGGAACGTACAGTCCGCCGTTTTCCGAAAGTCCTTTAACTATCGCCTCCGCCGCCGTAACCTTTTTACCGCCGCGTGTACTTATAAATTGCATAATCCACCACTATTAAAACAGGCGGCACGGATAAAGTGCCGCCTTTAAAATTTTTATTTTATTACAGATATTTTTTAACGAAGTCGGGAAGTCCGTCCTTATCGCAGCTGCACGTAACGGTAATAGTAATATTGTTTTCGCGCGAGATTTTTTCAAACATATAGAAAGTACCCGCAAGCTCCGCAATACCCTTGCCGGAAATACGCGAAATGCCGTCGAGATACAAATACTCGTTGTCGTTATTACAAGCCGCAACACCCTTGATAAAACCGCAGAGCGCGTCCTCGCCCGCAATAGACCAGTCGGTAACGTCTATAAAGCGAACGTTTCTCGCCACGTCGTACATACAGCGCTTGTTATCTGTAATAAAAACGCTGAGTCCCTTGGCGTTCTGCGCGTCGGCGTTAGCCGCTGCAATGAGCTCTTTGGTTTTGCCGGTGCCTTTGGAACCGTAAATTATTTTAATCATTGAGAGTCCTCCATTAACTGCTTTTATATTTGGTTCAGTTATTATATATACTTATTTAATTCTATTTTAACAGCAACCGGTGAAAATTTCAACAGTTATCGTAAAAATTTTTTGACGATTTAACAAAATTTTACAGCAAAAACTTATTTGCAGTCCTTAACAAAGTCGGCAATGCGCTTTAACCCGTCCAGCATATCCTCGGTAGACAGCGCGTACGACAGTCTGATAGCGTCGTCGTCGCCGAAGCACACGCCCGGCGTGGTTGCAACTAACTTTTGCGCCAGCAGTATTTCCGAAAAATCCATACTGCCGTGAATTTTTTCGCCGTGATAACTCTTGCCGTAAACCTCGTCGCAGAGCAGCATAACGTAAAACGCGCCGTCGGGCTTGACGTAATCGAGCCCGAGCTCTTTCATCTCGTCGAGCTTTGCAAGCATCTTCTCCCTGCGCGCACCGAAAGCTTTGAGCATATCGCGCATAGGCTTGTCGTCGCCCTCCAAAGCCGCAACCGATGCGTACTGCGTCATAGTATTTACGTTGGACGTGGAATGGCTCTGAAAAGACGCTATAGCCTTTGCAACCTTTAACGGCGCGGCAAGGTAACCCAAACGCCAGCCCGTCATAGCGTAGCTTTTGGAAAGTCCGTTGATTACTATGGTGCGGTCTTTCATCTCGGGCGAAACCTGCGCTATGGAAAAATGCGGCTGCCCGCTGTAGTTGAGCTTTTCGTAAATTTCGTCTGAGATAACCGTGAGGTCGTATTTTTCGCACACCTCGGCAATGTTTCGTATTTCCTGCTCGGTGTACACCGCGCCCGTGGGGTTGCAGGGGCTGTTGAGAATAAGCACGCGCGTGTGCTCGGTTATCATATTTTCAATCTGCGCAGCAGTGACCTTGTAGCCGTGGCGCGCCTTAGCCATTACGTATACGGGCACGCCGCCGCAGCTCTTTATTACCTCGGGATAGGTGAGCCAGTAGGGCTTGGGTACGAGCACCTCGTCGCCGGGATTGACGGTTGCGAAAAGCGCGTTGAATATGGAATGCTTTGCGCCGTTTGATACGACAATCTGCGCGGGGTCGTAATCGAGATTGTTTTCGCTTTTAAGCTTTTTTACTATCGCCTTTTTAAGCGCGGGCAACCCCGCCGCCGCAACGTATTTTGTATATCCCTTGTCAAGAGCGTCCTTAGCCGCGTCCACTATGTGCGCGGGGGTATTAAAATCCGGCTCGCCCACGCCGAAGTTAATAACGCGCTCGCCCGCGGCTTTAAGCTCGTTAGCCTTAGCCGACATAGCAAGAGTCATACTCGGCGCAATAGTCTTTATTCTTTCGGAAATCCGTACCATAACTTACTCCTTTGTTTTTTTAATTATACAATAACGCAACCCGCTTTGCAACAAATTAACAATAATGAAAATTTTTAAATTTCAGTACATTGATAATTTACTTTTAACATTTTTAAAAAAATTTCCTTTATAATAGGTTTGTAAATACAAAAGAGCAAAT
Source organism: uncultured Christensenellaceae bacterium (assembly GCA_910588685.1). Classification (GTDB taxonomy): domain Bacteria; phylum Bacillota; class Clostridia; order Christensenellales; family Borkfalkiaceae; genus Coproplasma. The sequence continues at coordinate 33,859 of CAJUPX010000017.1, read as the reverse complement.
ATAGAACAAAACTAACAAGTTTTAAAAAATGCACTTTATATTTTAAGTGTTGAATTATTTGAAATAATTTTGCTTTATATTGTACTAAATAAAATATTTAAAAGGTGTTACTATGGAAAACAAAGAATATTTTTGTAAGGATTGCAAGCATTTTTCGCAGTATTACTCTTTTTATCAGGCACATTTATTAAAGCTGAATAAAGGAAATTGCCACAAAAAAAGAGCCGACAATAAAAACAGTGAAATGTTTATAAATACGCCGGCGTGCAAAAAGTTTGAACTAAAAGAAAACCAAGCCGAATTGATAAGACAGCAGGTATAATATTGTTTGGTGCAAATAGAGAGAAACGCCGAATACGTAAACCGGTTTTTTGACGAGGAAGATAAATAACCCCCGTTGTCAGAAAACGCGGAGATGCGAGAAGAACGAGGAGCGCGAGGATAACCCGAGGGAGTTTACAATGAAGTAAATAACCGAGAGTTGCCGCAGCGCGACATAGTTATACGAAGTATATACGCGTTTTGCGGGAGCAAAGCAAAAGCCGAGGGGCATAATGCCCCTCGGCTTTAACTTGTTAAAATACGGAGTGTATTTAATGAATAAGCTATTTATTGTTTTTATTTTTTGCGTTTTTACAAGCGGAACAACCGCCGCAATCCGAACAGCCGCAGCAGCCCGAGCCCTTGCCGGTTACTTTTTTATAGATTATACCGCCTATAACCGCGGCAACGGCAACGCCTATAAAAACTATTACCGCTATATCAAATGCGCCTGCCGCCGCTACTAATCCTGCCATATATTACCTCTTTTTATTTCTTTTAAATATGCCGAGAATATCGAACCTGCCCGTATTCCTCAAAACGATAAACGTTGTGAATACCGCCGCAACCGCGAGCCAGATAAACAGCGTCCACCACCAACTGCCGACCGTATATACTACGCTTGCCGAGATGTAGCTTGTGATTACCCAGAATAAAAGCGTCCACTTGAACTTGCCCTTAGGCAGCTCCGCCTTTGCCGTTGCGCAAGCCGCAAAGCAGGGGATTGTAGTCATATTGAATACTATAAACGCGAGAATTGCGGGGATTGTAATGCCTGTGTTTGCTATCATTTCGGTAGCGGCTAAAACCGCGCCGTTTTCTGCTTCCCAGTCGATATAGCCGCCCGCAACTATCGCCGCGAGTGCGCCGAACGTTGCTACGACGTTTTCCTTTGCAACCAGGCCCGTAAGAGCCGCCGCAACGAATATCCAGCCGTATGCGCTGAACTCATTGAGCTGTACCCCGAATCCGAGCGGCGTGAACAGAGGCTGTAAAAACATACCTATGCTGCCGAGTATGGACAGGTTTGTCTGTACGTTGACGAGTCCCTCCACTTCTTCGAGCGAAGCCCAGAGCACGGGGTCGCTTTCAAACAGCTCCTGCGCGTCCTGCAACAAAAATTTCCAGTCCCAGCTGAACGACTGCAACAGCCATATGATTACCGTAGAAGCGAAAATAATAGTAAACGCCTTTTTGACGAAGTGCTTTGTTTTATCCCAGAGGTGCAGCATAAGGTTGCGGAAACCGGGCGCGTGATATGCGGGCAACTCCATTATAAACGGCGGCGTTTCGCCTTTTAAAGAGGTGTTGCGCATAACGAGCACGGATATAATTGCAACGGCTATACCGATTATATACATAGAATAAGTTATTGCGTCAACGTTGCCGACGTTGAACACCGCGAGTATGCCGCCAGCCATCGCCGTGAGTATGGGCAGCTTTGCCCCGCACGAGAAAAACGGAATTACTCGCACCGTTGCCGTTCTCTCTTTTTCATCGGCAAGCGTGCGGGTATTTATCATTGCGGGGAGCGAACAGCCGAAGCCCATTATCATAGGCATAAACGCCCTGCCCGAAAGTCCGAAACGGCGGAAAATTCTGTCAAGCACAAACGCGATACGCGCCATATAGCCCGTGTCTTCCAAAATCGAAAAGAAAAGGAACAGCGTAAGTATCTGGGGTAAAAAGCCGGTAACCGCGAATATACCGCCGAGAATTGCGTCGCAGACAAGACTGTCTACCCAGGCTGCGCCGCCGCACACGCTTATGAGCGCCGCAACACCCTCGGTTATATAGTCGGTTATAAGCGTTAAAATATTAGTGAGTATTACGCCCGGCGAAAAAAACGCGCCGTCGTAAACAAGCCCCAGCAGCGTGCCGCCGATACTATCGCTTAAACCGAGTTCTTCAAGCGAAGGCATCCACGCCTGACCTTCGGTAAAGCCGTTTAAATAGAACAGGTTTTCCGAAAACGTGAGGTGGAATATAAAGAACAGCACAACAAGGAAAATAGGAATTGCCCACACTCTGTGCGTGAGTACGCGGTCTATCTTATCCGATTTGGTAAGCGCGCCCTTCGCCGCCTTTGTCTTTGCCGTTGAAAAGTTTGCGGAAATATACTTATATCTCTCGTCGGCAATCGCAGATTCCAAATCCTCCGAAGCAACGTTTTTTAAAACTTCCGCCGCGCCCTTTCTTTCAAGCTCTATCTCGTCGTTTTCCAAAAGCTTTATCGCGTGGAATAAGGGTGACGATACGGCTTGCTCTTCGTAAAATTTACGCGCCGCATCAATCTGTTTGCCGAACGCGCCCGTCAATACGCTTTCGCCTTTGCGTTTGCCGGGAAGAGCCGCAGCCCTCTTCATAAGCTCCTCAATGCCTGTTTTTCTGAGCGCGGATACGGTAATGACGGGCACGCCGAGCGCCTTTTCAAGCGACTTAGCGTCGATTTTGTCGCCCGTCTTTTCAACCTCGTCCATCATATTTAGCGCAACGATTACGGGAACGTCCGTTTCAAGCAGCTGCGTAGTTAAATACAGATTGCGCTCCAGGTTGGTTGCGTCCACTATATTTATTATGCCGTCGGGGCGTCCGTCGAGTATGTAATTACGCGATATTACTTCTTCGGGGGTGTACGGCGACAGCGAATATATGCCGGGCAAGTCAATAACGGAAATATCCTCGCCGCCCTTTTTGCCGCCTTTATAAACGCCCTCGCGCTTGTCAACAGTAACGCCCGGCCAGTTGCCTACGTGCGCCGTAGAACCTGTCAAAGCGTTAAAAAGCGTAGTTTTGCCGCAGTTGGGATTGCCTGCCAACGCATACGTTTTCATAAGACTTCCACCTCCACGCAAGCCGCCTCTGTTTTTCTGAGCGTCAGCTCGTAGCCGCGCAGCGTTATTTCGATAGGGTCGCCGAGCGGCGCCTTTTTACGCATCGTAAGCTCCGCACCGGGCGTTACGCCCATATCGAAGAGTCTGCGGCGTATTCTGCCCTCGCCCGTGACGGATATTATTTTTCCGCTTTCGCCTACGGTAAAGTCGCTGAGCAATTTCTTCATATAGCCTCCTTTTAAATATATATGTTCTTAAATTTATAAATATTAACCTTGGTTTAGTTTTTGCGCAAATTTTTTAGCGGCATTACGCCACTAAAATCTTGCCTGCAAGCGTTTTATCGAGGCATAACCTGCCCTCTTTAACTATTACTATGACGTTGCCGCCGCTCGAAGATATAAGCGTTATTTTTCCGCCTACGCCAATTCCCATTTCCTGCAAGTGCTTTTTAACCTTTTCGTCTGCGCCAACCTTTCTTATTTCAAACTCGGTGCCCGCAGGCGCGAATGCTATCGGCATAATTACCTCCTTATTATCCTCAAAACTTAACCAAGGATAATTTTCAAAAGTAATTATAATGTCGAAACGTGCGCTTGTCAACTAAAAAATAACCAAAGTTAAAATTTTTATAAAAATATTTTTAACCGAACGTTAATTGACAGACGGGGCGGTTGAGTTATATAATAAAAAGAAAAGAGGTAAAAAGTGATAGATATATCTTTGATTGAACAGACCGACCCTGAAATTGCGGAGGCGTTAAAGCTTGAACTCGACCGGCAGCAGAACAACGTGGAGCTTATAGCAAGCGAAAACTTCGTATCTCCCGCGGTGCTTGCCGCGGCGGGTACGCATCTTACAAATAAATATGCCGAAGGGTATCCCGCGCACCGCTATTACGGCGGCTGCAAATACGTGGACATTGCCGAGGAGCTGGCGCGAGGCCGTTTAAAAGAGCTGTTCGGCTGCGAATACTGCAACGTGCAGCCCCACTCTGGCGCGAACGCCAACCTTGCGGTGCTGTTTGCCGTTTGCGAGCCCGGCGATACTGTAATGGGTATGAACCTTGCGCACGGCGGGCACCTCTCCCACGGCTCGCCCGTAAATATTTCGGGCAAGTATTTTAACATTGTGCCCTACGGCGTTTCCAAAGAGGACGAACGCATAGACTATGACGAAATGGAGCGCATTGCAAAGGAATGCAAGCCCAAGCTCATAATTTCCGGCGCGTCGGCGTACCCGCGCGTGATAGATTTTAAAAGAATACGCAAAATTTGCGACGGCGTCGGCGCGCTTATGATGGTTGACATAGCGCATATCGCGGGGCTTGTTGCGGCGGGACTGCACCCCTCGCCCGTGCCTTACGCCGATTTTGTGACCACCACCACGCACAAGACGCTGCGCGGACCGCGCGGCGGCGTTATTATGTGCAAAGAGCAGTACGGCAAGGCGATAGACAAAGCCGTTTTCCCCGGAACGCAGGGCGGACCGCTTATGCACGTTATTGCCGCAAAAGCCGTTGCGTTTAAAGAGGCGCTCGCTCCCGAGTTTAAGGAATACCAGGCTCAGATTATCAAAAACGCAAAGGCTATGGCGGAGGTTTTTGAAAAATCGGGCGTTAAAATGGTTTCGGGCGGAACGGACAACCACCTGATACTGCTCGACCTTTCAAACAAAGGACTGACGGGCAAAGAGCTTGAAAAGCTTTTAGACGAGGCGCATATAACCGTCAACAAAAACGCCGTGCCGTTCGATACGCAAAAGCCGTTTGTAACGTCGGGCATTAGGCTGGGCACACCCGCTATCACCTCGCGCGGAATGAAAGAAAACGAGGCGCGTAAAATCGCGGGGCTGATAATAAAAATTATCGAAGGCGGCGCAGACGCGGTCGTCGGCGTAAAGGCTGAAATTGAAAAGCTCTGCACGGCGTTTCCCCTTTACGCCGGCTGCGTTAAGTGAAAGCGCGCGTCCGAACGGCGGCGATTATAGTCGTTTTGGGGTTAGCCGTGCTCGGCGTTGTTCTGTCGGGAATTTTCCCGGTAAACACGGGCGACGCCGTATCTGACAGGCTAGTAAACGCCGTTGTGCCGAGAGCGTGTCTTGCAGTAGGGCTCGGCGTATTGGCTGTTGTCTGTTATAAAAAAATGTTTGCGTTTCCGCGCGTTACAAAAAGCGCGCTGATGTTTTTTCTGCCCTGTCTTTTAATACCCGTAGCAAACTTTCCGTTTTCCGCGCTCATATCGGGCGCGGCGGCAGTAAACAGGCTCGACCTATTATGGCTTTTTATTATAAAATGCCTGCTTATAGGCTTTGTGGAGGAAATTTTATTCCGCGGAATAGTAATTGATTTTATAGAGGAAACGCTTAAAGCCAAAAAACACAGGGTATTGTTAACGGTTCTGATTTCCGCGGCGGTATTCGGACTGTTTCACATAATTAATCTGTTGGACGGAGCCGCGCCCGCCGCAGTATTGCTGCAAGCGGGATACAGCTTTTTAATCGGCTGTATGCTTGGCGCGGTTTATCTTAAAACGCGCAATATATGGGGCTGTATACTGTTGCACGCGCTTTTCGATATAGGCGGACTTATGATTTCGGATATAGGAGCGGGCAACCCGCAGGATACCCTGTTCTGGGTGCTGACGGCTGTTTGCGGAGTTATTGTAACGGTACACGTAACTTACGCAGTTTTGACTGCCGTTAAACAAAACGTTAATTAAACAAGAAGCGCGGGGAGCAGCTGCTCCCCGCGCCTCTACTTAAAAGGAGGAGAAAAAATCAGAATTTTACATAAACAGAACCGCCGCGCCGTAAGCGCCCGCGTCGCTGCCTAATTTTGCCTTAACAATTTTAACAGGAGCAAAACTTGTGCCCGCAAAAATTTCTTTATTTATAATTTTTTGCAGGGGCTGCGTAAGCCTGTCGCCCTGCTCGCTTACTCCGCCGCCGAGCATTACAACCTCCGGGCGGAAAATATTTATCAGATTTATTATGCCGCACGCAAGATGGTTTATATATTTGTCAACAACCTCTCCCGCAGCGGAGTCCGTATCGGCATAATCGAACGCGGTTTTGCCGCTGACGGTTTCAAGATTATACGTCTGCCACATCGCGCTGCCGCGGTTGCTTTCCATTGCCGCCGCCGTCTGACGCGTAAGAGCGCGCGCCGAGGCGTATCTCTCAAAACAGCCCCGCCTGCCGCAGGTGCATTTTTCACCGTCCTCTACAACGACCATATGCCCTATTTCCGCGCCGGCTGACTTGCCGCCTTCAAAAAGCTTTCCGTTAATTACTATTCCGCCGCCCACGCCCGTGCCGAGCGTCACCAGAATACTGTCGCCGTATTTTTTACCCGCGCCGAACTTGGCTTCGCCGAGAGCCGCGGCGTTTGCGTCGTTGGTTATTTTAACCGGCATTCCTATCTTATCCGACACCGATTTTGCAAGCGGATAATAGCTTAGCCCGAGATTGCCGGCAAAGACCACCACGCCGTTAGTGCTGTCGATAAGACCCGGACAGCCTATTCCCACGCCGCGCACGTCCATTTTATAACCGCCTATGTCCGCCAGCATTTTATTTATCAGACCTACGATACTCTTACTCAGAGCGTCGCCGTCGCCGATAACGGTATCAACGCTGCCGCGGCAAACCTCTTCGCCGTCGCTGCGTATAACTATACCTTTAACGGTAGTGCCGCCTATGTCTATACCTATAAACTTTTTTAATAAATTACCTACGCCGTTCATAAATTCACCGCCACTAAAAAACATTTACAGATTTTACTTATTTTTATAGAAACTCTTCCCCCTTACACAGGGGGAAGGTTTTATTATGCCGCAACTTTGTTAAATTCCGCTTCTTTTTCGTTTTTTACTTTTATTGCGTTAACGGCGTCTTCAAAAGCCTTTTCAAGCTTTTCGCCGTATATTTTTTTATCCTCTTCGGTTTCTGCAATTTCAAGATTTTTCTTTGTTGCAAAATATCCCATAGCCTTGGCATTAATCTGGGATTTTGCCTTGAAATACTCTTTTTCCGCGTTGGATTTTACAGCCTTCGTTTCCCAGACGTTCATCTTAGCCTCGGCTTTTGCAAGCTGTTCGGCGGGAGCGTTGGCAGCTTTAAGCTTTTCGTACGCCGTACGCGCGCTCTTTGCCTTTTTATTGTCGTCGGGGAATATTACAAGGAATATAAAGAAGAACACTACCATAGAAACGCCGCCCGTAAGCACGGTTTTGAGTAAGCCGTTCAATACGTCGGGGCTACCCCAGTGAAGAAGGAATGCGTTGCAAATTCCCCATATTGCGTTGGTTGCTATAGAAACGAGCACCCAGCCTATAAAGTACCACATTGCCTGGAACCAGGGATTACCGTGCGAACGGTACGTTATATTTCTCTGCAAAGGGAAGTTTATGCACTGAGCCGTGAACACCGCGATTTCGAACGCAATGAAATATCCCCAACCCTGTTCGTCGCCGAATATAATGAAGTTTCTGCCGCCCGCAGCCGCAATCGACACCATAGGCCAGCCCGCAGGTCCGTTGTTCAGACTTGCAAACGCATAGGGTAAAAAGGTCATAACGACAAACTGCCAGATAGTTACGCCGTACGAAAATACCAAAAAGAAAAATACTTTATAAAGCAGACTCGATCCCTTGGGATGTTTGTCGCAAAAGCCGTACCATACTCCCAGCCACCAACGCCAAATCTTCTGGAAAAAACGTACAAACGCGTTTTCCGATAAGGGTTTTAACTGTGATTTGATGTCTTCTTCGGTGTAATTTTTCACCTCTGCCTGAGCGGCTGCCGCCGCCGATACCGTTTCACTCATTTTTTATATCTCCTCAAATTTTATTTTTTTAAAGTTTCGATTATTTGGTCTTTTTGACCTTTTCCTTTGAAAGAAATCTGCCCAGCCCCTTAAAGAAATGACCGTTGAACATCATAATCATTCCCTCGAGCTGTCTGCGACTCATCCCGCCGAATTTAGCCATCCCGCGAATGGGTTGGTGCAGCACACCCATAACCAGAGTATTTGCGGTTGTACGGTGCCCCGTTTTTCTCAAAAAGCCTATTGCAAACCTTACTCCGCCCGAAAAAGCCCTGCCAATCCAACGCCTGGAATACCTTAAATCCGCAATGGTGCAGTTTTCGTGAATAACCATTCTTTTGCGTTTATAAAATTCATAGCCGGGTTTGGGAATTTCCCTGCCTAAAAGAGCGGTAAATTCGCTATCGCCCACGTTTGAAACCTTGCCGCCGTAATAGGAGGGCAAAAGCTCTGCGTCGTACGGCAGAACGTCGGTAGTGGCAGTCTTCGAAATACGGGATTCCAGCCTAATATCCGCAATGCTTGCGCCGATATACAGCTCGTAATCTCCGCCCTCGGTTTCCCATTTATCCGTTTTAACGTTAAAGTAACGGAAAGTTTTATCGTCAAAGGCAATTTTAACAGCAGCAGTTTCGCCTTTTTTAATAAATACCTTTTTAAAGCCCTTTAACTCCTTTGCCGGGCGGAATATTTTACCGTCCTTTTTACCGACGTAGAGCTGCGCTATCTCCGCGCCGTCGTACTCGCCGGTGTTCTTGATTTTGAACGTAACGCCCTTTTCGTCTACCGTCAAATCCGAATACTCGAAAGTCGTATACGAAAGACCGTAGCCGAACGGATACGAAACGGGCACTTTTGCCGTATCGTAATATCTGTATCCTATGTACAGCGCCTCGCGGTATTCCACCGTCATCTGCTTGCCGGGGAAATGACTTGCCGACGGACAGTCCTCGTATTTTACCGGGAAAGTTTCGGCAAGCTTGCCGGAAGGATTTACTTTACCCGTAATAACGTCTATAACCGCGCCTGCGCCCGCCTGACCCGAAAGACAGCCGTACACTATTGCGTCCGCACTGCGGCACCAGTCGGTTTCTATGGCACTGCCGCAAGAAAGAACGAGCACGAGTTTTTTGGAATAGAGCTTAACCTGTCTGAAAAGCTCAATCTGGTTCTGCGGAATACGGATATGCTCTCTGTCGAGTCCCTCCGCCTCGCTTACCTCGTCAAGACCGAGGCACAGTATAATTACGTCGGCCTTTTTAGCAAGCTTAACTGCTTTTTTGATAAGTCCGGATTTACGCTTGCCGTAGCGGTCGAAGCCCTTTGCATAACCGATACTTTCAAGCCCGCCGAGGCTTTTTAACACCGTATCGAGCTCGGTGGGATTTACAACCGACGAGCCCGCTCCCTGATAGCGGGGATTCTCCGCAAAATCGCCTATAACTGCAACCTTGGTATTCTGGGCAAGCGGGAGCACGCCGTCGTTTTTAAGAAGCACTATGCTCTCCTCCGCACACTCCCTTGCAAGGGCGTGGTGAGCTTTAACGTCAAACGGCTTTCCCTTTTCTCCCGCGGTAGTGCTCTCTATAAGCGTTAATATACGCTCTACGCACTCGTCCACGTATTTTATGTCGAGCTCGCCCGCCTCCACGGCTTTTACAACGTCGTCGGAGCCGTATTTGCAGGAGGGCATTTCGATATCCGAGCCCGCGATTGTTGAATTTACTTTATTATTCGTACCCGCCCAGTCGGAAATAACCACGCCGTCAAACCCCCATTCACCGCGCAATATGTCGCGGAGAAGATGAGTATTTTCGTCTGCGTGAGTTCCGTTTACACGGTTGTACGAGGTCATTATTGATTTGGTTTTACCCTCTTTAACGGCAATTTCAAAAGCCGTTAAATAAATTTCGCGCAGCGTTCTTTCGTCCACAACGGAATCGGAAACCATACGGCGCTCTTCCTGGTTGTTGCCGGCAAAATGCTTTACGCAGGCAGAAGTGCCGTTCGCCTGTATGCCGCGTATATAAGACGCCGCCATTTTACCCGCAAGATAGGGGTCTTCGGCAAAGTACTCGAAGTTTCTGCCGCAGCGGGGATTGCGCTTCATATTTGTGCCGGGTCCCAAAAGCACGTTTACGTTCAAAGACGCCGCCTCGTCGCCTAAAGCTTCACCCATTTTTTCGCCGAGCTCTTCGTTCCACGAGTTCGCCATAGTCGCCGCCGTAGGGAAACAGGTAGAGGGAATACTCGCGTTGAGTCCCAGGTGGTCGGCTGCCGCGGCCTGTTTTCTTATGCCGTGGGGACCGTCGGAAAGAAAGAGCGAGGGAATGCCAAGCTCGTCGTAATTCATTGTCTGCCAAAAGTCTTTACCCGTTAAAAGGTCGGCCTTCTGTTTAAGCGTCATCTTAGAAATAATGTCTTTTTTATCCATAATTCCACCGTTACCAAATTAAATTTTAACAGCTTAGATTATAACATACATAATGTAACATTGCAATATTTAAAGCGTAAATTGTTATTTTTTTGACATTTTTGGTAAATTCTTATCTTAAAACGCCTCTTTTCTAATATTAATTTATCAAAAATAATAAATCCGTAAAAGCAATTTGCTCGCCCGGAATACCGCATTATTATTGCAATCTGCCGTTAACTGTGATAATGTATCCCTGCTTACTTCCAAATCCGGGCGTGTTCCGACTGTAAATATAAGCAGGGATGACGCGTTCATTGCGGCTTGTCGTGCTGGTCTTTTTACAACGGCGTCGGATGCAAATTTATCAATATATGCGCGCGTCTTTCCCGCAGAGTTTTATAAAAACAGTCAAACACAAAAGCCATCGTTTCCTTTTGGAAACGATGGCTTTTGTGTTTAGTTAATAAAAATACTGCCGACAATTATGCACCTCATTTACGGGCATAAATTTCAAGCGCTCTTTCGGTAATCTCGCTTTTGTATCTGTCAATATCGATATAACCTTTCCCTTTTTTATCGTACTTCAAATGTACGGTCGGCAACTCGATATTGAGCAATGCGTCTAGGAGCGGAACCGAATTTTTGAAATCCACAAGGAGCTTACCCGGCGCGTACCCGTTGGCTTTTTGGTATTCGTGCAGTTCTATCAGCGCACCGGCATCATCAGGGAGCGCGATATTTTCAACTTCTCCGCCGTATAAAAAGCGTGCAAAATTGTAAAGTCCCAAAGCAAAAAACGGGAAATGTTTGGTAAATTTATTTTCGCCGAATTCATTCGAGCGGCGCTTGCCTTTGCATATATTATCCAGCTCCACGGAAAACCTATCGAAATCTTTATCGACCAAACTCAAAAGACAGTTTACAACCGCCTTTCCCTCGATTGTAGTTTTAGACTCGGAGTAACGCCTACCGGTATCGACCGCTTCCGCCCGCCACGCTTCCTCGCCGTAGTACAAATACATTACCAGATTTATCAGCCAACCGCCGCCGATTTTACTATGTACGTTTTCCTTCGGAAAAAAACGCTCTATATCGCTGAAACGGTTAGCCGACAGCAACACGGACAATAGGTCCCAATCCGTTGACATCATAGTGAGCCGTTCCAGCGTGGTAACGGTATACAGCGTGTCGTCAAGATAGCGCATATCGTCTTCCTTTAACGCAAGCATTGCGCCGAGATACAGAAGATTATAGTCGTCGCCGCCGAGCAGTCTGAGCCACATCTCAATCTGATATTCTTTGGGTTTGTTGAAGAAATCTATATTGCGCCCAATTTGTTCGCGTATAAAGCTATCCATATCATAATAAAAATATGCTTTATCCACAATATCATAATAAAGACTAACAATCTTATCCTTTTGAGCTTTTGTCATCCTGATGTGTTTTCTCCTTTGCCTATCATATAATTTTACCCCCGCCGCCTTGCGGAGAGGGTATTGGTGCGCCCGAATGGATTCGAACCATCGGCACATAGCGTCGGAGGCTATTGCTCTATCCAACTGAGCTACGGACGCATATTTTATGTGTTTTATTTTGTCAACCGGCGGTATTCCCGGATAAAATCAGCAAAAGCGGGATTTTTCGCAGTCGTATTCATAGCCTAACGCGGCAAGGCGGACGCGGATTTCATTTTCATCCGCTTCCCATTCCACGCACAGCTCGCTTAAAGTTTTAAATTTATCTCTCAGCGCGGTATTAACGAGCGATAACAGAATATAGTCGTCTGCGGGCAGTTTCATAAACACATTATAGCACGTTTTAAATTATTTGCAAATACTATTTCCCCGTGATATAATAAAATCCTTAAATTATTTGTTTATCGGAGCACATTATGTCGAAAACGGCAGTCATAGGTATGAGCGGGGGCGTAGATTCCTCCGTGGCCGCCTATCTCTTAAAAGAACAGGGTTACAACGTAATAGGACTGTATATGGTCAACTGGGAGGAGACAGACTCTTCGGGCGCGTGCAGCGCGGAAAGCGACTTTGCCGACGTGCGCAGAGTTTGCGACGCGCTCGGCATACCCTATTACAGCGTCAATTTCGCCGAAAATTATAAGGAGCGCGTTTTTTCGCATTTCCTCAAAGAATACGCGGCGGGCAGAACGCCCAACCCCGACGTTTTATGCAACCGCGAAATCAAATTCGGTCCGTTCCGCGAATACGCCCTGTCTATGGGTGCGGACGTTATTGCCACGGGGCACTACTGCGGCGTTGCGCACGAAAACGGCGTAAATTACCTTTTAAAGGCAAAGGACGCGGGCAAGGACCAGACCTACTTTTTAAATCAGGTTTTAACCCCGCAGCTTGATAATGTAGTTTTTCCGCTTGCAGGTCTTGACAAGTCCGAAGTAAGAAAAATCGCCGAAAAAACGGGGCTTGCGACGGCGAAAAAGAAAGATTCCACCGGCATCTGTTTTATAGGCGAACGCAATTTCCGCAAATTTTTGCAAACATATTTACCCGCGCAGCCGGGCAAAATATTAAATACCGACGGCAAGAAAGTAGGCGAGCATTCGGGGCTTATGTATTATACTCTCGGGCAGCGCAGAGGGCTTAATCTCGGCGGCAAACAGGGCGAGGACGGGCGCTGGTTTGTTGTTGAAAAGGATTTGAAAAACAACGTTTTATACGTTTCGCACGGGGACGAAGCCCCGCTCTATTCAAAAGCGTGCAAGGTTGCGGGGCTCAATTGGATAGGGTATATACCGCAGCCAACCATAGAATGCACGGCAAAATTCCGTTACCGCCAGTCCGAACAGAAAGTAAAAGTTGTACTCGGCGGCGACGGTGCGCTCGTAGAGTTTGCCGAGCCGCAGCGCGCCGTTACCGGTGGGCAGTACGCGGTATTTTACGACAGTACCCGCTGTTTGGGCGGCGGCGTTATTGAGGAAGTGATTAAATAGTTATGAAAAAGAAAAAAGGTTATTTAAAACGGTTTGCGGGATATTATAAACCGCATATGCGGCTGTTCATAACGGATATGCTTTGCGCGTTAATAATTTCGGTGTTCAACCTGGTTTATCCCGCCGTCACAAAAGAGATTATAAACAACTTTGTCCCGAATAAAATGCTGGATATGCTGCTTATATGCTCGGGTGCGCTGCTTATTTTTTATCTTGTAAAGGCTTTATTAAACTTTGTTTTACAGTACTGGGGACATCTTGTAGGCACGCGTATGCAGGCGGATATGCGCAGCGAGCTGTTCAACCACCTGCAAAAACTGCCCTTCTCCTACTTCGACGAAAACAAAACGGGCGTTATAATGAGCCGTATGACTAACGACCTGTTTGAAATTTCCGAGCTCGCCCATCACGGTCCCGAAGACGTTTTTTTATCGCTCGTTACCATAATAGGCGCGTTTATTATGCTTGCAAACATCAATATTTATTTAACGCTTATAATCTTTGCGTTTATCCCTGTAATAGTAATTTACACTATGTTTATGCGCAACCGTATGCGCCGCATAAGCAGACAGATGCGTATTGTGCAGGGCGAAATAAACGCTGATATAGAAAGCGCGGTATCGGGAATACGCGTTTCCCGCGCTTACGCGGCGCGCGACCACGAAAAAGAAAAATTTGAAAAAAGCAATATCGAGTTTGTTAAAACCAAAGGCAGACAGTACAGGGTTATGGGTGAGTTTTTCTCGTCTATGTCCTTTTTTCTCGATTTTCTGTACTTTATCGTATTGCTCGCGGGCGGGCTGTTTTTCTATAACGGAAAAATAGATACCGGCGAGTTTACGGCATTTGTGCTATATATAAGCGTGCTTATCACTCCCGTGCGCACTATAACCAACATTTACGAACAGATACAGGCGGGAACAACGGGCTTTGCGCGCTTTTGCGAAATAATGGACGAGCCCGCCGAAACAGAGCCAGAAAATCCCGTAACCCCCGGCATATTGCGCGGCGAAATCGTATTCGATAACGTAAGCTTCGGCTATAAGAGCGACGACGGACAAAAGGTAATAAAAGATTTTTCTATGCATATACCCGCGGGCAGAACCATTGCGCTTGTAGGTCCGTCGGGCGGCGGTAAATCAACGCTGTGCCACCTTATACCGCGGTTTTACGAGATAGACGACGGAATAATTACCGTGGACGGCTACGATTTAAAAGAGCTTGACAGGCAAATTTTGCGTAAAAATATAGGAATAGTCCAACAGGACGTATTCCTTTTTAACGGCACTATTCGGGAAAATATAGCATACGGGGATTTTTCCGCGAACGAAGAACAGATAATAAGCGCGGCAAAAAGAGCAAACATTCACGACTTTATAATGAGCTTGCCCGAGGGCTACGACACCAACGTAGGCGAGCGCGGCGTTAAACTTTCGGGAGGACAGAAACAGCGAGTATCCATTGCGCGGGCGTTTTTGAAAAACCCGCCCATACTCATTTTGGACGAGGCGACTTCCGCGCTCGACAACGCAACCGAAATGCTGATACAAAATGCGCTAAACGAACTGTCCGCGGGCAGAACGACGCTTGTCGTAGCACACAGACTTTCCACCGTAAAAAACGCTGACGAGATAATAGTTATTACGCACAACGGCGTTGAGGAACGCGGTACGCACGAGCAACTGCTCGCAAAAGGCGGAATATATAAGGAACTGTACGATTATCAGTTTAAACAGAATTAATAACGCATATATACGGCGCGGAGTGCCATTTGCCTCCGCGCCGTTTTACATTTTAAAACGATTTTATTATATCTTCCGTTAAACGCTTTACGACAGCCACGCTCAAATCCACGTTTGCGTTAAAATCCTCCATAGCCGCAATACAGTTGAAGCTGTGTATATATCTTACAGGTATACCCGCAACTATCACGGGAGTACCGCCGTTTGAATTTATTATAGCCGCGCCGTTATTACCGCCGCCCGCGCGCACCGCCATCTGCACTTTAATGCTTTCCGCGGCAGCCGCCTCCTGCGTGAACTTTATAAACCCCGGCGTGCATATAACCGTTGCGTCCATATGCCTGAGCATTACTCCGCCGCGCAGCGCGTCCTGAACCATATACGCGGGAGAACAGGTGTCGTCGGCGGGACAGCCTTCCAAGCAAATTGCCGCGGCGGGTTTTACGTTATACATCGCCGCCTTAATTCCACGGTCGCCCACCTCCTCCTGCGAGGAGATTACCCCCACGACGTCCACCGCGAGCTTTTGGTTTTGCAAGAGCTTTAATGTCTTTAAAAGCGCGGCTACTCCCAGCCTGTCGTCAAACGCCTTGCCGTGCAGAATGCCGTGCGCCGCGTCGTATTCAAACAGAGAAAGAGGCACTACCGGCGCGCCTATTTTAACGCCGTATGCCTGCGCCTCCTCTGCGCTTGACGCGCCTATATCAATAGAAAGCGAAGCGTAGGTAGGCGGAGTATTGCGCTGAGCCGCGGGCAGAAGATGGGGCGGCGTTGCCGCGATTACCCCGCTTATATATCCTTTTTCCGTGTATACCTGCACCTTTGCAGACGGCAAAGACATCTCGCTCCAGCTGCCGACGGGAATAAACCTCAGCGTACCGTCCGGCTTTATCGCCTGCACCATAAAACCAACCTCGTCCGAGTGCGCGTCCAGCATTACGAGAGGGCGGTTGCCCTTATTATACGAAGGGAAAATATAGAGGTTGCGCATACTGTCCTCTTCCATTCTTGCAAAATCTTTGCAGTATTCGCGGGCGACGGTTAATACTTCGTTTTCAAACCCGGACATACCGCGCGCCTGAACAAGTTTTTCTATTAAACGGATATCTTCCATAAAAATACTCCTTTAAACGTAATTATTAAACTGCCTGCGCGGCGGGACGCTTTTTAAAGCTCTTTTTAAGCTCGCGTTCAAGCTCCGCGCACGCTTCCTCAACCTCATCCTCGTCGGCAAGCTTCACGCCGTCGAGAATTTCCTGCAATTTATATTCATAGCTGAGGTACTTTATCGTCTGAAAACCTATAACCGTAGTAAGAACGCCGTTTGTCAGACCCTGTACGGACGAATCTACTATAGTTGAAATAGCCGAACCTAAAATAGGTATGCCCTTTACCGCGTCGCCCATAGTCTTTACTACGTTCTGACCTATTTTAATGCCGCCCATACCGTAGGCGATAAGCGAGTTTTGCAAAACTCTGCAAAATATTTTAACGAGCCGCGCGTCCGACGGACGGAAGCCGTACAAAAATACTAAATCCTTTACAAGCTGTAAATTAATAAACGCGACCAAAAGCGCGTCCACTCGCGAGGTCTGCGACAACGCCGAATAGGAAGCCGATTTCAACGCGCCGCGGAATATAAGGTCTTTTGCCGATTTTTTAACCGAATCGCCGTACAGCGCAGTCATAGCTTTCATAAGCGACTCCTCGTCGCCCGTTTTAAGAGCTATAGCCATTGCTCCGACCACCGCGGAATCGTACCAGCCCGCGCCCTCTACCTTTGCCGTGAAATCGATTATTTTTTCCGCCACCTCGTGCCTAACCGCGCGGTTATGCTTTTGCGCGGCGCGCGCCGTTTTGGCGTTTACATTGGTCTGAAACGCGGGATACCGCAGTATTTTAACAAGCGGAACTATGTAAAAAATTATAAACAGTAAACAGCTGACGACAATGGCGGCTATGCCCGCGTACATATTGAATTCCCATATTCTCAGCGTTACCGAAATAAGGCACGCCGCGATAAGTATTCCTATTGACGCGCACAAAAGCCGTAAAATTACCTTTGCTCCGTGCAAATTCTGGCGTTTTACGTATTTTTGTTCATAATCGTAAATACTCATTTTTTCCGAAGTTCCGTTGTATCCGTCAACTTCGTTTTCAACGGTATTCTTCTGGACATTTTCGGTTTTTTCCATTTTACACCTCTATTCTATATCAAGCGAAAACTTATACATCTCCGACTTGGAAACCCCTCTGTCGGCAGCCGCCTTTTTAATAGCGTCCTTTTTTGTATAGCCCCCGTTTATATAACTTAAAATATGCTCGCGCTCCGTAAGCGCGTTAAGCGGATTTGCAGTTTGGGCTGCGCCCTCTACGATAATGACAAATTCGCCACGTTTTTCGCCGCAAAAACCCTCCGCCAGATTGAAACAAACCGCTTCCTCGTGCATTTTGGTTATCTCACGCACCGCGCAGGCGCGCCTTTCCCCGAACGCCGCGAACATAGCCGCAACGTCGCGCTCCAAATCCTGCGGCGCGCAATGAAATATAAGCGTTACGTCTATATCCTTATATTTTTCAAGCAGTTTTTTCTTTTCGCCGGCTTTGTCCGGCAAAAAGCCTATAAACATAAATCTGTCCGCAGGGAACGCCGACAGCACCAGAGCCGACAGAGCGGCGTTTGCGCCCGGTATAACGGTATACGCCGCGCCCGCGGACTTTAACACCGACGCCGCAATATTTCCCGGGTCGGAAATCACGGGCATACCCGCGTCCGAAATTACGGCGACGTTTTTACCCGCCGCGGCTTCGGCGGCTATTTTTTCCGCCGCTTCGCGCTCGTTGAATTTATGACAGCTTTTCAGCGGTTTTTTTATATCGTATGCAGTTAGCAGCTTTAAAGAATGTCTTGTATCCTCGCAGAAGATTACGTCTGCTCCGCGCAGAACTTCAAGCGCGCGCAGAGAAATATCCTTTAAATTGCCTATGGGCGTAGCCACGAAATAAACCATAATCTACCCGCCTTTTTAATTTACTGCGGACGGCAGTATTTCTATGCCTTCCTTACCGCCTTTTACCGCCTCTACCATAACAAGATAGGGTTTTGCGCCGGCAGCGCCTGCGATAAACTGCATACGCTTGGGCTCGAGTTTGTTCTCTTTAAGCGCGTATATAAGCTCAGCCGTGCGGTCGGCACGGTTTAAAATTGCAAGTCTGCCGCCGAATTTGAGCCGTTTTTTAGCCGATAAAATAATTTCCCCGAGAGTAACGGTAATTTCTTTGCGGCAGACGGCTTTTTGAAAATCCTGATTTTCAAAGCCCGATTTTTCGTACGGCGGATTACAGAGAATAAGCGAAAACCTGTCGTTGTATTCCGCGCCTATATCCTGCACTTTGCAGCACACTATATCGCATTTAAAACCGTTTATAAGGGCGGTGCGCGCAGACATATCCGAAAGTTCGGGCTGCATTTCAAAGAGCGTCAGCGAGGAAACGTGCGGATTTAAACAGGCGAAGTGAAACCCCACTACTCCGCTGCCCGCGCAGAAATCGGCAACGTCGTCGCCGTGTTTAGCCCGCGCAAACCGCGACAGCAAAATACTGTCCGAAGTAAAACGGTATAAATTTTTATTCTGTATTATTTTTTTGCCGTTGAATAAATCTTCTAAAACTTCGCCGTCTTTTAACATTTTTTTCCTTGCCGGTAAAGCAAAAAGCGGAGGAGCCCCTCCGCTTTTTTAACTTTTTGATTAGTCTACGCGAATTGCTCCGGTGGGGCAAACGTCCTCACAAGCGCCGCAATCGATGCAAACGTCGGGGTCAACAACGTACTTGTCTGCGCCCTCGGAAATTGCTTCTACAGGGCAGGTGCCGGCGCAAGCGCCGCAGCTTACGCATTCATCAGTTATGCTGTGTGCCATAACATCCTCCATATTTTTACAGTTATTCAGAGAGTTCTACTCTTCATTGCCGTATTATATCATAAATTTCCGTTCCTGTAAAGAGGTTTGAAAAAATATTTTAATATTTAATTAATTTTCACCCCCGCGCGCCGTGAAATTGGCCGGGGTATTGACTTTTTTGATAAATTATTGTATAATATTAACAAACAGAATCAAGGGGGAATAAAAAAATGTCTAAAAAAACAAAGATTGCCGTGTGCTGTACCGTAATTGCCGTTATTTTTACCGCCGCCTTGATTTTCGGACTGATAAAGCTCAATAACAGGGGCTTTAAAAGCTATAATAAATTAAAAAAAGTAAATATAGAAAATATTACCGAATTAGGCACCGTTACGCAAATTTATCTTATGAACGATTTTCTGTTTGTGGAAATCACAGATAAAAACGCCGTACGGTCCGATGAAATAAAAGAGGACGGCTATTTTTCCATATGCGATAAAAACGCCGTTTTCGCCGTAGATTTAAACACAAAAAACGTTTACTCTTTGGATAATATCTTTTCGGATATGGATTTGTTATTGAAAGACAACACCCAACCTATTTCGTTTTCCGTTGAACACGGATTGTTATTTACAAATCCCGGCTTGGTAAACTCAAACGATAAAGACTATTATATTCACCGCACTTATTTTTTGACGGTGCGCGAAAATAATTTAGAATTAATTAAAATTTCGGATACCGTCGCCGGCAATTATTTACAGGATATACACGGCAACGTTTATTTAATAGAAGACGAGCCCAACCGTTATCCCGTCGACGAAAATTTATATACTTTTGAATATATTAAATTACTCAAAGCACCGATAAGCGATCGGGTTTACAGCTATTTCCTATCTACCGACAGGCAGATATACAGGGCTTTGAACGACAGTCTGACCGAAAACGGTAAAACACAACGCTACAACACCGCCGAAAGCCTACAAGCCGACGGAAACTGGAACGCGGAAACCTCCTCGTCCGATAAAATATTAAGAAGTCACCTGGCTTATTCAGAGGATTTTTACGGCGGGGAATGGATGCTGAAAGACGGCAAAATAGTAAGAATAGCAACAAGCTACGCCAACCCCGCAGGCGATTGTTATAACGTTGACGGAAAGCTTATTGCCCATATCGCCGACGAGCGGCAGGAAACAGTTTTAAGCTTAGGCGACGCAAATCAGGTTACCGCCGATTTTGAATATTTTAATTTTAATAACGGCTTTGACAGCTACGATATAATAGCAAATTACGAAAATGACGAAAACCGTACTCAAAAAGACTTAAAATATTATATAGAAATAACCAGACTCGGATACGTTTTAACCTCGTACGACCGCGATACGGACAATCACAAAAAATATAAAATAGAAACGGACAACAGCCGGATACTGTTAACGGAGATAACCCCTCCAAATAACGGCGCGGAGCTGTTAAACGCGATAGTATTTAAAAATTAAATAGAAAACGCTTTGCCCTTTACCTGTGTTTCAATAGGCAATCAGCGGATATTTTATAATAATTTTACGATAAACAGTAATTCAGCGGGACAAACGGCTTTTTTAAATCGTTATAACAGCGAGTAAAATGAACGCTCGGTTTGTTTAAAATATAAGGAGCTGATTATGAAAATCAAAAAGCTGTTAATTCCTCTGTTGCTTTTAATAAGCTGTATATTTGTTTTTTCGGCGTGCTCAAAAGATACTTACTTGAATTTTGACGAAAACAGCATTGTAAAATTAGAATATACCTGTGATGACGAAGAAAAGAATTTTAAAGCGGAACTAAACGCCGAACAGTCGCGCAAATTTATTCTTTCCTTAAATAAATTAACTTATAGTGAAGTAACCGATAAAGATATAGACTTTGCACCGTCTTACGATAATTTAATGATTGAAGTAAATAACGAAACTTTATCTTTGTTTGACGTTGCATATTTTATAAGGAGCGGCGGATATTTTTATCTTAACGGCAGGCTATGTCAATCGGAAGAAAATTTCAGCTTTTTAGAGCCTTATTTGGTTGAATACCGTCCCGATATCATTCCGGATAGTATTTCTTTTGGTATACAGTATGTAAAACAAACTGTCGGGGCGGAAGAAAATCATCAAATCATTAAAAGCGTCAGCCAACTTAATGATTATATTGCAACCGAAGTACAAAATATAGGTTTGCCCGGTTATGAATTGTTCAGAAACGAAGTAATTAACAAGTATAACGACGAATATTTTGAAAATTCATTTATAGTAATCTTTATGAAGGCTGCGGGCAGCGGTTCATTTGGTTTCAGGGTTAACAATGTTAATATAAGTAGCGATAGCCTGTTTATCAATTATGAAATTATTGTACCTTCGGGCAAAGATGTTACCGTAACGGACGATATGGCATACTGGTATTCTTTTGTTGAATTAAGCAATGAATATGCTTCAATTAAAAATGTGCATTTGATTTCATTAAAATAATGTTACAAGTAATTATATAAATGAATTAGTGAATAATTAAATTTGAAATTAACTTGCTCAGATTATGCATAGTTAAAAGCCCCCGGACAAACTGTCCGGGGGCTTACATCTTATAAAGCTTTTTTATTGCGGAGAGGGTTTACTCTCTTTATTATTCTCGTTTTTTCCGCGCGGCTTTTTACGGAATTTATTGCGGGGTCTGGCGTTGCGCTTATTGTCGCCCTGCAGCCCGTCGCCGGGGCGGCTGTGATTTTCGTCCGGGGCTGCTTTCTGTTCGGGTTTAGCCGCTTCGCCCTTATTTGAAAACTGTTTCTTTTTGTTTTGGAAAGGCTTGTTCTGCTTATTTTTATTTTCCTTTTTTTCGCGGTCTTTATCGTCGCGCAAAGGCTGAGGCTTTACCGCGTTTTGCTCCTCCGCGGTATCCCTGTTTTCTCTGTTTGCGGGCACTGGTTCAACCGTGCGTTTGGGCTGCTCCGCAAGCTCGTCCAGAGTAAAATCCTTATAGGTTATTAAATCCTTGTTTTTATCCTCTATTTTAACCCGCACCTGCATTTTAAGCATATTAAGGTTAACCACCATTCCCGCGCCTTCGGGCGTATTTACGGTGCTGCCGACCTTGGGCATAGATTTGCACGCCTCGGCATAATAGTCGTTTTCATACGAAAGACAGCACATCAACCTGCCGCAAAGCCCAGAAATTTTGCTCGGGTTCAAGCTCAGACCCTGGTTTTTAGCCATTTTTATTGATACTTTTTTAATGTCGGGCATATAGGTTGAGCAGCAGCACTCCCTGCCGCACGGCGCAAGCCCGCCAAGCATCTGTATACCGTCGCGCAGTCCCACCTGTCTGAGCTCTATACGCATACAGAACGCCGCCGACAGCTCTTTTACAAGGTCGCGGAAATCCACCCTTTGAGGCGCGGTGTAATAAAAGACCGCTTTACTGCCGTCAAACGCAAATTCACAGTCGATAAGCTTCATATCGAGGTTGAATTTTTCTATTTTTTCGCGCACGGTTTTCATTGCGCCGTCTTTACGCTCTATGCTTTTTTTGTGCATAGCCTCGTCGCGTTCGCTTGCAACTCTTATAATGGGCTTTAAGGGGGATACTAATTTATCCTCCGCAATTTCTCTGCGCGCTATGGTTACGGTTGCGTACTCTATGCCGCGCGCCGTTTCCACAATAACGCCCGTTCCCCTTTTATATTCGTCTTTACCCGGCGCAAAATAATACACTTTGCCGCCCGGCTTAAAGATTACTCCGGTTATTTCAACCATAAAAACTCCTTTTCGCAAAGTTTAAAACGTTAAATCCTGTTTTAAATTGTGCGGTTACGGAAAACAAATTCCTCACCGCGCTGTTTTAAAGCGCGGGTAAGTATTTTTTTCAGTAATAATTATGCGACTTTTCGTCGCGTTCGATAACACCGAGCATAAATTCGTACAACAGTCCCTGGAAATAGGCGTTGAATCTTACGTCGGCATTCGCCTCGGCGCAGCTCTCCACCGCAAACAAAAGCGCGGGAGAAGTATGCTTTGCCGCGCTCCCCCCACCTTTGGTGAGAGCTGTAAAATACTGCCTCTGCATCTCCGCCACAAGCTCTTTTTTATACTTTATGTCACCGTATTTCTGCGCCGTCGGGGCTATATCGGAAACGTCCGTTACCCCGCATATTTCGGTTGCCGCGGCGTAAACGTCTTTGAACCACCCGCCGTTAATTATATTTTCCGCGTCGCCGAGCACTCCTCCGGAGCTGCCTGCCGCCGCAGCGTTGAGTTCGTTATGCCCCTGCCTTTCAAGCGCTTCGTAAATCTGCGCTTCGGTAAAAGGCGGAATATCAAGCATTTTAACACGGGACAGCACCGTTTCGAGTACGGGCGCGGACGAAGTTACTCCGAGCAGAAAATGTATGCCGTCCAAAGGCTCTTCCAGAGTTTTTAAAAGCTTGTTCTGCACGAGCGGCGACGCCTCGTCAAACCCGCTGATTATATACAGCTTTTTGCCCAGCTCCACCGGCTTTAACGCGCTGTCCGCGATTAAAGCAGTTATACCGTCAACGGTAATTTTTTTACCCGGTTCGGGATATACAAAGAGGTCGGTCAAGCTCTCGTGCATAACACGGTTATAAAGCTGCGTATCCTTTTCCGCGCCGAAAAACTCCGCAGCAAACAGCTTTAAAGCGGCGCGCAGATTTTTCGCATCGCGGAAACGCAGCATATACGCGTGCGAAAGCGTTCCGCCGCGTCTGTCGCCCGAAAGTATTTTATAAGCCGTTGTCTGTTTGATTAGTTTTTCCATTTTATACGCATTTTTTTACCGCAATTAACCCGTCGCACAACCCGAACGCGTTTTTTGCGGATTTTAAAACTCCGACGGTTTCTTCAGTAATAATTTCTCCCGCAATCACCGCGGGTATGCACGGCGGAGTAATCCCGGCGTTGCGCGCGCATACGCGCCCGGCCGCTTTTTCCAGAGAAACGAGCTCGTATTCCGAGTTTACGGCTTCAAGATACCCGCTCCCGTCCGCCGCGCACTTTTCCGGCTTCGGCACGTAGGTACCGGCGTATTTTGCAAGTTTTAAGCCGCAAATTATCTCGGCTGCGTTTTGCAGACTTTTACCGTCCGCGGTAGGCGAAAGATAAAATAAAAGATATCTTCCGTCGGACATTTCGCAGTAAATTCCGCGCTTTTGCAGCTCTTTTTCAGCCAAATCGGAGTTAATCCCCGCCCCGCCGAAATCCACCGCGACTTTAGCGTAGTCACCCGAGGGATAAACGGCAAACGGAATGCTTTTTTTAAACCGTTCTATCCGCGCTTTTGCAGCTGTTACAAGCTCCGCGTTATTAAATAAGTATTTATAGCCGTATTCAACGGACGCCATTACAGGATAGCCCGGCGAGCTTGTGCGGAATATGCCGAGCGCCTCGCACACGTGCGGCAAAAGCCCGCGATCGTTAACGTTCAAAAGCGCGCCCTGCGTTAATGTCGGCAGCGTTTTATGCGCGCCGTCCACCCATATATCCGCGTATACCCCAGCATATATGCCGCTTTTGCGTTCCGTAAACAGATGAGCGCCGTGCGCGCCGTCCACTAAAAGAAATTTACCCTGCGCCTTTAAAATGCGCGAATATTCCGCAAGCGGCGCAATATTTCCGTAGTAGTCGGGAGATATTGCAACCATTGCGCAAACGCCGCTATGCGCCGATAAAAGCTTATAAATTTGCTCGGGGCGGGGCGGCATAAGCACGCCGTTTACAAACTCGCCGCGGGCTATTACGGGTTCGAGCCCAAATAGTTTACAGGCGTTGTAAACGCTCTGGTGACAGTTTACCGGAATTATTACCTTGTTACCGTACGGCTTAACGGCATACAGCATTGACAGCACGCCCGAAGTAGAGCCGTCGGTCAGTATAAAGCTGGCTTTTGCGCCCGTAATTCCGGCAAGCTCTTGCTGTGCGCTGTATATTACGTTTTGCGGACAGGATAGATTATCGGAATATTCAAGCTCGGTAATATCGATAGGCGCAACGGGAAAAAGCTTTGCAAATTCCGCGGCGCACTTATGTCCGGGCATATGAAAGCATTTGTCGCATTGCGCGTATTCTTTCAGCCTGTCGTATATACGGTATTTTAACATAAAAATTGAGCGAGGTTGTATGAAAACGCGGAGATACGGTGCTATGCAAGGCGCGCGAGCATTGATCGATAGGAGTGTACAAGACGTACACGACTGAGGCAAGCGGAACGCAACGCAACAGAGCGCCGTATATACGCGTTTTGCGGGAGCTTTTTAAAACTCAGAGAAGCAAGCAATACAAGGAGCGCGAGGATAACCCGAGGGAATTTACTAAAACGCAAATGACTGAAGGTTGCCGCAGCGCAACGCTGTATTGCGCAGCTTATATGAATTTATCTTTTAGGTTTCATTGTGGGGAATAACAGCACGTCACGTATCGTCGCACTGTCGGTTAATAGCATTACAAGCCTGTCCACACCGAAGCCGAGACCGCCGGTAGGGGGCAGACCGTATTCCAGAGCGGTTATAAATTCCTCGTCCACCTGCGCGTTGCAGCCGGGCTCCTGCGCCCTCTTTGCCTCAACCTGCTTTACAAACCGCTGTTTCTGGTCTATGGGATCGTTGAGCTCGGAAAATGCGTTGCCGTACTCGTGTCCGCAGATAAAATACTCGAAACGCTGGGTAAACAGCGGGTCGTCGGGCTTACGCTTTGCAAGCGGCGAATTTTCCACGGGATAGTCGTAAATAAAGGTGGGCTGTATAAGCTTGTCCTCTACAAACGCGTCGAAGAGAGCAATTAGCACGTGTCCTTTTGTGGCGGCGTCGCCCTCGTCAACCTTGACCCCGAGCGACTTTGCGCAGGCGCGGGCGTCTTCGTCCGATTTCCATAGGTCGTAATCCGCGCCGGAATATTTTTTAACCGCCTCTTTCATAGTCATACGCGCCCAGGGCTTTTTAAGCGATATCGCGGTGCCCTGATATGTTATATCGGTAGTGCCGCATACTTTCTGCGCGACGGTGGTGTAGAGTTCTTCCACAAGCTCCATCATAGCGAAGTAATCGCAGTACGCCTCGTAAACCTCTACGGTGGTGAACTCGGGGTTGTGGTAGGCGTCCATACCCTCGTTACGGAAAATTCTGCCCACCTCGTATACGCGCTCAAGTCCTCCTACTATAAGGCGTTTTAAATATAGCTCTGTTTCGATACGCAGGTACATATCGATATCGAGCGCATTGTGTTTGGTTTTGAAAGGACGTGCGGACGCGCCTATTTCCAGAGTGGTTAAAACGGGCGTATCGACTTCGAGAAAGCCTCTGTTATCCAGAAACGCGCGTATTTCCTTTAAAATCTGCGAACGCTTGATAAACGCGCTCTTAACCTCGGGATTTACGATAAGGTCAAGGTCGCGCTGCCTGTATCTTATATCGGTATTTATAAGTCCGTGCTGTTTTTCGGGCAAAGGCAGAAGACACTTTGTCAAAAGCTCTATGCTGTTGCAGTGTACGGAAATTTCACCCGTCTGGGTTTTGAAAACGTAGCCCCTAACGCCGACTATGTCGCCTATGTCGTAGTCCTTTTTAAACGCGGCGTAGTTATCCTCGCCCACATCGTCGCGGCGCACGTAAATCTGCAAAAGTCCGTCCCTGTCCTGAATATGCGAAAAGGAAGCCTTGCCCATAATGCGGCGGGACATAAGCCTGCCCGCTATGCTGACTTCCTTACCTTCGAGCGAGTCGAAACAGTTTTTAATTTTTGAGGAATCCGCAGTCACGTTATAGCTGACCTTAACAAACGGGTCGTTGCCCTCCGACTGCATTTTCTGTAACTTTTCGCGGCGGATACGCGCCTGCTCGGCAAGCTCCCTCTGTTCTTCCTCCGCTGTTAAAATCTTTTCTTCCATAAAATATCCTTAATTTATCTTTAAAATTTTTAGCGTATATTCCGTGCCGTCGGGGCATTTTACAGTTGTTCTGTTGCCGACTTTTTTCTTTAAAAGTGCGGAGCCCACGGGCGACTCAACCGAAACTTTGCCCGCCATAGCGTCCACTTCGGTTACGGAAGTTACTGTATAAACGGCTTCCTCCTCCATATCCTCGTCGTACACGGTGACCACGCTGCCGAGATGCACGTAGCTGTTGTCCGTTTCTTCTTCGCGGATATCGGCGTTTTTGAGCTTATATTCTATTTCGGCTATTTTTCCCTCGTTGGAGCGCTGTTCTTCGCGCGCGGCGTCATACTCCGCGTTCTCGGACAAATCGCCGTGGCTGCGCGCCTCGGCAATTCTCTCTATTATCTCGTGTCTTTTGACCTTTACGAGATAGTCGAGCTCCTTTTTGAGATCGTCGTAGTTTTTCTGAGTCATTACTATCAATTCTGCCATAAAAAACCTCTTTCCTTTAAAGGGATAACCCCGTTTTATTTAAAAAAATTGATTTCGACAAGCGAAACCACCGTTTAACTCTCACTATTATATAGTTTTTGTAAACATTTGTCAATTGATTTAGAGGGTGCGCAAAAACGCATTTATGCGCCGCACCGCCTCGGTCAGCATACTCATAGACGTTGCGTACGAGCACCGCACAAAGTACCCGCCCGCTTCGCCGAACGCCGAACCGGGCACAACAGCTACTTTCTGCGCCTGCAAAAGCCTTTCCGCAAATACGCCGCCTGTAAGCCCGGTACTCTCCACCGAAGCAAACACGTAAAACGCGCCCTTGGGCATAAAGCACTTCAATCCCATTGAATTGAGCGCACCGGCAAGAAATTTGCCCCTGCGTTCGTACTCCGAACGCATTTCCTCAACGGTGGAAAAACCGTCCTCGAAGCCGTCTGTAAGCGCGCAAAGCGCGGCGCGCTGACTCGGCTGCGGCGCGCAGAGAATTGTATACTGGTGAATTTTAAAAATCGCCTCGTCCACTTCCGGGGGAGCGCACACAAAGCCGACGCGCCAGCCGGTCATTGCAAAAGCCTTGGAAAAACCGCCTATATACACCGTTCGTGCGGACATATGCGGCAGCGAAGCTATGGAAAAGTGCTTGCAGCCGTACGTAAGCTCGGCGTAAATTTCGTCGGAAATTACAAGCAAATCGTATTTTTCGATAACCGGAACAATGCGCTCCAGCTGCTCTTTTGTCATAATTGCGCCGGTCGGATTGTTGGGATAAGGCAATATAAGCGCTTTGGTTTTAGGCGTTACCGCGCGCTCTATAATTTCAGGAGTTAAAATAAAATCGTTTTCCGCCGAGCACTTCAAAGGCACCGGCGTGCCGCCGGCGAGCATTACCGACGGAGAATACGAAACGTACGACGGTTCGGGCACGAGTATTTCGTCGCCGTCGTCGCAGACAGCGCGCAAAGACAAATCTATAGCCTCGCTCGCCCCCACGGTTATAATAGTGTTGCCGGGCGCGTAGCACACGTTAAAGCGCTCCTTTAAATACCGGCAGACAAGGCTGCGCAATTCGTCAAGTCCGCGGTTGCCGGTGTACTGGGTATACCCGCTGCGGATGGATTTAACCGCGGCGTCGCGCACGTTCCAGGGCGTGATAAAATCCGGCTCGCCCACGCCGAGCGAAATCGCGCCCTCCATTTTCCGCACCACGTCGAAAAATTTTCTTATGCCGCTCGGTTTCAACGCCGCGGCTTTTTTATTTACGAAATTTCTCATTTACGGCTGCACGCTCAGTCTTTCCGGCGCGCCGCCCGCAAGCCTTGCGCCCTCGATTTTGTACTTTTTGAGAATGAAATGAGTCGCGGTGGAAATAACCGTGTCGTAAGTGGATATTTTTTCGGAAACGAAACGCGAAACCGCGCGCAGGTTTTTGCAGCGCACTATTACGGCAAGGTCGTACGCGCCGCTCATAAGATAGAGGTTTACAACCTCTTCCTGCGCGGAAATTTCCTCGGCTATTTTATCGAAACCGTGACCGCGTTGCGGCGTTACTTTTACCTCGATAAGCGCCTCCACATTGTCTTCTCCGTAGAGTTCGTCGTTTATAAGAGCAGTATATTTGACTATCGCGCCGTCGATTTCGGCTTTTTTTATGCGCTTTTCAACCTCTTCAACGGAAACGGACAGCGCCTGCGCAATGAGCCCGGGGGTTAACCGCGAATCGTCGGTTAAAAGTTTAATAATTTCTTTATCGAGTTTTTCCATAAATTACCTCAACTCAATTTTATTCTTTTCGGGGCGCAATGTCAAATCATTTGCTTTACGCTGCGGATTGTTGTATAATCGGATTATGTTCAGAATCTGGGGAAAAGTATTAAAAGGCGAAAAAATAATAAAGCAGATTACCTACGAGCGCGACGAAAAATTTACGTATTCGGACTTTTTCAACTACCTCGCCGACATCTGCGAGGGGCTGGATATAGCCACGCCCATTTTGCTTAAAACGCATATTTTCAGCTATGCAAAATACCGCACGGTCAGGTTTTTGCCGCGCGATTTTGCCGAAACGCCCGAATTTGACAAGCTGGTTCTTGAAAATATAACGGGTTTTTAAATAAATATTTTTTTGTTTTTTACACACAATACGGGTATGAAGATGACCTCATATACCTGCCTTTTAAACCTGATTGTTTTAGGCATATGCGCAGCCGTATACGCTTTTACGGGCTTTGACTTAATTAAGTTTATGACCTTGGGAAACGTTATACTGTACCGCTCGTTTTTAGGTATCTGCGGAGTATCCGCCCTGTATATGATTTATGCGATATTTATATTCAAGCCCTTTAAAGGGTTAAAGTAAAGCGTGCCGCAGCACGCTTTTTTAATTTTGTCAGAAAACCAAGAAAGCAAACAACAGTAATAACCTAATTGTATAAAACTCAGAGAAGCAAGCAAGACGAGGAAAGCGAGCACCGTCCGACGGGAGTTTACAATGAAGTAAACGACCAAGGCAGACGCAGCTTGACAAAGTATTGCGCCGCTTATATGAGTTTTGCGGGAGCAGAAATGCGCTGCTTATATGAGTTTTGCGGTAGCCGGAGCAATACTGTCGCCCGTCCCCGCATTCTGATACATAACCCAATACCCCCTGCCGTTACCGGCAGGCACAAAGGAAGCAAGCCCGCCTAAACTTTCGGGCGGGGTTTCGCTTTCGGCGGGAACGCCGTAGGCAAAATATTCGGGCACGGCGTTTTTGTACAGAACGCCGAATATATAATATTTGCCCTCGCCGTAGTCTATGCGCACCCAGCGCGAATTTTCAAATATTTTTTCCGCCTCGGTTTCAGCAGGATAAGTTTTTAAGATGCCCTCAACCTCCGACTGCACGCGTTTGTAGAACGGGCGTTTACCACCTCTCTTTTCCTTAGCGCAAGAATTCTCTTCATTTTTATCAGCCGAATCCCGTGTATGCGTTTGGCTCTCACCCGCGCATACAGCACCTTGGCTCTGAGCAGCTTGTTCGTATTCATAATAATTCACCTCCGCTATGGCTTCGTCGCTGTATTCCTCTACCGCCGCAGCCTGCGCCTCACCGCCGTCGCACTTTATAAGCTCAGATTTTTCCACTTCGCGCAAAATCTCGGAAACGCTGCCGCGGTAACCGGAACAGATTGCAGAAGCTATCGCGCTGACCTGCGCGTTTACGTAACAGATAAGCGCGGCAAAGCCCGAGCTTATATCAAGCCCGCTTGCGCCGTCGTACTCGCGGTTATCGAATATTTCGGTAATTTTGCCGTCGGAAATTGCGCATACGTACCGCCCCTCGGTGAGCGGAGCAAAGTTAATCAGGCTCACGCTTACAGACAGCTTAGAGCCGTACCTTTCGCACTTAACCAGTCCCGACAGCGCGCCGCCGTCGGCGGAAAATCCGTCTTTTAAGCCTTTGATAACGGCTATATGTTTGGTATATCCCATAAAATCCTCTTTTACGTATTATATATTATACGCACGCGAAAATTATGTAATAATACATATTAAAATGTCATATTTTTGAGAATTAAATTTCATAAGATTTTTACCCGCATTTAATTTACTTTTTCTTTACAAAATATTATAATATAATTGAAAATATTGATTTTAAAAAGGAGATATTATGGCACCCACAAAAAATAAAAAAGTGCTTGATTTTGTAAACGCAAGCGCGGAACTCGGTCAGCCCGATAATATTGTATGGATTGACGGCAGCGCAAAACAGATTGAAGCGTTAAAAAAAGAAGCGGTAACGAGCGGAGAACTTATTAAACTCAACGAAAAACTGCTTCCCGACTGCTATCTTCACCGCACAAAGGTAAACGACGTTGCGCGCGTTGAGGACAGAACGTTTATCTGCACCAAAGCAAGAGAGGACGCCGGTCCCATTAACTACTGGATGGACCCCAAACAGGCTTACGAGCTTTGCAGCGAAATTGCGCGCGGCTCTATGAAGGGCAGAACGATGTACGTTATCCCCTATTCTATGGGCGTTGTCGGCAGCGACTTTGCCAAAATAGGTATTGAAGTTACCGACTCCATTTACGTTGTTCTCAATATGAACATAATGACGCGCGTGGGTAATATGTGCCTTGACGCGCTCGGCACGGACGGCGATTTTATAAAGGGCTTCCACGCTAAATGCAACGTTGACGCGGACAGAAGATACATTATGCACTTCCCCGAGGACAACACCATTATTTCGGTTAACTCGGCTTACGGCGGAAACGTTCTGCTCGGCAAAAAGTGCTTTGCGCTGCGTATAGCGTCCTACCTCGGCAAAAACGAGGGCTGGATGGCGGAGCATATGCTTATACTCGGCGTAACCTATCCCGACGGCGAAAAGAGATACGTTGCGGCGGCGTTCCCCTCGGCTTGCGGCAAAACCAACCTCGCAATGCTCATCCCCCCCGAGCACTACCGCAAAAAGGGCTATAAAATTGAAACGGTCGGCGACGATATCGCGTGGATACGCGTGGGCGAGGACGGCAGACTCTGGGCAGTAAACCCCGAAAACGGCTTCTTCGGCGTTGCGCCCGGCACAAACGAGCACAGCAACTACAACGCGCTCGAATCGACCAAAAAGGGCACTATCTTTACAAACGTTGCGCTCAACACCGACGATATGACTGTATGGTGGGAGGGACTTTCCAAAGAGCTGCCCGAGCACTGCATTGACTGGACGGGCAAGGTATGGAATCCCGAAAAGTTTGACAAAAAGGATAAATCGACTTGCGCGGCTCACCCCAACTCGCGTTTCACCGCTCCCGCGGCTAACTGCCCCTGCATTTCCCCCGAATTCAACTCCAAAACGGGTGTTCCCCTTTCGGCTATTATCTTCGGCGGCAGACGCGCTTCCACAACCCCGCTCGTATACCAGTCCTGGGACTGGAACTACGGCGTGTTCGTAGGCTCGGCTATGTCCTCGGAAACTACGGCTGCGGCGGCAGGCGCGGTAGGCGTGCTCCGCCACGACCCTATGGCTATGAAGCCTTTCACCGGCTATCATATGGGCGACTACTTCGCACACTGGATTGAAATGGGCAAAAAGGTTAAAAATCCGCCCAAAATCTTTAACGTCAACTGGTTCAGAACGGACGACGACGGCAACTTTATGTGGCCGGGCTTCGGCGACAATATGCGCGTGCTCGAATGGATTTTAAAACGCTGCGACGGCACCGTTGACGCCGACGAAACGGCTATCGGCTACGTGCCCAAGGCAAAGGATATTGATATTTCCGAGCTTGACTACGAAATTGCCGCAGGCAAAAAGTTTGACTTGAACGCGCTTAAAAATATCCTTGAAGTTGATAAAGCAAAATGGGCTAAGGAGGCCGAGGAAATAGAGGGCTACTACAAAAATACAGTTAAAGACCGTATCCCCGACGAGCTTTGGGCTTGCCTTGATAAGTTAAAGAAAAATTGCAAATAAGCGTTACGCTTAACCAATGTATCTTAAATGCTTTGTGATACACGGATTACTCACTTATCAAGCGGAGACGTGTCGCCTGTGCCAAGCATCTTAATTTTACTGCGATACACGGGCTACTCACTTATCAACAGTTGAATAAAAACACGGAGTGCAATGCGCTCCGTGTTTTTTATATTTTTAATTGTGGTCGTTTATAAAATCTATTATAACATTTATTTTGGTCATAACTTCTTCCATTTCCTTTATCAGTATTCCTTTTTTTAATGATAACTTATAATTAATTTTACTTTTCCATTTATCACAAGTTGAATGCTTTAAAACTGTTTCTTTTTTAACGCTGCATCTTCCGCAATCGGTTCTTGTATAACAGCAATAAGATTTATCGTAATACGCTCTGAAATTACCGCAAATTGCACATTCGTGTTTCATAATTTTATCCTTTTTATTTTATTATATGACCTAATAGGTCATATGTCAACTATTTTATGACCT
The DNA here is from genome assembly GCA_910588685.1 of uncultured Christensenellaceae bacterium. Classification (GTDB taxonomy): domain Bacteria; phylum Bacillota; class Clostridia; order Christensenellales; family Borkfalkiaceae; genus Coproplasma. The sequence goes on along the minus strand of CAJUPX010000017.1, from coordinate 489 downwards.
ATAAGGTAAAATAAATAATGGAAAAGGAAAAAATATGATTACTCTTAAACAAATACAAGAAAGAATAGTAGAAGCAATTAAGCACAGCGGTATGACGCAAACGGCAATAGCAAATGCTTTAAACATTAAGCCTACGCAAATATGCAGTTACTTAAAAGGTAGAAAAATGCCCGCGCTTGATACTCTTGCAAACTTATGTAAACTGTTGGACGTAGATACAAACTATATTCTTTGTCAGAATTAAAAGCGCCCGCGCCGACTGCTGTATGGCGGACTATTGCAACGTTTTCTCTTTCACAATAAAGCCGCGGCGAAAAAAATTTTTTCGCCGTGGCTTGTTATGCATATAATAATTGCTTAAAAAGTTGCAAAACCTTATAAAAAACGCTTGTATTTTCGCAAAAGTTAATATATAATAGATAGGCGATTGAATTTTGGGGTGTCGCCAAGCGGTAAGGCAACGGACTCTGACTCCGTCATTCGTTGGTT
>CAJUPX010000016.1 GCA_910588685.1 uncultured Christensenellaceae bacterium | reverse complement strand
AAAGTGCAACTCTTATAAAATTTTTGTTTTTTAATCCCTATGGGAATTGCGCTTTATGCGCGGGCGTTTTAAATTACTTTTTTTTATTTATTAAGCGCGGGCGGCTCCGTCCACGTTGATTACGGTTCCGGTCACATAGCCCGCCGCATCGCTCGCCAGATATAAAAACGCGTTAGCAACGTCTTCGGGTTCGCCTACTCTGCCGAGAGGAATACCTGCTGAAATTCTTGCCACCGTTTCTTTGGGAAGAGCGGCAACCATATCCGTTCTCGTAACTCCGGGCGCAACCGCGTTAACGCGGATATTGTCCTTTGCCAGCTCGCGCGCAAGCGAAATCGTCATACCGTTTACTGCAAATTTAGACGCGGGATATGCGCAGCCCGCAGGCTGACCCGATTCTGCTACCATTGAGCTTGTGTTAATAATAACTCCTCCACCCTGCTCTTTCATTATTTTCGCCGCTGCCTGCGCGCAGACAAAAACTCCGGTTATATTTATGTTGATAACCTTATTAAACTCTTCAAGCGTGTATTTATACAGAGGAGTCGCCGACGACACCCCCGCATTGTTGACGAGAATATCAAGACTTCCGAACTTGTTTTTTGCGGCAAGGCAAGCCTTTTCTACCTCCGCGGGATTGCACAAATCGGGACATACGCCTAAAACTCTGCCCTTATATTCGGTCAGCTGCGCCAATGCCTTATCAACCGTTTCCTGTCTTGAACCGGCAACAACTACGTTTGCACCGTTTGCGAGAAATTTTTCAACGATAGCAAATCCGATACCCCTTGTTCCGCCTGTCACCAACGCCGTTTTTCCTTTTAACACACCTTTTACCTCCGCTGTGATTTTTATTTAGTTTAATAATATAAAACTAAAAAGTCAACTGTTTTTTATAAATTTACCAGCAACCGGTCGATTTATTTTAAATACTGAAAAACCTGTAATTATTACGGAACCGTAAAAAACGGACAAACAGAAAAAGCGAAAGTAAAAACTTTCGCTTTTGTCCTAATTTTAATGTTTTTTACTCTAATTTCTGCCTGTTTAAAGCAAATTATAAATTAAAGTACTTTTACAATGGTACCGGAACCAACCGTTCTGCCGCCCTCACGGATAGCGAAACGGAGCTTCTCTTCTACCGCTACGGGCTTGATGAGCTCAACGCTGATTTCTACGTTGTCGCCGGGCATAACCATTTCTACGCCTGCGGGAAGCTCAATCGAACCGGTTACGTCGGTAGTTCTGATGAAGAACTGAGGACGGTAGTGGTTGAAGAAAGGAGTATGACGGCCGCCTTCGTCTGCTTTAAGAACGTAAACCTGAGCGGTGAACTTGGTTGCGGTTTTAACCGTGCCGGGTTTAGCGAGAACCTGTCCCTTTTCAATGCCCTTTCTGTCGATACCGCGGAGAAGCGCGCCTACATTGAAACCTGCGATAGCTTCGTCAACGCTCTTGTGGAACATTTCAAGACCGGTAATAACGGTTGAAACGGGTTTTTCGATAAGACCTACGATTTCAGCGGGATCGCCTACGTGAGCCGTACCTCTCTCTACTCTACCGGTAGCAACGGTGCCGCGGCCGGAAATAGTAAATACGTCTTCCACGGGAAGAAGGAAAGGTTTAGCGGTATCTCTCTCGGGAGTAGGGATATAGCTGTCGATAGTGTCCATCAGCTTAAGAATGGGCTGAGCTTCGGGAGATGCGAGAACCTCTGCATCGGGAGCGCCGGAAGAAGCCTTTTCAAGAGCTTTGAGCGCCGAACCTCTGATGATGGGGCAATCTTTGAAGCCCTGGCTTTCAAGGGTGTCGGTAATTTCCATTTCAACGAGCTCGAGAAGCTCGGGGTCGTCCATCTGATCGCACTTATTAAGGAATACAACGATGTAGGGAACGCCTACCTGACGGGAAAGCAGAATGTGCTCTCTGGTCTGGGGCATAGGACCGTCCGTTGCCGCAACTACAAGGATTGCGCCGTCCATCTGAGCAGCGCCCGTAATCATATTCTTAACGTAGTCTGCGTGTCCCGGGCAGTCAACGTGCGCGTAGTGACGCTTTTCGGTCTGATATTCTACGTGTGCGGTGTTTATTGTTATACCGCGCGCCTTCTCTTCGGGAGCCTTATCGATCTCGTCGTATTTCATTTTTGCTGCCTGACCCTTGCACGCCATAACCATAGTGATAGCTGCGGTCAAAGTGGTCTTGCCGTGGTCAACGTGGCCGATTGTACCGATGTTAACGTGCGGCTTACTGTTGTCGTATTTTGCCTTTGCCATTTTTTTGTTTCTCCTTATAGAAAATTATTATAAATGATAACTTACTCCCTTTAAAGGAAGTCGCAGCTATCTATCATTAACCTGCTGCTTACGCGTATATCGCGTTTTCATATATTATATATTAAAAATATTTAAAACACAATTAAAATTACGCTTATTATTTAAAAATTTTTGTTCACTTAACCCTGTTAAAAACCGGAAAACGCAAAGATTAGTTGCTATGCAAGGCGCGGAAATTTTTTCGACGGGGAGTTTACTTGAACGTAAATGACCCGAGAAAAAATTTTCGCAACGCCGCAGAGCGACTGATATATGCGTTTACTTTTTAGCTCTTTCGCCGATTACCTTCTCAGCTACCGACTTAGGCACTTCCGCATAATGGTCGAACTGCATAGTGAACTGTCCGCGTCCCTGCGTTCTCGAACGGAGGTCGGTTGCATAACCGAACATCTCGGAGAGGGGAACTTCCGCGTCAACCACCTTTGCGCCCGCTCTGTCGTCGGTGGATACAATCGTACCGCGGCGTGCGGTTACGTTGCCCATAATATCGCCGAAATAGTCGTCGGGAGTGATAACTTCAACTTTCATAATGGGCTCGAGCAGGACGGCTTTAGCCTTAGCCATACCGTCTTTAAAGCCCATAGAGCCTGCAATCTGGAACGCCATTTCCGAAGAGTCGACTTCGTGGTAGCTTCCGTCGTAAACCTGGATTTTAAAGTCAACAACTTCGTAGCCTGCGAGGAAACCGTTTTTGGCCGCGCCGCGGATTCCCTTGTCGATTGCTGGAATATATTCCTTGGGAATAGAACCGCCGACGGTGAGATCCTCGAACGTGTAGCCGGAACCGGGCTCGCCGGGAATAAGGTGAAGCTTGCAGTGTCCGTACTGACCTTTACCGCCGGACTGACGCTTGTACATACCTTCGCAGTCAACCGCCTGGCGGATAGTTTCTCTGTAAGCAACCTGGGGAGCGCCTACGTTTGCCTCAACCTTGAATTCGCGCAGAAGTCTGTCTACTATAATATCGAGGTGCAGCTCGCCCATACCCGCAATAATGGTCTGACCTGTTTCCTGGTCGGTGTAGGTTTTGAACGTGGGGTCTTCTTCGGCGAGCTTAACGAGCGCCATAGTCATTTTTTCCTGACCCGCCTTGGTTTTAGGCTCTATCGAGAGCTGGATAACGGGGTCGGAGAACGTCATCTGTTCGAGTACGATAGGTTTTTTCTCATCGCAAAGAGTATCGCCGGTGGTCGTATCTTTTAAACCGACTATCGCGCAGATATCGCCCGAATAAATGCGGGGAATTTCCGTACGCGTGTTTGCGTGCATCTGTACAAGACGTCCTACGCGCTCTTTTTTACCCTTTGTGGAGTTATAAACGTAAGAGCCTGCCTCCAACACGCCGGAGTATGCTCTGAAATATGCAAGTCTGCCGACGAACGGGTCGGTTGCGATTTTGAACGCAAGTCCCGCAAACGGAGCTTCGTCGGAAGTCGCTCTCTCTTCCTCCGCGCCAGTGTCGGGGTTAACGCCCTTTACGTGCGCTACGTCGATAGGAGAGGGAAGATAATCGATAACAGCGTCCAAAAGCATCTGAACGCCCTTGTTCTTGTACGAAGAGCCGCAAAGAACGGGGGTGCATTTCATAGCTATGGTTGCCTTGCGGAGTCCCCTGCGGATTTCTTCGGGGGTGAGCTCCATAGTTTCAAGGAACTTCTCCATAAGCTCGTCGTCGCCTTCCGCAGCCGCTTCCATAACTTTCATATGGGCTTCCTCAGCCTCAGCCAACATTTCTGCGGGAATTTCCGCCTTGTGATACTGCTTGCCGTCTTCGGAATCGTAAATTTCCGCGTTCATCTCTACAAGGTCAACTATACCCTCAAAAGTATCTTCCTTGCCGATGGGAAGCTCAATGGGTACGGGATTAGCGGAGAGCCTGTCCCTCATCATCTGTACGGCGCGCGGAAAATTTGCGCCGTTTATATCCATTTTATTCACGTATGCGATACGGGGAACCTTGTATTTGTCAGCCTGGCGCCAAACGGTTTCGGACTGGGGCTCAACGCCGCCTTTAGCACAGAAAGTTGCAACCGCGCCGTCGAGAACGCGGAGCGAACGCTCAACTTCTACGGTGAAGTCAACGTGTCCCGGAGTATCGATGATATTAACTCTGCATTCGTCGGACTTAGCCTGTCCGCTTCTCGTCCAGTGGCAGGTGGTTGCGGCGGAAGTTATGGTAATTCCGCGCTCCTGTTCCTGTACCATCCAGTCCATAGTAGCCGAGCCGTCGTGCGTTTCGCCTATTTTGTGGTTGATACCGGTATAATAAAGGATACGCTCGGTCGTGGTAGTTTTACCTGCGTCGATATGCGCCATTATACCTATATTTCTGGTATGCAATAAATCGTATTCTCTTGCCATAAGTCACCTATTAGTAACGGAAATGAGCAAACGCCTTGTTTGCTTCCGCCATTCTGTGCGTGTCTTCTTTTTTCTTTACCGCGCCGCCAGCGTTGTTATACGCGTCCATAAGCTCTGCGGCAAGCTTTGCGCTCATTTCGCGCTCGCTTCTCTTTCTCGTGGAAATAACAAGCCAGCGGATTGCAAGCGTCTGCCTTCTTTCAGGTCTGATTTCAATGGGAACCTGATAGTTTGCGCCGCCTACGCGCCTTGCCTTTACTTCGAGAACGGGCATAATATTATTCATTGCCTGCTCGAAAATTTCCATTGCGTCTTTGCCGAGCTTTTCGCTCATTATATTAAAAGCATCGTAAACGATAGTCTGTGCCGTTCCGCGCTTTCCGTCGTACATAATCTGGTTGATGAGCTTGGTCACAACCTTTGAATTGTACACGGGATCGGGTAATACGTCCCTCTTGGGTACGCCTCCTCTTCTGGGCATAACATCCTCCTTTTCTCGTTTTACCGAGATTTTAAATTTGATTTTTTAATTCGGTTTTAAGGGTTTACCTTAAATAAGCTATTGCTTGCTCCGTATATGCGGAGTAGCAAATCTTCTCCGCGGCTGTGCCGCGAATACTGCCTACTCTTATTCGGTAAGGGTTGAAATAATCCAAACAAGGTAGAGGCAAAAATTATTATAATTTTGAAAACTCAGAGAAACAAGCAAGACAAGGAGCGCGAGGATAACCCGAGGGAGTTTACTAAAACGTAAATAACCGAGGGTTGCCGCAGCGCGACACAGTATTGCGCAGTTTATATGAGTTTTTAAGCGGGAGCTTTAATTATTTGGGCTTCTTAGCGCCGTATCTCGAACGCGCCTGCTTACGCTTGGAAACGCCTGCCGTATCGAGCGCGCCGCGGATGATGTGGTAACGCACGCCGGGCAAGTCCTTAACTCTTCCGCCTCTGATGAGTACGGACGAGTGCTCCTGCAGGTTGTGACCTTCGCCGGGAATGTAAACGGTACCTTCCTGCTTGTTGGTCAAACGGACTCTCGCAATCTTTCTTATAGCCGAGTTAGGCTTTTTGGGCGTGGTAGTCGTAACCGAAAGGCATACGCCGCGCTTTTGGGGGCAGTTGTCCAGAATGGGCGACTTACTCTTGAAAACCTGTTTTTCTCTGCCGTGTCTTATGAGCTGGTTAATTGTAGGCATTTTTACCTCCTGTATTAATATGGAATATTTCAAACTTCTCCGTTACCCTTAAAACGAAAAAGGAGAAAGCTGATTTCACAAAAATCCCGGCTATTCTGCGCCTGCGATTTTTCGTGATTTGAGGAACTGGGTTCCTCTTGGCGCAATAATTAAGGGCACACAATTCCGTAATTGCGCCAATTCACCTCCACCGAGGCGAAAGTTTTCGCAAATAGGGTTGCGCCGGCGGAGGGTAACCCTTCTTGCGCCGCTAAATAATTTTTTAATAACTAAAAAATGCAGTTTAGCATAATAATCCATACTAAACGTGCATTTACGATTTTAACAGTTAAATTTAATTATGTCAACTGATTTTATTAAAAAATATTAAAATTCAGCCCGATTTGCCGACTTTTCGGGCTCCGCAGCACTGTTTTGCAACATTTCGTTTTTAAAATCGGGCAAAAGCCGCGCGTTTGCAAGCCGCTTTTTAAGCGTTGTAACATAACACAAAACCATTGCCGCGGAAATACCTATCGCCTCTTGCAGAACATTTCTCGGTATCTGCGTAAAAGCATACTCCGCGCCGGACGTTACCGTGCGGTAAATAAAATAACCTAAAACTACGATTAGCGCACCGGCTAACGAGCATATAAGAGCTTTAATCCATTCTGTTTTTTTGAAAAACGACGGCAGCACAAAATGCAGCAATGCCGAAACGGTCGCCCCCTGCAGCCCGTGTATTAAAAGCGACGGAATCATCATTGCGGGCGATGCAAAAATATCGTATATCAGCGACCCTAAACCGCCCGCTATAAACGCCGACAGCGGGTCAGTCAGATACGCCGCGATAAGAACCATTCCGTCCACCCAGTAAATTCTGCCGATTGGCGTGGTTATTGCAGGTATGTAGCCCGTCGCCGCGACGAGCGCGGTTAAAATTGCCGTGTACGTTATCCATTTAGTTGAATATACTACTTTTTTATTTTTCATAACATTGACTATTATAGCATATTATGATATTATTAATATACTCAAAATAAGATTATTTTTTAATACCAGAGAGTTATATGTACAACATAGATTTATCGGGTAAAAACAAGTATTACAGCCTGTACAAATTTATCCGCGGGGAAATACTCGCGGGGCGCATAAAAGCGGGCGAAAGGTTACCTTCCAAACGCGCCGCTGCGGCGGAGCTGGGCGTGAGCGCAGTGACCGTACAGCTGGCATACGATCAGCTTTTAGCAGAGGGATATATACGCTCGAAAGAGCGCAACGGGTATTTTGCAGAGAAGGTCATTACGCCTGTAACCGCCGTGCAAAAAACCGCGCCCCGCGAAAGAACTGCGGGCGTGGCGCGCAGCGATATGAAACAGTATAAAACCGACTACGTAAAGAGCAATATCCCCGCCGAATTATTTCCGTTCAGCGTTTGGGCGCGGCTTATGCGGCGAGTACTTTCCGACTGCGGCGAACACCTGTTGGAACGCGTGCCGTGCGGAGGCGACGACGAACTTAAACGCGCCGTATCCGCCTATCTGTACCGCGCCCGCGGCATTTCGGCAAACCCGGATTATATAATTATCGGCGCGGGCGCGGAACACCTCTACGGCGTAATAGTTCAGCTTATAGGCCGAAAAACCTTTGCCGTTGAAAACCCCGTTTACAGTAAAATTCCTTTAACCTATACACTGAACGGCGCGAAAGTCGAATATATTCCCGTAGATAAGTCGGGATTATGTATCGGCGCATTGAAAAAAAGCCAAGCTGCGGCAGTACACATCTCACCTTCGCACCAATTCCCCACAGGCGCGGTCATTCCCGCACCGGCACGCTCGGAAATTATACGCTGGGCTTCCGAGGGCGACAGATACGTTATCGAGGACGATTACGACAGCGAATTCCGGCTGTCGGGCAAGCCGCTGCAAAGCATTTACGGACTTTGCCCCGATCGGGTTATATATATTAATACTTTTTCCAAAAGTCTTGCGCCGTCAATGCGCCTCGGGTATGCAGTATTGCCGCCAGAGCTGTGCGAAATATATTATAAACTTTTCGGCGGCAGCGCAAGCATAGTGCCGCTTTTTGAACAGAAAACGCTTGCCGCAATGCTTGACGAGGGTTATTTCGAGCGGCATATTTCAAGATTAAGAAATCATTACCGAACAATACGCGCCCGGCTCACCGAAAAATTTTCGGCAATGGACGGCTGCGAAATTTTTGATACGGGCGGAGGTCTGCACTTCATAGCAAAATTCGCAAACGTCAACGATGAACAGCTTAAAACCGCGGCGAAGAGCGCTGGCGTGCGCATAAAGTGCCTTTCGGATTATCTTTCCGAGCCGTTAAACGGCTATGAGGGCTGTGCGGTAATCAATTACTCGGCAGTGAGCAAGATTTGAATTAACGGTTAAAAAAATATCAGGCGCTACACCTGATATTTTGTTAGTCTTCAAATCTGTCGTTTTTGTTATCGTACTTGTTGTTTAACAAGGACAACATCGCCATTGCGTATACAAAATTATTATACTCGTTCATAACGTATTTCTCCTTAATAGAAATTATTTATTATATTTTATCTTAATAAAAGTTTTAGTAAATTGAAAATTATTCCCTGCCGCAGTTAAGCACTACGTATGAGAATGCGGAAACGCCCTCCGCCTCGTCAAACTCGTTAAGTCTATCGTAAATAAACATAATGCACCTCCTAATAAACTTATATTGACATTTTATTAACCCGCTTAGATTTTAGCGTTATTGTTGGGGCGTAAAAGACTGTTTATATAACGCAACCAATGCAAAAATTTCATATTCCTGCCCTCCTTTAAACTGCTTTTTAATTTCGGTTGTAGTATAGCATTGAGTCATCTGTTAGTCAATAACATTTTAAAAATTTTTAAAAATATTATTTTTGTAACTTTCTAACATTATTATATGTTTGAAACTAAAATTTATGTTAACTTTACAAAATCAGTATTTTTATACTGAAATAAAATTTCAATATTAACATTTTTTATGTGTAAATTAACAACAAAAATCACGTTTTTGTGAAATTACATAAAAAAGAGGGCGTAAAGCCCTCTTTTAATAGAAACAGATAGAATATAATTGAAATTATAAACGTTTACTGCGCAGCTGCAAACTCCGCGCTTACGATTTTAAAGCTTACGTCTGTTTGGTTATCCCAGTCAAAGAAGATCAAAACGGGCAATACGGTATTAAAATCCACGTCCTTAACCTGCGTTAAATCAACGGTTATAGTAACCTCGTCCTGCGTTGCAGGCTCAAGCTTACTTTCCACTTTATCAAAAGGTTTAACGATAACGTTTTTATCTTTTACTCCCGACAGAGTAATTTTAAAAGAAGTCATATTCGCAAGCTCCGCGCCAGTTACGTCAACTCTGAGAGTATCCCAGCCGCCGCCCGCTTTTTTAGTTACGTCAACCGTTCCGTCGGTGTTTTCCGTAACGGTATACGCACTGCCGCCGTTGTTGTGCCAGCCCGAAACGGTTTTGTCCGTTGCAGTAATTTCGTTTACTTTATAGTTAAACTCCGCGCTCTCAATAGTAAAGCTTGAATCTTCGGTATTATCCATATCAAAGAATATCAAAATGGGGAGCGTAGTGCCGTAATCAACTCCGGTCACACCGGTAAGGTCTACCGTAAAAGTAATTTCGTCCGTTTCGGCGGGTTCCGCTTTTACTTCAACTTTATCAAAAGGTTTAACGATTACTTTTTTACCTTCTACTCCCGACAGCGTAATTTTAAACGAAGCCATATTCGCAAGTTCCGCGCCGGTCACGTTTGCTTTGAGCTGCGCCCAGCTGCCGCCCGCTTTCTTGGTTACGTCAAACGAACCGTCGTCGTTTTCCGTAACGTTAAACACACCCGCGTCGCCGCTGTACCAGCCTTTAACCGCCCTGTTCGCCGAAGTAATAGTATTTAAGAAAGGACCTTCGGTAACAGGAGCGTCCTCCATAGAAAACTCCGCGTTTTTAATGGTGAACGTTCCTTTAACGTCCTTAACGCCCGGCTGAGCCATTACAAACACCTTCTGTTCAATAGAACAGTTGAAATCGGCGATAAACGTAGTTAAATCAAGAATTATAACGTCGTCGCCGCCGGTAAGCGTTACTATTTCCGATTCGTGGTTCTGCTGTTTTTCTCCGTCATAGAAATTAATTCTGAAATTTTCGCCCGCGGTGCCTTTAACCGTTACGCGCAGCGTCTTGTAATTTTTTATAGCGTCGCCCTTTACTATCGCCTGTACGTTGGCGTATTCAAAGCTCTTTTTACTGTACTCGACACCGTATTCGTTTGCACTCTTTTCCACCGTATAAACGCCGTCGCCGGAGTCGTACCAGCCGCCGTTCAAAGCGCCGTTTGAAGCGGTTATTTCATTAACCGCCTTTTCGCCGGACGGTTTGTTCTTATCTATACTGTTGGCTTCGTTTATAGTGTTTGCGGTAAGATAAAAGCTGTTAAACGTTATAGTACCGTTTGCGGAAACGCGGTTGCCCTCCGCAAAAAGCATTAAACCCAGAGCCTGGTCAAGCTGCGCGCCCGAAAGGTCCCACTCGTAAGTCGCCTTGCTTTCACTCATATTAAAGTGCACCTCTTTTTCGGGAATTGCGCCTTTATACGTGATTTTAAGAGTTACCATAGGGTCGCCCGTATCGGTAACCATACTTCCCTCCATTACGAGGGTCTTCATAAGCGCGAGGTTTTCTTCGGGCTCTACAAAAGTACGGGTTGCGTACTGCCACTGTCCCGACTTAGAATATTTAACCGTTAAATCGCCGTTCGCTTGATTTTTAAAGCTGTAAGTATCCTCGTTTTCATTGCCCTTCCAGGACTTCATAAGCGAAATATCCTCGGTGCTGCCTTTTTTATCGTTGCACGAGTCGCACGCCGCCAAAAGCCCGACCGTTGCGCAGGTTGCCAAAGAAACAGCCGCAATTGTCCATTTTTTCATAAATTTTTTCTCCTTATACCTATTTTTTTTGTTTTTATATAATTACCGCCGAGCGGAAATCATCTCTTTAATAAGTTGGCGCCGGTATCGTAATCGAACAGCTGAACGTGGGTTGTGTCGATTGCAATTTTAATTTCGTCGCCACTCAGAACGCCGCACCTTGCGCCGCCGCGCACAACCACGTCCGCGTCCGAGCCTTCAACCGAACAGTAAACGAGCGTTTCGTTACCGAGCTTTTCGGTAATTTTTACGGTTGCGCCGAAAGTAGCTTCGGGATAGGGCGATTTATCTTTAACGATATAAGCGTCTTCCGAGCGCACGCCCAGAATAAACTGACGCTTGTTAATCTCCTCCGCCGTGATACGCTTCTGCGTGGTCTTGTCAAGAAGAACTTTATTTCTTCCGAACCGCAGATAAGCGGGTCCGTTTTCGTCCTGCTCGCCCATAACGTCTATAAAATTCATCTGCGGCGTGCCTATGAACCCCGCCACGAATTTATTTACGGGATAATCGTAGAGGTTGTCGGGCGTATCCACCTGCTGAATTACGCCGTCTTTCATAACGACTATACGCGTACCCATAGTCATAGCCTCGGTCTGGTCGTGAGTAACGTATACAAAAGTAGTTTGTAACTCTTTATGCAATTTTATTATTTCCGTGCGCATCTGCGTACGCATTTTAGCGTCGAGGTTGGAAAGAGGCTCGTCCAGAAGGAAAACCTTGGGGTCGCGCACAATGGCTCTGCCGAGGGCGACGCGCTGTCGCTGACCACCCGAAAGATTTTTGGGCTTTCTCTTTAAATAGTCCTCTATACCTAAGATTTTTGCGGCTTGCATAACCTTTTGCTCAATTTCCTTTTTGGGCACCTTGCGCAGTCTGAGACCGAACGACATATTTTCGTAAACGGTCATATACGGATAAAGCGCATAGTTCTGGAAAACCATTGCAATATCCCTGTCCTTAGGCTCGACGTTATTGACGCGCCTGTCGTCGATATACAAATCGCCCGATGAAATTTCTTCAAGCCCGGCAATCATACGCAGCGTTGTAGACTTGCCGCAACCCGAGGGTCCGACGAATACGACAAATTCCTTGTCGTGGATTTCGAGATTTACGTCCGAAACCGCCTTAACCCCGCCGGCGTAGATTTTACAGATATTTTTTAAAGATATGCTTGCCATTTATTGTTTCTCCTCTTGAAATTCTAATATTTCAAACGCTTTTTTTATACAGGGCAGACCGCAGAAGCTCTTCCATACGGTTTGCTTTTCGTAGTTAGCCGCCATAAGAAGCGTTATTCCCTTATCGATGCTTATATATGATTTACTGAACCAGCCGAGTTGCTCGTTGTACGCGTCGTACAACCCGTATTCGCCAGTAAGTTGAGGCATTGAATAAAAATGTTCGAGCGCGGCTAAGCTTTCCGCGGGCGTAAACACCACCGAACCGAGCGCTCCGCAGGGCGCTATGGTACCGTCCGACACGCTCTCTTTATTGTTGTTTCCGCTCGGATACGCGCCTATCGCGCCTTTGTAGCCATCCGCCGTCTGGCAAGAGGTCAGCCCCCAGCCGTTTTCGCCGTAGCCTTTAAAAACGTCCGCGTGATCTATACAGTATTTTCTGTTTTCAAGCGTGGCTTTTACAGAGTTCTGAAACCAGTCGGTGCCGAGCATATCCCTGTAACCTTTGAAATCGATAAACGCGTGCGAGTACTGATGCGTGAAAAGGCTGCCGAACCAGGTAAAAATAAACTGTTCGTCGCGGTACTTGCTGTTTAGGCGGGTAAACGAATAGTACGCTTCCTTTGCAATGTTTTTGCCTTTTTCAGAGCCGGCGGCAAGAAAATACACTATAAGCTGCTCCGCATAACAGTCCCAGTACCCCGAAAACCCTATTTCAAACTTGCCCATATAGAACAGCCGTTTGGGCTTACAGTAGAAATACTCCCAGTCGCATTCGGAGTAAATACGGTTTGCAAGCTCCATAGTTTTCCCGCCGAAGTATGCTCCTGCCGTCAGCGCGCCCGCAATAAGCAGCGCGGTGTCTATGAGCGACAGCTCGGTTTTTTCAAGTTTCCGCCCGTCGGACAAATGATAGAAATGGTAGAAAAATCCGCCTTCCTTTTCAAGCTTTATAAGCGTTTCAAGCGTTTTCTCACATATAGTTTGCGCTTCGCCGCGGCTTATATAACCGAAGTCCGCGCCTATAGCCATTCCCGCGAGCATAAACCCGTTTGCCGCCACGGAGCAATCCCCCCTTACGGACGGCACGGTATCGGGCATCAAACCGTAAACTTTTTCTTCCTTTACAAAGTTTTCGTAAAAATAATCGAAGCAGTGTTTTCTTTCGCGTTCCAACAGATAATTATTTTTCACGTTACTCCTTTTACTTCGCGCGGAACCCGAGATTATCAAGTCCGAGTTTAACGCTGTCGTTTTTCATAAATATTTCCCATACCGCGTCGGATTTGAAGTTTGCAAGCATTAACAGCGAAATGCCCTTGTCTATGCCGATACAGTCTGTTGCATAAAAATCTTTATCGAGATTATAAGAATCGGTCAGTCCGTACTCGCCGTTTATATGGCGTATGGTCTGATAGTATTTGAGCGCCTTTAAGCTCTCTTTGGGCGTGAACACAACAGAGCCTATCGCGCCAGCGGGCGCTACGGTGCCCTCTATTGCATAATAGGAAGGGTCGGGCTGCCAGCCGCGTGGCGTTGCTCCGAGATTTCCGTTATATCCGCCCGGCGCGTCGCACGCCGTAAGTCCCCAACCGCCCTCTGCAAAGGTTTTGCTTTTGTCTTTACGGTCCCGGCAGTATTCGTAAGCGGCTATGGAAGCGTTTACCGAATTTTCAAACCAGTCGGTGCCGTTTCTGTCCACTATTCCGTTAAAGTTAATCCAGGCGTGCGAGAACTGGTAAGTAAAAATACTGCCGAACCAGCTGTATATAAAGCTGTCGCCGTCGCCATACCTGCCCGTTTCGCGTGTAAAATCGTAATAAGTCTTATCGTCGAGCCTGTATTCCGCCGCGGGACTGCCCGCACCGAGCACGTAAATCATAAGCTGTTCTGCATACCAGTCCCAGTTTGAAAGAATTTTATCCGAGTCGGGATTGTATCCCATACTTATATAAGATTTGGTGCCCTTTTTCCTTTCGTAAGCTTTCCAGTTGACGTTGGCATATATTTGATTTGCCGTTTGCTCTACCTTGCCGCCGAAATATTGCCCCGCAGTCAGCGCGCCGCAAAGCATAATCGCCGTATCCACCGTCGATATTTCGCACTTGCCGTAGCGTTCGCCGGTGGACGTGCTTATAAAGTGCGCAAAACAACCCTCGTACGTCACGTCCGTGCCGTTGGTCTGCAACGCGAGCAGAGTCTGCAAAGTTTTTAAAGAGCGCGTTTGCGCCTCGTCCTTTGTTACCCATCCCTCTTCAACGCCGATAACGTACGCCGTGAGTCCGAAACCAACCGACGCAATCGAGGCATAATCCGAATGTTTAGGCCAACGGTCAACTATAAGACCGTATGTGGGCTTGCTTTCGTCGAGCGCGGCCTCGTTCCAGAAAAAGTTGAACGCGCCCCGCATTTCGGTATCTATTTCGGTTTTGTATTTTTTGTAGTAGTTGGTAGAGCAGCCCGGAAAACAAGCCAGACACGCGACAGTTATAAGCAATGCAATTAAAAGTGATGTTAATTTTTTCATTTATTCCCCCGTGATTCCCGCTTTGTCGATACCCTCCGTAAAGTGCTTCTGGGTAAAGAAATAGAACACAAGCAAAGGCAGTATGCTGAGCAGCGTACCAGCCATATATATAGCCTCGTTTACCGATTTTCCCGTAGTCGTCGCGGTACCGAACAGCGCCTCGTAAGTCGCCTGGAATTTGGCGAGCTCCAAAGGCAGCGTTGTTACCGTACCGCCGAAGTATATCGAGGCGAGCACCGTTTCGTTGTAATACCACACCACCGACAAAAGAAAGGACAGCAGTATTGCCGGCACAGCCGCGGGCAAGCCGATTTTTGCAAAAACCTGAAAAGCGCCCGCGCCGTCTATCTTTGCCGCCTCCACCACGGAATCGGGAATACCCTTGAAAAACTGGTAGAAAATGAGTATGAACACCGCCGATTTTATTCCCTGTCCGAACATCGCCGGAATTATATACGACAGTATAGAATCGGTGAGTTTGAGGTTTGCGTATATAAGTAGCTGCGGCAGCATAGTCAGCTGCGTTGGAATTATAAACGTTATAAGAATCAAGCCGAAAAGCACTTTTTTGCCGCGCAGCTTAAACCTTGCAAGCCCGTATGCCGCCAGACAGCAAGCCGCGGTCTGGAAAAGCGACGGCAACGCAGCAACGTACACGGTCTGCCAGAGCGAGCTCCAGAAATCGAGCACCTGCGCAGCCTCTTTATAGTTGTTGAAAAACAGAGAGGTCGGCAGATAATTTACCATAGGATTTGCTACGTCGGAGGGGCTCATAAACGAATAACCGAGCATATACAGCATCGGGTAGATGTATACGAACCCGAACAGTATGAGCACCGCATAGCTTATAAGGCACTGTAAAAATCCTTTCTTTTCGCCCGTACCCAGCCAGAACGCCTTTACGTTGTCTTTTGTAAGCGATTTAGCCCAGTTTTTCAAACGCGACGGCAAAGCTTTGAACCAACCGGGAATAGCTTTGAAAAAGGCTGCTATTCTGAACGGTAGTTTTTTAAACCACAAGCCTATTTTAATAAGACGTTGCTTAAACGAGGGGCGCTTTTCGTCGCCCTTGAACCAGAGCACGAATTTATTGTAGAACCACGCCCATATTCTCTTAAAGAAGTTTTTAATTGCTTCGATCATAAGCGTTTCACCTTCTTTTCGTGTTTTTTGAATATGAGCACGGCAAGACCGAGTATAACGAGCATTACGATAAAGTAAATCCACGCCATTGCAGATGCATAGCCGTAACCCGCGCCCTCGCCAGTGCCGTTCATATCGTTGCCGATTTTAATTATTATGGGGTTGAGCGAGAATACCGACTGCATTACCACCGTAAATATTACGTTTAAAACTATGGTGGGATTGAGTGCGGGCAGAGTTATTTTCCAGAACATCTCCCATTTGGTTGCGCCGTCTATTTTCGCCGCCTCGTACATACTCTTATCCATCTTTTGCAGACCGGTCATAAACACAAGTATCTGAATACCCGAAAACCATAAAATCATAATGAATTCGGAGGTTAAAAACTGCAACGCGTTTATAAGAAACTGCGGCATTGTTTCGGCGAGCTCGGTAAAATTAATGAGCTCGTCAACCCCCGGGAAAGACGCAACGCCCTGTTCAATGAAAATCTGGATTACAGGTCCGCTCGTAATGATAACCGGCAGAAAAAAGATTGTTCTGAAAAAGCCCGTGCCCTTTAACTTGCTTGACAAAAGCATTGCGAGTATGAGAGAAACAACGGTAATTACGGGTACGTAGAGTATTATTTCCATTGCATACTCGCCGAGCGCCTGCGTAAACTTAGAGTCGGTTACAAGCGCGTACGCAAAGTTTTCAAAGCCCTTGAAGGTCGTTTCGATTGCGCCCGGTCTTATAGACACGTCGCTGAAACTGAATACCAGCGTCTGTATGACCGGGTACGCAACAAACACGCAGAAACCGATAAGCCACGGCAGTACGAAAAGATAGCCGCTGAACGTTTCCGACTTCAAAAATCTTTTGAATTTTCCGTCGGGCGCGCCGGACTTTTTCTTTGCGCCTTTAACCGCAACGGCAGCGGGCTGCGCCGCCTCTCCGGTTTTAATTGTCTTTTTATCCTTTTCTCTCATACCTGAACCTTAAAAATCAACCGAACGCCGTCGCGCTTTTACCTTTTACGGTTTGCCCGCCGATGCCGTACTCGTTGTCACCGTAGTTTACCGCTACGCTTACTCCGTTTGAATATTCGGTTACGTACACGCCGCCTACGGGCGAATACCTTTTTTCAACCGTGGCGCCCCTCACCCGCGAGAGCACGCCGTTAACCTCTTCGTACATCTCCTTTACAGTGTCTTTCCATATCGAATAAGAGGAGGTGAAAATTCCCGAGCTGTTTGTGCCGTAAAGCTCGAGCGCATCCTTTTCGGTGAGCGTGAACGAGGGGTAAACGTTGAAGTCGATAAGTCTTAACACAAGCTCCCTGCCCGTGTAATTGAGATTGACCGCCTCGCTGTACATATCTACGTACCCAGAGAGCACCGTCTGCACAAAAGGCACGCTCTCCGTTTCAATCATAAAACCGCTTGACGACAGCGGAGCTTCGAGATAGCCGTTGCACACGCCCCACATATAGTCGTTGGGTTTAACGATATTCGCGCCCGCGCCCGACTCCTTTACCGCATTTACAAACGCGTCAGCCGCGTTCCTGCGCGTAAAATCCGAGTTTTTATAACCCGAGTAAAGAATACTGCCTATCGAAGCGTAATCAACCGCGGCGTTGTATTCCTTAACTTTTTTAACGTCCTTAGCAAGCTGAGCCGCCGCGGCGTCAGCATTCATCAACCTGAATTTTGCGGAAGAGCCCGAACGGCTGTCGTTGAGAGTTATAAACTGGTTTGAAATGTTAAGCGCAAGCTTTCCGTTGCTTACCGCCGCGTTTTCGTACGCCTTTACAAAATCCGTGACGAATGCAAGATTAATTCCGTCGGCTGCAAGCGATTCTGAAAGCTTTTTATAACCGCTTTTTCCGCCCGTTTTCGACTCTATGGAAAAATGTTCGGGATATGAGCCGTTAAGCCCTCCGCTCGTATATCCGAGCAGGGATATATTGAGGTTATTGCAGTATTGTTTTACCTCGTCAGCCACCGACTGCACGTATTTTGAAGTAGTCATAGCAACGGTTTCGTTGCCGAACATACCTTTTTTGTTCTCCGCCATCAGAAATTCAAGCCGCAAGCCCGCGTTTGAATTACCGTCCGGCTTTTGCAGATTAAATTTTTCGCGGTAACGCTTTGCCACGTCCGTAACGGCACACCCGCCGTCAAGCAGGGTCATAGTCTGAACGAGGTCGAAATTATTCATTTGCTCCTGAAAAGCAATATAGCTCTTGCCGTCTGTGCCCGCGCTTTCGTAATACTTTACGTAAGTTTCGCGGTAAATCCAGTTGAAATACGCAAAGTTGTACTGCGTGGTTATGGAACTGACCGAGGCGTTTACAGAGCAGTATTCCGCTCCGCTGTCCGCCGTTATCATTGTTCCGCCGTCGCCGTACATTAGCGCAAGTACGGGCATTGTAGCCGTCAAAGGCGCAGTAGGAGATACGGGCGGCGCCGAAATACCGTAATCCGCGCCGTAAACCCTTGCCGAGTACGCCTGTTTTGCCGGCGTGGGCACGGACAAATCTATTACCGCGCCGCTGCCGTCGGGAACCAATATCTGTCCGTCCGCAAGAGAATAGCTGCTGTCGAAAAACGGATAAACCAGCATATACTGCAAACGGTATTTATCCGAACTCTCCTCAATAGAGTCGCGCGGCACCGTAACCTTAACCTTATCGCCTGATAGGCGTACCTGTAAGGTAAACCGCAGCGACAGCGTTTTTAAACGTATTTTTGCGTCAAAACCGTCCGACCTGCCGTTAAACGTAACGGCGCTGTTTAAAAGAGTCATAGAGCGCTCGGTCGTTACGCCGCGGGTTATATCCCTGTAACCTACGCTCACCGCGTCGGTCAGTTTGCTCGCCCAGAGGTTGTTGAGTCCGTCGCTCTCCCCCTCGGGAAGCTCGGCGCGTTTACCCGAATACCACGTTCTGCCGCCGCGCGTTATTTCTAAATTCAAAGTTTCCTTGTCAACCTTCATAACCGCGTCGTCCACCGTAACGCTGTAATATCCCGTGTCGGACGTACCCTCGTCGGCGAACGTTGAAGCGGCGTACACTGCGGGAGCCGTAATAACCGTGCCCGCAAGCACAACGGCCAAAAGCCGTTTTATCACCTTAATCATTACGAAAACACCTCCCCGATTACCGACCCGAAATATCCGAACAGCTGCGCGAACAACATTCTCAACACTATAAAGAACAACAGAGCCATTGCAAACGCAAACAGCGTTAAGAGAATATTTTTAACCGTTTTCCAGAACGAATAGTCGTGCAGCTCCATAACCGCCCTGAAAACGCATACCGCGCTCCAGGCGTACATAACTATTTCGAGGAAGTAATACACAACCGACTCGTTGTAGGTCAAAAAATTACTTATTACGAACAACGGCAGCGCCATTATAAGATACGGCGTAAGCGCGTAAACAAAAGATATAAAGCAGTATTTGAGCTTGCCCTCACCGTCCGTTACGGTACTTACGAAATAATTGCAGAGCACGAGCAGCAGGAACACGCCCACGGTTATAAACACGGTATTCCAGCCGTCAGTGTTGTACACGGTCGCGGGATTAAACAGATAACCCTTTACCACTACCGAAAGTATTTGCAGGATTATAAACCATACGAACATTATGCCCGCGGTAAATATGCTCGCCGCGCCGTGATACTTAATTTCGTAAACGGCGTCCTGCGTATGCTTGCAAAAACGCTTTGCGTGCCTCAGCTCGTTTAAAAAGTACACGCCTTTTACGTTGAACGAAGAAGCTTTTGAAACAGCGCGCTTTACCGGCAGCAACGCCCCGGGTTTTTTTCTGTCGATAATTTTAAGCGTTATTACCGCCGCCGTAAAAACAAGAATGAGCGCAAGCACCCAGCCGAGATTGTCTTCAAGCCAGTCGTTTCGTATCTGCCAGTACGCGTCGGAGTATCCGCTTCTGTCCTCGGCAAATTTAAACTGCGTAAGCGCGGCGTCGTAATCGCCCCTTTTCATATTCGCGCGGGCAAGAGCCTTGTACGCCAGAATGAAATTGCTGTTGAGCTTTAACACCTCGTTCCAGAGCTGTTCGCCCTCGAGATACAGTCCGTCCTTGTAAAAATCAACCGCTTTGAAAAGCAGATCTGCAAACTCAGTTCTCGAAAATATCACTATCATCGAATAGTTTTTATCGAGCACGAGAATTTTTCCGTCGTCGAGCACGCTCACCGCAACGGGATTTGACAGACTGCCGAAGCGTTCGTACGCGTCCGTGCCGCCGAAACGGAATAAAAGATTTCCCTCGCTGTCGAAAATGGCAACGTAACCGTCGCTCTGAACGGTGTATAAGTTGTCTGATTTATCAACCGATACGGCGTTAGTATCCGGATAATTTATCGCGGGCGACATTATGCTGTTGCCGAGAGTGTTAAGTTTTTTAACCGAATCGTTAACCGCGCTGTTGGTTACCGTGTACACAAGCCCGCGACTGTCTATTGCTACGTTGGTAGGACTTCTCGGCGTTGCAAGAAAGGTATTTTTTTGCTCTTCCGAGAAAAACAGGTTCTGAAAAATGCTTACGAGCGTAGTCGGCGTTTCGTTTGCGCCGACATAGCCGACGAACTCGCCCTCCATATTTATCTGCATAAGTCCGCTTACGCAGCCTTCCGATACAAGGTACATATTCCCGCGGCTGTCCACAGTTATCTTGGTTGGAACGTAAGGCGTATTTGCGCCGACGAGAGGATTGTCGGGTCTGTCAATCGTAGTTACAAGCTCGTAAGTGCTCTTGTCGTAAATGTACACAAGCTTGTTTGTCTTATCGCACACGAACAGATAGCCGTTGCCTATCGCAAGCCCTGTAGGCTGGGACAGAACACCCTCGCCTATAACCGTTAAAACCTTGCCGTCGAGTCCGGTTACAACCACCCTTTTATTGCCCGTGTCCGCGATGTATACGCGTCCTTCGGGTTCGTCCGTTATCATATCCTCGGGAGCGTTGAGCGCGCCGTATTCGCCGGACAGTGAAATTCGCGATACGGGCATATACGCCGTCTGCGTGGTTACGATAGAGCCCTGCGGACCCGCCGTAAACGTTTCGTACGGGGCGTCGGACTGATAATCGTAACCCGCGTCCGCCAGAGCGATATTGGGAGTAAAATCCGCAAAAAACAGCCCCATAAGCGTTGCGACAAGCAGCGGTATTACGATAAATATTAATTTTTTGAAATTTATTTTACCTTTCATACTGCTCTCCGAGATTATTTAATACCGGAATGCGCCATCGTATCCATAACCTTGCTCTGCATTACAATAAAGATAACGAGGTTGGGTAAAAACATAATGAGCGCGCTCGCAGCCGTTACGCCCTGCGTTATAGACGAGCTTGTTGCAGAGGCGAAAGTAGTTATAAAATATGCAAAAGTTTTTAAGCTTTCGTTGTTGAGATAATAAACAGACGCCTCCACGTTGCCCCAGGCAGACTGGAACGACATAATAGCAATTGTCGCTATCGCGGGTTTAACAGACGGAATAATTATTTTAAAAAGTATTTGCAGCTCGTTCGCGCCGTCCATTCTCGCCGCCTCCAAAAGCGCGTCGGGAACCTGGTCGATAAACTGTTTTATGAGGAACAAGCCCACGGGCATAGCGATTATGGGGAGAATATTAGCTACAAATCTGTCTACGAGCCCCAGATTTATTATGATGATAAACCGCGGAATAGATACGGCGATAGGCACGAACATAAGCGCGAGCGTGTTTATTTCAAAGAGAAGCTTACGGCCTTTAAAACGCTTTTTGCTCAGAACGTATCCCGCCGAAACAGAAAGAAAAATACTAATCAGCATAGTCAGCACGGTTACGAGTATCGAGTTGAACAGATACCTTGTAGCCGGCACCGACGAGCCCGCCATAAGCTCGAAAAGCGATTTGAAGTTATCCCACGAGGGATTGACGACGAAAAAACTCGGCGGGAACTTAAAAAGCTCTTCCGCCGGCTTGAACGCCGTGGAAATGACGTAGATTATGGGTAATACCATAAATACCGCCACCGGCAGCAGAATAATATAAAACTTAATCTGACTGACGTGAAATCTTGACGGATTTATCTTTTTTCCTTGAAACGACATTTTTTTATCCCTTAATTATTCGCCTTTGCTTGAAAGAAGTTTACCTATAACTTTACTCACCATATAGATAAATAACAGCAGCACCACCGATATAGCCGCGGCGTAACCCATTTCGTAACGGATATATCCGTAGTCCTGAATGTGGTTTATAATCAGCTGTCCGTTGTAATTCGGCGTAGGGTTGGAGCCCGAAAGCTCCACGCCGATTGCGCCCGCCTGGAAAGTGTTAACAACCGCCATAACCGCGCCGAAAAGCATCTGCGGTTTTATGGACGGTATCGTAACGTGAACAATCTCCTGAAAACGGTTTTTCATACCGTCGATATACGCAGCCTCGTACAGCTGCGGGTCGATATTCAAAATACCCGAAAGCATCGATAAAAAGCCTAAGCCCATACTCGACCATATTGTTACGAGTATCATAATCGGCATAAGATATTCGCCGCTCTGCAACCACTGCACCGCCTCGTTTATAACGCCCGTTTTAATGAGTACGGCGTTTAAATAACCGTTGGGGTCGCCGCTGAATATGGCGCACCACACCACCTGCATTGCAACGCCCGCGGTAAGCGAGGGCGCATATATGCACAGCGAGAGCACCGTTCTCGGCAGTCTGGGCACCTGGGCTAAAAGCCAGGCGAACAAAAACGAGAGTATATATCCCACCGGTCCCGCAACAATCGAGAAAAGCAAGGTGTTGGGAAGAACCTTCTGCATAAACACTTCGTCGTCGGTCAAAAGCCTTATATAGTTTGCGAATCCGTTGAACGACGGCGCGTTTATACTGTTGAAATCGGTAAACGAAAGTATTATGGCAAGAAATACTGGCAGCACTATGAAGATAAGAAAGGACAGCAGGTACGGCAGCAGCAAAAGGGCGGTGGTTATGCCGCCGCGCCTGCCGCCTATTTTGCTTTTGGCGCGATTGACCGTTTTCATAGGCTTTTGCGGCGCTCCGTTTAAAGCCGGCGTTTCGGGATTTTCCAAAGTCTGAGAATTATCCATACTTTAACCTCCCTTTTTAAACGACCTTACGTAATCGAGCGTCGTTATTTTATAGCTTTTTACGGTTTGACCGTCTTTGATATAGCCGAATTCGGTTAACTTGCGTTTCAACTCTTTATCAATATTTACAACCGCGTTTTCAATTACGGAACGGGTGTTCCCGCCGTTTATGACAATGCTGTTCCACGCGTTGGAAAGCTCGCGCTCCAGCATATACCAGCCGGGAACCTTGGGTATTTCCCTCATCCATTCCCACTGTTCCAAAATTACGCGTTTGTCGGCGGTGCTGAACGCTACCGAGTTTGAAAATGCTTCGAGGTTTGCGCTGTTCCAGATATAGTTTTTGCCGTAAACCATAGTCAGCCTGTTCATATACTCGGTCTGAACGTCTGCGGACGACCA
This sequence comes from uncultured Christensenellaceae bacterium, assembly GCA_910588685.1. Lineage (GTDB taxonomy): Bacteria > Bacillota > Clostridia > Christensenellales > Borkfalkiaceae > Coproplasma. The sequence continues at coordinate 26,524 of CAJUPX010000016.1, read as the reverse complement.
CCATTTAAGCAATTCCCAACCCGCTTCATCCTTTTTTTCGTCGCCGCTCTTTATAAGCGTGGAAGCCGTTGCGCTGCCCGTCTGCCAGCGCGCTACCTTGCCGAGCGCCTCGTCGTATTTTCCCGGAGACACGGCTATGGACCATTTACCGGAAATTTCGGGAGCCGCCATACTCAGCCTTATATACGTTTCAAACGTGGATATTCCCACGGGCAGACTGCCCGAACGGAAGCTGTCAAAGAAGTTTGAAACCTGCTGCGGCATACCGTAAAGGGTATACAGCTCGGTCATAAACTTTATTGCGTTCAGACTGTTTTCATCGGATATAGTCGTATACGTTCCGTCGTCCGAGAACAGACTGCCGCCGTACTGGTAAATAAACGGCGCGGTCGTCATTATCGACTTGGACGAGGTTGAAGTTGACAGCGGAACGTAATAATTAAGACCGTATCTCTGCAATTTGGGCAGCGAAGTGATAACCTCGCTCCACGTGTCGGGCAAATCTATGCCGTATCTGTCCAGAATATCTTTTCTGTAATACGTAACGTAAAAATCCTGCGTTTCGGGAAGCGCAAGCCCTATGCCGTCGGCGATAAGCGAAATCATAGCGCCCTCGGAAAAACGGTCGATAACTTCGCCGTAGTCGTCAAACTTTGTTAAATCAACCGTAAGGTCTCTTATGCCCATTTCGTAAGGCAGCCAGTTGCTTATGCCCATTATCGCGTTAGGCGCAATCCCCGCCGCATTGGAAAGAATGATTTTCCCCTCGTCCGCAAGTATCGAAAAGCGGACGTTATAGCCCGTTCTCTCTCTGAAGTCCGAGCTGTCTATCATCTGCTGCATCAAATCCACGTACTGCCTCGAACGCGCAACCCATACCTGGATTGTCTTTTCGTCGTCAGTCACGTTAGAGTAGTCCGTAAAAAAGCTGCGGAAGAATTTTTTGATGTTCTCCCAAAAAGTTTTCCACCAGCCGGCTTTTTTTATTCCGCTCTCTTCGTCCGCAGCGTGCACTACTATTTTATCGAACGTAAGCGCAGTTGATTTTATATCGCTTAGCGCGTTGGCAAGCGTCTGTACAATCGACCCGCTGCCCTCGGAAATCTTGGCGTACTTGTTGGGGATATATTTAGGCGTTTTTAAAAGACTGTCTATGGACTGCTTAGCCGTAGTGATGTATATTAAAGCCTGGTAGTTTACGTCTGCGCCGTTGATTTTGCGCAGGTCGTCGAGCACGTAACCCAAACTGCGGCTAATTTCCGTAAGTTTATCTGTTATTCCCGGAAAATCGTTTTCAACGTCCCACTCTCTGTTGCCGTCCGTAACCGTGCCGGCTATTTGTTTAAGGTCGAGATATATGCCGTTTAAACGGTCTATCGCGGACGTTATCATAGTTTCGGCGGGAGTTGCGAGACTGCCGTCCACTTTAAGCGACACAAGGTGTTCGCCCGCCGTGAGATATATGCAGAAATTCTTTCCGTCCCTGCCCAGAGTATGTTTTTCAAACCCGCCGTTTTCTATAAGCGGATACCTTAAAAGCTCGCGGAAAGGCGTTTGCCCGTCCACAAAAACCTGCAGGTATGCCGTGCGGTTGGAATTCCCGTTTTTATAGTTGAACGAAATATTGTAGAGTCCGTCCGTTTCCGCGTTGACCTTATAGGTAAGTATCTGGTCGGGACTGTCAAAACCAGATATAGTGTTAAGCACTGAAGCGTAAGTGTCGTAAGGCGTTACGCTCGCCGAAGTGCTTGACGCGGGAATAGCCGAAATAGTGTTTTTTCTCTCAACCGCCTCCGCTTCAACCGTGTATACGCCCTTGCCGTTTTCGCCGCCCACACTTTTTATATAGTCGTCGTACACGTCGGGCAGACCGACCGATTTGACGTACAGGTCGCCGAGCAAAAACTCTCCGCCGTTATTAACCGTAACGGTAATAGTATTCAGCCCCGCTTTGAATTCGTACAACGGCGGGAGGACGGTTGCAAAATTATATTCGTACAGATAGCCGCCCGCCCATTCCTCTATTTTAGTCTGCGTGGGAACTATCTCGTTGCCGTAGCTGTCCTTTGCAAATTCGTCGGACTCGTTGCGCCACTCCGCCTTTAAAGACGAACGCTCGGAAACGACCTTGTCGTTGAGCGTAATAATTACCTCGCTGTCCGAAAGTCCGTTGTGCAGAATATACCAGTCGGCATACAGTGCGAGTCTGTCGGCTTTGTCGAGATATACGTTATAGGTTGCGTACTGGTTTTCATCGAGCAGGGTAACTTCGCCGGGATAACCGTGACCGTTGCCGGGCTGTTTTTGCGTGGAAACAAAAGTCCTTTCGGCTTTGACCGAAACACCGCTGTTTTGAGACACGTCTATATCGCTCCATTCGGACTCAACCCCGGAGAAGTTATAGGATTTTTTACATCCGCTCATAGGTATAACGGATATAAGCATTAACGCAGCCAGTGAAAGCGCGATTTTTTTCTTCATATTCAAAATCCTCCGCAGAGCGGTCAACGGTGTAACTAATGGCAATCCGCCGTTATATACGGCGTTTAATTGTAAAACGCTTCGTATTCGTCAATGGTTTTCAGATAATTGTCGTTTGCCTTTTCGTTGAGCTTAGCCGCATAATCGGCAAAAGACAGCTTACCCGTCCAGCACCAGTCTATAAGCTGACCCACGTTTGCATTGGCGCCGCCCTCAACGGGAAGGGAAACGCCTACCGTAGACGTCCAGCGCGAGCGAGTATAGCCTGGCACTACTTTAACGGACTCGACTATGCCGTTATCGAGGGTATCGAACGCGTCTTTCAAGCCGTCCACCGCGTCGAATTTATCAAAATACTCGTTTATCAACGTCCGGTCGGTAGTCAGCGGCATTGTGTTGGTAACGTCCTTATCGAGCTTTATTCTCTCGCGTATGCCCGCGGGGTCGAAGCTCATCCACTTTGCAAACTTATAAGCGAGCTCCCTGTCCTTACAGGTGTTGGAAATCGCCAGATAGTCGCCTACCATAGGCGTTCTTCCGCCGGGCACGCCCATAAATTTAATGTTGAACGAGCAGTTTTTAATCATATCGGGCACTTCGTACGAATATCCCCAGCGGATAGCGAGCCTGCTCTGGTTCCACAAATCGATATAGCCGTCAACGCTCGGGAAATATTGCTCTCTGTCCTCTTCGGTAAGGCTGTCGTAAGTGTACTTGTTTTGCCTCATATCGAGCGTTAGCTCCATTCCCTTGGCAAATTCGGGGCTGTCGAGATGGTACTCTTCACCGTCCCACGTATACCAGCCGTATTCGGAATTTACCGACGCGGGATACCATTCGAAAATAGTATTTTCGTGGCTCAGACCTATATAACCCTCGCCGTCGCCTTTCTTGGTTGACATCTCTCTGACAACGTTCAAAAACGAATCGTAGGTAATTTCCTGTTCCGCAAAACTCTCAAGTCCGTACTGCTGCAGCAAATCCACGTTCACGAAATATCCCATCATATGCATTGCAAAAGGAATGGCATAAATGCCCGATTTAAAGTGCACCGCCTCCTCTATGGGCTTGGGAATTTTGTTCCAGTCGCCGGAAGCGTCTGCGTTGACAAGGTCGGTAATGTCGGAAACGTATCTTTCCGAAAGTCCGAAGTTGATATTTGAAAGCATAAATACATCGGGCATACTGTCCCTTACAGCAAGCGCGTTTATGGACTGGTCGTAAGCGGAAAGGCTTATATTTTCCTCGATTTTAACTTTAACGTCAAACTTTTCCTCAAACGCCTTAATCATCTGGCGTTCGATATTGTTTCCCGCTTCGGTGCCGAGATTCCAGGACGCGTATACAAGGTCGTATTTGGGTTTGCACGCAGAGAGTCCCGCCACGCACGCCGCCGCGGCAACCGCGCTTGCAAGTAAAATACTGAGTTTCTTTTTCATTAATATTTCCTCCTTACCTATTAACGTTGAGCATTTGCGATTTTCGCAAATGCTATACAAGAGGGTGCACCCTCTTTAAATTTTTATAAATTTTTTATTTTTTATCTTAAATTTGCACTTCTATATCGTGTTTTCCGTTTTTAAACACGGGAAGCACGTTGCCCTCTATAGTCTTTCCGTCCGCTGTTATGCATTTTTTGCCCGTGCGGACAACCTTTATGTTGTATTCCGCGCCGCGGAAACGCCTGCGATATTCGTAACCGTTCCACTCTCCGGGTATGCAGGGATTAATTTCAAGCCCTTTATCCGTAGGTCTTACGCCCAGCAGATACTGTACCGCAACCCTGTGCAGCCACTGCGCCGAGCCCGAATACCAACTCCAGCTGCCCTTGCCGAAGAAGGGCGAATTCGGTCCGTCCGAGTTTCCGGGCAGAACGTAGGGTTCAGCCATATATTTGTCTATATCCGCGCCGCGGTTGGGAGGGCATATGCCCCTGTACGCGCGGTACGCGTTTTTACAGTCGCCCATAAGCGAGTACGCCCATACCGCCCAGGTTGCCGCGTGCGTATAAACGCCGCCGTTTTCCCTGAGTCCGGGAGCATAGCGCGTTATATAGCCTATTTCGCTCTGCGGCGAACGGTATTCGGGATAGAGCAGCAACGCGCCGTAATCTCTGAGCAGATACTTTTCAACCGATTTCATTGCCGTCTTTTTTCTGTTTTCGTCGGTTATATCGGAAATTACCGCCCATATCTGGGGATTGAGGAAAATTGTTCCCTCTTTGTTTTCCTTACTGCCTATTTTCTCACCGTAATCGTTGGTAGCCTGTAAAAACCACTCGCCGTCCCAAGCGTATTTATTGAAATCCTCTTTGAGTTTGGCGCTTTTTTCGCGCAGGAGAGCCGCAAACCCGCTGTCGCCCGCGTGTTCGGCGATTTTATCAAACCTGGTCATTATCCAGTACAAAAATTCCGCAACCCAGAAGCTTTCGCCTTTCATTCCGTGACCTACAGCCGAAAGCCCGTCGTTCCAGTCGTGCGCGCCCATAAGAGGTATTCCCCTGGGCGAGAACATAGAAAGACTGTAATTAATAGCCGCCTTGCAGTGTCCGTAAAGCGTGTCGTCGCCGCCGTCGAGATAGGGGCGTTTTTCGTCGAGCACGGAAATGTCGCCCGTTTCGGCAAGGTAGTTTATTAACGTAAACGGCAGCCAGAGGAAATCGTCCGAGCATTTCGTTCTCGGTCCCGCGTTGTTGTAAGTCAGCCACCAGTGAAGCACGTCGCCCTGCTTAAACTGCTTGGTCGCGTGCAGAAGTATCTGGTTTTTGGTTATTCCGGGATCTATTTCAAGCCCTATCTGGCTGTCCTGCAGCTGGTCGCGGTATCCTATACCGCCGGAAATCTGATAATAAGCGGCTTTTGCCCACATTCTGCAGGAAAGCGCCTGGTATTTGGTCCAGTAGCCGGTCATAACGTTGAGCGCCTTGTCGGGCGTTGATATTTTTTCGTTCTCGAGCAGCGCCTTCCACTTGGTTTTAACCTTTTCAAGCTCAACGGAAATATTTTCGGGCTTGCACAGCCTGGCAAGCTTAACGTAGTCCTCTTCGCCCTTTTTAGCCATTCCGAGCGAGAATACTATGTGTTTTGAGCCGCCCGCGGCAAGCTCGCATTTAACTCTCAGCGCGCCGACGGGCTCGCAATATCTGCCGTACCTGCCCGCAAGGCTTTGGTTTTCCAAAGCCAGCGGCGACTTTTCGTCTCGGTACATACCTATAAACGACTCCTTGTCGGTGTCGAACGAATCAACTTTTTCGGAGCAGTTGAAAAACGCAGTATAAGGCCAGTCGTCGTTATTGTGACGGCCTTTGGAATCGGGGAAGCCCCAGAGGCATTTATTTACGGCAATGCCGTTGATATTAGCGTCGAACGCGGTATCGTAGAAAAGCCGCTGAAATTCGCGGTGGGTATCGTAAGCCATACCGCACGCCCACTCGAAATATGCCGTTATATCGAGCTTGCGGGGTGCGTTGCCGGGGTTTGAGAGCTTTAAGCTCATAAACTCCATAGGTTTACCGTCGGCTACAAACACGGTGAGCTCCGACCTTATGCCGCAGCTTTCGCGCGTGATTACGCTATATCCCAGACCGTGGCGCACTTCATAAAAGTCAACGCCTTCTTTTACGGGCAGATAACCCGCCGACCAGAACTTTCCGTTCTCCAAATCACGGATATAAAAATATTTGCCCCAGTTATCCTTTATAATATCCTGAAAGCTCCTCGTTAGCCTGTTTTGTTCTGCGTTGCCTCTGAAAGAGTAACCTCCGCCCGTCTGAGTTAAAATAAGCGAATAATCGCCGTTGCTTATAACGTTAACCCAGGGTCTGGGGGTGCAGGCGTTTGTAATAACAAATTCTTTGCCGTCTTCCGTAAAATAACCGTATTTGTTCTGTAACATATATACTCCGTTTTAAATTTGTTTATTAAATTTATTTATTCGGTATTTCAACAAATTGTTTACTTATACTCATTTTAAATGACAATATTGACATATTGTTTCATTTTTTTGATTATATCACACACATTAAGTATTTGCAAGGGGTTTTAAAAAACTTATTTATTGAAATTCTGTTGAATTTATTGAAATTAATGCAGGCTTGTTGAAAAAACATCATTTTAACAGTAGACAAGATGATAAAAAAAATGATATAATACTACCTGAATAAACTCAACACAGGGAAATATTATGGTTAAACTTATTGACATCGCCAAATTTTTGGGCTTGTCCGTAACAACCGTATCTTATTCGCTCAATGACGACCCGCGGATACCCGCAGCAACCAAACAGCGGGTAATAGAAGCCGCACGAAAATTAGGCTACGCAGGAAAAAGCGGAAGATTTGCGGACAAAGACTATTTAAGACAGGTTGTTTTGTGCATAAACTCGCTCGGCGGAGAAATTTATTCGGATATAGTGTACACTATGGAAAAATCTCTCGCGCTTAACAACTGCGAACTGATGATTTATCTCGGCACCGAGATAACAAAGCTAAAGTGGCTTGACGGACTTTTTGTGCTTAATCCCAAAATTTCGGGCGACGATATAGCAAAAATAGCCGCGCGGCGCATACCGGTAGTGCTTATGGACAGGGACGAGCACGCCGATAACGTAAACGTAGTAACTCTCGATAACTTCAACGGCTGCTATAACACTACCTCCGCCGCGGTAAACGCCGGCGCGCGCACATTTGCGTTTATAGGCGGCCCCAAAGAGTCTTTTGAGAGCCGCTACCGCTATGAAGGTTTTTCAAAAGCTCTTGCCGACAACGGCTTGCAGCACCGCGGAATCCTGGTTTTACAAACGGATTTCACTTACGAGGGAGGTATTACCGCCTGCCGCTTTTTACTTGAAAACGGCAGCTTGCCCGACGCCATTGTCTGCGCGAACGACGAAACCGCTCTCGGCATAATAGCCGGACTTAAAGCGGGCGGCGTCACCAAGAATATTATAGTAACGGGATTTGACGGAGTTAAACCCGCCGAAACGTTCCCTGTAAGGTATATTACTGCAAGGGTAGACCATAAACACTGGGCAACGACCTCCGTTTACTCGCTTATACATACCATAGAGCACGAAGAGCACCAGAACATAAAAATCCCAGTACAGACCGTTGAATATAATTTGTGAAAAATCGCGCTAATTATACTAAAAAAAGCCTCCCGCCAAGGAGGCTTTTAAATTATTATTCTTCCGATTCTTTAATAGCGTTGACTATGTAAAAAATGTAATTTTCAATATAACTGATACAACACAGTATTTCGTTCAGATGATTTATCCGGCTGTCATCTGGTTGCTGCCATTCTTCACAGCCGTTACTGAACGGGAAATGCCTTTGCTCTTTTACCAAAATTCTCCGTTTGGAACAAACGCCGTTGTGTACTTTATTAAAAAAATAGCTTTTACGAATATAATATTGAGAAAAATATGTACAACTAAAACAAGATTTATCCATTTCATTACCTCAACTATTTCTGTCTTGGAAATATAGTAAATCAAAATTAATATTTTTAAATTAAAAAGTCCATAGTGGACTTTTTAATTTTTAATTTGTTAATTAATAGCATTTTTAATCAATATTTAAACGCCCCCGCGGACAGTTCACGTCCGCGGGGGCGTTGATTTTATATTTATATAAGTTTAAGCCGTTCGGTTAAAACGTTTACACTGTCGCCGCCCGCCATAATATCGAAGTCGCCGCTTTCCGCTTCATAGCTTCCGTTTGCGGTATAAAACGCGAGGGTATCTTCGGTAATTTCAAACTCCGCCAAAACCTTTCCGCCCGCAGGAATATAAATCTTTTTAAAAGCTTTAAGCTCCTTTACAGGCCGTACTGCCGACGCGAATTTATCGCATATATAGAGCTGTACAACCTCTTCGCCGTCCGTACCGCTTTTATTTTCAACCGTCACGCGCGCCGTTATTTTATCGCCGCGCCTCATCACGCCCGACGAAAGCCCGAACCCCGAATATTCAAAGCGCGAATAACTCAGTCCGTAGCCGAAAGGATACAAAGGAGCGTTTAATTCGTCTATATATCCGCTCGTATACACCGTACCCTCTAAAGTATCCTGCCCTTTAGGTCTGCCCGTTCTGAAATGATTGTAGTAAACGGGACACTGACCTACCGAGCGGGGGAAGCTTGCAACAAGCTTGCCCGAAGGGTTTGCCCTGCCGTAAATAAGATTTGCTATTGCAGAGCCGCCCTCAGAACCGGGCTGCCATACGTATAATACGGCGTCGGAAAGCTTTTCCACGTCGGTCAAAACCAGAGGTCTGCCGCCGAACACAACGGATACAAGCGGTTTATTAAGCTCTTTGAGCCGTTTTAACAGTTTTATCTGCACTCCGGGCACGCGAATATCCGCGCGGGACGCGCTCTCGCCCGAAAAATGCGCGTATTCGCCTATGCACGCTACTATTACGTCCGCGCCCGCCGCGGCTTTCACAGCGCCGTCAAAACCGCTGTCGTCGCTGTCGAACAGCCCTCTGCCGCAGCCCTTTACCACAACCGGTTTACGGCAGAGCAGTTTTTCAACGCCCTCGGCGATACTAACCGCCTCGTCCGCTCTGCCCGCGCACGCCCACGCTCCCAAAATGCTCTTTTCTTCGGCAAAGGGACCTATATATGCCGCGTTAACCGAGGTATTTAACGGCAACACGCCGTTATTTTTAAGCAATACGCAGCTCTTTTCTGCCGCGCGGCGCGCAACGCCGCGATGAGCGGCACAGCCGTCCGCCTCCGCTGCTTTTTGCTCGTCCGTAGCGTTTAAGGGATTGTCGAACAGCCCGAGCTTTTCTTTGAGAGCGAGCATCCGCTCTGTCATTTTATTTATTTTTTCTTCGGACACTTCGCCGCTCTTAACAAGCCCGGGCAGGTTATGTACGTACGTTGACGACATCATTTCCAAATCTATTTCGTTGTTGGCTGCCGTACGCGCGCACTCACGCTTATCCGCGGCATATCCGTGCATTATCATCTCGTTAACCGCGCCGTAGTCGCTTACCACCACGCCGTCAAAGCCCATTTCCCCGCGCAGTATATCCAGCAGCAAACGGCTGTCGGCATTGACGGGAACGCCGTTTAAAAGGTTAAAGGAAGTCATAACCAGCTCCGGCTGCTCCTTTAAACACTCCCTATATGCGTATAGATAATATTCTTTGAGGCTGCGTTCGCTTATGTCGGTAGTATTGTAATCCCTGCCCGCTTCCGCCGCGCCGTAGCCCGCAAAATGCTTTACGCAGCAGCCTATGCCGCCCCTGTGATAGCCGCGTATAAACGCCTTGCCGAATTCGCCGTTCAGATAATGATCCTCACCGGTACTCTCCATTACTCTGCCCCAGCGCGCGTCGCGCGCCAAATCCACCATAGGCGAAAAAGTGACGTCAACGCCGTTGTACTTGGCTTCGACCGCGGCTATATACGCGCAGTCCTCGGCAAGCTGCAAATCGAACGAGCAGCCCACGGCAAGCGGAATAGGATAAATAGTTCTGTAACCGTGGATAACGTCCTGCATCATTACAAGCGGGATTTTGTTTTGCGACTGACTTATATACTTTTGCCGCACCGCGAGCGCGTCGTCCGCGCCGCCGAAATTAAGAACCGAGCCCGCGCCGTAAATATCGCCGTGCGTCAGCTTTAAATCGTCGCTCGTACCGGTTGCGTCGGCTTTTACGTCCGATTTTACAAAATCGGCGTTAATCTGCGTTAGCTGGCGGGCCTTGTCCTCTAAGCTCATATTTTTTAAAATAGAATTTATTCTGTCCTTATTCATCTGACCGTCCTGATATTGTCCCGGGAAATATTTTTTGTAAATCCGTCGTCGAGATACTGCTCATACTCTCTCCCGCCAAGCAGCGTAACGTTTGTCAAATCAAGTTTTGAGGTGTTTTCCGCGCCCCCGCAAACTATAACCGCCTTATCCTTTAATATAAAGAAAACTACCTCGCCGAGCCCTATGTTTACTTGTATTTGCCCCGCCTCTACGCTTTTGCATATAAATTCGCCGTTATAGCGCACCATAGTCATATCTTCGGGCAGGTACACCGAGCGCGAAGCTTTACCCTCTTCCATAACCGGCGCTATCATTATGCCCTCGCCCACAAGAAGCTGGTCGTTGATATCCGCCGCGCGTTTATCGCCGGGAAAACCGAACGCGAGCGGTTTTATAAACATATCGCCGCAAAGCGCCGCTTTTACAAACTCCGAATATAAATAGGGCAGAATTTTATAACGGAAATCGATTATATTCTTAAAGTCGGCGGTGTCGCCGAACGCAAAACACTCCTGAGCCGCAGTCCCGCAGGCGGAGTGGTTGCGCATAAGCGGAGTAAACGCCGAAACGGCAAGCCAGCGCAACAGCAGCTCGCGCGTGCAGTCGCCGTTAAAGCCGCCCGTATCCCCGCCGCAGTACAAAAATCCGCACGCGTTCAGATTAGGCAGTTGCATAAACTCCTGTTTAAGGTGTTCAAAGCTCGAATTTATATCGCCCGTCCACATTCCGCCGTAACGGTGGGAGCCGATATAGGTAGAGCGGGAAAACAGCAGATATCTGGTATTCAAAAGCTTATCAAGCCCCTCGCCGCTCGCGCGGGTCATAAGCGCGCCGTACAGGTTGTGCACGCTGTGGTGCAAAACTTTTGCGCCGTCTATATTATGGTAAAATCTGAAATAATCTTCGTACGCGTTCGACCCTTCGCCGTGCAGTCCGTTTTCGGGGTCGCTCAACTCGCTGTAAAACACGGCGGGCTCGTTCATATCGTTCCAAACGCCCTCTATACCGCAATCAGTCAAAAATTTATATTTCCGTCCGAACCACTCCCGCGCCCCGGGCTGAAAAAAATCGGGCAGGTGCGTCATACCCGGCCATACCGCCACGCCGAACGGTTTACCGTTTCCGCCGGTACAGAAAAAGCCGTTTTTTACGCCTTCTTCGTAAACCGTATCGCCCGCTTCAACCTTTACCCCGGCGTCGATTATGGGAACCAACCGCACTCCCGCGCTTTTAAGCTTTTCAACGTACCGCTTAAAATCGGGAAAACGCGTTTTATCTACCGAAAAATCCTTGTAGCCGTCCATATAGTCTATATCAAGACATACGTAGTCGAGCGGAATTTCCGCCTTTTTGTATCCGATTACAACGGCGTTTATATCGCCCTCGTCCTTATATCCCCAACGGCTCTGCCCGAAGCCGAACGCCCAGAGCGGCGGGATATAGCTTTTGCCTATTATTTTTAAAAATTCTTTTACCGTTCCGTAGGCGCTTCCGCTCTCGACTATATATAAATTAACGTCCGCCGTATGACACAAAACGTTTAATTTTGCACTGCCGTCAACGTCAATATCGAAAACTACTTTCGACGGGGTATCGAAAAACGCGCCGAATCTGTCGCCGACGACAACGAAATTATGAGAGCCGTACAGCGACGGCATATCCTCGCGGTGGTCTGGGTCGTCGGTATTATAGCTTATATATCTTGCGCCGCGCTTGTTTATGCCGCGCATAGTCTGCCCCAGGCCGTAAACGGGCTCATCGGGCAAAAGCCCGCACGAAAAATTCAGGCAACCGTCAATTTTTTCAACCTCAAAGCAAAGTTTATCTTTGCCGGGCGCAACTTCTTCTATAACCGCGCCCGTATTGTACGGTTTTCCGTAAACATATTTTTTTACCATATTTACATTTTAACAATCCGGCTTGTTTTGTCAACTGTTTTAAGAAATTTAACGGCGCTTATTTATTTTTGAATTTATTTATTATATCATATATAACCGAACGGTACTCAACCGTTGCGGGAGCGGAGGTAAAACACAGAGGAGGATATATAACGCACCACCAGTTATCGCCCGTGCCCGTGCCGAGCTCTATAATCAGCGCGTCGTATATGCCCGCCTCCAACGTGAAATCTTCGTATACTCGCGTGGGGAAATTTTCTTCACAGATACGGGCGCGGGCTCCGTAATGATACCCTTTTGCCTCCAAGGTCTTTACGCAGACCTCGGTAATTTCTTCCAACAAGCCGCCTATTACGCGCATAGCGCTCGCCTTGTCAACACATTCGCCGATATACGGCGTAATAAATTTTACAACCTCGTCCTTGACTATGTACTTTACGTCCTGGTCGCTTTGCGCATTTGAGTTTGCCCGCACGTGTATACGGAGATAATCGTAATTTGACTGCGACGGAGCCGGAGCGCTCATACAGTAAAAGTACACCCCCGCCAAAGCTAATACAACTGCTAAACAAGCCGCTATTTTTTTCATAAATTCACCTCGATTGATTACGCAGATGTTATTGACGGCTGTTAAGTAATTTATACATTAATTTTGAATTTTATTTTTTATAGCGCAGGTAACTAAAAAATCACGCGATGCATACAATATATAGTGCACGCACAACTATATTTTGTGGTTTGAATATCTATTAAAAATTTAAATTATTTTTTTAAAGAAAAATCAAAAAACAGCCAAAAATCGCTTGATTTTTAATATTTTATTTGGTATATTAGTTAAGCGTTTGGGAGCTTAGCTCAGTTGGGAGAGCAACTGCCCTACAAGCAGTGGGTCACAGGTTCGAGCCCTGTAGCTCCCACCAAACAAAAAACAGTGCGGCGATATGCGGGAGTGGCTCAGTGGTAGAGCGTCACCTTGCCAAGGTGAATGTCGCGGGTTCGAATCTCGTCTCCCGCTCCATCCAAAGCCGCACTGTTTTTTTATAAGGCGTCATAGCCAAGCGGTAAGGCAAGGGTCTGCAAAACCCTGATTCCCCGGTTCAAATCCGGGTGGCGCCTCCAAAAAAATGCCTTGACTGATGCCAAGGCATTTAATATAAATTATGCTCGTGTGGTGGAATAGGCAGACGCAAGGGACTTAAAAACCGCCAACGCAGCAAAATTTGTTACTTCGCAACAACAATTGAATAAAACTAACGTGCCGCTGTGGTGGAATAGGCAGACGCAAGGGACTTAAAATCCCTCGGGATAACACCCGTGCCGGTTCAAGTCCGGCCAGCGGCACCATAGAAGTTGGTCTATAAGTCTTCTGACTTATAGACCGCTTTTTTCGCATTTTTGGTTAAAAACGGCAAAAAATGACCGATTTTCGGGACAAAAAGGGCAAAAACCGCTCGTGTGAGTTTGTAACATTTACGTGGGCGGTCTTTTTTTATGCCAAAAATAGCAAGGGGATTTTAGTTCAACACACCTCTGCAAAGCTGACCTATATCCCCCTTGTTGTCAGACTTGAATGTGTTGAAATGTTGTAAATGTCCTAAAATTAGTACAGTTCACTATTTACAGAACGGACGGACCGTGTTATAATATAATAGCTAAATTCTAATAAGGAGGTGTCTATATGTTTGGATTAGGACGGCATAAGTCTTATATCAATAAGGAAGGCTACAAGCAGAAATACAAGCCGAGAAGTCCCGAAGCCCGTGAAAATGGTTACGTGGCTGTTCACCGTGATGTCGCAAGTCGGAAAATAGGAAGACCGCTGCGTGCCAACGAAGTAGTGCATCACCGTGATGGGAACAAGCTCAATAACCGACCGAGTAACTTGCAAGTGATGACTCGCAAACAGCATTGGAGAGTCCACCACCCTAAGAATATATAATTATATAAATAGGTAGAAGAAATGAACGGCTCGAATTCAAGGAAAATAAAACTGCTGAAAATCTGGGAAATTCTAAATCGGGATACGGACGAAAACAATCCTATGCCCACGCCCGTACTTATAAAAAAACTCGCAGAATGCGGTATCGAAGTTGACCGCAAAATTTTGTATAGCGACATAAAACTGCTGAACGACTTCGGCTACGAAGTAATGACCCACCGTTCTTCAAGCAACGAATACTATGTGGCTGACCGCAAATTCGATATACCCGAGATACATATATTAATGGATGCGGTCAGAGCCGCTGGTTTTATTACTGAGAAGAAAACGGACGAGCTTGTCAATAAAATTGCCCAGCTTGCTGGCAGCCAACGCGCAGAAGTGCTGACGCGGAACATCGTAGAGTTTAATACGATGAAGAGCATAAACGAAAATATTTATTATTCAGTTTACGAAATAGCGTCGGCAATCGAGGAAAAGAAAAAGATATCTTTTTCTTATTTTGACTATGACACTAAACACCGTAAGGTTTACAGAAAGAAAAAAAGCGACCCGACCCAAATCAGGAAGTACAAAGTAAATCCGCTGGCGACAGTCTTCTCAAATGACAACTATTATTTAATATGTTATGACGACTGGTTCGGCAATCTGTCGCATTACCGCATTGACAGAATAGACGAAGTAACAATGCTGGACGTTCCTAGCTCAGAGGAGGCACAGTCAAATAAAGCCGAAATCGTAAAGCATAAGCAGCAACTGTTTGGTATGTTCAGCGGTGATAAACAGAAAGTGTCTTTCGAGGCTGACAAAGACCTAATCGACGTCGTATTCGATTTCTTTGGGGCGGGCCTATATATAAGTGAATCAGCGGGCAATAAAATTATATTTACCGCCGATGTGCAGGTCAGCAAGCCGTTTATAGCGTGGTGCTGTTCCTTTGGAACAGGGGTAAAAGTAACCGCCCCTCAGACGGTCGTAGAAACGGTAAAGAATTACTTGGCGGATACGCTGGGTCAGTATTAAAGAGGACAGAATGAAGAACATATATGAAATGAAATTCGGCGACGCGATGATGTACGTTCGCAAAAAGTGTAAAGGGTGTAGTTCACGGTCTATTCTTGCAGTAAAGACGAGAATATCATCCTGGCAAATTGAATCGTTTGAAAAAGGCGAACGCTTGCCGACCTTAAAAGAGCTTGCCCTCATATGCGTTGAGCTGGGTAGTCCGCAGCTTAAGGAAATTGGTGAGCGAGAAATAGAGTATAAAAGGACGCATCCCGATGTTAAAATCTGCTTTGCGGATAATACGACATGCTGGAAATGCAGTCAGAAGATGTGTTCAGTTTATGGCTTAATAGACGGAAGTCCTATGTCGCCCGATTTTTTCAATGATAGCATGCTAAAGATATCCAGAGAAAAAGGCGTCTTGCTTGAAGAACGTGTAAGCGGTGTAACGGGTGAAACACATTTGGTAAATGTTTGCCCTCATTGCGGAGCATTTATCGGTGAATTCTATTTGCATGACTTATGGTACGGAGAAACAGAAACCATACAAGTGGAAGACGTGGCAGAATTTATACGAGAGCAGGAATAAATGACGATTTTAATTGAAGTCTTATCTACAATGTGGCAAGTAATATGGGGCTTGCTGTCGGGTATGGGTAAAGCGGTATTCGATAATTTGCCCGCTTTATTGGAACTGAAAAAGATTATGGGCTATTTTACCCCATTGGGGCTGATAGCTCTCTATATCGGTGTGCCGACGATAGTTGTAAGCATAGCTTACAAGCTCATAAAAAAGTTTTTGCGCAGCAGATAAATGTGCTTGGCAAAACTTTGCTTCCTTTGACTTTTGTGTGAAAATCTTATATAATATTATTTGGCGGTGAAATTGCCGTGAGAGAAACAGGAGATGAGCCATGAACAAGAAACAGCTTGCATCTACAATTTGGGAATCCGCAAACAAAATGCGTTCCAAAATCGAGGCTAATGAGTATAAGGATTATATCCTCGGTTTTATGTTTTATAAGTTCCTTTCTTATAAGGAAGTGGAACGGCTCACTAAGGTGGACGGCTGGGCAGTTGATGACCTGCCGTATCTTTCCGAAGAACACGCCGATGCGGTTTCTCATTGTCAGGCGAATCTTGGCTATTTCATTGCATATGAAAATTTATTCTCCACCTGGCTGGAAAAGGGCAAGGATTTTGACGTTTCAAACGTCAGAGATGCATTGTCAGCATTTAGTAGGTTAATAAGCGATAAATGCAAAAAGTTGTTTGAAAATATATTCAAGACGCTGGAAACGGGGCTAAGTAAGCTCGGCGATAGCTCTGGCACACAGACAAAAGCAATCAGCGACCTTATTCAGTTAATCCAAAAAATCCCTATGGACGGCAAGCAAGATTACGACGTGCTTGGGTTTATTTACGAATATCTTATAGGCATGTTCGCTGCCAACGCTGGTAAGAAAGCAGGAGAATTCTATACACCGCACGAAGTGTCTTTGCTTATGTCTGAAATCGTTGCTGACCATTTAAAAGACAGGGAAAGTATACAGATTTACGATCCCACCAGCGGTTCGGGTTCGTTGCTTATAAATATCGGTCATTCGGTAGCAAAACGAATGAGAGACAAAAACAACATAAAATACTTTGCTCAGGAACTGAAAGAGAATACCTACAACTTGACGAGAATGAACCTTGTAATGAGGGGAATTATTCCCGACAATATCTGTACGCGAAACGGGGACACTCTCGAAGAAGACTGGCCCTATTTCGATGAATCCGATCCGAATAAAACCTATGAACCTTTGTATGTTGATGCGGTGGTGTCCAATCCTCCGTATTCGCAGCCTTGGGACCCGGCGGATAAAGATTCAGACCCGAGATATAAGCGGTACGGGTTAGCGCCGAAAACGAAGGCGGACTATGCTTTCTTATTGCATGATTTATATCACATCAAACCCGATGGTATTATGACCATCGTATTGCCGCACGGGGTATTGTTCCGTGGCGGCGAGGAAGAAAAAATCCGTACGAACCTTATTGAAAATAACAATATCGATGCAATCATTGGGTTGCCCGCCAACATATTCTTCGGCACGGGTATCCCCACTATTATTATGGTGTTAAAACAAAAACGCACCAATACTGACGTGCTGATTATTGATGCATCGAAGGGATACACGAAAGAAGGTAAGAATAACAAACTGAGAGCATCCGATATTAAAAGAATTGTGGATGCGGTCGTTGCACGTGAGGATATCCCGAAATTCTGTAAAAAGGTATCAAGGGATACGATTCGTGCCAATGAATATAACTTGAATATCCCCAGATATGTAGATTCCTCGGATAAGGGCGAAACCTGGGACATATATGCTACCATATTCGGCGGTATCCCTCATTCGGAGATTGAAGAATTGACGGAATATTGGTCTGCATTCCCGACGCTTAAAAAGCAGCTTTTCGCCGATATTAACGGCTCGTATGCAACCGTGGCAACAGATGACGTTATAAAGGCAATAAAAGAGAATTCCGACGTGCAAGCTTTTATTGCGAAATATAAGGCTGCATTTGTCGGCTTTGATGAGCAGCTTAATAGCAGACTTATAGAACAGACTGCTGAGATAGTAATACCGAATGAGGAATCAGGTATTGCAACTGAGATATTCAATCGGTTGGCTGGCGTCCCTCTTGTGGACAAATATCACGCTTACCAGTTGCTCGATGATGAGTGGTCGAAAATTGCAACCGATTTGGAAATCATCCAAACCGAAGGTTTTGATGCCGTAAAGAAAACCGATCCTAAAATGGTATTAAAAAAGAAAGACGGCAAAGATGTCGAAGTACAGGACGGTTATGTTGGACGTGTAATTCCTTTCGAATTGGTACAGCGGGAAATGCTGACTGACAAGAAAGACGAGCTGTTGCAGATGGAAAATCGCCTGGCTGAAATTGTGTCCGCATACGACGAGTTCTTTGAATCGCTCACCGAGGATGAAAAAACGGATAACCCCGATATTTTAAATGAGGACGGTGATGCTCTGGTATTTGTAGGAATAGCAAAAAAAGCCAAGCAATTCCAAAAGACGAAAGAGTCTTACGAAGAGGAGAGCATTGAATCACGGATAATAAAAATTGCAGCAATGCTTGATGAGGAAAAAGAACTCAAACGCAATATAAAAATTAAATCTGAAAAATTGCTTGCATTAACAAAGCAAACGATTGAGAGCCTTACAGACGAGCAAGCAAAAGTAATGCTTAATCACAAATGGATTAGGCCGCTTTGTGATGCCTTGACTGTTATACCCGATTCCATCGTAAGTGCATTGGAAAGTAAGATAAATGCACTTACAAAGAAGTACAGCGTAACAATGCTTGAAGTCGAAGACCAAATTGCTCAATCCGAGAAGGCGGTTGCCGCTATGATTGACGACTTGGAGGGCGACGAATTTGACATGTTAGGGTTGAAAGAGCTGCAAAAAATGCTCAAGGGGGAGTAAAATGGTAGAAAATAGCATGAAACCCCGAATTCGGTTCAAAGGCTATACCGATGCTTGGGAACAGCGTAAGTTCAATTCAATTGCCAAAAGAGTAACCGAAATGGCTGCTATTGAAGGCTTGCCGAGAGTTGAGTATGAAGATATAGTTTCAGGTCAAGGAACACTTAATAAGGATATCTATAGAAAGCAAAGCGGTAAGGTTGGGATACTATTCGATAATGGAGATGTACTATTCGGAAAACTGCGCCCTTATCTTAAAAACTGGTTATTTGCCTCTTTTAAGGGTATTGCGGTGGGGGATTTTTGGGTTTTAAGGGCTGAAAATGCGGATGGTCAATATATTTATACGCTTTTGCAAATCGACGCTTTCCAAAACGTAGCCAACCAATCCACGGGGACAAAAATGCCCCGTGCTGATTGGTCGCTTGTTTCAAAACAGCAGTTCGTGACCCCGAGAATCATTGCAGAGCAGCGCAAAATAGGAATGTTTTTCAAACAGTTAGACAACCTTATCACCCTTCATCAGCGTAAGTATGACAAAATTGTCAATATAAAGAAGGCTTTACTCGAAAAAATGTTTCCGTCGGATGCGGAAACAACCCCCAAAATCCGTTTCAAGGGATTTACTGATGCTTGGGAACAGCGTAAGCTGGGCGACGATGCGGAAGAGCTATTAGCTGGTGGAGATATTGACAAGGATTTAATATGTGAAAATGGTAGCTACCCCGTTATTGCTAATGCTCTTACAAATGATGGGATTGTGGGGTTTTATGAAAACTATTATAGGGTAAAAGCCCCTGCGGTCACAGTTACAGGGAGGGGCGATGTTGGGCATGCACAAGCCCGAAATGTCAATTTTACGCCTGTTGTCCGCCTTTTATCGATAAAATCAAGCCATAATGTTGATTTTTTAGAAAATGCAATAAACAGAGGGGAAGTAATAGTCGAATCAACAGGTGTGCCGCAATTAACCGTCCCCCAACTGTCGAAGCGGATGATTTCGTTTCCACAAACAGTTAGTGAAGAAGAAAAAATAGGAAGACTTTTTTTCAAAATTGACAACCTTATCACCCTTCATCAGCGACAGCTTGAAAAGCTCAAAAATATCAAGTCTGCACTGCTTGAAAAGATGTTTGTGTAGCCTAAAAAGGAGGTGGAAAATCATGAGTTTCAGTAACGAACTTGAATTTGAGAGCGCACTTATAAAACAGCTTTTTGAAAAGGGTTGGGAAAAGAATGTTTTAAAGAATAAAACAGAGAAGGAACTGCTCCAAAATTGGGCTGATATTCTTTTCGAAAACAATCGTGGTATTGACCGATTAAACGATTATCCATTGACTGAAACAGAAATGGATCAGATAGTAGAGCAAATTAGGACGCTACGCACCCCCTTAAAATTAAACGGCTTTATTAATGGAAAAACAATACATATAAAACGTGATAATCCAGACGATACAATACATTTTGGCAAGGAAGTAAGCCTTACAATCTATGACAGGCAAGAAATAGCTGCCGGGCGTAGCAGATACCAAATTGCCGAGCAACCTCAGTTTCCCACAAAGTCTGCTTTGTTGAATGATAGACGCGGGGATATGATGTTGTTAATAAACGGGATGCCCGTAATTCATATCGAGTTAAAGCGGAGCGGTGTACCTGTTAGCCAGGCTTGCAACCAAATAGAAAAGTACGCTCATGAGGGCATATTCACGGGTCTATTTTCGTTAGTGCAGATTTTTGTTGCAATGAATCCCGATGACGCGGTGTATTTTGCTAATCCCGGACCAGACGGTAAATTCAATAAAGATTACTATTTCCATTGGGCGAACTTTAATAATGAACCCGTCAAAGATTGGCAGAGTATAGCATCCAGCTTGCTGTCAATTCCTATGGCGCACCAAATGATAGGCTTTTATACAGTAGCCGACGATACCGACGGAATTTTGAAGGTAATGCGCAGCTATCAGTATTATGCAGCAAGCGCAATATCGGACAAAGTTTCAAAAACAAAATGGAGCGAAAAGAATATTTACGGCGGGTATATATGGCATACTACGGGGTCTGGCAAGACTATGACCTCTTTCAAATCTGCCCAGCTGATTGCAAATTCCAAGGATGCAGATAAGGTTATATTCCTTATGGACAGAATTGAGCTTGGGACGCAGTCTCTCCTCGAATATAGAGGGTTCGCTGATGACGCCGACGCCGTTCAAGCTACGGAAAACACGGAAGTTCTGATTTCCAAATTAAAGAGTTCAGACCCTGCTAATACGCTGATAGTAACGTCCATTCAAAAGATGAGCAACATCAAGGCGGACGGTTCAGTCAATGATAAGGACATAGCAACCATCAATGATAAACGCCTTGTGTTCATTGTTGATGAGTGCCACCGCTCAACTTTTGGCGAGATGCTTAGCACAATAAAGCACACGTTCCCTGCGGCGATTTTCTTTGGGTTTACAGGCACACCCATTCACGATGAGAACCAGAGGAACATGAGTACGACGGCAACGGTCTTCGGCGATGAATTGCACCGTTATAGCATTGCTGACGGTATCCGTGATAAAAACGTGCTTGGGTTTGACCCGTATATGGTTTGCACCTATAAGGATAAAGATTTGCGCCAAGCGGTTGCATTAGAGCAAGCCAGAGCAAAAAGCGTACAGGAAGCCCTTAGTGACCCGCATAAGAGCAAAATATATTATCGTTATATGAATGCCCATGAAGTTCCTATGGCTGGCTATTACGACGAAACAGGGGCTTACATAAGGGGCATAGAGGACTTTCTCGGCTGGTCACAGTATGATCGAGCAGAACACAGGGAGCAAGTAGTTAATGACATTATTGAAGGCTGGCAGACGTTAAGCCGTGGCGGTAAGTTCCATGCGATATTCGCAACCAGCAGTATCCCCGAAGCGATCGAGTATTATAGACTGTTCAAATCAAAAGAAACGGGTTTGAAAATTACTGCATTATTCGACCAAAATATTGATAACAATGAAGGTGCAGTTTTCAAAGAAGATGCCGTCGTGGAGATGCTTCAAGATTATAATAAATTATACGAGCAAAAGTTTACGATACCGACCTATCAGAAATTCAAGAAAGACGTTTCGCTTAGATTGGCGCATAAAAAGTCTTATATGGGGATTGAGCGCACCCCTGGACAGCAAATCGATCTGCTTATCGTTGTAGACCAAATGCTGACGGGGTTTGACTCCAAATGGATAAATACTCTCTACCTTGATAAGCTGTTGCGCTATGAAAATATCATTCAAGCCTTTTCGCGTACCAACCGCTTATTCGGAGCAGAGAAACCGTTTGGAACAATACGGTACTACCGTAAACCGCATACTATGAAACGCAATATTGATAGTGCCGTAAAACTTTATTCGGGCGATAAACCGTTAGGTTTATTTGCGGATAGGCTTGAGGGTAATTTGAATTCGATGAATGCGGTTTACAAAGATATTTTCGATTTGTATGTATCTGAAGGAATAGTAAATTTTGAACGGCTACCTGATACGAAAGAAGGAAAAGCAAAATTTGCTTTACTGTTTAAAATACTTAATGCATATCTTGAAGCGGCAAAGGTGCAAGGATTCGTGTGGAGTAAAATGGAATACCATTTCAAACACGATGATGGCGAAACCGTTACGGTAACTCTGGCATTTGACGAGAGAACATATCTCACGTTGCTGCAACGTTATAAAGAGCTTTCTCGGACAGTTACCCCCGGCGACGATGCGCCTTTCGAAATCGATGGTTATATAACCGAAATAAACACGGGTGTTATAGATGCTGAGTACATGAACTCTCGATTTGAAAAGTATTTAAAAGCATTGCAATCCGATGCGCCGAGTGAAGTAATAGAGCAGACGCTTAACGAACTGCACAAAACATTTGCGTCACTGTCGCAGGAGGAACAGAAATTTGCTAATATTTTTTTAAGAGACGTAGAGCGTGGTGATGCAAAAATCGAGGAGGGAAAAACACTCCAAGACTATATTGCCGAATACCAAGTAAATGCGAAAAACGACCAAATCCATCGATTTGCAGTCGCACTTGGTGTCGATGAGAATAAGTTGAGAGCAATAATGGCATTGCACGTTACGGAAAGCAATATCAACGAATATGGACGCTTCAATGCCTTGGTGGAAACAGTTGATAAAGCGGTGGCGAAACGATATTTTGAAGCGACTGAGGGACAAGCTGTTCCGTCGTTTAAGCTCTCGATGAAAATCAATGCGATTTTGCGAAAATTCATTCTTGCAGATGGTTTTGAGGTGTAAATTATTAAAAAATTAACTGAATTGAACTTATTTTATGGGAAGAACCACTTGAATGTGGTTCTTTTTTTATTTGTAACTTGGGAACAGCGTAAGTTGGCAGAGGTGGCTTATATTCAAAAAGGACAACAGCTTGGAAGGACTGAAATGACAGCATCAGGGGCGTTCTATGTCCTCAATGGCGGAATGGAGCCGTCAGGTTATGCCAGCCAGTATAATACGCCAGCAAACACAATTTCTATAAGCGAAGGCGGAAATTCCTGTGGGTATGTATCCCTAAATTTAGAGAGATTTTGGAGTGGTGGGCATAACTATACGCTACAAAACCTTAAAATTGACACCATTTTTCTATATCAGTGGTTAAAAGGTAACGAAAAGGGGATTATGTCATTACGTGTGGGTTCGGGGTTACCTAATATCCAAAAATCAGCTCTATCGGATATAAATGTATCATATCCAAGCGCATCAGAGCAGAAGAATGTTGCGGCGATTCTATTTAAAATTGACAACCTTATCACCCTTCATCAGCGTGGGTTGATTAAAATACAAGGAGATAAAAATGGCAAAAAAAGAAGTTTCAGAAGAATTGTTCAGCGATTATTTTGAACGCTGGATAAGAGTTTACAAGGAAGGAGCGATTAGAAAAGTTACGATGAACAAATATTTGTTAGCTCATTCGTGGCTTAAAAAATTAATCCCTGACTTAAAGATGTGTGATATGGATAGAACTGCATACCAACGGTTGTTGAATGATTATGCTAAATTCCATGAACGCCAGACAACTATGGATTTTCACCATCAACTCAAAGGTGCGATATTGGATGCGGTCGATGAGGGGCTGATACCTCGTGACCCTACCCGAAAAGCAATTATTAAAGGCAAGGAGCCGCGGGAAAAGAAACCCAAGTATCTGAGTCAATTTGAACTGCACACCTTATTGGTGAATCTTGATTTAAAAGGTGATGTAAATTGGGATTGGCTGATTTTATTGGTTGCTAAAACGGGGATGCGGTTTTCGGAAGCCTTGGCAATTACGCCGAAAGATTTTGATTTTTCGCACCAGGCTCTGTCAATTGGAAAGACGTGGGATTATAAAGGCAAAGGAGGTTTTCTGCCCACCAAGAATAAAACCTCCGTCCGCAAAATCCAAATAGACTGGCAGACAGTCGTGCAGTTTTCGGAATTGGTCAAGAATAAACCCGAGGATGAACCGTTGTTTGTGGGGTGTAAAGTGTACAATTCCACGGTTAACGACGTGCTGAGAAGGCGGTGTAAATTAGCGAGGATTCCAACAATTTCTATCCACGGATTGAGACATACCCATGCGTCGCTTTTGTTGTTTGCCGGGGTATCCATTGCAAGCGTGGCGAGAAGGCTGGGGCATGCAAGTATTAATACTACACAGAAGACATACTTGCATATCATCCAGGAATTAGAGAACAAAGATATAGACCTGGTAATGCGGGCATTATCAAGTCTATAATACATAACGCTGACGGATGATAAGGTTCAAAGAACGGTCGCAGAAGTGCGATCGTTTTTTGTGCTTGTACAGCTTGTAAAATCCGTCTAACTATGCTATAATTAAAAGCGAGGTGAAACGATGAAAACAGAAGAGAAACGTATTTGGGGCATACATACGCAGGACGATAATTTATTCTTGCAAGATAAAACGATAGCAGTTGGCTGGAGAGCTATGGGGGATTTATCCCAAATTGAGAACAGCAGGGATGCGTTCAAAAAGAAATATGCTGAAACTTATCCCGATAAGCCGAAACAATCTATAGCAAACGGCGTGGGTATGCTATATCGTTTTTGTCACGAAGTCCAAATTGGTGATTATGTCGTTTTTCCGTCCAAATCGAACAGAATGGTAAATCTGGGGGTTGTTGAGAGCGACTATATTTTTAACCCCGATGCGCATTGGGAATATGTGCAACAACGAAAGGTAAAATGGTTAAAACATTTACCAAGGACAGCTTTTTCACAGGGGGCGTTGCATGAAATCGGTTCGGCAATGTCTTTCTTTACCGTGAAAAATTATAGTGATGAATTTTTGGAGGCAATGAGCGCAAAGACTGTAAAGCCTATTTTTACCTCAACCGAGGAAGAAGATGAAACCGTTGCGGCCACCGCCGATGATATCATAGAAAGCACAAAAGATTATATATTAAAAGAGCTTAGCAAGAATCTGAAAGGATATGATTTTGAGAATTTTGTCGCAGATTTACTAAATGCGATGGGATATCGTACAGAGCAATCTCCTCATGGTGGCGATAGCGGAATAGATATTAAAGCCTATAAGGATGAGTTGCCGCCCCGGATTGTAGTTCAAGTTAAAAGTCAAGACGGGGATATCAAGGAAGCTACGATACAATCCTTGAAGGGCGCAATGCGTGAAGGGGATTACGGCTTGTTTGTTACGTTATCTAACTATACGAAAAATGCGCAGAGATACTTGGAAAGTACGCCAATAATACGCGGTATTAATGGAACAGAACTCGTAGAATTGATATTGAAATATTATGAGAAATTAAGCGATAAGTATAGGAAGATGATACCGCTTAAAATGGTATATATTCCTGTCGCCAAAAGGGATGATGAGGAAAACTAAATTTCTGGAGTTTAATGATTAAAAAGCAGAAAGGCCGCATATAGTGCGGTCTTTTTCGTTGGTGCAGGTAGGCTATTTTTTACATCTATATTTTATAAAATGTAATATGAAATTACATTTTGGAGGAACAAATGAAATACGGTGAATGGCTTACCGAATGGCTAAATAACTACGTTAAAATATCGGCGAAACATAGAACGATTGAGCGTTATACGGAGATAATAAATAACCATCTAATTCCATCCGTTGGCGAATTGGAATTGCAAGAATTGACGCCGATAATATTGCAAAAGTATATTACAGAATTGCTCAAATGCGGTAACAAAAGGACAGGGGACGGCTTGTCTTCAAGTGCGGTAAATTCAATTATTACCGTTATCCAAAACTCGCTTCATACGGCTTTTAATTTGCGTTATATCGATAATATGGTGGGGGATAAGCTCAAAAGACCTAAGATGGTTGAAAAGCAAGTGGAATGTTTTTCGATAGCGGAACAGAAGCAGATAGAGCAAGCGGTCATGGAAGCCGCAAAGCCTTATATGTTGGGTGTCTTGATTTGCCTTTATACAGGGTTGCGAATAGGCGAATTGCTAGCACTTGAATGGGGTGATGTAGATTTTTCAAACGGCACACTTACAGTAGATAAAACTTGTTATTACGGGAAAAATCGTGATGGGAAATTTGTTCGAATTATAGATACGCCAAAAACCGAAACATCGATAAGAATAATACCTATCCCCAAACAACTCATGCCCATACTGAAAGAGCACAAAAAAATCTCCGCGCCACTCGTTATAAGTAAAAACGGCGTAGGAATTTCCAATAGGACATATCAGCGTAATTTCGAATCGTTGTTGACATCGCTGAATATTAGACATCGGGGATTTCATGCGTTGCGGCATACATTTGCGACAAGGGCATTGGAGTGCGGTATGGATGTAAAAACGCTTTCAGAATTGCTGGGGCATAAGTCGCCAGCCGTAACTGTAAATAATCAATATGGACACACAATAATAAACAATATAATCAAAGCAGTCA
>CAJUPX010000015.1 GCA_910588685.1 uncultured Christensenellaceae bacterium | reverse complement strand
CTAAAATTAATCTTTGCCTTTCTTTGTACTTTCTTCTTTATCTCTATCTTTTCTTCTCTATGCAGTTGTCAATCTTCGCTATGCCGGTTTTTCCGGCGTTTTTCAAAAGAAAAACATCGCTGTCCGAACCGACAGCTTTTATATCTTATCAAACAATATATTTTAAGTCAAGCGTTTTTTACAAAATTTTTTTATTTTTTTATAATTTTTTTGCCAAAAAAACCGCCCGCTGCCGCGGGCGTTACTTTGTATCATTATATTATATTTTATATCACAATATGCCTGAACACAGTATATATCAATTAAGTTTATACATTAATTCCTTTAAATAATCCGCGGACTGTTTAAGCTCTTCCACCGCGCCGAAATCGTGCGAGTACGCCTCTATGAGCACGCACCCGTCAAAGCCCGCGTCTTTAAGCCGCTTAAAAACCGTTTCAAAATCGTACGCGCCCCTGCCCGGCAAACACATTTTACCGTCGTTATCTATATCGGACACGTGCGCGTGTGAGATTGAACCGCACATATCGTTTATATACATCTGATAGGGATAGCCCGACCGCCGCGCCTGCTTTAAATCGAAAACTCCGTACAAACCGGGCACGCGCGCTTTCAACTCCTTAAAAATACCCGGGCGGTTATAAGTGCTCCACGCCACGTTTTCAAGGCAGAAACGCACTCCGTACCGCGCGCAGAACTCAAACGCGCCGCGGATATATTCCGCAAGCCCGTCATAATCGGAAAAAGCGCAGCCCTTTTTAATAAGACACTGACCGTGAAAGGTATAGTTTTTGCAGTTCAACAGCTGCGCCGAACGCATAACCTGGTCGAGCCAGTAAAACCCGTCGCCGCGTATACGCCTTGACGGACTGAACAAATGCGGCTCGAAATCGTTGGTGAGTACGTGCACCGAATTTACGTTAAGCCCGCATATATCTGGGGCTAACGCCTTTGAGAACTCGGGACGGTATTCGTAAAAGGTCTGAAAAAAAACCTCAGTTTCGTCTACCCCGAGACATTTGATTGTTGCCGCCGCGCGTTCGGTCGGTTCACGCAAAAACAGGCTTGCAGTTGAAATTCCTACTTTCATACCGATATTGTAACACAGCGGACGGCAAAAAGCAAGAATTTATTTTGTAAGGCGGTGCTTACAGTAATGGTATTTACCGCATTTGGGGCATTTTAAATACCGCCTTGTCAAAGTGTGCATACCAAACGTATACGCTTTCATATCCGGCACGAACCGTTCGCCGCATTCGGGGCACTCGAACGAGCCCGCGTCCCTGTCGAGCACGCACGCAACGCCTATGCCGAGAGCGAAAATCACGCCCGCCGCGACAAACAGGGTAATGCGCAGCGCAACGTGCATTTTCACGTACGCGCCCACGAATATAAGCGCAAACATTGCAACCATTGCGATAAACGCCACGATTACCGAAATGATAATTTTCTTTTTCGATTCCTGTTTTTCTCTTATTAAGTCCATAATGTTCTGTTCGGCTTTTATATAATACTGTCTTTGGTCAAGTCTTTCACCGGACAAAAGCTCGTTTACGCTGATATTTAGCACGTCGCACAAAGGCAGCATAAGCGATACCTCGGGCAAACCGCCTCCCGTTTCCCACTTGGAAACGGTTTTATCCGAAATAGACAGCGCGTCCGCAAGCTCTCTCTGGGTCATATTGCGCTCGTTACGCGTCAGTTTTATGAACTTTCCGATTTTGATTTGATCCATAAGCCGACCTCCTTGACTTAATATTAACTTATAATTCTTTAAAAAAACACCCACGCTCCGTAGAGTTTTGTCTACAGAGCGTGGAAATCCGCGTTTAACTTACTACGTTTTGCGGTT
Organism: uncultured Christensenellaceae bacterium; assembly: GCA_910588685.1. GTDB lineage: Bacteria > Bacillota > Clostridia > Christensenellales > Borkfalkiaceae > Coproplasma. The sequence continues at coordinate 50,057 of CAJUPX010000015.1, read as the reverse complement.
TACCGTTTATATACGCTTTTAAATTATCAACAGCAATACCCATAAGCCTTTGCCGTGTTTCGGCGGCAACCCAGGCAATATGCGGTGTTATATAGCAGTTTTTAGCCGTGCGCAGCGGGTTATCCGCCCGCATAGGCTCAACGGCAACCGTATCAAGGCAAGCCCCCGCAAGTCTGCCGCTGTTGAGCGCGTCGGCGAGCGCAGGCTCGTCAACCAACCCGCCGCGGGCAGTATTTACCAGAACGGCGGATTTTTTCATAAGCGAAAGCGTCTGCTTATTTATCAGCTTTGCCGTTTGCCCGGTAAGCGGGCAATGGAGCGATAATATATCGCTTTCACGCAACAATTCATCAAACGAAACCATTTCGTAAGGGCAGTTTTGCGGCGGAGTTCTCGTGCATATTAACACGCGCGCCCCGAACGCATCGGCTATTTTAGCCGTTGCCCTGCCAATATTGCCGTAACCGTATATTCCGAACGTCTTTCCGTAAAGTTCGTGCGTTTCAAAGGGAAAATAACAAAAAGTTTTACTTTTAATCCAGTCGCCGCCGGCAACCGAGCGGGTGTATTTATCCACGCAACCGTAAAAATTAAGCAAAAGCGCAAACACGTGCTGACTGACTGCACGCGTGGAATAGTCGGGCACATTGCACACCGTAACGCCGTGTTTGCGGCACTCTTCTATATCCACTACGTTATAACCGGTGGCAAAAGTGCCCACGTATTTAATACGGGGACAGCGTGTTAAAAATTCCCCGTCTATTTCAACCTTATTAACTATTATCGCCTCGCAATCGGCTGCAAGAGCGTAAAGTTCATCCCGTCCCAGCTCACCGAAATATTTTATTTCGCCTAATTTTTCAAGCTCAGAAAAATCGAGGTCGCCCTTTGTCAGCGCACTCGTATTTACAGCAATTTTCATCTGACCTCCGTAAACCGTAAAAGAATACAGTAATTATAACAAACGTCTTTTAAAATTGCAACAAAATTAAAAACAGGTATTTACTTAATAACTATGCACGGCGATTTCAACATCACCGACGACGAAGAGTCCATAAAAAAGCTTATGAACCAGGAGTACGAAATAAGAAGATAATACCTCGCAAAAACCTTAAATGACAAAAAACGCCTTATCGGAACCGACAGAGCGTTTTTATATCTTACGGCGCGCTTGACAAAAGCGCGCCGTAAGCGTTATACTAAACTTATGAAAATTATTTTTGCTTCGGATATTCACGGCTCGGCAACTTACTGCCGTCAGCTGTTAAACACCTATAAAAACGAGGGCGCCACCCTGCTCGCGCTGCTCGGCGACATACTGTACCACGGACCGCGGAACCCGCTGCCCGACGGATACAACCCCGCCGAAGTTGCAAAAATGCTCGGGGAAATACGCGGCGACATACTGTGCGTCAGAGGCAACTGCGACAGCGAGGTAGACCAGACGGTACTGCCTTTCAACGTATCTTCCGACTATGCCGTAATCTTTGCCGACGGGCTTAAAATACACCTGTCGCACGGACACCGCGAAGTGCCGAACCTCTGCGCAAACGACGTATATATTACGGGTCACACGCACGTACCTTTAAACGCCGGCAATGGATATATCCACCTCAATCCCGGCTCCGTTTCCCTGCCGAAAGAAGACAGCCGACACGGCTATATAGTCTACGAAAACCGCACTTTTACTTTTAAAACTCTTGACGGAAAAGCATACGATAAACGCAGCGTTTAACCGTTTTCAGTAATTTCGCCTACCGCTTCAATCAGCTTGGCGCACTCGTCCAGACTGTTGTCGAACGACACCGAAGCGCGTATAAGCCCGTCGCTTGAAAGTGCCCGGTGCATAAGCGGCGCGCAGTGCAGTCCGCCGCGCACACATATTCCGTATTTTTCGGACAAGGCGTAAGCCGCCATTTCAGACTGCATATTTTCTATATTAAACGCAACTATACCGTACGGGTTGGGCTTTGAAAACAGCCCGACCTTTTTATTTTCAGCAAGCCCTGAACAGAGCAGCGACGTCATTTCCAGCACGATTTTTGCGTGCTCCTCCATATGCTCGCAAAGATAAAGCGCGCCCTCGCCGAGCGACGCGATTGCGGGATACGACACCGTACCGCTTTCAAGCGCGTCCGGGTAATAATCGGGCATATTCAGATTATTGCTCTCGCTGCCCGTGCCGCCGAACAGCACAGGACGGGGATTGAAACGCTCGGAAAAGAGCAGCGCGCCGCTGCCCTGAATACCGAGCATACCCTTATGCCCCGCAACGGCGAGCGCGTCTATACCCGCCTTTTTCATATCTATTTTAACGTGACCGCACGCCTGCGCGCCGTCGCATATCAGAAGGCAGTTCTCGGGCAGAAACGCGCGGAGCCTGTAAATATCCGGCGCCGAACCGGTCACGTTGGAGGCAAGCGTCGCTATAACCGCGCGCGTTTTTGGCGTAACGAGCGACAAAACCGCCTCCGCAGAAACCTCGCCGCCGACGAGTATTGCATACGAAACCCTGACTCCCCTGCCCTTTAAATATTCGAGCGGACGGAGCACGGAATTATGCTCGGCAACCGTACACACAACCTCGTCGCCCGCGTTCAGTCCGCCGAGGATTGCAATATTCAAAGCCTCCGTACAGTTTTTTGTAAAAACAACCCTGTCATAACCGTAGCCGCCGAAAAATTCGCAGAGTATTTTGCGGACGGAATAAACGCGTTCAAGACACGCTATCGAGAGCGCGTGACCGCTTCTTCCGGGATTTGCACACGCCTTCAATGCAGCATTAACGGCGGAAACAACGCAATCGGGCTTAAAACCGCCCGTTGCGGCGTTATCGAAATATATCATAAAACCTCGCTTTTTCATAAAATGGTAATATATTGTATTACGAGAGGGAAAAAATATGACAGATATACTTGCGGTATTCCGCTCCCGCGCCCAGGCGGCGGACTGCAATTCGCGGCTGAAAGCCGCAGGCGTGGGCTGCGCTATGATAAACACGCCTAAAGAGGCGGGCGTAGGCTGCGGGCTTTCTATTAAGATACCGCAACAAAATGCAAACCGCGCGGCGTTTATTATAAAAAACGCCCGTTATTCGGCGTTTTACGGCTTTTACAGTATGAATACGGGTTACGGCAGAGTTGTGCTTAAAAGACTCAATTAATCTTTTTATACGCTTGCTACGGGCGCGAAACCGTGATATAATCGGAGTATGAATAAAAACACGCAAAAGATAATTTTTACCCTTGCGCAGCTGTACCCCGACGCGCAGCCTGCGCTTAAATTCAGAACCCCGTACGAGCTTTTAGTTGCCGTAATACTTTCGGCGCAATGCACGGACGAGCGAGTAAACAAGGTTACCGAAGTATTGTTTAAAAAGCACAATACCCCGGCGACTATGCTTGAATTAACGCAGGAAGAGCTTGAAAAATACATTTTTTCGTGCGGGTTTTACAGGAATAAAGCCGCGCACATACTTTCCGCGTCTAAAGATATTCTGGACAGGTTCGGCGGCGAAGTCCCCTCCTCCCGCGAAGAGCTTATGACGCTTGCCGGCGTAGGGCAGAAAACCGCAAACGTAGTGTACGCGGTAGCGTTCGGCGGCGACGCGATAGCCGTTGACACACACGTTTTCCGCGTTTCAAACCGCCTGGGGCTTGCAAAGGGCAAAACTCCGGAAAAGGTTGAAGAGGGGCTTACCGCCGCCATTGACAAAAGCGAGTGGTCCAAGGCGCACCATTATTTAATCTGGCACGGCAGACGCGTTTGCCACTCCCGCCGTCCCGACTGCGCGGCGTGCGCGCTTAAAGAGCTTTGTGAATTTTATAAAAACCCCGTTGAATAAAAGCGACAAAAAATCCACCCTATACAGGGCGGATTTTTTATTGCCGGAAATTGTATTATTTGGAAATTGCGTCAAGATAATCTGCAGGGTCCTGCACGGCGTTATTTTTATAAACTTCAAAGTGAAGGTGGTCGCCGTCGGCATTTTCAACGCCGGTTGCGGTTGCAACCTTTGCGATAACCTGTCCGCGGGATACCTTGTCGCCTGCTTTAAGTCCCTCTACGGGAGTTATAAATTTGTAAACCGTTTCAACTCCGTCGGCGTGTTCTATTCTTATTACCGCGCCGAAAAGAGGGTCGCTTACGGAAACTTCCTTAACGGTTCCGTCAACAGCGGCTACCACGTCGGTGCCGGCAGCTGCCTTAAGGTCAATTCCGCAGTGCAAACGGTATCTGTCGAGCGTTTTATCATATCCGAACACGTGCGACTGCAAAAGGTCTATGTCGGCTACGGGGCTTACAAATACGTACGCCGCGTCGGTGGGCTTATTGTCGTCTTCGTCCTCATTGCCGTCGTCGGGATTGTTATCGCCGCCGGGGTTATTACCGTCGTCGGGCTGTTGCGTGTCGTTGTCGATAAAGTTATCCGCGTTTCTATTGCGTACGGCAAATACAATGCCTACGGTTACGGATGCGATGACTACAAGGCACGCCGCCAGGATGAGATAGTACATAACGATTTTCTTTTTAGTGGGTTTTGTGTTTTGGTTTTTCATATTATATGCTCCTTATTTTTGTTTTGTCGGTTAAGTTTTTGACCTGCCGTCCGCAAAATATACAGTCAATTAAAAAATTTTTAAATCAGTATCCGCCGAATATTATCGGAGTGCCCGCCTTTGCTTTTTCTCCGCGAACGCATATATGAAGATTTATAGTTTTGCCGTATAGCTGCACGGAATACGGTAAATCGGCAGTGCAGTAATAATTAACGTAATCTTCGCCCTCTTCCGTAAATTCTATTTTCGCCTTGTATTTTTTGAGAAACGCCAAAAGATCAAAGTTATCAAGCTCCACGCTCTCGCCGCAAATATCTTTTAAAGTAAGTCTGTCTACGGCAGCCGTACCGTAGCTTGTTATCTCGCGGCAGTCCGACGAGCTCGTACCGCAGTAAAACGTGTATTTGCCGCCGCCGTCAAAGCAGAGCCTTTGCGGAAAAACGGCAAGCGCCGAAAGCATTAAAGCCGCGGCAACCGCAACCAACGACAGTTTTATAAAACGCATAGCCGTCCCTCCCGATTTATTTACGTAACTTTTATTGACTGCGCAAAAAAATTTTATACCATAAAGTTTTAAAATAAAAAAAAGAGCGGAGAAAAATTTCTCCGCTCTTTAAACGCATTATAATTTAATTTTTATTTCAGTTGACTGCGGCGACGCCTATTCTCTCTCCGCACTTAACCGCCGTTTCCCAGCCGTTTTTGGTATTCTCCGCAAATTCCTCATCAAGAACAACGCTGCCTTTTTTAATAAGCACAACTATTGTAGAGCCGCCGTACTCGAATTTTCCTTTTTCCTCTCCGCGTTTGAACTGCCCCGAGCCGTGGTTATTTTTAATTCTGCCCACACCCATTGCACCAACCTCAATCTGCGCGACTTCGCCGAAATTTTGCGTGCGCATAAAAGTATATTCGCGGCAATTTTCGGTATAAACTTTTAAACTCTCCAAAGCAACGGGCTGCACGGTGTGCAGCTTACCCTTTATAAAAACGTTTTCCCCCTTTTCACAATCGTCCAGATAAATATATCTGTGATAGTCTTTAACCGTCAGCCTGAACACAAGACATAAACCGCCCATAAATTTCCGGGTTATTTCATCCGATTTAAAAAGCGAGCCAACCGTATAATTGAACCCCTTAACGTTGAACGTTCCGTCAGCCGAAACGGGATAAACGCTCAAATATCCGTCGCACGGAGAAATAAAGCTTCTGCCCGATAAATCTACGGGCCGGCATTCGCCCTTAACTCTCCTTGTAAAAAAATCGTTAAAACTTTTATATTTAACCGCGTCGAACTGCGACATATCCAAGCCGTTCTTTTTTATAAATTTTTTAATATGCATACGCGACAGAGGGCTGTCGAGATACGCGCCGATAACGCGCGAAACAAAGCGGCTTATTAAAATTTTAAGAAAGATGTACCCTATGTACCCGCCGTAAATAAACTTCTGCCCTCTCCCCGCTCTGTACAAAGGCGCAATCTCTCTCCTGCCGCCTCTTCCGTAAACCATAAAACTTCTCCTAAGTATATCATATCCTAAAAAGATTGTACCCCCCCCCTAAAAAATTGTCAAGCGAACAGCCGTTGTTTTCCAAAATATTTTAATAATATGCGCCCGGACGGAAAATAATCCGTCCGGGCGCAGCCAAACTATTTTACGCCGAGTTTTGTAATGTTCGAGGGTATATTATCGAGTATGCCCGTACGCAGAACCGGGCGTGCGGCAAACGCTTTATAATCCGATACCGCCTGGGCTATTACTCCGTCTAAAACCTTGTAAAAATCTTTAAAGCCGCCGCTCAAAAGATAATACGCAAGCGAGCCGGGCACGGTGTTAACCTCGCTTAGATATACCGTTTCGCCGCTTAAAATATAGTCAAAACGCACAATTCCGCGCATATTCAGTTTACTATATACAAGCTCAGTGTTCTTTTTTATTTTTGACGAAATTTTTTCGGGTATGTCAGCGGGCATTACAGACCTGCCCCCGCCCTCGTATTTGTCCTCAAAGCTTAAAATATCCCCTCCGGTAAAAGCCTCTTCACACTCCGAAGTTATAACTTCACCGTCGGCAAAGTAAGCCGCGCAGTTAATTTCCCTGCGGTTTTCGATATATTTTTCAACTATTACCGCGCCGTCGTATAAAAGAGCGCTCTCAACAGCCCGTTCAAGCATTTGCATATCGTCCGCCTTTTCAACGCCTATACTCGAACCCAGACTCACGGGCTTTACTATTACGGGAAAAGTAATTTTCGCCTTTTTGAGTCCGTCTAAACTCTTTATATAGATATATTCCACGGAAGTTACGCCAAGCGCCTTTAAAGCCAGTTTTGTTAAATATTTGTCAATAAACAGCGACGATTCAAACGCCCCCGCGCCCGCAAGCGGGATTTTTGCCAGCACGCACAGCCCGGAAACCGCGCCGCCCTCGCCCGAACCGCCGTGGCAGCAGTTGAGAGCCGCGTCAACCGATATAAATTTTTTAACTCTGCCGCGGCGGTTAAGCACGTAAACGCCGCCGTTAGCCACTATAGCGCCTGAAAAACTCGTAAAATCACCGCTTTTAAAGCTTGAAACGTTTAAAAGCTCCTCGCCGGTATAAAAATTGCCCTCCGTGGATATGTAAACCGGAATAACCCTGTCGCCTCCCGATTTAAGCACGTTTGCAGACATTGTGCCCGTAATTACCGAAATTTCGTTTTCGTTAGATACTCCGCCGAATATGACGGCTATTGTTTTGGACATAAAAAAATCACCTCCGCTTTTTATTTTTTAGCTTTGGTGACAATGTTTTATAATGGTTTATATTAATATATATCGGGTAAATCGTTGAGGAAAAGCACGGTATCGCCGGGACGGATAATTTTTTTCAACTCCTCCTGCGCAGCTGCAAGCGACGGTTTTAAAACGAGTTTATCTATATCGCCTCCGCTTTGCAAATACCCCTCTTTTACGGGCGTTACCAGAGTATCGCCCACAAGTATTACGTAATCAAGTCCCGCAAGTTTTGTGCCGAGCATTTTATTTTCGCTCTCTTCGAGCACGCCAAGCTCCACAAGCCCGGGCGTTACCGCTATTTTTCTGCCGTCAAAGCTCCTTAAAACCTCCAACGCGGCAGCCGCGCCTTTTACGTTTGAATTGTAGCCGTCGTCCAAAATATTTACACCGCCCGACTTTATAAGCTGCAACCGGTGCTCAACGTAGTCTATACCGGAAACGGCTTCGGCAATTTGTCCGGCGTCCATACCCGCGCAGTGCGCAACCGTTGCGGCAAGCGCAATATTATCCACGGCGTGCCTGCCCAGGAGCGCTGTATGTGCCTTAACGCTCTTGCCACCCAGCGTAAGTTTAAAATCCGAGCCGCTACTGCCGCATTTTATATCCGAAACGCAGTCGGGGCGCAGCTTATTACAACTATAACCGCTGAAACTTTCAAAGCAGTCTGCGGCTATAACCGCCTCCCCCTTTACGTTTTGCAAAATTTCGCCCTTTGCCTTTATAATATTCTCTTCCGAGCCGAAGCTCTCTAAATGCTGCGGGCATATGCCGGTTATAACGGCGATATCGGGAGGGCATATTCCGCAAAGCTCGGCAATGTCGCCCGCGTGCCTTGCGCCCATTTCGGCAATCAATATATCGTAGTCCGCAAGATTGTTGTTATTTATAGTCAGCGCAAGCCCGAGCGGCGTGTTGTGCGAGCGCGGCGTATGTAAAACGCGGTACTTTTGCGACAGTATTCCCGCAAGTATGTGCTTTACGCTCGTTTTGCCGTAACTGCCGGTTATTCCTATAACTTTTATTTGAGACGCGGCAAGTTTGGCTTTCGCCTTTTTAACAAATTTTTTATTGTGCGGTATTTCGTAAGCGCACGCAACAGCGTTAGAGGCTATTATAACAGGGAAAATCAAAAGCGGAAAAACCGCGAGCGGGCAGTATCTCAGATATCCGAAAACGTCGTCGGCTATTTTATAATCTGCATAATTCAGCAGTGTAACCGACATAAAAACGAGCACAAACGTAAATACGCCGAGCACCGAATACAGCCGTATAAACCGCGGCGTAAACGCAGCGGGTGAACGCAGCGCTCTTTTTCTGTCCGCCGCTATATACCATACAAAGAAAACCGGATACGAAGCAAAGCCGATTAACGCCGCATATCCGCCCGCGAACGAAAAACACAGCGCAAGCACGGCAACCGAAAGCACGCATAAAAACGCGAGCAAACACTGCCTTGAAAATATCAGATTGTTCTTTTTATTAACCCAGCCCGTCAGCTTTTTCGCGCTGTATCCGCACGACTGTAAAATACCTAAAGGCTTATAGCAGCACGCACAGTAAAGCGCCGTGAACGCAAGCGCGCACACAAGGCTTTCTATCAATTTAGGTAGTGATACAAAAATTCCCATAAAAACACCTTTACGAGTTGTAAAAATTCAGAACCAAGCCGTTAAACACATCCGGGTGCTCGCAAAAACAAAAATGCGTACCGCTCATAATCTCAAGCTTACTGCCAGGAATAAGAGAGCGGAATATTTCCCCCTCTTCGGCAGGCGGCGTTGTCACGTCGTTTTCGCCGTATACAAGCAACGTTTTATTTTTAATCCGAGCGGCGCACTCCCGCAAATCCTCGTTAACTATTTTTTTATAGCTCTCGCGCATTATCGGCGAAAGAGTGCGGTATTCGGCGCTGCCGTAGTGCTTTTCCGCATACCGCGGAAAAAGCTTTTTAATGCGTCTGTAAGCCTTTACCCGCCTAATATATTGCGCCGAACGCTCTTTCACAAGCCCCGCGCCGCCCGTTATTACTATTTTTTCCGCAAGCTCGGGATAGTCGGCAAAAAGCTTAAAAGCAACCCTCGCGCCGAACGAATGCGCCATAATATGCGCGCCGTTCAGCTTAGCCGCCTCCATAAATTCTTTAAGCCACTGCGCGTAATCGCCCACCGACCAGGGATTATCCAGCGGCGCGCTTGCACCGAACCCCGGAAAGTCGGGCGCGGTAACCGTAAAATACTTCGACAGATATTCAATCTGATAAAAAAAACTCTCTTTTCTCGACCCGTAACCGTGCAGCAAAACAAGGTTTTTACCCCCGCCCTTTCTCTTGTAGGAAACGAATTTGCCGTTTAAAAGAATTTTTGCTCCCTTAACCGAGCTCTTTCACCATTACAAGGCAGTCCTCTCCGTCGGAATAATACCTGGTGCGTGCGTACGCGCCTTTAAAACCGCACTTGAGATACAGTCCCATAGCAACCGAGTTGGATACGCGCACTTCCAGAAACACCTTTTTAGCGCCCTCGACGCGGGCGATGTTTACAAGCGACTGCAAAATTTCGGTGCCAATGCCACTGTTTCTGAAATACTCGGTTACGGCAACGTTGTCTATATCCGCGCTGTCGCCGGCTACCGTTATTCCGCCGTATCCTACTATCTCTCCGCAGTCGTCCGCCAGAACGCCGTAAAACGTTTCGGAATCAAAACTCGAAGCCAGCATCTGAAAACTCCAGGGCTCTTTGGGAAAACATTCCTTTTCAAGCTCGGCAATGCGGGAAATATCGCAGTATTTCCAGCTTCTAATTTCCACTGCGCGCCTCCTCCGCCTGACTTTTTCGCACGTACAAAGCGTGCATTTCACCCGAAGCGCCGTTTTTCAACGCGCATACCGCGGGATACAGGCAGTTTTTTATATCAATCTTCTGATAGTTTTCAAGAGGAATTTGCTCAAAGCCGTAAAGCGGCGCATCTAAATTTTTTACGCCGTCCGCGTCCATATAACAGGGCGGAAGCGAAATCTTACCGTTTTCATAGCCGCACACGTAGTAATGCGAGTGAAGAGCGTCGATTATAATATAAAATTTTTTGATATTCACATTATATGCTATAAGATTGAAAGCGGTCACGGATACGAGCGGTTTGCCCGTTGCAAGCGCAAAGCCCTTAGCCGTTGCAACGCCTATTCTTATGCCTGTAAACGACCCCGGACCCGTCACCGATGCAAAAAAATCACAGTCGGCGGGCGCGAGATTAACCTCTTTTAACGCCTTGTCTATCTCGTCCATAAGCACTACGGAGTGCTGCATAGCGCAGTCGGACAGGTGGCGCAGCGCCGTTTTTTCATCTTTTACCGCAAGTACTGTAAGATAGCGCGACGAAGTGTCGATTGCAAGAAAATTACTCATAGCTTATTTTCCGCTCCTTATCTCCGGTCTTTTCGATTGTGACGGTTATAACGTTTTCGGGTAAAACGTCGGAAATATTTTCAGCCCACTCTATAAGGCAAACGCCGTCCGCGTAAAAATAATCGCACAGCCCGAGAGCCTCCGCCTCCGCGCCGCTCTTCAAACGGTAACAGTCAAAATGATACAGTTTACCGTAATAGTCGTTCATATAGGCATACGTAGGGCTTAAAATTTCGTCGTCGATGCCGAGCCCTTTTGCCACGCCCTTGCAGAACACCGTTTTGCCCGCGCCCATCTCGCCGTTTAAAACGACGACCGCGCCTCTATTGAGTTTATTTGCGAACTGCGCGCCGAACTCCTCAGTCTGAGCCGCGCTTTTGCTGATAAAAAACGCCATACGGTTATATTATACCCCGCACGGCGAAATTTTGCAAGCGTTACGATTAATCAATGTATATTTGTGTATCCGTCTTATTTTTTGAAATCCCTGCCAACCAGCTCATCAAGCGAAATTTCGTAATAATCCGCAAGCTGTATACAATAATCTATGTTAGGCAGCACTTTGCCGCACTCCCAACGACTTAGATTAGAATTGCTTATACCCGTATCAGTTTCCACCTGCTTTAAGGTTTTGTTTCTTAAAATCCTCTGATACCTTAACTCTTACCCTAAATTTTTCATACCGTTACCTTAAACGCCGGCTTTTTTAGAAAACTTGATGCTCGTCATTTTGATAAGGCGCGACAGAGGCTTATATAAAACTAAGGTAATTGCCGCAAGCGAAACTGTTTTGATCGCGTTGAACAGCGTTGCCCAATGCCACACTTTAATAAAAGAGCTCATACCGAGCTCCCAGTTCATACCCAAAAATACTGGGAAATTGAGCAGATAGTTTACGGGAATACTCCATATAATTCTTATTACGCAGGCAATCGAAAGAGCTGCGAGCACGGCTTTTATGCCCTTATGCTTTTTATATAATACGGACGGAATAAGTACGAAAGGCAAAGTTATTACAACGTTTGCAAGCTCGCCCACAAATGCGGTTGAGGTAAAACAAATACCGTAAATAAGCTCCTTTAAAACAAGCGTTACAGTGCCCGCTACGGGACCGAGCGCATAGGCGCAAATCATTACGAACGCGTCCGAAAAATCGAGCTGTAAATAGGGAACGGCGGGCAAAACCGAAAACTGCAACATTCTGAGCACGAACGACAGCGCGGTAAAAATCGCTATGTACGCTATACGCGTTGCGGTAAAATATTCTTTTAAAGACTTCTTACTGATTTTTTGTTGCTTTTCAGCCTCTCCGTCTGCATTTGAAATTTGCGTTTGATTGAGTTCCGACATATAAAACCTCCGATTTTTTATAAAAAAACGTCCCGCAAAAACGGGACGCAAATAAAACGACATTATCGCCTTAAAATTCTTTTAACATCCGGACTGTACCGTCGGTACGGGAATTACACCCGTTCGGGGTCTTGCGACCTTAGCGGACTTTAACCGCCGGTGGGGAATTTCACCCCGCCCCAAAGAATTACTTTAAATTGTACGTTCATTATAACCTCACTCGCCGTAATTGTCAAGCAAAGTATTTGATAATTTTGTTATTGACATCTCATTTTTACGGTGATAAAATAACTTTTATCCGACGAACACGCCGCCGTAAAAACAGCCCCAACCCAAAAATAAACATATAACCGCAAAAATATCCAACTCAAGCGCCACCGCGGGCAGCACGCTTTTTTTATTTCGGTTTTCCTGATTATCATTGTCGTTCATAACCGTATACTGCGATTATATGCCGCGCAAACAAATTTTACAAGAACATCCTTGTTACAACCTAGAAACTGTTGCGTTACAAAATAAAAAAGACGGAAAATTCCGTCTTTCCCAAATCCGTTTTTAGGCTTAATCAGTCGTAGATAAAGAGCAGCCCGAGCGTATTTTTACCGCAGTGCGTAGTAACAACGCAGCCCGCCTTAGTTTCTAAAATTTCGTCAAACTCGAAAAACTGTTTAACCTGTCCGCGCACCTTTTCAACAATTTCGGGCTCGCAGTTTGAGTGCGTTATAAAGCAACGCGTTTTGTCGTAGGCGCGGTATTGCGCGGCAAGCTCTGTTATATAATTTTTCAAACAGCGTTCAAGCCCGCCCATATATTTCTTTTTTGCATACAGCTTACCGTCTTTCATATCAATCATAGGATGCAGCTTTAACACCTTTGCGCCCATAAGCGACGCGAGCGAGCACCTGCCGCCCTTATGAAGATAATCAAGCGCGTCGGGCACGAACGAAGTATTTACTTTAGAACGCAGATTTTGAGTTATTTCAACTATATCCGCGGGCGAACGCCCCTCCGCAGCAAGGTCGCACGCCTTTAAAACGAGCAGTCCCTGACCGGTGGAAAGCGCAAGCGAGTCAACGGCAAAAACCTTTCCGTTAAACTGTTTTGCCGCCGCTGCCGCATTTCCGTGCGAGGCCGAAGCTTTTGACGAAATATTATAGTGAATTACCGTATCGACGTCTTTAAGCTGCAACGCAAAAAATTCCGCGTATTCCTCAACCGAGGGAGCGCTTGTTTTCGGGAGCACGCCCGACTTGGATACATATTTAAAAATATCCTGCGGCGTTATGTCAACACCGTCCTTATAAGAATTTTCACCCATAACAACGGTTAACGGCAATATTCCCACTCCGAATTTTTTTACAAGCTCCGGGCTGAGATCGCAGGTTGAGTCGGCTGTAATTCTGATTTTCATAAGCACACCCCTTTATAGTTAGTTAATTATAACACAATTTATCCGCAAAAACAATAGTTTTATAAAAAAATATGTAAAAATTATTAAACAAACCAACTTTTACCACGGCATATCCCGGGGTATATTTTCATATTTTTAATAATTTACGCTTGACTTGCTTTGCCGTTAGTGTTAAAATCAATATGCGTAATATTATACTTTATTAATATAATTCGTTACGAACGGATTGCGGCAGTGCAAAAACCGTTTGTTACATAAATAAGGAGCAGTTATGAACAGATTGAGAAAGGGCATTTTAACGTTACTTTTAGCAAGCCTCGCGTTATGTTCGGGCGCGTTTGCGCTGTTTTCGCTTAACTCAAACAAGGTTGCGCTTGCGGAAAACGACTTCGGCGCATCCGCGGTTGATGAAAGCGGCGTGCAGATTTTAGACGTAAACAATTTATGCAACTGGGTGGGCAAAACAAAAATGCCCGACGGCGAAACATACGGAGAGCCTTTCAGCCTCATAAATGCAAGCGTTTACGTATATTCCCGTATCGGAGACGAAACCAATCTCGACGCGATGAGATATTCCCTTAACGAACTCACCGACGACGAGATTTCAAAAGGTTACAGGCTCGCGTACGTGGCAAACGCCAACAATGCGGTTGCAAGAAACCGCGGCGGAGAAATAACCGTTGACCTTGAAATCTATTCTCAATATAAAGACATAATTACGTACGACTTTGAAAATATCTCATTTGAAGGCAGCGCACAGTCGCCCGGCGTAAACTCCTCTCCGGCAATGGGTCCGCATAACGCGCTGGTTATGATAAGCTGTGCAGAAGGTTACGCGTTCTACAATTACGACACCTCGTCAAGCGGCATACTTATTTCCACCAACCGCAGAATGGCTTTAATATCCAAAGAGTGGTACATAGTTGAAGTGGGCAATCCCCTTGTATTCGCTCCCGAACAGACGGAAGACGGCGCTGTTCCCGACGATACCGACCCCGATTTCTGGAACATAAACGGCTGGACGTACAACGCGCTTACAGAAAACACGGCTGCTCCCGTGCTTATGTATTCCGACGATTCGGCGGAATGGAACGTAAACAGCGAAGTTAAGTTCGATTTGATAAACAACGATAACAACAGCCTGGCGGAATACGGAATAACACTCGGCAAGTTAAACGAATATATTAACAAGAGTATGCCCGCGGGCAACTATTCGGCTATATTCCACGTTCCGTCGGTTACTCACGAAACCATAATTTACAACGGTTATACCGAAACCTATTCGTTCACCGTATCCCCCGCAGAATTTAAAGCGGAGTGGCGCGAGGACGCACAGGCTAAGCTTAAAGACATATCCTACGAAGCAATCCGCCGCGACGGCGAATACGTATTCCAGCTTTACGGCAAGGACGATAACGCGGCATCAACGGTAGACCTTCTGGTATGGAGCGATTTTTCCTCCTCCCCTTTCAACCCGGCACGCGAAGGTATTTGGGCGAACGAAAAGTACGATAACTACTATTCCGACAGATATTATCTCACTTACAATTTAGACAGACTGCAGAACAACACCTATCTAACGTACGCGGCAATGAGCCAGTTCAACACTCCCGCAGCGCCCGACACCTACACCGTTTACTACCAGTTACAGGCAAACAACTACGAGCCGCTGACGAGCGTAATGAACGATACCGAAAGACGTTCATACAAATTCACTCTTTTAATTTACGAAATTCTTTCCGAGCCGGTTTTAGACAGACTTATATTCAACAACACCGTTCAGCTTATTTCCGACACTAACCGTTACAAAGTTATACCCGACGCAGACGATACGTATACCGACGTAGGCGACCACACGGTAACGCTTAGATCGTTCGACGGCAAGCACTACGTATGGAAAGAGGGAAACGAACTTGTAGGCGAAATACGTTTTACTTATAAAATAACGAGAGTAGACAACTCCGAAAACCAGGAGTTGTATCTGCCGAACTGGGAATGGAACGGCTACGACCCCACCGTTAAACCCGCCTGGGGCACAGAATTTATAGAAGACGGCAGCGACGATTTCTTTTCGTTCATACTTCAATCCGACGACGGCACGTTTTACGAACAAAGCGATTTTGGCAAAGCTCCCGTAGGCACTTATACCCTTATCGCAACGGCTAAAGGTTACGTTGAGGGCGACGAAACAACCGCGCATTATAACTGGAATCAATTAACCAGCACGACGACCATACATATAACCAAAGCCGCAAACGACTGGTACGTAACCCCCGACGTTATACAGTGGCAGTACAAAGGTTTCAACGCCGATACAAACCATTTCCTTGCGGCGGCTAAATATTCAAGAGAAAGCGACCCCGTACTCTTCTCGGTAGCAACCGACGAAGAGGGCAAAAACATTATAGACGGTCTTAAAGAGTTTACAGCGGACAGCCAGAACAAAATTACCGACCAAAAGGTAATCGACAAGCTTACCGATCTCAATGCCGGCGTTTACTACCTCATTACTTCGGTTAAGGGCACGGACGACTATTCCGGACTCAACCCTCAGCCCCACAGATTCGAGGTCAACGTAGCGGACAACGCCTGGACGGAAAAGCTAAGTATTTCCACCTGGATTTCCGGCAAATACAACGCCGAAGAAAATCTGATTGTAGCGGCTGCGCGTTTCGGAGAAGCGCATTTCCGAATTGTGAACGCCGAGGACAACACAAAGGTAATTTACGACGATAAAAACGGTATAGACGAATTGGCGTCCGCACCCGTAGGCAACTACATCTTAACCGTAGAAATAGCGGACGATGTAAAAGGCAATTTCAAAGGCATATCGGACTTCTTACAGTTCCGCATATTTGAAAAACCCGGACTCCCCTGGTGGGTAACGGTTATAATAGTTGCAGGCGCGCTCGGCGCGGCAGCTCTCGTAATGTACATACTCCACCAGAAAGGCGTGTTAC
Source organism: uncultured Christensenellaceae bacterium (assembly GCA_910588685.1). GTDB lineage: Bacteria > Bacillota > Clostridia > Christensenellales > Borkfalkiaceae > Coproplasma. Next base: position 33,597 of record CAJUPX010000015.1, on the reverse strand, counting down.
AGCTCTTAACAGGCAGAATAGTAGTAGCAATGAGAACAAAAGCCACGGTAGACGCAACAATCGCAGCAATCAGAGCAAACAAGGTTGCGGAAAACGCCAAAAAAACCGTAGCGCTTGCAGAGGAACAGGACAAATTGGAACAAACGGCAAACGACAAAAACAAGAACGCGCCGAAAGACGAGTAATTTCGTCATAAAATAAAACAAGGAGAAAAAAATGTCGAATAAGAATAAGATACTTAAAGAAATTCACGTTTTGGAAGAAGAGATTAAATTACTCGAATTAAAGCGTTCCCGTTCCCTTGCCTCTCTGATGGAGTCGGTTATAAGCCGCACTACACCCGATGAAACGGACGTACAGTTTTTCAGAACGTTTACGGCGGAAATCGACGTAAAGCGCGAACAGCTTCAAAAACTTTCAAGACAGCTCGAAGAATTATAATTTAAAGTAAAACTTAGAGAGGCGGCTATAAAAGCCGCTTCTCCTTTTTATATTACTATAATTAAGCGCCTGCGCTTTAAAGCGATGACAGAAAGCTCTCGAACAAAATGTCCGAGAGCTTTTGAATACTCAATATTAGAACTATAAATTAGAATTTAGTTCATTTTAAATGCTATCCGAATACCAGGTTTTTTCATCCTCAAAGCCGTAGTATTTTTCATCAATCAGCCATTTGTCATCAATTAACCGAAGTACAAATTTATGTTTTTTATCGACAGAGTTATTAGAGCTCTGATAATGTATAACTATACTCGCCATATCTTCCTTTCGCATAGTAAACTCTGCCGAAAACGCTCCGCTTTTCAAATAAGAATACCGACTGGGATTGCCAAAGCTGTTTGCATATCCGCGTGACCTGAGTTTTTCACTGACTCTTTTATCAATAATAACCCCAAAGCGTGTTCTGTATTCACTTATCAGCTCATCTCATTTCGGATGAACCAGGTGAGAAGGAATTTTCAGTGCGGGTTTTTCCTTATCCATTTCACAGTTACGCACAAATATTTCCTGTTCAAGAGAGTCCAGTTCTTTTAATAGTTCAAACAACGGCGGCACAAGCTCCTCCATCATTTTTTCATATTTTGCCGGAGTACTTTTCAATGTAATACACATTTCGTTTGCCTCTGTTATTTGCCGTTTATCTTAAAATCATTATATCATACTGAAAGTAAAAAAACAAATAATTGTACTCTATCCTATCCCGCTAAGCTAAACCGGCATAGATTGAATATTATGATTTGTTGCAGAACTGCTCAAATTCCGAAGACGAGCCGAGAGTTGCTCCGCCGCAACTAAACGTTGCTTTTACGGTTACGGAACCGCTTAAATTACTGCCGAGGAAGCCGTTACCGCAATTCATACCCGATTTATCGAGCGAACCGCTTGTTCCGCTGAAGGTTGCAGTACCTATATTATCGTATGAGAATGCGGCGCCGCCTAACTTTTTACCGTGCGCATAGTATGTTACGGATACCGAGCACTGAATATCCGCAGACTGCGAAATTATTGCGCTTATGCCGTCCGCATAATTCAGTGCGTACGTGCCTGTAAACGCCCACTTCGAGCCCGTTACCTTAGTTAGACTTATACAGATATCGTCAACAGCCCATACCGCCCAAAGAGTAACGTCTACGCTATCGGACACAGCGGCAATACTTTCTACATTCGATTTCAACCCGTCCGCCGAAGCAACGTACGAATAAGCGCCGTTGCTTTCCGCATACCAACCGAGGAATATATAGCCGTCCTGCGTGAAATTTGCAAGATTTTCATTTAAACCGTAACGCATTACAACCTTAAACGAATAGAAGTTATCTTCGCCTAATTTTGCGTTACCGAACGGCAAATCGCTCTTATAAGTTACGTTAATAGCCTTGCCTTCCCACTTTGCGTAGTAAGTAACGTCGTTCGTTACTATAAATTCGGTTACGGGGTTGCCCGTGAACTCGGGATTGTTGTAAAATCCTTTAAATACGTAAACGCCCGATACGGGATTAAGCTCATTGAGAGTAACCCTGCTTGCATATAGATAGTTTTGCGCGAATGAATAACCGCCGTCCGCCGCAATAAAGTTTTCATTTGTTACAGCCTGAGCGCTTACCAGATTTACAGTATAGCTGACAATAGTATATTCCGCATATATAACTAAATCCGAATTTGGCGAAATTACCGTATTTTCGGGCAAAATCCATTCGCCTTTATATCCGCCTATATGCGGCACATCGGGAAGGTTATCCAAAAGATTGTCGTTTTCGTAGTAATACCGGGAAATTTCGCGGCTTGTGCCGTCGAACTCTGCTACGAATTTAATTTCGTAAACGCGTTCCCATACCGCAGTATAATGCTTATCTCCCGAAACCGGCATAACCAGGCAAAGCAAACCGTAATTGTTGTACGCCGTGTTATCGGACGCGCATACGTTTCCTCTTTCGTCAACGTAATATTTCAGACCGTAAGTATAATATCCGTCCGTATAGTAAACGTTTACAGGCAGAAGCACGCTGCCGTACGCTTCTTCAACAGTATAATTCCAAATTCCTGCGTCGTCATTGTACAGATAATCGCCGTCCGTGGGATAAATACTGTCGATAGTTATTTTATACGTTGTATCATAAACAGCTCTTACTATAAGCGTGCCGTCCTCAAATTCATAACCGCTTTGCCACACCGCCGTCATATTTTCGACTTTGGGCATTATATCGTAGGGGTCGGGCGCAACCGAATAAGTATAAACGTTGCCCGTATTTCCGTTATAAAGCGCCGTACACGTATTACCCCACTGTTCAAAGCGGGTATTGCTTTCGTCAGACGCGTAAAGATACCGCAGAGGCGCAACGCCTATAGGCGACCCGTTCCCGAACGAGAGGTATTTAAGCCCCGTATCCGCAGTTAACAAATCCCAGTTAATTACTTTGGAAATATCTTCAAACGAATTACCGCCGAGAACCTCGTTCCAACTATTGCCGTTAAGCTCGGGCATTGCCGCCTGGTCAAGCTTTACAGAAGTATCCGTGTAGCCGTGATTTTCAATTTCGTTGGGATTGCAATAATTGAGATAACCGCTGAAATTCAAGGTAACTATACTACCCACGAGCTTCATAGACGATTGATTAATTTTAAGCCCCTTTATGATATAAGTCCCGTCGGAATTCTTTTCGGCATTTATCGTTATGGGAATATCCGACATTGTCATTCCCACGAGGTCGGTGAGCATTTGTCCGTTGATTGCAAAGTTCCAGCTTGCTCCGCCGTCGTTTTCTTCGCAGGTATAATAAGCAAGGACGTAATTTAAAAGATTTCCCAAATCCCTGTTATCGAAGATAGCCGAACCTCCCCCGCCGTTTGAACCGACTCCCTGGAGATTGTCAGATACGAGCGAACCGAAGTTAAACATAAATACCAACTGATTTATTATATCGTCGCGGAAGGCGTCCAGTGTCATTACGCGATACTCAACCACGGGCGTTTCGTACGTTTTTTCAGTAGTAACAAACAATACTTTTTCCCAGTATGTTTTTTGAACGCGCTTCAAATAAATCATATCGTTTCTTATCGAAAGATATAAATCGGTATCACCGTTTATGGCTATTTGATTTAACTGCTGCACGCCCTGATAGGAAATATGCGCGTCTATTGCCACGTTGTTGTTTTCATCGATATTTACGGCTATTGAATTTAAATCGATATTAACGCCTATATTTATGCCTATTACGCTTATAGTAGCGTTAAACGAACCGTTGAGGAGATAGTATCTGTTCAGTTCGTAAGCGTTATCCCCGCCGTCCGTTTTGTGAGTAGCAGAGTTAACGAGAGCTTTTAAAAGCGTATCGATACCGTCAAAATTTATGTAACCGTTTAAACCGTTTTGTTCGTCGGGGCGTTGAACCTCACCGTATTTAAGGCTTAACGCCATATCGAGCTCGTTAACGTTATTTTCGCCGAAGTACACGTTTTTAAGCGAAATATCCGTAAGCTTTTTACAACCTCCGTCAAACGACTCAGTATTGATTTCAATAACTATAAAGTCGTCCGCCGGCATTTCTTTGTTATATATTAACGCGGAATCGAGCGTAACTTTAAGGCTGTTGTCTGCAAACGATATATCTGTAACGTAGTCCGCAACAGGCTTTTTCCTGTGGTTATCCGTTTTATTTCCGTCGGGTGACGACGCGGAAAGCGACGAAAGAATTTCGTCGAGATACTCCTGCAAGCTTACGCCGAGTATTTGTGGAATAAGGCTTGCGCCCAGCGACGCAAACTGGTCTTTGGTATTGGGAATATAGTTTTCAATAAGCAAGCTGTCTACTATACTTGCAATTTCCGAAACGGCGCTGTTGAGTTCGGCGTTGTTCTCAAATGAAAGCTTATCTAAATTTGCCGCCGAACCTACCATTGCAAGCAACGTCATTATTTCGTCCATAGGCGCATAAACCTGTAACGGAGAATAATTAGCGCTGTCTGGCGAGTACTGGGAAACGCTGACGAACACGTCGAGCGCGCCGTCTTTATAGTAGCCGCCGTCCGTTACTCCGTTTGAAGAGGTATTCGGGTTTGCGTCCATTAAGATGACGTCTATACCGAGGCTGTTATCGAGGTTGGATGTAGCCGATAAATTCAAGTTAAAGTGCAGATACACTTCGCTGTCAACGTTGAAAGTTCCATTATCTATAGTTACGGGGCGCTTGTTTTCGCCTCTGTAATCGTATTCTAAAACCGCCGTAAAGTTGTACTTAACGTAACCGTACTGCGCATACTTGCTGTTGTCATACGAATACAGCTTGCCCGAAACCTCGGCTGTGATACTGTTGCCTATTACGCTTTCAACAGCGCCCCAGATATCTTCGATTACGTTGATATACTCTTGCTTTTCGCCGTCGCCGAGCGCAGGAATCTGCTCGTTGGAAAATCTTGCAGAAAGCCCGACCTTTACACCTGCAATTTCCAAGCCGAACTCCGCATTCAAACCGTTATCAAAACTAAGCTTTGCGGATACGGGCACTAACGCGTCAAAAATTCCAATTTCGGTATTTATAGAAATTTGCTTGAACTCGGCTACAATATTGTTGAGAATTTCGCCGACGTTTACAGAAACGTTATCGGGCAGAAGAGAAGTAAAATCTATGCTTGCGCCGGGTTGTATTAAACCGATATCGAGTTTATATTTATTATTTCCTATTTTAACGTAAAGGAGCTGCTCAGCGTTATCGAAATAAACGGCTATTTCGCCGAAGTCGGCTCTTATTTCGGTGAGCTTTCCTTCGCTTAAACCTATAAACACGTTGCCGTTGAGTTGAATTTCGCCGTCGCCGAGATTGTCTTTCTCGTCGATTACCGCACTCACGCTAAGGCTTATACCCTCGTTGATAACGTCTACGTACTCGGAAAGGTTAGGCATAGCTACTTGCTCCGCGGAAAATTCCGCTTCGAGAAATAACGTTTTGCCGAACGCGTCGGCATTTATATTTACCTTAAAGCCGCCGAAAATTCCGACTTCCAACACCGCGCCGAGCGATTCGCCCGTCAGTTTAGCTTCAAATCCGCCCGCCGTAAACGTGAGGCTGTTTATTATAGTTGCCAGGTCAAAATCTGAAGGCACAAACGAACCGTCGTCCTGCGGCACGCGAAGCATATACTTCACCGTTCCGTCGGTTAAATAAAGCCGGCCGTTTTCATAATACAACGCGATTTCGCCGAGGTCGGCTCTCAAATCCGTAAATTTTCCGTCTTTAAGACCGATATATACAAGTCCGTCAAGTTGGAATCCGTCTATCGAGAAATTAACCGATAAGGTTACACCATCATTGAGCACGTCAACGTATTCGCTTAGATCGGGTAAATTTACTTCTTCCGTGCTGAACCCGACGGTAGCGGTTACATTTTTACCGAAAGCATTTACGTTTGCATTTACGTTTATTCCGCCGAAAATGCTTACTTCCAACATTGCGCCGAGGGCTTCGCCCGCCAGCTCAGTATTAAATCCGCTCTCCGTAAAATTAAGGTTTTTAATTATTTCCGCAAAATCGAAGTTTAAAGGTCCGACCGAACCGTTACCCTGCGGTACGCTGATCATATACTTCACCGTTCCGTCGGTTATGTAAAGGCGGTCGTCTGCGTAATACAAAGCAATTTCGCCGAAATCAGCTCTCAAATCCGTAAATTTTCCGTCTTTAAGACCGATATATACAAGTCCGTTCAAGCGGAAATCTTCTATCGATAAATCTACCGATAATGTTACTCCTTCATTGAGTACGTCAACGTATTCGCTTAAGTCGGGTAAAACTACTTCTTCCGTACTGAACCCGACGGTAGCCGTTATATTATGACTGAATGCATTTAAGTTTGCATTTACGCTTATCCCGCCCGTAAGCTTAATCGCAACGGCGGCAAAAACGGTTTGTTCAAGAACGTTAAGCGTTGCAGCGGTAGAAATTTCACCGTTTTCCGCGCGTAAATTTCCAATTATCTGACTTAAAATCGAGTTGGAATCAAACGAAATTCCCGAAAAATTTAAGCCGTCGCCGCCAAATGACTGTAAACTCAGTTTATATTTCACGTTGGAGTCAGTCAAATAAAGCATATCCGCGGTGCAATCGTATAAAACTGAAAAATCGCCGAGGTCTGCGTAAACTCCCTTAAGCGCTCCGTCGGACATCATTATTTTTATTATACCGCTAAGTTTAAGACTGTCTATGAAAACGGTAGTATTAAGCGTTATTCCGTCGTTTAAAATATCCGTATACCCCGACATATCAGCGGGTTTTTGAGGTATATCGTCCTTAGTGCCGAATGAAAGCCGCGCCCTGAGCGTTGTATTGCCGACGGGAATTTCCGCGCTTACATATCCGAGAGAAATATTGTTATCTGCAACGTTAAACGTGAAATGTAAATTTATTTCAAACCCGAACAAGTCGATTACGGTATCTAACTTTGCTTCCGTTTCCGAAACAGTAAAACTACCCGCAGTGAGCTTATCCGTAATCGCACCCAAATCAAGAGCCGCCCCCCCCTCTCCGTTAGAAACGGAACCGGACGAAAGCGCGCCTGTATCAAGCTTATATTTAACCTTGCCGTCCGAAACGTACAGGATATTGTCCGCACCCGTAAACACGGATATATCGCCGAGGACTACGCGGATATCGTTGAGCGCGCCGTTTTCCAACCCGACGTGGACTACTCCGCTCATATCAAGCTTATCAAGCCCGAAATTAACTTTAAATGTTGCACCCTCGTCCAAAACGCTGCCAAACGCCGCAGCAAGGTAGTTGAGCGCGTTAGGCTCGTTAGTAGCGTTTGTGTCGGATTCGTCAAAGTTATTTACGTACGCTTTAAAATAATCATCGTAAAAAGTATTTGCCGCTTTATCCTCGTCATACGAAAACACCGTGGTTGTAGCCGAAGTACACGAAACTTTTATTCCCATTTTTGCGGTGTACGAATCGCTTATAGAAAATTCGAGCACGCGCCACGAGCTGTCAAACGTATATGTAACGGTTGTCGAATCGATTACGGGGCGCTCGTCAAGTCCGCCCGTAACATACATCTGCTGTTTATAGTAATAGTCTGCGGCATACAAGCCGTCTTGCATATTTACGTTTAGATCGAGCGTTATAGTATACGTGCCGTTTCCGTTATCAACGGCAGTATAATCATTAGCGTTTTTAATCGTGTATTCGTTGAGTACGTATACGGAAAACTCCGAGGGCGGAAATCCGCGCTTTTGCTTAAACTGCTGTACGGAAAGTCCCTGCGGCTGTTTTGTTTGCCACTGAGTGTTTATGCCGTTAAAGTTTTTGTTTTCAGCGCCCCGCCACAATACCACTCCGTTAGCAACACAATACTGCGTAGCTTCCGACGAAACGCCTTCGGCTATATCTGCGGAAATAAGAACGTTATTGTAATATTGTTTATAGGTATGTACTTGCTGTTGCATTACCGTGTATACGGTAGAATGCATTTCCGACGACCAGTAGGGTTGGTTTTGTAAAACGTAATTCATAAACCCTACGTTTTCTACAATCGTGTAATCGGTTGCAACTCCGCTTTCGGGAGCTTTCAAACATACTGTGGCGTAATCCGCGTCGGGCAACTCCTCTACGGGCGATTTTATAATAAAGCCCATACTTACGTAGCCCAGAACACTGACGAATACGCAGGAGAGCGCAATCGCAAATTTACGCAAACGGCGCACGTGCTTCAACGCCAGAGGTTTTCTGCGCTTTACGAGGTTTTCCCCCTCTTTTGATTTTTTATTTTTAGCAAGTCCTGCGCGGCTGTTAACGTTTTTGGCGTTTTTATCCAACTTGAAGCCGGACGTTTTTACAACGCTCAGATTGCCGTTTTTACTCTTTTTGAGTTTCATTTTTATTCCTTGATCCAGTAAAAAAATGTATCTTTATATTATTCAGTACTTTGAGTATATTACTTTTATGACAAAATGTCAAGTTTGTCATAAAAATATATGATATTATTTTGTCGAAATTTTCTGTTTTAAGTAAAATTTTTTTAATATTTTAAACTCTGAATAAAAAAACGGGCGCAAAACGCATTTTCCGCAGGTAATTAAAAACTAAACAAAGACAAAAGAAAAGGCGCGGCTTTACGCCGCGCTTTATTTTCATTCACCTGCTGTTTACCTAAAATTCCCTACGGGAATTACGGTTAAAGCAGTAGAGATTTGATGTTAAATTATTTTTTAAGAACTATTTTTGCGCCTTCGTTTTCCATAGTGAGAGTATTACCCTTAACGGTTATTTCCTGGGTTTTTCCCTCCAAAGTTATGTAGTACTTGCCGTCTTTCTCTTCCCAAGTGCCATTAACCGTAGCTTCTTCACCCATATTTATTTTAAATTCAACGGTGTTATCCTCGTTGATAGTGATAACAAAAGCATCTTCGTTAAGGGTAATCATACCCATATACTGTTCGCCGACTTTGATTTCTACGGTAGTGCCACCCTGAGTCATACTCATTGACTGAAACTTATAAGTTCCGGTAACAGACGTGCTGCACGCAGCAAAGCACATACACATAATGAGAGTAGCAAGAGCTACTGCAACGCCTACAACAATCTTTTTCATAATGTTATTCTCCTTTTTCGGGTTAATACCCGTTAATTAACATAATTGCTTTTGCGTTGCGCAGCAACGCAAAAAAGGCATATGCCTTTTTTACATATTATATATATGATTGCCCTAATTATATAATACGCTATGTATTATGTCAAGTATTTGTGAGAATAATTTTCACGCAAATTTCACCCGGCTAATTGCCGCGCTCCTCTACCCACCTTTTAATTGCGGCAAAAGACGCGCGGGATAAAACGTGCTCCATTTCGCAGGCGTCGCCGTCGGCGTCCGCCGCCGGCACGCCGAGCAATATTAAAAATTTACGCAGCGTACAGTGCCTGTCGTAAATTTCTGTTGCATACTCCTCGCCTTTTCGGGTTAAATAGAGGTGCAGTCCGCTGCACTCAACGTAGCCGTCCGACTGTAAAAGCTTTATGGCTTTTTGCACGGCTGGCTGCGAAACGCCTATTTTGCGCGCCACGTCAACGCGGTGCACGTTAGTTTCCTCGCGGGATAAGAGGAGAATGCATTCGAGATAATCTTCGGTTGATTGATTTCGTTTCATACGTTTTAATTTATAATTTATTTATTACGCCCGAAAACAGCGCAATATTTTCCGGCGTTGTTATAACAAAGCCGAACGCCCTGTCCACTACAAAATTTTCAAAAACAGGCGTATATTCGCCGGGGTCGGGGGCAGTTGCCCCATCCATTTCTATTACGGTTACGGCAGCGCCCTCTACGCCCTTTTTATTTACGTTGAGCTTAGCCACGTGGCGGATTTTAGCGCAATAGCACTTCTCTTCGGATAAGTTGGAAAAACTGCAAGCGTCCGCATATATGCCGGGGTCTTTAAATAATTTGTCAACGCCGTATTTTTCCGTTAATATACCGTTTATTTCTTCGTCGAAATTACATTCGTATTCGGGAAATATACATCTCGTGCTGTATCTTAATTTATTAACGTCGTCCACCGCGTTGTAATCTGTAACCGCGTTTAAATGCGATATATTTTCCGCGGTGAAAACGTCGGAAATACTATATCCGTCACAGGGCACTATAAATTTAATTTTATATCCGTCGTAAGTAGTTGTGTAAAACGACTTATAACTTTCGGCAACATACGCCCTGCCCGTATTGTAATAGCCGGAAAGCAGATTTTTTAATACGGTTGTGCCGTCGCCGTTTTTAAATTCGTACAAATCCGGCGCATACCGCAAATCGTCGCCGCGCTCGTTCCATACCGTTTTTAAATACAGCGTGTTTATAAGCGCAAACAGCGTATCCTCCGACAGCTCAAAATCCTTATCTATAAGACCGTCCGTCTGCTGCTTAACGTAATAGCGCACCGCCTTGTTCGCCTGCGCATTGTCGCCGTAAAAATCCGCCGAATACGAATCGCAGTAATAATATTTTGACAGCGCGTCTATGCACTCCGGATTTACGGGCGTGCCTTTGTTGACCCATATTGAATTTGCGGGAATAATTCTGCCCGTAACTTTTTTGCCGCTTTTATGTTCGTCCCAGACCGAACGGTAAAGCAACGGAAAATTTGTTTTTAACGACTCGTAAGACACGCCGAGCGCCGACAATATTTCGCTCCGCGTCTGTCCGTCCGCGCATTCCGCGGCGAGCGAAAGCGCCATATATACCGATACGGGCGACACGGCAAAGTTGGAGTTCTGCTTGCCCCCGTATGCGTATTCGGCAAAGGACGACGCAAATTTATCCACACCGTTTTTAAACGATAAAAATTCGTCTGTGTTTTTTTCGGTATAGCTTAAATATTCGGGCTTTGCCGATTTGCCTAAAAGAGTGCTTTTGCCTCTGCCGCACGCGGAAAGCGACAGCGCAAACACCGACGCGCACATTACCGCAGCAATACATTTTAATTTGGTTTTCATAACTTTTCCCCCGCTTTTTCTCATTTGTAATATAAACGAAACGGAAAAGACTTTTGTCCCGAATTTTAAAAAAATTTTTGACGTTGCCAACGCCGTCGGTTGCCGGAAAACTCAGAGAAGCAAGCAAGACGAGGAAAACAAGCGACGACCGCAAGGAGTTTACATTGAAGTAAACGACTAAGGCGGAGCGATGTTTGACAACGTATTGCGCAGCTTATATGAGTTTTAGCGCGAGCTACTCGCCTGCGAGCAATGCCTCACGCTCTGCCACAGCCAACGCCTCTATCATTTCCTCTATATCGCCCATAATAAAGCTGTCGAGCGAGTAGAGCGAAAAGCCGATACGGTGGTCGGTAACGCGCCCCTGCGGAAAATTATAAGTGCGTATGCGCTCGCTCCTGTCGCCGGTGCCTACAAGGCTTTTGCGGTGCTCGTCGTACGCCGACTGGTTTTTTGAGTTGTAATAGTCGTACAAACGCGAACGCAGCACCTTAAACGCCTTATCCTTGTTTTTGAGCTGGCTGCGCTCGTCCTGGCAGGTTACGACTATGCCGGTGGGGAAATGAGTAATTCGGATTGCCGTTTCGGTTTTGTTTACTTTCTGTCCGCCCGCGCCGGATGAACGGTATACGTCCACGCGTATATCCTCGTCCTTTATATCAACCTCCACGTCATCCGCCTCGGGGAGAACGGCAACGGTCGCCGTCGAGGTATGAACTCTGCCCTGCGATTCTGTTTCGGGCACGCGCTGAACACGGTGCACGCCGCTCTCGAATTTTAAAAGCTTATAAGCGCCCCTGCCCGCAACGTTGAACACAACTTCCTTTATGCCGCCGAGCTCCGTCTGGTTTTTATCGATTTCTTCTATCTTCAATCTGTGGTGTTCGCAGAAGATAATGTACATTCTGTAAAGCTCGTACGCAAAAAGAGCCGCCTCTTCGCCGCCCGCTCCGCCGCGGATTTCAACTATACAGTTCCTGTCGTCGTTCTTATCCTTTGGCAAAAGCAATATTTTGAGTTCTTCGCGAATTTCAGCAAGTTTTTTACGGCAAACACCCGCCTCTTCCGCGAATAGTTCGCGCATATCCGCGTCCGTTTCGGTTTTTGCCGCCTCTTCCGCAGACAAAAGCTGACGCTCGCACTCGGCGTATTCGGCGTACTTCTGCGCGGTTTCGGAAATTTCCGCCTGGGCTTTGGCAACCTCCGTCCACTTAGCCGTATCGGCTATAACTTCGGGGTCGCTCATAAGGCGGGAAAGCTCCTCGTATCTCGCGTAAATATCCTTAAGTTTTAAAATCATTTTATCTTGCATACTGCCTCAAATAATACAGACGTAAAAACGCGGAGATACGAAGTATATACGCGTTTTTACGTGAGCTTAAAACACAATTTTAACAAAACGCTCCACACCGTTCAAATCTTTCATAATCATTGCGTATTCGCGCTTTGAGAATATATTAAGAATTTCGGGCACCTGCCCCTCGCCGCATTCCAGAATAAGCATACCGCCGCGCATTATATACCCTTTAATATCTTCGGCTAAACGACGGTAAAAATCAAGTCCGTCCTTGCCGCCGTCAAGCGCTATTCTCGGCTCGTGCTCGCGCACCTCGCGCTGTAAATGCGCAATCTCCCCGCTCTTTATATAGGGCGGATTACAAACTATTATGTTATATCTGCCGTACACGCGCTCGAATAAATCGCTTACAACAAAATGCACGTTAACGTTATTCGCCGCCGCGTTCTCCTTTGCGAGCATTATCGACGCGTCTGAAATATCCGACGCGGTAACGGTTATTTTCTTATCCCTGCACGCGTTGGCAACTGACACCGCGATACAGCCCGAGCCCGTGCACAAATCGAGTATTCTGTCGCCCTCTTCCACGCTCCTCGCCACAATATCCGCAAGCAATTCGGTTTCGGGGCGGGGAATAAGAGCGCGCTCGTCAACCTTTATAGTACAGCCGTAAAACTCGGTGTCGCCCACAATATACCAGAGCGGTCTGCCGGTCAGCCTTTCTTTAACTATCTTATCTATGCGCTTGCTCTCGGCAGAAAACACCTTTCTCTGCTTATCGAGCTCGCTGCGCTTCATACCGAGCGACAGAGCGTAAATCCATTCCGCGTCGCTCCCGTCTATGCCCGCCGCGGCAAAATCCTCTTTGGTCTGTTTTAAAAGCTTGGGCAAAAGCCCGCCCGTAACAAACCGCGATTCGGGCGCGTCGGGGTCGGAGTCCATTTCAAGCACCTTTTTAAAGGCGGCTATCGCCACTTCCAGCATTTCCTCGTCCGGCTCGCGCGTGGTGAGCGCCTTTTGCAGCAGCATACCCGGCGCCTTGAAAATCAGAACGAATTTATTGTCGAATTTTGCGAAAAACTTCAAAATTTCGTACGCAACACCCGCGATAAGCGGCAACAGAACAACTTCCGCGCCGAGGTTAGCAAAAAATTTGAGAACGGGGTTTTCAATAAGATAAATGCGCAGCACCCAGCTTGCAAGCGTTATGAGCACTATGTTTATAATGAGCACGATAAACAAAAACGACGTTCCGCACCTGTCGTGAATGCGAGAGCACTCCTTAACCTTTTCGGGCACAAGTTCCACGCCGCGCTCGTAGGCGTTAATGGTTTTATGCTCGGCGCCGTGGTAGCGGTAAAGCCTGCGTATGTCCTTTAAAATAAGAATAAGCCCCAGATACACGATAAAAATAACCAGCTTTATCGCGGCGAGCATAACATACTCCCACACAAGGGGCAGACCGGGTATAAGCGATACCAAAAGACGCGGCAGCACCATAAAAATACCCACCGCGAGCATAATACCCAAAAATACGGAAATGGTCGTCACCAAATCCATAACGCTTATTTTGAATTTGTTTGCAAGCCAGTTTTCAAACCTGCCGGGCTCTTCGCTGTCCTCGTCGCCGTAAACGTCCGCCGAGCGCATAAGCGTTTTCGTACCGCGGACAAGCGAGGAAAACAAATTGACCACGCCTCTTACAAACGGAATTTTAGAAGCGGTTTTAGCGGCTTTTCCGCGCGTTAAACGCTTGGCTTCAACCTGAATTTCGCCGTCGGGGTCGCGCACGGCGGTAGCCATACAGGTTTTGCCCATCATCATAACGCCCTCTAAAACAGCCTGACCGCCGATATACGTAGGGCATTTTTTGCGTTTTTTAATTTTTTCCGCCTTTGGAGCAGTTTGGTTTTCAGCCATATTACACTCTCACTAAAAAAATACGGCTCCGCAAATATGGAGCCGCGCTTTTAAATATTGTATCTTTTTTTGAACTTGTCTACACGGCCGCCGGTATCCACAAGTTTTTGCTTGCCGGTAAAGAACGGATGACATTTGTTGCAAATATCAACTTTTAAAGTATCAACCTTCTTGGTAGAGCCTGTCTTGAACGTTGCGCCGCACGCGCATACAACCGTGACCTCGTGATAATCGGGATGTATTTCGGGCTTCATATTATCTCACCTCGCTGAATTTCTATAATTACTGATACATTATAAACTAAATAACCGCATAAAGTCAATTGATTTTGACGGAAAAAATGCAATTTTTAATTTGCGCAAGTCAATAGCGGTAAATTTAATTAAATCAGTTGCAATTTTTTTGCGATTAGCGTATAATCACAATGTAATATGGATAACTGGGTTTTAAAAGGTATAAAAAATCTTGTAAACGAAGTTACAAGCGAAAAAATTATTTCGCCCACGCAGGTCAAAGTAAAAGTGTCGCATTTGCTTTTAAACGACTACGACGCTCTGCTTTACAGCGGCAACGTTCAGGCGGCTTATCCCAAAACGATAGGCAGAACGGCGGTGGGAATAATTACCGAAGTGGGCGAACAGTGCTACGGTCTTGAAAAAAACAACCGCGTTTATTTAAGACCCATCCGCGCGTGCGGAGTTTGCCACGCCTGCAAAACGGGCAAACGCAAGGAGTGCGTAAACATTCACACCGCCGGAGCCGATTTCGACGGGTTTATGCGCGATTTCGTGGTGTGCAACTATAACGAGGTTGCGCCCCTCCCCTCCTCCGTAGACGATTATCACGCGCTGTGCATAGAAACGGTGGGTATTGCCGAAAATATTTGTGAACGCCTTAATTTAACGGCGGGTCAGAAAGTAGCCGTAATAGGCGGCGATTTTACGGGCAATATTATCGCCCAGACTCTGCAATACCGCAAAGTTACCCCCATTGTGATAGACAACCATCCCGAAAACCTCAAAAAAGCGGCAGCCTGCGGGGTTGCGTACGCGTTCCCCAACGACGAAGCGCTTATCGAAAACGTTAAAAACGCAACTTCCGGCAAGATGTGCGACGCGGCTATATACTGTTCCAGCTCGCGCCTGCCCGTCACCATATCTTCAAGAATAATAACCAAGGGCACGGCGATTGCAATTGTCGGGCTTTCATACAACATAGGCAGCCTCGACAACCGCGAAATAGTGGAAAACGATTTAACGGTATTCGGCGTTTCGCACGTTTACGGCTATACGGACGCCGTTATAAATATGCTCAACCACAACGCCATCAACCTCGACCCGCTTGCAAAACGCATTATCACCGATTATAACCCTATCGAGCTGTTAGACGAGAGGTGCGCGTCTTTCTTTATCCCGCGCAGGGCAAGTATGACCATACTCAAAATGATTTTTTAAACCCCTTTTACATATCTATGCGCAAATTACCGGGTTTAATATTATCCAAAGAATTTTTATGTTTTATTTTAATTGCGGCACAGATTGCCGCAATTATTTTTTTATGCGTTCTCGTCCCCGCCTTTCTGCCGCTCTGGCTCGCGATTGCCGCGGCGTGGTCGGTTGCGCTCAGCACGTCGGTTCTGCTTTTAACCTCGCGCCGTTCGGCAGATTTTAAATGCGCGTGGTTTGCAATTTTCTGCGCCCTGCCGATAGTTGCGCCGCTCCTGTATATAATCTGCACGGTATACGGCAAAAAAAGATGCATATTAGAGGTAAACTCCTCCGCGGAGTACACTCTGTCCGCCGCGGCCGCCGCCGTTTGCGGCTCGGGCGCGGCGGGCTACGACCGCGCCGAATACTACCCCGACGGCACAACGTTTTTTAACGCGCTTTTCGAGAGGATAGCGTCGGCGAAAAGCGAGGTTCTGCTCGAATTTTTTATATTTTCGCGCGGGAAGATATTTGAACGGCTTATAGAATCGCTCGAAACGGCAAAAAGCAACGGCGCGGTTATTAAAATTATTATAGACGGTCTGGGTTCGGCGTTCAAAATAGGCGGCAGAGAAAAAAACCGCCTTAAAAAGCTCGGCGAATTAAAGACGTTCCACCGCATTATCCCCCTGCCCATAGCCCGCCATAACCTGCGCGACCACAGAAAAATAGCCGTGATAGACGGCGGCGAGGCATATATCGGCGGCATAAATATAGCCGACGAATACGCGAACATAAGCTGCAATTACGGATACTGGAAGGACTCCGCCGTTTACGTAGGCGGCGAGGCGGCGCAGGTTTTCAGAGCTATGTTTTACTCCGTCTGGGACGGCGAAAGCCGCGTGAGCGTAAAAGGCGAAGGCAAATATCTATGTCTGCCTTACTGCGACAGCCCGCCCGCGCGCAGCTTTTGCGAGGACGCGTATATATCCAAAATACTCTCCGCAAAACGCCGCGTGCACATACTCACCCCCTATTTCTGCGGCGGCGAAAAGCTGATGTCCGCGCTTAAATTCTGCGCCAAAAGCGGTGTTGAAGTTCAGATAATAATTCCCCATATCCCCGATAAAAAATACGTTTACGCGGTGACGCGCGCTTTTGCAAAGGAGCTGAGTTCAAGCGGAGTTCAGTTTTACGAATTTATGCCGGGCTTTATGCACTCCAAATGCGTTATATGCGACGACGAAGTGTTTTTAGGCAGTTATAATTTCGATTTCCGCTCTATGCACTTAAACTACGAGTGCGGAATACTTTTCAACGGCGATATGTGCGAACGCGCCGAGCGCGATTTTCAGGACTGTTTTAAGCTCTCCGCGCCCCTGTTGCACGGCAAAGCCACGCCCGCAAAAAGGCTAACCCGCTTTTTCCTTAAAATATTCGCCCCTCTGATATAAGTTTTTATTGTTTTACGCGCAGTTCTGCGCGATAAAAAGGCGCGGATTAAATCCGCGCCTTAACTGTTTTTTATTTCCCTGCCTATAAGCTCGTCAATACTAATGCCGTAAAAATCTGCTAATTTTACACAAAAATCTATGCTCGGCTCCCCTTGATTAGTTTCGCACCAACTAATAGTCTGTTGCGGTATTTTTGTAGCTTCTGACAATTGTTTTTGCGTGAGTCCCGCATTGTTTCTTTGAAATTTTAACGCTTCTCCGTAGTTCATATTTAAATTATACCAAAAAACTGGTTAAAATGCTTGACAAACCAAAATCCTGGTATTATAATATTTACTAATATATTGGTTTAAGGAAGTATTTATGGAAAACATATGTAAAAACTGCAAACGCTTTGTGCCCTACTATATTCTTTTAAGTTCAACTTTCAGCAAGACGGTAAGAGGGCATTGTCTAAACTCGAAACCGTCAAAAAAAGGAAAGAAAACAATTTCAGAAGATTGCCATTGCGAAAAATTTGAAGCCGCGGAGAACAGTCAAAAAGACTTGCAACAAAATTTAAACTACTGCATACGGGAAATACAGAGAAAGCTCGACTACATAGCGTTTATTTTATCCGAAAAATAATTATTCGCCTTCCAACTCGTCGAGAGTCAACAAAAACGCAGGGATAAAGTGCTCAAAATAGTATTCTACTTCGGGCATTTTGCGGGAATGCAAATCGTCCTCTATGCTCTTTTTAGCTTTTGCAAACTCCGAATTGCCGCAGCGCAGCTCTTCAAGGCATTTAACGAACGCGGCGAGTCTGTCCGCCGCTTTCATAAGCGCGTATTCCAGACACCCGGTATCGGGATTGACGGACGGCGCAATTTCCGCGCGGAGTTCTTGGGGCAGGGTGTTTAAAAGCTTGTCGCACGCGCGCGCCTCTAAATTTTTATACGCGCCCTGAATGGAGTTGTTAAAATATTTAATGGGCGTGGGCAAATCGCCGGTGACAACCTCGCTGCACTCGTGATAAATTGCGTACAGCACGGCTTTTTCCGGATTTGCGCTGCCGCCGAAAATTTTGTTGTTTATAACGGCGAGCGCGTGCGCGAACATTGCGACCTGCTGGGAGTGCTCCATTATATTCTCCTCGCGCACGGAGCGCATAAGCTGCCAGCGCTTGATATATTTCATTCTGTCCATATAGGCGTAAAAATTGAATCCCATAAAAGCCTCGTAACGTTTTTATTTATTATATAACAAAAATTTATAAATTTCAATTGACTTTAAAGGGCAATTATTATATAATTCAATCAATAAAACAAAATACCGTCGGGGGTGCCCGTACGATACAACGCATTTTAAACGGCGACAGCTCGCGCAGATACGAGCAGGTCGAGGAGCGCGCATATTTTATAATGGAGCATACTTAGCCGTATGCGACCGCAATAAAATATAAGCGCGACAAAGAAATGCGAAGTATATGCGCGAGCTGAGATTATACCCTTTGAATCGGCAACGTAATGGTTGAGCGATAGTGCAAAGAGCTTTTTTCGGGCGTTCCCAAATTTTCAGGGGACGTTTTTATTTTTCGGCGGTATACCCGTAGCACGGGAAAGGAGAAAATTTTTATGTTACTTTCACTCTCTGCCGTCGTTTCCGAAAAAACGACAGACATCGTAACCTGGATTTCGATAGGCGTAATAGCGGCGCTTGTAGTCGTCCTTGTTCTCATAAGTATATTCAGCAAAAAATATACTTCAAACGATATAGCGTACGCCGGCGTATGTCTTGCCGCCTCGTTTGCGCTGTCGTTTATAAAGGTATCGCCCGTACAGTACGGCGGCTCTATAACGCTTGCAAGCTTTGTGCCCGTACTTATTTACAGCTACAAAGCGGGCGCGGTTAAAGGCACGGTTGCGGGAATTATATTCGGTCTATTCAACTTTATTTCCGACCCGTTTATTTTAACCCCGCTTACATTTTTCCTCGACTATATTCTGGCGTTTGCAAGCATAGGGCTGATGGGCTTTGCCTCCAAATTCGGCAGGCTCCCCTTAGCTGCAAAACTCAGTCTGGGCTGCGTGCTCGTATACGCCGCGCGTTTTATATTCCACCTTTTATCCGGATTTATCTACTTTGCCGAAGATTCGATATGGGCAAACATTCCCACTCCCAATGCGTTTGTTTACTCGTTCATATATCAGTGCGTATACCTGCCCGCAGACTGCGCAATATGTGTTGCGTTGTTCGTTGTGCTTGCTAAATCGGGTACGTTTGATAAGCTGATTTCAATGATGAACAAAAAAGTTGCGCCCGCCCAAAACGAACAAACAACCCGGCAATAAAAAAAAGGCTTCCTGAGGGAAGCTTTTTTATTGCACATAAATATAAGCAGACAGTGGCGGCGCACAGCGCAACGCCGCAGAGTGCCGTATATACGCGTTTTGCGGCAGCCTTAATTTAAGTTAACAGCGCACAAACTGCAATACGTCTACAAGCACTGCAAACGCAAGCAGCAGTATAAACCCCACTGCGTGGATTATCGCCTCCACCTTTCTCGGCACGGGCTTTTTAAAAATCCACTCTATAAAGCAGAAAATTACTTTACTGCCGTCTAACGCGGGTATGGGCAAAAGATTGAATACCGCGAGATTGACCCCTATATATGCCGCGATTTCAAAAAAGCTTTGTAGGCTCTGCGCGGCGATTTTGGACGTCAGCGAAATGGTTGTAACCGGTCCGCCCATAGCGTTAATGCTCAGCCGCCCGGTTAAAAGCTCGCCGAGGACTTTAAATATCGAGCCGGCAATTTTAAATGAATATACAAAAGAATGCCCTACGGTAGTGAAAAAACCGATACGGAAATTTTCCGTACGCGCCGTGGAAATTCCGAGCGCGTCCCAGATTTTGCCCGCCTCGGCGGAGTTTGCAAAGTCGCAGTTTGCCCTTATCATTATTTGCGTTTCTATGAGCTCGCCGCCGCGCACTATTTTTGCCGTAACGGTGTCGCCCGCATTTTTACCGTTTAACGCGGTCATAAAATCGGATACGAGATATATGCCCGTGCCGTCGATTTCCATAATCAAATCGCCCTCGCACAGCGAATATTCCGCAGGCGCAACTTCGTTCGCCTCCATTGTGTCAACCTTTATGAGCAGCTGACCGAATGCAAACATTGAAATCATAATGAGCAGCAGCGCAAACAGATAGTTGAACAGCGGTCCCGCAACAAGCACTATTATGCGCTTCCACGGCGCTTTTTTAGTGAACGCGTTTTCGCTTGTCTGCGTTTCGCCGTCCTCGCCCTCGAACGCGCAAAATCCGCCCAGCGGCAGCGCGCGCACGGAAAAAGCCTCGCCCGTCTTTTTTGAAACGCGCCTGTAAAGCTTGGGACCGAAGCCTATTGCAAACTCGTTGATTTTAAACTTCAACGCCTTGCCCGCAACGTAGTGCCCGAGCTCGTGCACCGTTATCATTGCAAGTAAAATTAGTATTGCAAGCAATACGGTGCCTATCGTATGGAAAACCGAAGAAACTGAAAGTAACTGCATAAATTAACTGTTTTTTATTGAGGATACAAGCTCCTCCGCCGCCTTACGCGCCGCAAAATCAACGTTTTCAAGCTGTTTATAGCTTGTAACAGGCTGAGCCTCAAAGCCCTGCACAACGCCGTTAACCACGGCATATATGTCGGTGAAAGCAATTTCGCCGTTTAAAAACGCGTTCACGGCAACCTCGTCGGCGGCGTTGAGAGCGCAGGGCAGCGTTCCGCCCGCTCTGCCGCACTGCAACGCGAGCTTATACAGCGGAAATTCGTCCTCCCTCAAAGGCTCGAAACCAAGCGTAAAACCGTTTGAAAAGTCGGTTTTTTTAAGCTCGGCGGGCAGTCTTTCGGGATAGCTCAGCGCAAGCTGTATGGGCAGCTCCATTGTCGGATAGCTCATCTGCGCAACGATTGCGCCGTCGGTAAACTCCACCATTGAATGTATAAAGCTCTGCGGCTGTATAACGGCGGTGATTTTGCTGTAAGGCGCGTTATAGAGCACGTGCGCCTCTATCACCTCGTAGCCTTTATTCATAAGCGTTGCGCTGTCCACCGTGATTTTAGCGCCCATCTTCCAGGTGGGGTGGTTCAGCGCCTCTGACGGAGTAACGCTTTTTAAGCTGTCGTAGCTCCTGCCGCGGAAAGCTCCGCCGCTCGCGGTGATTATAAGCCTCTCAAACGGCGCGCGTTTGTTGAAATTAAGGCACTGCCAGATTGCCGAGTGCTCGCTGTCCACGGGGATAATTTCCACTCCTGCGGCATTTGCAAGCCCGGTGACGTACTCACCGCCGCAAACCAGCGTTTCCTTATTTGCAAGCGCAAGCGTTTTTCCCGCCGCGATAGCGTTAAGGCTGTATTTAAGCCCCGCAAAACCGCCCGCCGCATTAAAAACGAGGTCGCAGTTTTTATAGCCCGCTATCTCCGCCGCTTTTTCCGCGCCGTCGCAGGCAGCAGCAAAAACCTCGGGTTTAAACTGTTTAACCTGCTTTAAAAACAGCTCCGAGCGACTGCCCGCAACAAGTCCGACTATTTTAAAACGCTCGGGATAGCGCGAAACAACACGCGCAACTTGCCTGCCTATCGAACCGGTAGAGCCTATCAACACAATCTTTTTCATACTTATTATACCCGATAAAATTATAAATAATGACAAAAACACCGCGCCGGACGGTGTTTTTTTAATACAGATATTGCCTTATGTTTAAATTATAATAGTGCCGAAGCAGAATAAAATAATTATTCCGCAGCAGAGCATTCCGTCAAATCTGTCCAGAACGCCGCCGTGACCGGGCAAAAGCTTGCCCATATCTTTTATTCCGCACTCGCGCTTTATTGCGCTCTCGAACAGATCGCCTATCTGAACCATAACCGCCGTAACAAGACTTACTAAAATAATTGAAACAATCGGGTGTATAGCAGTGCTTGTAAAGGTGAAGAATACGCCGCTGTTAAAGCTTACAAGCCACGCCTCGCCGCCTTCCATACCGCCGAAGCACATAATAAGCACATACGCAAGCAGTCCGCCAAGCACGCCGCCGATAAGTCCGCCTACCGCGCCGATTACCGTTTTATTAGGCGAGAGCTTGGGCGCGAGCTTTAAAGGCACAAAGCGTTTAAGCGATTTACCTACGAGATATGCGCCCGCGTCGGTGAACATCGTACAGAATATAAGAGAAATTATCGCCAGCATTGAATTTCTGGGCAAATGATTAATTGCCGAGAAAAGCGCGGTAAGCACGCCGCAGTAAAGCATTATAAATATGCAGCATATAGCGCCCTTAACCGTACTGTTGCCGTGGTCGAAAACCGAAGTGCCCGCAATAAACGCCGCATATACGGCAAACGCGCAGGCGCACGCAAGAAAACCCTCGGAAGGCATAAACACCTCGATTGCCACGTAGAGCGGAACAATCAGCGCGCAAAATGCCACGGTAAATACTTTCTGTACGGGGGATACGCGCATTTTATCGCCGTTTTTGTCGCTTGAATAATTAACCGCGTCAACAAATTCCATACTTGCTATAACGGCGATGGCGCAGAACAGCGCGTCAAAACCGAGAGAGCCGAGAAACTGGTTATTGCCGTTAATCATAACGCCCGGCACAACCCATTTAAGCAAACAAAGCGCGAGCATAACCAATACGTAAACTATACTCGTCAACGTTCTTTTTGTAAAGACCTTCATAAAACCTCCTCACTAAATTTTATCGCTATTCCGCGCGATAAAATTTACGTGTTTGGAAAACTATGTTTTCCCGCCCGCAATTTTAAGGGCAAATAAAAATATTATGCGGACATTCAATTCCACTGAAGCGCAGATCTGCGCAAAAGCGCGGTTTTGCGTAGCCACGCCAAATATTTCGATTTATATTTTGCCGAACCGCCTGTTGCGACCGGCGTAATTTTCAATTGCTTTATCAAATTCCGCATCCGAAAAATCGGGAAACAGTACGTCTGTAAAGTACAGCTCGGAATACGCCGCCTGATAAGTTAAAAAGTTTGACATTCTCGTTTCGCCGCCGGGGCGGATAATGAGGTCGGGGTTGGGCAGCCCGCTCGTATACAGCAACTTTTCAAAGCCCGCTTCATCGAGTATTTCACCCCTCTCCACAGCTTTATTTACCGCGCTGAGTATCTCCGCACGCGACCCGTACGCAATAGCAAAGACCACCGTAAATCCGGCGTTTTGAGGCGAGTTTTTTTCGCCGTCCGTCAACAGCTTTGCTATATCGTCCGGCAAAAGCGACAAATCGCCTATAGTTCTGACGGCGGCGTTCTCTTTGTACAGCTTTTTTATATTACTTGCAAAATAACGCCTTATTAGCCCGAAAAGCGAATCGAGCTCTTTTTGGGGACGAGCCAGATTTTCGGTAGAGAGCGCGTAAACGGTAAAATACTTTATACCCCTATCGCGCGCGTGAGCGGCAAGCCCTATCATACGGTCTCTGCCCGCTCTGTGCCCGAAATTGCGGGATTTACCCTGTTTTTCCGCCCATCTGCCGTTGCCGTCCATAATTATCCCGACGTGCAAAGGTATTTTATTTTCCATATCTATATATCGCGGCGACGGGACCCCCCTCCGCCGGTGCAAACCGGTTTACAAAATTAAACAGTCATTATCTCTTTTTCTTTGGCGGTAACGGCTGCGTCCGTCTGCGCAACCGCGTCGGCAACGTACTTTTCTACGTCTTTTTCTACCGAAGCATACTCGTCCTCGGAAATAATTTTATCGGTTTTAAGCTTTTTAAGCGATTCCAACGCGTCGCGGCGGATATTGCGCACGGCTATTTTAGCGTCCTCGCCCATTTTACGAATCTGCTTGGAAAGCTCGCGGCGGCGCTCCTCGGTAAGTTGGGGAAAAGCAAGGCGTATAACCTTGCCGTCGTTGGTGGGATTTACGCCGAGGTTTGCAATCTGCAACGACTTTTCGATAGCCTTTAAAAGCGAAGCGTCCCACGGCGAGATTACAAGACACCTGCCCTCCTGCACCGATATGTTGGAGGTCTGGTTAATGGGCGTTTGCGCGCCGTAGTAGTCCACGGTTATTTTATCTAAGATATGGGGGTTAGCCCTGCCCGCGCGTACCGCTGCAAAATCCTCTTTTAAAACTCTTACCGTTTTTGAAAGCTTATCGTCTAATACGAGGATTATTTCCTCTACCTGTTCGTTGTCTACCATAAATATTCCCCTTTTTTATGATTTTATATCGTCTTTGTCTTTGCCGTACGTTTGCGTTTAGTCCGGCTTTTTTATCTATAATATCTGCCGCTGTATGCACCGCGACTATTACCGCGGAAAACCATATTGCATTATTTAATTATTATCGATTAAGGTGCCTATTTTTTCGCCGCAAGCCGCGCGGATAATGGAGTCTTTTTCGTCAAGCCCGAAAGCAAGCACGGGTATGCCGTTTTCCATACACATAGTCGCGGCGGTGGTGTCCATCGCCTTTATGCCGTTGTTTATAATATCGAGATAGCTTATCCTGTCGTATTTTTTCGCGCCGGGATTGAGCTTGGGGTCGCTGTCGTAAATACCGTCGATATTTTTTGCCATCATCAGAAGGTCAGCCTGAATTTCGCAGGCGCGCTGCGCGGCTGCAGTGTCGGTTGAGCAATAGGGATTGCCCGTGCCGCAAGCCATAATTACAACTCTGCCCTTTTCAAAGTGGTGCAAAGCCTTTCTAAGAATATAGGGCTCGGCAACTGAGGTCATAATGAGCGCCGTCTGAACGCGCGTAGGTATTCCCTGCTGTTCGAGCGCGTCCATCATAGCGAGCGAGTTCATAACCGTGGCGAGCATACCCATATGGTCGGCGGTGGTTCTGTCCATATTTTTGCCCTGACGACCGCGCCAGAAGTTGCCGCCGCCTATAACGAGCGCAACCTCCACGCCCATATCGTGTATGGTTTTTATCTGGGCGACGACGCCCGAAACGACCTCTTCGTCAAGACCGTAGCCGCGGCTACCCGCAAGCGCCTCGCCGGAAAGTTTGAGTAATACCCTTTTGTATTTAGGCTGCATAACCTCTCCCCGCAATTTTACTTATAACATTATAACATAGCCGAAAATAAAAAACAACAATTTTTTGTATCTTATTTAAGAGTATAGCAGCAAGTGTTTTAAAAACGTGTAGATACGAGCAGTTCAAGGCGCAAGCCCCGTTGTAATAAAACGCGTAGATGCGGCACTATACAAGGCGCGCGAGCATTGTCCGAAAGGAGTTTACAATGAAGTAAATGACTGAGGCAAGCGCAGCGCAACACAGCAGAGTACCACATATACGCGTTTTAGCGGCAGCAAAAAAGGAGCGTTAAACGCTCCTTTTAATATTATTTACTTCTTCATAGCTTCAATCTGCTTTGCAACTTCGTCCTGCAAATTCTCGCTCTTCTTTTCTATCCCTTCGCCCATTTCAAAGCGGGTGAAACGCGCCACCTTGAATTTGCCGCCGATAACCTCGGAAATCTTCTTGCTGTCGTCCTTTACAAAAACCTGATCCATCAGGCAGTTTTCCTGATAGAACTTGCCCATTTTGCCGGCAACGATTTTTTCGAGAATGTTAGTAGGCTTATTTGCGTTTTTGGGGTCGTTCTGCATCTGCGCAAGCATTATCGCCTTTTCCTTATCTAAAACTTCCGCGGGTACTTCCGCCTCGGTTATATAGGAAGGTCTGCTCGCAGCAATCTGCAGGGCAACGTCGTGGAGAATTTCTTCCGCGCCGTCCTTATAATCGATTGCCTCAACCATAACGCCGACTTTGCCGCCCATATGGATATACGTTTCAATTTTGCCCTTGGTTTCATAAATCGCAAAACGGCGCACGGAAATTTTTTCGCCGATAACAGCCGTCTGGTTGGTTACAAAATCTTTAACCGTGCCGTTACCGAGCTTGCAGCCCAAAAGCGCGTCTACGTCCGCAGGTCTGTTTTCAGCTACAACCTTTGCAATATCGTCTATAATGCCGTGGAATTTTTCCCCGCGCGAAACAAAGTCGCTCTCGCAGTTTATTTCCAAAAGCACGCCAACGCCGCACTTGGAGCAAACGTATGCGCCGACTGCGCCCTCCGCGGCAATTCTGCCTTCCTTTTTAACGGCTTTTGCTATGCCGCGCTCTCTTAAAAGCTCGGCTGCCTTCTCCATATCTCCGTCGGCGTCGGTAAGCGCCTTTTTGCAGTCCAACATTCCCGCGCCGCTCTTATCGCGGAGCGCCATTACGTCTTTAGCTGTAAATGCCATTATTATTCTCCTTAATATTTGCTTATTCTGCCTTTTCGGTCTGTTCCGCAGCCGCAACAACCTCTTCTATGGAAGTGGGTTCGCCCTCGTCCTCAACGGGAAGCACGGGCGTTTCGCCCTGGTTCGCCTCAATTACCGCGTTAGCGATTACGGAGGATATGAGCTTGACCGCGCGGATAGCGTCGTCGTTGCCGGGGATTACGTAGTCGATAAGGTCGGGATCGCAGTTAGTATCGGTGATTGCCACGATGGGGATATTGAGCTTGCGCGCTTCTGCAACGGCTATATCCTCGTTGTGCGGGTCGACTATAAACATAACGCCGGGGAGCTTGTTCATCTCTCTGATACCGCCGAGGTTAGCCTGCAATTTGCCGAACTCCTCGCGCAGCTTTGCAACTTCCTTTTTAGGCAGGAGGTCGAATTCGCCGTTCTGTTCCATCTTTTCGATTTTAACCATTCTGTCGATACGCGAACGGATAGTTTTAAAGTTGGTGAGCGCGCCGCCGAGCCAACGCGAATTCACATAGTACATTCCGCAGCGTTCGGCTTCTTCCTTAACCGCGTCCTGCGCCTGCTTTTTTGTGCCTACGAAGAGCACGGATTTACCCTCTTTAACCGACTCGCATACAAATCTGTAAGCGTCTTCAACAAGGTCAACCGTCTGGTGAAGGTCGATAATGTGAATGTCGTTGCGCGCGGCGTAGATGTACTTAGCCATCTTGGGATTCCATTTTCTGGTCTGGTGCCCGAAGTGTACGCCTGCTTCGAGCAGCTGTTTCATAGTTATAACTGCCATTTTAATTCCTCCGTTAACCTCCCCGAAGACGCAGCTTTTACGGCGCTTATTCCGGCATTAAAAGATTTTACCGGCACGGGGCGCCCGCCCCTCGGGTGTGAATTTTTATATAGCTTTGATATTTTAGCAAAAATTTTTTATATTGTAAAGTAATTTTACAGCCAGTTTGCGAAAAAATTCCCCCGCCCGCAGATGCGCGAACGAGGAAACCATTTAAAGGAGTTATATAATATTACATTTAATATTACATTTTAAACTTTTGTCAGAGTCAACGAAACCGCTCCGTTTACGGTGTTGCTGTGGGCAAACACAAGCTTATCGCCCGCCTGTAAATCAAGCTCTACGGTAATTTTCAAACTCGCATAAGAAACAGTATAATCTGCGCCGTTATAAACGTTAACCTGCATATTGTTGAATATTACTTCCGCCGTGCCGCCAAGTCCGTATTGGTTCATCGGTCCGTAAATTTCGTTATAGTCGGGGTTGATATTTTTGCCGAAATAGAACGCAGACCTCATAAGCGAGTTGTTTAAAGTAATCACGAGTTTATACTTGCCTGCCTCTATATCGCCTACCTGCGCAATCGCAACCCCGCCCGAGGTTACGCCGTCGCTTACCGTTTTGCAAGGAACGGTAAATCCGGACAAAGGTGCGTCGGGAGTTATGATAGAATACAACTCTTCCCCGACGGTTACGGTATATTTGCCCGTTTGCGGGTTGCTGAACGTAATCAGCACAACCTTGCCCGCAGTCGCTTTGAAGTTAGCCGTCTGCGTTTCCGCGTCCGTAGTTCCGTCTAAAATATCGTTGCCGTCCACCGAAACAGCCATACCTTTGGGCGCGGTGAGCGAATATGTTTTAGTTTGGTCCGGAGTAAACGCATACACGTCTACAAACGAATTAGCCTGAGTTATTTCAACGGTATTTTCGCCGTAGCATAATTCTTTAACTTCGGTCTTTGATACAGTCATAAGATAAATTGCGGGGTCGTCGACTGATGCGCCCAACGTACGCAGCGCAATCGAAAATTTTGTGCCTACTGTATTTTCAGTTACCTTAATAGTTACGTTTGTCACGTTAGTAGAAGCAATTGCCCCTACGCTCTTTATTGTCAACACGTCTTTGTAGCTCGCCATAATTTGGCGGTTAAACATTACCTTTGTATCGTTATAAGCTACCGCAAAAACAGAAATTTTGTCAGTTAAATGCTCAAAAACAAAATTATACTCGCCTTTTTCCGTCGCAACAAATGTGTAATAGTTAAGCTGCGCGGGTCCGTTGCCAATAACGGTGGATTTTACAAAATATGTTTTATCAAACGTTTCTTGGATACAATAAGATTTGTCTTCTGTGGTAGAAAAAGTATACGCGCCTTCGTCGGCATATATAGCCGCGTCGCACTCGTAAGTTGTTTTACTTTCGTCCTTATCTCCGCAATTTAGGCACTTGAATTCTACTTTGTGTTTTACGTCGCCCTCGGTAACCGCATACTGATAATTGTGCGCAATCTTTGCAATTTGTTCGGTTTTGGTATGGTTACAGCCCTCAGCGGTGCAGGTAAACGTTTTTACGCCTTCCTCGGCGCAGGTCGCAGTTTTAGTAACCGCACCGTCGTCGAAATTATGCCCCAACGCTTCGCCCGTAGTTTTTGTTTCGTTATGCTCGGCATTGTGTGCGCATACGCGCTGCTCTACCATTGCCGCAGTGCAAGTTGCGGGCGTTACAACTTCCCATTCGCCCCACGCGTGGTCGGTTGCTTCAACGGGTACGGGCGCGTCGATATTAACCGTGCAATCCTCGTCCGCATATATATTACGGCATACGGAGCACTCCCAATACGCTTCAACGCCATTTTCCGTGCAGGTTGCAGGAACAGCATTATGCGCAGTCAAGGTATGCCCGACAGCGGCGATTTCTTCTGTTTGCGTGTGCTTTTGGTCGGTTGCGCAGGTCCTTGTTTTTGAGCCCGCCTCCGTACAAGATACGTCTTTGGTAATTTTCCATTCGCCCCACGCGTGGTCGGTTGCGTCAACGGTTACAGGCGCGTCAATTTTAACCGTGCAATCCTCGTCCGCATACATATTACAGCATACGGAGCACTCCCAATACGCTTCAACGCCATTTTCCGTGCAGGTTGCAGGAACAGCATTATGCGCAGTCAAGGTATGCCCGACAGCGGCGATTTCTTCTGTTTGCGTGTGCTTTTGGTCGGTTGCGCAGGTCCTTGTTTTTGAGCCCGCCTCCGTACAGGATGCGTCTTTGGTAATTTTCCATTCGCCCCACGCGTGGTCGGTTGCATCGATAACCGTTAAGTCGGTTTTTGCGTCGCAGTCATTGCAATGATGCGATTTAGTTCCGTCCTCTTCGCAAGTAGCCGCCGCGTCCACCGTCCATTCGTCAGAATAATCGTGGTCGAGCTTATCTACTTTGTCAGTCTGAGTGTGAGCAGAGTCGTCCGCGCACACCCTCGTCCTTACGCCGTCGGCAGTACACGTTGCGGGAGTAGTAATTTCCCACTCTCCCCAATTATGTACGTGCTCGGCGGGCGCGGGCAGGTTTTCGCAACCCGCCAACGCCCCTAATACCGAAGCCGCCAAACACATAACCGTTGCGCCGAAAAGCGCCCTTTTAATTTTTTTCATATTCTATATCTCCCTAAAATTGTTTATGTATAAATGCATAATTATTATATTGCAGTGTTGTAATAATTATGCGGATAATTTGCATAATCTTTGTTAAAACGGTTATTTTTGAATAATTATAAGATAATAATACAATATAGCTTAACGTCCGTCAAGTATTTTTATAAATTTATTTAAAATGTTATATATTAACATAATACGGCATCGGAACACCCCGCGATACTAAAAAGGCAATAAAAAAAACCCGCGCGGAGCAAATGCTCCGCGCGGGCTTAAAAATTAAGTTTAAATTCAGTTGATTTCGCCGTCGGATTCTTCGTCTTCGGACTCGGTTTCGTTCTGATAGAAATCAAAAACTTCCTGCAACAAATTATCGTCCTCAACAGGGTTGAGCACCTCTTCCTTTTCGTCAAGACGGAAGATAACAACCTCGTCCTCGGCAATCTCTTCGTTGGGTTCGGCGGCAAGCAGCAGCACGTACTTTTCGCCTTTATATTCGGTTACGTCGAGAAGTTTGAATTTAATAACGTTGCCGTCGTCGTCCACAAGTTCTATGAGTTCTTCCTCTTCTTCGCCGTCGGGCACGTTTTCAAGTTCTTCGCTCATTTTAATCTCCTTTTTTATTTAATTTAGCAAGATACCCGTCCAGAATGTTGGCGGCGGCAAGCGCGTCTACATAATTTTTGCGTTTTTCGCGGCGCATTCCCTCGCTTATCAGTGTTTCGTGCGCCATTTTAGTGGTAAAGCGTTCGTCCTCGCAAACAACGGGAACATTCACAGCCTCTTTAAGCGCGTTTATAAATCTCTGCGTTTTTTCGGTTTGCAGCGCCTCGCTGCCGTCGAAGTTGACGGGCAGTCCGCACACTATAACGCTCGCGCTCTTTTCCTTTGCTATTGCCGCAAGCGCCTTAACGTCCTCAGCAAAGCCCTTGCGGAAATACGTTTGCGACGGCAGCGCATAGGTATTGAACGGATCGGATATTGCAACGCCTATTCTTTTATCGCCTATATCAAAAGCGACGTATCTTTCCATACCCCGATTATAACACTAATTGTCTGCGTTTGCAAGCGGAAAAAGCAATATTGCCGCGAATTTCCGCGGCAATATTCCCCCGCATTATTTTGCGGTCTTGTTCTGGGAAGAACTCTTATCTCCGGCGTTGCCGCCGTCCTTTTCCTCAAGCTCGGAAAGCTTTTTGTCAATATAGCACTCAGCTTTCTGCATAAGGTCTTCCTGATTCTTCTTTACGAGATTGCGAAGCTTGCAATTATTTGCAACGACGAGCGCGCCGCCCGCCATACCCAGTGCAAGCCCAAAAATAAATTTTTCCACTTTCTCTCCTTGTAAGAGGCTTAACGCCTTACAATCAGTATGCGGAGAATTATGCGGTTTATTAATGTAAAAATTTGGTCGGTCGCAGACAACGGTATTTTGTAAAACGCGCAGATACAAGCAAGACGAGAAAAACAAGTACCGACCGCTGGGAGTGTACATAGAAGTACACGACCAAGGCAGGCGCAGCGCAACGCCGAAACGCGACGTATATATGCGTTTTACGGTAGCTAATTGTTGAGTTTAAGCCTCAACAACGCATTCTCGTCGGTCAACCGTTTAATAAGCGTGGTAAGCTTTTTATTTTCCTCTTTAAGCGAGCTTGCAAGCCTGTCGTATAAACCGTTGATTTCATTTTCTATACGCTTGCGCGTTTCGTCGGCGCAGCCGCCCGTAATTCCGCATTCGGCGGCAATACGCTCCAAACGCTCGGGCTGTTTTGCAAGCACGTTGCGGTATTTGTTCTGATATCTTAACATAAGCTTACCGTCGCCGCCGGCAAGATTCATAACCGCCTTGCGCACGGAAACGCCCTTGCTCTTCTGCACGAGAATATCCTTTAATATTTTATCGGTTTCAAGCTCGGAAAACGGTATAATCTTTTCGGCTTTCAAATCGGTGCCGCTGAGCATATTTCGCACCCTCTCGTCGCCCGTAGAGCGCAGAAGCGCGTAATAATAGTTGCGTACGCTGCCCTTTGCCCTGCCCGTTTTTTTAGCGTATTCGGCAAACAGTCCCGAAAGCGGCGCGCCCGCCTTTTTACCGTCGGTTATATATTTAACAAGGCGCTTAGCCTCTTCTTCAGTGTAGCCGTTAATTTTATTCATAATATCACCTCCGCACTTTTTATTGACATAATTAAGATTTAATATTCATTAAATAATAGTAAATAATTAAAAAGGCTTTTTAAAATGAGATTTTACTTTTTATCGGTCAAGCCCGCCATATTAAAGCTTAACGGACTGTACGTGGGCGGCGTGGATTTATTCGAGCGTCACGTGGAGATAGATTTACAGGACAACGTGCTCGCCGAAATAGTGCCCGGCGAAAATTTACAGCCCGTAAACTTTTTTATAAACGAACGGCTGCTCACAAACCCGCCTTCCTTTCTCGACGTATATCTTTTAGACGGCGAAACGCTTTTATACGTGCGCGAGTACGGCAATAAAAATATAAAGCTTTCGGTTCTGGGACAAACGCGGTTTTGCGGCAATCTTGTAACGGTTTTTGAGCAGGGCGGAGTATACCTGTCGGTTGAGGGCGAAAAATATTCGCTTACCCCACTGCCCGCGCGGTTTGTTTCGGTGAAGTTTGAGGAACAGAGCATAAACGGCTTCCCCGTGCTCTGCGTTTGGGGCGGAAACGCGCTTGTAATAGTTTCGCAGAACGGCGAGCGCATTTTTTCCAACGAGGTGGAAAACGCGCAGTTCGGCGGCACGCTCAACACCGTTACCAGGTTTGAAACGTGCACCTGCGCCAAGGCGCTGTGCGAATACTCTTACGACGGCTCCAAACTTACGCTTGTTTCCGGCAAAACCGAGGAAATTAAGCCCCCCGATAAAAACGTGCTGCACTTCGCGTTTTTCGAGAGTGTTTTAACCTGCGGCAATTTTGCAGAATATCTGGACGACGGACTTAAAGAAAAGGCGGGGCTTTTAAAGGAATTTCTCGGCGAATACGTCGGAGTTACCGTGCCTACCGAGCGTTTTTACGCCGAACACGGCGAGGAGCGCGCCGCCGGGCTTGTGTACCCCAGAACAAACAATTTATTTGAAGTTAAATACTTTGCCGTTGATTTGACCGACGGAAAAATTTCCAACGTCTACGAAGTAGAATAATAAATAAGGCTTGCGCAAAAGCGCGCTTCCCATAGGGAATTAAAAAACTAAATTATTAAGAGTTATACTTTCAAGCAAGGACAAAAGCTCTCGAACGATATGTTCGAGAGCTTTTAACTACACGTTATTTACAAAGATAAATTGAAATTTAACAGTTTTTACATATTATAAGTGCGCAATCTTTTTCAAAACGAAAATTCGCCCATTTCCTTCCTATTTGTCGTACAAAATAGTTTTCATCGTTTGGGAATATCTGTTTTGTCATAAATCGTAACAAGTTTAGCGCATCGGCAGACTCTTTCAACACAATTTCGCGCGTACTCCAACCGTCTGTAACGGGCGAATATATTTCGTGAATCATATCATAAAACAACTCTTTTCCGTTGATTGGTATTTTTCTTATTAAGTCCGCCCTTCTGTCGCAATTAAGCATACTTTTTAACAGGTCATACTGTTTGGCGTCAAGCGTTATTTCGCATATTTCCATTTTACGCTCCTTATTTGACCAATTTATTCAGCAAAGAAACCAACTTCTTATAAGTAATATCGTATTCTTCCAATACGCCGGCTTTCAAATCTTCGTACAAAGCCGCGCCCTCTTCATCTGTTTGTTTATCCAAATCCGCCTTTGATTTAATGCCGTGGCTTTGTA
>CAJUPX010000014.1 GCA_910588685.1 uncultured Christensenellaceae bacterium | reverse complement strand
TACTATTAAATTTTCGAAAAAAGCCTAAAATATAACCTATTGCTATGTTATTATAGCACAATGAAAAAGTTTGTCGTCGGTTTTTATAAACGAGCAGTACAAGGCGAACGAGCATTTTCAAAGGGGCGCGTACTTAGGCGTACGTAACCCGAGAAAAGCGCAGTTCAACGCCGTAATGCGAAGTTTAGAGAAAGCGACACTGTTATAATATTCTTTGAAGAGTAAAATTTACTTTATCGCACGAAGTGAGAATATATTCTATGCCGTCTTTTACCGTGCGGAAAGGAAAATAAGTTTCGCCGTGAATGTGCCCGAACACAACTTTTTGAACTCCGTTTTCCGCAAACAGACGTGTAAAATCAGTATCGGGCGACTTTTGCGAAAACGGAGGATAATGAATCATCGCGATTAAAATATCATCCTCCTCCCTGACCTTTTCAACCTCTTTGAAGCACAGTTTAAAGCGTTCGGCCTCCCTTAAATAAAGGCGCATATCGTCGCCGGAGAAATCCGGAGAGCCGGGACACGTCCACCCGCGCGAACCGCAGATTATAACGTTTCCGGTTTTGATACAGTCGTTCTGCAAAAAATAAAACGTGCCGTCGGGAGCCGCAAGGCGCAGCTTCGTTATGCCGTTCCACCAGTAATCGTGGTTGCCCCTTATGAAAACTTTTTTACCCGGCAGACAGGAAAGAGAGCGCAAATCGTAAAGCCCTTCCTCCATATCGGTGCCCCAGCTTATATCGCCCGCTATTAAAACAATATCGTTTTCGTCAACCTTTTTAAGCCAGTCGGTTTTTATTTTTTCAAAGTGATTTTCCCAGTTCCCGCCGAAAACGTCCATAGGTTTTTCGGACGTGCCGGAAAGGTGCAAATCGCTTATAGCAAAAATTTTCATAACAAAATTTTACCACTTAAATAAATATTTATAAAGCGATTTTTATATAAATTTTCACAAAAAAGAGCGATTATGCGTGACATAGTACTATGAAAACGGTTGATTTTATGGTAAAAACACAAAAATATCGCCCTCCCTATGCGGGAAGGCGACTTTTTATTTACTTGAACAGGATTTGCCCTGGGGATATAGCGGAAGCTCGAAAAAGCCTGCGCACACCTCCTGCGAGTAGTCCTGTGCGGGCGGAATAGCACAGTAGCCGTAGCTGGGAACGAGTATTTCCACGTCAATGGCTATTTTTAAAATTATGGTGATGCAGGCGCTCACCGAGAAGGTTCCGCCTTCTACGAATCTGCCCTCGGCGCATACTGCAGACACTTCCGCGGTTGCCCTGTAAGGCATTATCGAAGGCGCGGGTACAAATAACAGTACGTCCTCGGAAACGCTTATGGTAGCCTGGGCAACGCCCTCCACTCCGTTTGCGTCGGTATAGAGCACCTCGACGGGAATTGATACCGTCGCCTGTACTCTCGCGCAGCTGGGCTTATCGGGCAGACGCTCGATATTTATGCTCGTGATGTTGCCTGTGGACGAGGTTGACCTTGCGCTTATAAAAGTTAAAGGATATGTAGGATTTGCGGGAACGGCGTCCGTCAGCGTTAAGGTGTAATTCTCTATCTGAATTTGTTTTATGCAGGCGTCGAAAATTTTCTGAGCCTGAATACACACCTTTTCGCACATTCCGTTAAGCGGATTGCCGCTTATCGTTCCCGGACACTTATCCGATTGAAAGTTTGAAAAGAATGACATTATTACCTCCGTTAAGTTTGGTTATTATAATATATGAAATTACCCTGTCCTGCGTTACCTTGACGGTATAAACAATTTACAGGATGGATAAATAACGCCGCCGTTGGCTTTTTTTACGGCGTCCTCGGAAACACCGAATTTTTGCGAGAGAGAATAAAAAGTTTCGCCCTCCCCCGCCTCGTGGATTATGTAGCCGTCGTTCACCGGAATTATCATTCCGCCGCTTAGCTCCTCTAAAACGGGCTGACCTAAAGAAATAGAAACTTCTCTGGCGTTCTGCCCGCGTTTTACTCTGTAAAATTTGCTTTTTTCGGGTATTAAGGTAAACATTTGTATTATAGTATGAAAGTTTGACGGATTTTGTTCATATTCGGCGAAAAATACCTGTAAAATATTTATAAGGAATTTTATGAAGAAAAACAATATATACAGATCTGCCGCGCAGGTCACTGTTTTTTCCACAATAGAAAAAGGATTGAGTTTTTTTTACAGAATAATATTAACAAGGTTTATAGGCGCGGAGGGCATAGGTATTTACCAGCTTTGCCTTACCGTCTTCGCCGTTTTTTTAACTATGTCGTCGAGCGGCGTTCCGGTTACCGTGTCGCGGCTTATGGCAAAGAGCAACGCGCAGGGCGATATAAAGTCCAAACACGCGGCGGTTACCGCGGGTATTGTTTTAACTCTCGCGGTTACGGTGCCCGTGGCGCTTATTATGCTTTTTGCAAAAAACGCCTTTTCTTTTCTGTTTGCGGATAAAAGATGTTTGAATCTTTTTATTATTTTGCTGCCAGGGCTTATTTTAACTTCCGTTTACGCGGTAATACGCGGTTCGTTCTGGGGAAACAAGCAATTTCTTCCGTATTCGGTTATTGAGCTTTTAGAGGACGCCCTGATGGTGTTTTTGGGAATTGCGCTTGTTTACGGCGTTTCCGACCCTGTTTCAGGCGCACAGAACGCCATAATCGCCGTGCTTATATCGTACATTTTTTCATTCTGTGCGTCGCTGTTCTGGTATTTTAAAAAGGGCGGGCGGCTTGTTTCGCCTAAAGAGCAGTTAAAACCGCTTATTTCCTCCTCTGTTCCCATTACCGCTATGCGCACCTCCACCTCGCTTTTAAACTCCGTTGTCGCAGTGCTGCTGCCCGCGCTGCTTATGGGATTCTGCGGTATGAGCAGCTCGGAAGCAATAAGCTTATACGGCATCTGCGTGGGTATGGCGGTACCTATAATATTTATCCCCAACTCGCTTATCGGGTCAATCGCCGTGGTAGTCGCACCCGAGCTTTCGGAAAATTATTATTCCGGCAAGACAAAAGCCGTGACTTACGACGTTGAAAAATCCGTAAAAGCCGCTATTTTTATATCGGTTTTACTGCTCCCTCTGCTGTTTGCGCTCGGCAGACCGCTCGGAGAATTTCTGTACGGCAACGAGCTGAGCGGAGATATTGTAAGATACGCCTCGTTTATAATGCTGCCTATGTGCATTACTATGATGACGAATACCGTTTTAAATTCTATGAACTGCGAAAAACGCACGCTTATTTACTTTTTAATAGGCGGCGCGGCAATGCTGATAAGCGTTTTGGGACTGACTAAATTTATAGGAGTGTATTCGTATATCGTAGGGCTTGCGCTTAATTTCACGGTTTGCGCGGCGCTCAACCTAAAACTTTTAAAACAAAAATGCCCCACAGTCAAATTTGGCAGGTACACGCTTATTTCGGCGGCGGTAATTGCAGTAAGCTGTCTTTTCGGAAGCTTGTTCAGTAACCTGTTTACAGACTTTAAACCGTTTGTTCAAATTGTAATTTGCACGCCCGTACAGCTTTTGTTTACGGCGCTCGCGCTTTACGCCCTTGAAATGATGACTTTAAAACCCTTTAAAAAACTGCTTGCCAGGGGAAAAACTTAATTTATTTAAAACCGGACGGCTTATTAACGGTGCGGTTTCTACTTTTATGAAATTTTATAGTTATTAAACCGCGGACGGCGAGAAATACCAGAAACGCGCCGAAAAGCTTGCGCAAAAGCCCGCTTGTGAGATAATGCGATACTATTGCGCCGAGAACCGAGGTTATTACGGCGGGTATGATTATCTGCCATAAACCGTCCGTTTTTAACAGTCCGCTGTCTTTATGCACCCTTATACTGAACAGCGCCATAGGCAGAAAAGCTATTAAGTTTGTGGCCTGGGCTACGTGCTGGTCAACTCCGAGCAAAAGTGTAAGAATAGGTATCAGCACTGTGCCGCCGCCCATTCCGAGCCCGCCTAAAATTCCCGAAAGCAATCCCGCCGCAAGATAGAGATAAAATGTCAAAACAGCATCCTCAGTCCCGCAACGAGCATTGTGGCTATAAATACTATTTTTACCGCGATTTCGGGAATTTTATTGAGCGCGAGCGCGCCTATCATTCCTCCCGCTATCGAGCCTATCGATGCGGGAATTATTATGTCCGCTCTTAAATAACCGCCGAGTATATAGGTTATAGCGCCGGCAAGACTTACGGGCGCAATTAAAAGTATAGCCGTGGCGTGCGACTGTTTTTCGGAATATCCGAGCATATTTTTTAAAATGGGAACGGCTATCATTCCCCCTCCGCCGCCGAACAAACCGTTTGCCGCGCCGGTAAGCACTCCGGCGTTTATTTTTTTGATTACCGTTTTGTTTTTATTCATCTTTTTACCTATAATAATAGAGTTTTTGCAATTTTAAGAAAAATTATAGATTTTTTTGCGCCTACCGACCGATAAACGCTTGCTAATAACAGCCTTTTATATTAAAATAATAGGGTATGTAAATAACGTTTACTTTGGCGGATTTTCCGCCGACTAAATAAACAAGGTGTAAAATGGCAAAATACTCAAAATTCAGAAAAACATTGATTTCTTCACTTTGCGCGGTAACTCTTGCGTGCACCGGCTTTGCGGCGGCTTGTATGTCGGACAACCCCGACGACAAAACCGACGACGGAAAGCCTTTTGAAAAACGCGACGATATTCAAACGCTGAAAAACGGTAACTTTGAATATTACGACTATCCGTCCGAGAAAACTCTTACGGAAGGCAAAGCCTCGTATCTCATTAAAACGCCCGACAACTGGTCACGTTCCGGCGACAGCTCCGGCACTATGAGCGGTATTATAGGCACGTCGCATTCGGAGTGGGCTGCTTTGACCGCGGACGACCTTTCCGCTAAGCTAAAAGAAAACGCCGACCTTTCTACCGACAACGAAAAATACGTCAATTACAACGGTATGCGTACCCGCGATTTGTTATACAGGGATACTTACGCGGCGCTTCTCGATTCGTCGAACCTTAAAAACAGCTATATCAAAAACCAGACTTTTGCCGATTATTTCGGAATTAAAAGAGAGGGCAACGAAACGGACGGCTACTCCTTTTATATGGGCGAGGGCGACAGTAAAGTCCCCGTCACTATTTCCGACACCGCCACGGAAGACAACAAAAAGAGCGATACCGAATGGAAAGACTTTGAGTTTTTCTTTGAGTCCGGCAAATCCGTAAGAGAAGAGCTTATAGCAAACCCCGGCACCCACTACGACATTCAGCACAATAAAGAAACGGGCGAAAACACCATTGTCAAAGACGGTCAGACAATTACGCTTAAAACCGACAAGGCAACCGGCTCCCTCTATTACACCGAAGGAACGGGCGACGAAGCACAGGATATATACGTTTCAAATATCCTTATGCTTCACAACTACGACAACGACATTTCCTCTACGGGCACCACAAATTCGAGCAAGTTCAACGGAATTCACCAGTATTACACCTCACAGACGGTAACGCTCGAAGCCAACACGGCTGCGGAAATTTCGCTGTGGGTTAAAACCTCCGACCTCAAGTTCGATAAAGGTTACAGTCAGCTCAACGACCACAACAGGGGAGCTTACATCGAAGTAATCCAGACCGTAGGCGGAAAGAGCATAGACTCCACGAGAATTGAGTGCATAAACACCGAAAAAATTATTGCGGAAAGCTCTACAAAGATTGACAGCAACGGCTGGCTGAAATACACCGTTTACGTTAACGCGTGCGATTTCGCTTCCTCCACCGTTCAGATAAGGCTCGGACTCGGCAACGACGACAACTATAAAAAGCTGACCGGTTATGCGTTCTTCGACGACGTGCAGATTAATAAATATTTGTCGCTTGACGAGGAAGACTGCTCCTACGGCGACAATTCGGATAAAATTTCCGAAAAGACGACCTGCACCCTCACGAGCAAGGACGACGACAGAATTTTTGTAGCGGACAGACACCTCAACGACAGCGCCGTTAACGCAGACCGCACGTACGAAAACTTCCACTATCTCATAGACCTTGCGTCTTCGGAAACGAGCGAACATTCTTACGAAAATATTACTCTTACAGACGGCAGCGTAAAAGCCGCGTTAACCGAACATAAGGATTCCGGCAAGTATTACGTTTCGGCTGAAAGTTTTGAGGGCAGAACCAACCTCACGCTAACCCCCAACACCGCGGGCGCTACGTTGCCCAAAAACGCCGAGGCAAGGCTTACCAAAAACGACCTTATAGGAATTTACGCACACGATAAAACTTTCTCGTCCGCAGATTTTGTTTCAAACGGATATGATTTCAAGGATTATTCAAAGCTTTTAAACGACAATCTTACAGGCGAGGACGCAAGACTTCCCGGCTATGACGGAAACCTGCTTTTAACGCTCTCGTCGCGCGGCGCGGCTTACACCTCCACCGTTACGAGCAACAGTTTTTCGCTTAAAGGCGGCGAATATATGATTGTATCGTTCTGGGTTAAAACGAGCGATATGAAGTCGAATACGGCGGCGACAGTAAAGCTTACTACGTACGACCCCGACAAGTCGGGCAGCTTCTCGATTGACACCACCGGTATGACGACCGATATAGGCGATAACGAGGACGTTTACAACGGTTGGGTACAGTGTTTCGTATTTATTGAAAACGACGGCGACGAAGCCGAAGAGCAGACCTTTAAACTTGAATTTAAATTCGGCAACACTACTATTACCTCTTCCACAACCTACACGGGCGGTTGGATTGCGCTTGCCGATATGCGCACGCTTAAAATAGACGAAGACGTTTATAAGCTCGCTCCCTCCGGCTCCAACGTTATGACTTACTCGTTCACCAAAGAGAGCGAAAACGACGACGGCAACGCGTTCGATACCGAGAGCGGCACTTCCGATATAAAGAACGGCTTCTCCAACCTTGCAAACTATAACGGATACAACGGCGGAAGCTCGTCCGTTTCGGGAAATACCTATCTCCCCTCGTTCGACGCTAAAAATACCAACGCACAGGCGGGACTTCTCAACCGTAAATATTTCGACGAGGTTTACAGCGACGAATTAAGGCGTCTTGTATCGGGCGCGTTCACTTCGGATGCTTCGGCTACGGCTAAATGGGAAGACGTGTTCGGCAAGGACTGCTACCAGCCTATTATCATTATTAATAATCTGCGCACCTATGCCGAAAAAGCGGACGCTACAGAGGACACTTATTCGCTGTACTACGTTGTTGCCGAGGACGGATATACGGGCGACGACCTGCTTATAGTAGACGGTAAGCGCTACAAAAAGGCAACCGCCTGGGACGAAAACCAAACTTATTATTCCTTTGCCGTAAACTACGGCTTTGCAGGAAATTACTCCACAATTGCGGCTAACACCTGCACCACCGTCACCGTAAAGGTGAAAGTTGCCGGCAAAGCGGAAGCCTGGGTTTACCTTGTGGACAACAACAGGGACGTGCTTAAATACACGGCTTCCGAATACACGTTCTACTACGACGCAGACGGAAACGTGCTCGACCAGGAATACGACAGCGAATGGACCAAAGGCGGCAGCACACACCGCGAGCATATTATGTATACCCGCCGCGACGAGGACGGTTTATACAACGGTAAGGACAACAAGGTTTACTACAACCTGCATAACCTTATAAAGAAATACGACAATTATCTTTTCGATACGGATAACAGTTATCAGTTCTTTGATAAAGACGGCAACAGAGTTAACGTAGACGATTTGAAAGACAACGGAGATTACGTTGACCAGAACGGAAATAAGGCTCCCCACTTCCTTGCTAATTCATCCGGCAGAAGAATTTTTGAATGGAAAAACGGTAGTTACTACTTCATAAACGCTGAGGGTGAAACCACTGATATACAGGTTGAGAATTTCAGCGACGATTACAAGAGAAATTACCAGGCTATTGATAAAGAATACGCAATCCGCGTAGGAAATACCGGCGGCGAATGGGTAACAGTTAACTTTGTAATTCAGACAGGCAGCCTTGAAAAGAATTACCGTCTTGAGCTTTGGAGCGGCGAACGCGGCTCTACAGGCATCACAGTTGACGGCAACCACGGAACTTACGCAAGCGG
The DNA here is from genome assembly GCA_910588685.1 of uncultured Christensenellaceae bacterium. Classification (GTDB taxonomy): domain Bacteria; phylum Bacillota; class Clostridia; order Christensenellales; family Borkfalkiaceae; genus Coproplasma. Next base: position 46,636 of record CAJUPX010000014.1, on the reverse strand, counting down.
CGCGGTTGCTTTTGACTACTGCTCCTACTCTGTATCCAGCACTAACTTCTCAACCCTCCTCGGCGAATACGAGAACGATATTATCAACGAGTACAAAGAGCTGCTTATAAAACACAACAAGTTCGGAGAAATTTCTTCCAACACCGAGAACATCTCATATTACGAAGAGCTTTTAGATAAACTTGTTAAAGACGGCACAAGCGGAATAACCGAGGCGGAAGTAAAAGCTATTTCCGATAAATACACGGCTATATACCACGCTTACTCCTACTATGACTCCGCTGCATACGCGCCTTTAACGGCAACTGAAGCGGAAAATTACACCTACGACGCAACTTCCGACGATTACGCGGAATCCATAGCGTTTATGAGCTTTAACACGGAAGATTCCGTTAACGTATTTGCGGATTACTCGGTGGTTGACAAGAGCATAACCCCCACCTCTACCGACGACGGCAATACCGATACCGACGAGGGCGAAACGGAGAAAGACGAAGACGGCGCTAATATCTGGCTGTATGCGGCTTCTATACTGTTGCTTGTAGCGCTTCTTATAACTCTTATCTCAATAGTTGCAAGAAAGATTTACAAGAAAATGCGCCCTGCAATCGGCAACAAAAAGCTGAAGAAAAACAATTACCGTCAGCGTGAGCGTTATATCAGAAAGCTTCACCTTGTAAGAGAGGAAACGGTTGACGAGCCTGCTGCAGAGCCCGAAGAGGAGAGCAAAACAGAGGAAACGCCTGAACAGCAGCCCGAAGAAGTAAAAGAACAACCCGCCGAAGAGCCCGATAATACTCCTTCCGAGGAAGCGGCAGAACCTGAGGAAAAACCCGCCGAAGAGCCCGAAAAGGACGGCGGCGAAGAACCTAAAGAATAATTAATAAATTAAAATCCACCCCTCGGGGTGGATTTAATTTTATATTATAAATAAAAAATCACCCGTAATAAAGGTGATTTTTTAAATTCTAAGTCCTTTCGGTAAATGGTTTTTTGCGATTGCATTCACTGCTTTGCACCAGCCGAGCGGATAGCCGAGATAAGTAACGGCATACCAGCCTCTGAGATTTTCGGGGCAGGTAAACGTTCTGCCGCGGAGATAGTTCAAAGCCGTGTTATAATCAACGTCTATACAGCGCACCTCGCTCGATTTAAGGCTCATTGCAAGACAGTGGGCGGGCTCAAAACGCTTGCCGTCTGCAATTTCGCCTGCAAATATTCCCGCCCGTGCGGGGATACCAAGCTTTGACAGCTTTAATGAAATCTGCAACTGTTCGGGAGCTACGCTGAAAACCAGATTACCATTTAAATAGATATCCGGCAAAGAAGTTAAAAGCGTTGCTTTTTCCCACTCCCTATATACATTGACCGCACTGTTCTTTACAGGACGGACGTTTGCGGGAGCTGTCATAATACCGTCGCCGCCTTTTTGCAAAACTGCGTAAAAATGTCCCTCGCCGCGCACCTTGTGCGGATAGAGCTTTTCGGTTTTTAAAATTTTATATTCACTGTGAGCTTGTACAAAATTTAATATCTGCCGTTCGTCCTCTTCCTGCGAAAACGTACAGGTTGAATACACCATTATCCCGCCGCCCGCAAGCATTTTATGCGCGCTTTCTAAAATTTTTTGCTGTCGCACGGCGCAGGCGCGGACGCTTTCCGGACTCCACTGCGATATTGCCGCGGGTTCTTTGCGGAACATTCCCTCGCCGGAACAGGGCGCGTCAACGAGAATTTTATTAAAATAACCGTAAAAAACATCTTCAAGCTGTTTGGGATTAGCGCAGGTTACAACGGCGTTCTTAACACCTGTACGCTCAACGTTGCCGCAAAGCACGCCGTACCGCGCGCGGTCGGGTTCGTTTAATACAAGCACGCCCAAACCTTTCATTTTTGCCGCCAGCTGAGTACCCTTGCCGCCCGGCGCTGAGCACAAATCCAGCACCTTGTCACCTGGTATTGCTTCAAGACAGGGAGCGGCGCTCATTGCGGACGGCTCCTGAACGTAATAAAGCCCCGCCGAGTGCAACACAGATTTACCTAAACCGTCTGCGTCCGTATAATACCCGCCAGACTCCCAGGGCACTTTTTCTCCGAGCTTGAACGGCGATATTTTTTCAAAATCCCCGGGTGAAATTTTTAAAGTATTTACGCGCAATCCTTTTTGCGGCGTATCGGAATACGTATCTAAAAACGCGGCGTAGCTATCGGGTAGCTGCGCCTGCATTCTTTTGAGATATTCTTCAGGGAGCTTAAACATTCAAAAGCTCCTTTAAATCGGCTAAGCCGAGTATTTTTATATTGCCCATACTTACGGCGTTTGCGGTGCGGACGGTATCGTCAGCCTCGCCCTTTACATAGTAGTCGCACTCCTCTATATGAGTGGAATATTTGCCGCCGAGCTCGTAAATTCTGTCTACAAGCGGCACGGAGGTTTCTACCACGTCCTCAACCATTCTGGAAAAAGTAAAGGTTTTGCCGCCCATCAGCCCGCCGCGCTTTATACGCTTGCGCGAAAGATTATCAAAAAATTTAATGCGAGCACGCGAACGCGCCTGCTTTTTTGCGGTACATTCTGCGTTATAAGCTTTCATTCCGCTTGACTGCGGGCGGGTGATGCCGTAGTTGGCAATTGTCCCGGGCTTTACGCCGAGCGTTTTAATCAGCGACGAAAAGCTGCAATTATATTCGTTGCAAAGCGCCTGCACAACGCGCATAGTCGCGTACGCGTCGTCCACGGCACGGTGCGGAGTAAACTCCACGCCCAAATCTTCGGCTATATGTTCAAGCCCGTACTGCCTGGAAAAGTCCTTTTTATGCGACATATACAAGAGCTGACTGTCGGTAAAGCGGAAACAAAAGGACGGAAGCCTGAAACGACGGGATTCAAGGTTTAAATATTTTACGTCGTTTAAAACCGCGTGTCCTATAACGTAACAGTCGCCGTCCTCCAAAAGCGATTTTATGCGCGGATACACCGCAGGGAAAGCAGGGTACCGTTTAAACTCCGCATAGTCGTAAGGCAGCTTTATACCCTTTTCGCCCTTGCGGTCGGTAAGCTCGAATTTTCCGCGCGGATTTATGAGCAAGTCCTCTTTTTCGAGAATATTAAAATTTTCATCGCACAGGACGTAACCGAATACGCATATTTTTGCTATATTTTTATGTACGCCCGCGCACTCTATGTCGAAGAATGCTAATTTCACGCCAAAATTATACCATAACCGCAAGAAAATATCAACTAATGACGGCGACCGTATTGACATTTATGGATAAAAGAATTATAATTTTTTTAACTATGAAAAAAATTCTTACAATTATTGTCTGTAATAAATTCGACGGCGAAATAGCCGCGCCGTACGACGACATAGAGGTGCTTTACACCGACGGCGAATACGATTGCTCGGATATAATAAAAAACGCCGTAAAACAGGCTAACGGTAAATATATTGCATTTAGCGACGGCGCGGTTGACGTTTTGAACGCAGAGGCGCTATCGGCTGCGCTGCAAAAAGCCTCCTGCGACATTATGGAGTTTGAAAGCGGAATACTGTTTAAAGCGCAGGTTGTGCGGACGGTAAGCTCAAAGGACATTACGGGGCGCATTGCGTTGGAGATAAAAGCTGCGCTCAACGCCAGGGATTTTGTTATGACTAAAATTGCGCCTTTGAATTTACATAACGAGCGTTGCCTGTACTCCGACAAAAATTCCGAAATGCTGCTGTCGGTAATAGACGATTTTAATAAGCAGAAATCGAAGGTTTCAAAGGAAACGTACGCTTTTGCCCGTGAAATGCTGTGTGGCGTCCTCTACTATTTTTACGCCGACGCTATGTTAAAAATACGCAAAGGCGGCTTGCAAAGCCAGATTTTTGTGCAGTTCGACGATAAATTAAAGGAAAATATAGTGCTTTATCTTGCGTTGGGACAGAAGTTTAAAAACCTGAAGCTGCAAAAAATACGCGACAAGAAATTTAAAATAGGGCTGTTTGACGAAATGGCGTTAAAATCAATTTTAAAATAAAATTACCCCGCGCATATCAACACTGCGCGGGGTCTTACTTTTACCGGCTTTTCGGGCTGAAATTACTTTTTGGGAATAATTTTTTCCTTGCCCCCCATATAGGGACGGAGAACGGGCGGGATATATACCGAGCCGTCGGCTTGCAGGTGGTTTTCGAGGAATGCAATAAGCATTCTCGGAGGTGCTACTACCGTGTTGTTAAGGGTGTGCACAAACTCGTTTTTGCCGTTAGCGGCTTTATACCTTATTCCGAGCCTTCTCGCCTGCGCGTCAGTGAGGTTAGAGCAGCTGCCGACCTCGAAATATTTCTGCTGGCGGGGACTCCACGCCTCTATGTCGCAGCTTTTGTATTTCAAATCGGCGAGATCGCCCGAACAGCAAATCAGCTGGCGCACGGGAATTTCCATTGAAACGAAAAGCTCAACGGTGTAATTCCACATTTTTTCGTACCATAAATCGCTCTCTTCGGGTTTGCAGACTACAATCATTTCCTGCTTTTCAAATTGATGTATACGGTAAATCCCCCTCTCCTCTATACCGTGCGCGCCCTTTTCCTTTCTGAAACAGGGCGAATACGAGGTGAGCGTTTGCGGCAGAGAGCTTTCGGGGAGTACAGCGCCCATAAATCTGCCTATCATAGAGTGCTCGGAAGTGCCTATAAGATAGAGATCCTCGCCCTCTATTTTATACATCATTCCCTCCATTTCCTCAAAGCTCATAACGCCGGAAACTACGTCGCTGCGTATCATATAGGGAGGTATACAGTAGGTAAAGCCCTTATCAATCATAAAATCGCGGGCATAAGATAAAACTGCGGAATGCAGGCGCGCTATATCGCCCGTAAGATAATAAAAACCGTTTCCGCTCGTCCTTCTCGCGCTGTCGAGGTCTATACCGTTCAAGCTTTCGAGAATGTCGAGGTGATAGGGTACGTCGAAGGGCTTGGGGTCGTGGTTTAAATAGCGTTTGCCCTCCACGTTCTGGCTGTCGTCTTTGCCGATAGGCACGTCCGCGGCTATGATGTTGGGAATCGCCATCATATCTTTTTTAATCGTTTCGGATATTTCTGCCGTTTCCTTTTCGATTGCGGCAATGCGTTCGTTGTTGGCTTTGGATTCGGCTTTTGCCTGTTCAGCCTCTTCTTTTTTACCCTCGCGCATTAACACTCCTATCTGCTTAGCAAGCGTGTTGCGACGCGCGCGGAGATTATCGCCCTCCAACTGAAGTTCGCGCTTTTTTTTGTCAAGTCCGATTACCTCGTCCACCAGAGGAAGTTTTTTGTCTTGAAATTTTTTTCTTATATTCTCTTTTACAAGCTCGGGATTGTCACGAACGAGATTTATATCTATCATAAACGACCTTCTTAACTTATTTCATTTTAAAAAATTATAAGACTTTTAAACAAAAAAAGCAATCAAATTATTGTAAAGAATATAATTTAGTGGTATAATAAAATCAGTAAATTATAATGAGCGAAATATGAGTAAAATTGTTTTTAAAACCAACATTGCCGCCGACGGCGATAAAAAGCCCGACGAAAAGAAAGAAACAGGCAAAGAGAACGTTCAGATAGCGCTTTTCCCCGGCGACACACCCGAGCCCCACAAGGAAGAAAAGCCTGCCAAAAACAAGGAAAAAGCCGCGCCAGAAACGTTTAACAAGGATAAGCTTGTAAAACAGTTCAAGCGACACCCCAACAAAAAAATTAATACCAAGGTTGAAAGATTTTCGCCCAAGCTCAACAAAGGACTCGACCAGAACCAGGTTGAAACAAGGTTTCGTCAGTTCCTTTTTAACGACACCAACAAAAAGTACTCCCGTTCCTATGCAAGTATTTTTATAGGAAACATTTTTACGTTCTTCAACTTTTTGTGTCTGCTTGCATTTGCCGCGCTGCTGATGTCGAATATGAAAGGTATTACAAACTACCTTGTAATATTTATAACGACAGCCAACATAGTTATCGGTATTATACAGGAGATACGCTCCAAACTGTCCGTAGATAAGCTGTCTATCTTAGCCGCAAACTCTATTAAAGTCATACGCGACGGCGAAACTATGGAAATACCTGTAAAGGAAATAGTTTTAGACGACGTTATCATACTCGAACTCGGCAACCAGGTACCCGCCGACGTAATTTTAGCCGAGGGCTCGGTTGAGGTTAACGAGAGCCTTTTAACCGGCGAGTCGGTTGCAATTAAAAAATCCGTGGGCGATATTCTGTTTGCGGGCAGCTTTATTGCGAGCGGCAGCGGTAAATTCAGAGTTGAAAAAGTCGGTAAGGAAACTTACCTCGAAAAGCTTACCTCCAAGGCGAAAAAATACAAACGCCCCAACTCCGAGCTTATGAACTCCACAAAGCTCATTATAAAGTGCGTTTCGTTCCTTATATTCCCCATTGCGATAGCAACGTTTTTTATAACGCTGCATAACGCGACTCCCGCCGATTACAGCAATATAATCCCCGGGCTGTTCTCGCCCAAAACAAGCTACGCCATCCAGCGCTCGTTTACCGTTGTTATAGGTATGATACCCTCGGGTATGCTGCTTTTAACTTCGGTTGCGCTCGCACTCGGCATAGTTAAGCTTGCCAAATCCAACACCTTGGTGCAGGATATGTATTCCCTTGAAATGCTGGCGCGCGTAAACGTGCTGTGTCTGGATAAGACCGGTACCATTACGGACGGCAGAATGAGGGTAAACGACTCCATAATTTTAAACACAATAGGCGATTACTCACTTAACGATATTATGGGCAGTATGCTCAAAGAGCTTGACGACAACAACCAGACTTCGATTGCGCTTTACAATCACTTCGGTTACAGCGACAAGCTGATTGCAACCGCTAAAATACCGTTCTCATCCAAACGCAAGCTGTCCGCCGTAACATTCGGCGACGTGGGCACATTCGCTATGGGCGCGCCCGAGTTTGTTTTAAGACCCTATCCCATTAAGATTGAGCGCATTGTAAAGCAGTACGCGCAGATGGGCTTGCGCGTGTTAGTTCTTGCGCACTCCTCCAACCACATACAGGGCGACAGGCTGCCCGCTATAATGAAACCGGTTGCAATAATTTCCATTGCCGACAACGTACGCGAGGACGCTATAGAAACTATAAAATGGTTTAAAGAAAACGACGTTAACGTTAAGGTAATTTCCGGCGACAACCCCGTTACCGTTTCCGAAGTAGCAAAACGCGCGGGCATTACGGGCGCGGAAAAGTTTATTTCGCTTGACGGACTTAACGAAAAAGAGGTTGAGAACGTTGCAAACAAATACACCGTTTTCGGCAGAGTTTCGCCAGAGCAAAAGGCTATATTGGTGCGTTCTATGAAGTCGGTCGGCAACACCGTTGCAATGACGGGCGACGGCGTTAACGATATTCTCGCGCTTAAAGAAGCCGACTGCGCAATTTCGGTTGCTTCCGGCAGCGAAGCGGCGAGAAACGTAAGCCATCTTGTTCTTATGGACAACAACTTTAATTCGATGCCTAAGATAGTTGCGGAGGGCAGACGCGTAATAAATAACATTAAAAGCTCCTCTTCGCTGTATCTTATGAAAACGCTGTTTACGGCGCTTTTAGCCATTTTGTGTATAGCCATAGGCATACCTTATATGTTTACGCCGTCTAATATGCTGCTTTTGGAAGTTGCCATTATTGCTATTCCCTCTTTCTTCCTCTCGTTACAGCCAAATAAAGACCGGGTGCAAGGCAAGTTTATTTCACACGTTATGTGCGGCGCGGTTGCAGGCGCGGTGCTAATGATACTTGCGGTTATGTCGATGTACCTTATTTATTACGTAAACCACGAGCTTATGGGTATGAGCGAATTTGACGATTACTACGTTGCAATGGCTATGATTGCTATGACGTTCTCGGGCTACGTAATGGTATTCAGAACGTGTCAGCCGCTCAACGCCTACCGTTCGGTACTGAGTTTATCTGTGCTTGCAGTTTGCCTTGCGGGCTTTACAATACCGTTTGTGCCGGCTATGCTGTATCCCGACTGGAATAAATTAAACTGGAATTACGGACAGCTTATGATTATTGTTGCGGTTATAGAAGCAACTTTCCCTGTTTCAGACTGGCTGTTGAAGCTTATGCATTTTATAATGCCAACATCCGCGACAAAGAAAAGACACATTCCCGCCGAGGAGAAAAAGCTGACTACTAAACAGGCTTAAATATGCGATTTAGCGCAAAGTTACCCGCCCTCCGTTCGGAGGGCGGGTTGTTAATTTGACGTACATTCGATACCTATAAGCAAACCCTTTTTAAACCCCTCTTTAAAAAACATCAGGGAGTTTTCGGTCAGTACGGCGCTTAACCCGTCATTTAATTCTATAAATATTTTTTTATATTCGTCGGAAAGATTATTGTTTATTTGCTCGCATAATATATCAAACTTTTCAAATTCCTGCTTATATCCTTTGGATATCTCGATTGTCTCCGAAATCCCCGGTCTGCCAAAATATATTTCTTCTAAAACAGAATACATATTTTCACCTCTTTTTGTTTAGTAAAATAATTATAACGCATCATTTAGCTTTTTTGTTTGATTACTAACTTGTTTGTAACATTATTATTTTGTCTTTTAAAAAGAACATTGTTGCGCGTTTTTCGGGAGCTAAAAGCCCCGCGCTGCGAATCGCAGCGCGGGGCTTTACTGTTTTTAATCTATTATTCTTCGAAATTATCTTCGGTTTCCTCTTCGGGAACATCCGCCGCGGTTTCTTCGGGCGCAGCCGTTTCAGCTTCGTCGTCGCGCTCGGTTATTGCTACCGACGCTACGGCGCCGTCTTTAATGCGCATAAGCCTTACGCCGCGCGTTGCCCTGCCGATACGCGAAATACTGTCGCAGTGCATTCTGATAAGCGTGCCGCCTTCGGAAATTATCATTAAATCGTCCTCGTCGGTTACCTGTTTTAAGTTAATTAGCGTGCCGGTTACGTCGTTGAACACTCCCGCTTTAAGTCCCTTGCCCGCTCTGCCCTGAACGCGGTATTCTTCGGTTTTGGTGCGTTTGCCGAAGCCGTTGGACGATACCGTTAAAATATCCTTGCTTTCGTCCACTACGAGCATATCTACGAGCGCGTCGTCGCCTACAAGCTTCATAGCACGCACGCCCGCAGTATCTCTGCCCATAGAGCGCACCCCGCTCTCGCTGAAACGTATACATTTGCCCAGGCGCGAGGCTATCATCAACTCGTCCCCGCCTGTGGTGAACTGCACGGATATGAGGTGGTCGCCCTCGTTGAGCTTGATTGCAATTTTGCCGTTGCGGTTGATACGCGCAAACTCTTCGAGCTTTGTCTTTTTAATAAGTCCGTCGCGGGTTGCAAAGGCTATATAGCCCTCCGCGCCGTCTTTTACAGGTATTATGTTGGTTATCTTTTCTTCCTGCGTGATTTGCACGAGGTTGACGATTGCTCTGCCGCGTGCGGTGCGCGTAGCCTCGGGAATTTCGTATGCCTTTATCCTGTACACCTTGCCGTAGTCGGAGAACAGCAGAAGATAGTCGTGCGAGGAGCAGGTAAACATACGCTCCACAAAGTCCTCTTCCTTGGGCTTGTGTCCGGTAATGCCCTTGCCGCCGCGGTTCTGGGCGCGATACTCGTTGACAGGCAGGCGTTTTACGTAGCCCGAGTGGGTCATAGATACTACAACCTGCTCTACCGGGATAAGGTCCTCGTCCTCTATATCGCCCGAGAAATCAACGGAAATTTCGGTTTTTCTATCCGACGGATACTTGCGTTTGACTTCGAGAAGGTCGTTTTTAATAACTTCGAGAACGCGGCTTTCGTTTGCAAGGATATCTTTGAAGTTTGCTATATCTCTTTCGAGGTTAGACAGCTCCTCGTTGAGCTTATCAACTTCGAGGTGGGAAATTCTGAACAGTCTTAATTCCGCAACGGCGGTTGCCTGTCTTTCGTCAAGCTCGAAATTAGCGCACAGCTGTTGCACGCAGTCGGTCTTGTCTTTTGCGTTTTTGCAGACTTCCACAACCTCGTTTATGCTCGCCTGGGCGATAACCAGACCGCGTAAAATGTGCGCGCGCTCTTCGGTTTTGTTGAGGTCGTATTTAGTGCGGCGGACGATAACGTCTTTCTGGTGTTCAAGGTAATAATACAGGCACTCCTTTAAGTTGAGTATTCTGGGCGTGCCGTCAACGAGCGCAAGCATTATTATACCGTCTGAAATTTGCAGGTTTGTGTGCTTGTATAAAAGGTTTAAAACTATCTGCGCGTTGGCGTCCTTTTTAAGCTCTATGACGATACGCATACCGTCTCTGTCGGATTCGTCGCGGATGTCGGAAATGCCCTCTACACGCTTGTTTTTAACGAGGTCAGCCATACTCTCGATAAGTTTTGATTTGTTGACCTGGTAGGGTATTTCCGTGACCACAATGCGCGAACGCGTGTTTGCGCCGCTCTGGTACTCTTCTATTTCGCAACGGGAGCGGATTATAATGTTGCCTCTGCCCGTTCTGTACGCCTTTTTAATGCCGCTTCTGCCCATTATAAGCGCGCCCGTGGGAAAATCGGGAGCGGTTACATAGTTTATGAGCTCGTCAACCTCAATTTCGGGGTTGTCAATCAGCGCGATAACACCGTCAATAACCTCGCCGAGATTATGCGGGGGAATATTCGTAGCCATACCTACGGCTATACCGTCGGAGCCGTTTACAAGCATATTCGGGAAACGCGACGGCAGCACGGACGGCTGCATTCCCGTATCGTCGAACGTGGGGTAGAAATCCACCGTTTCTTTATCAAGGTCGCGCAGCATTTCCGCGGCGAGCTTTGTAAGCCTTGCCTCCGTATACCTCATTGCCGCGGCGGGGTCGCCGTCAACAGAGCCGAAGTTGCCGTGTCCGTCAACGAGGGGGAAATTAATTGTGAAGTCCTGCGCAAGACGGACGAGCGCGTCGTAAACCGACGTGTCGCCGTGGGGGTGGTATTTACCGAGGCAGTCGCCGACGATACGGGCGCATTTTCTGTACGCCTTGTCGTTGTATAAACCCAGCTCGTGCATAGAATATAAAATTCTGCGGTGTACGGGCTTTAAACCGTCGCGCACGTCGGGAATTGCGCGGGATACGTTAACCGCCATTGCGTAGGCGATAAACGATTTTTTAAGTTCTTCGTCAACCTCTCTGTCGAGAAGTTTGGTCATTTCGAGTGTGCGCTTAAACTCTTCGGTAAGCTCGGCGCTCGTTTCTTTTTTAGCCATATCATTCCTCTTATTTTTTTATTATGGATTTGTGAACGGGTTATATATCGAGCTCTTCCACGAGCTTTGCGTTATCTTCTATGAACTGCCTGCGGAGTTCGGGCTGGTCGCCCATAAGGAGCGAGAACAGTCTGTCCGCCTCCACCGCATCCTCAACGCTTATTCTTACGAGAGTGCGCCTTGCGGGGTCCATTGTCGTTTCCCAGAGCTGCTGTTTATCCATTTCGCCGAGACCTTTATAGCGTTGCAGCTCGAATTTACCGGAATAGCTTGCTCTGAACTCTGCAAGCGCCTTGTCGTCGTACAAATAGGTGTCGGGCAAGCCCTTAGCCATTACCTTGTAAAGCGGCGGCTGAGCGGCGTATACGTGTCCGTTTTCAACAAGCGGGCGCATATAACGGTAAAAGAATGTTAAAAGCAGTATTCTTATGTGCGAACCGTCTACGTCGGCGTCGGTCATTATTATGATACGGTCATAACGGAGCTTGCTCTCGTCGAAATTTTCCATCATACCGCAGCCGAAAGCGGTTATCATTGCTTTAATTTCTTCGTTTTCGAGAGCGCGGTGAACGCGTACCTTTTCAACGTTGAGTATCTTGCCGCGCAACGGCAGAATTGCCTGGAATCTTCTGTCGCGCCCCTGCTTTGCCGTACCGCCTGCCGAGTCGCCCTCGACTATATATATTTCGCAGAGCTCGGAGCGCTTGTCCGAACAGTCGGCAAGCTTGCCGGGGAGCTTGGTGCTTTCAAAAACGCCCTTTCTGTGCGTTTCTTCGCGGGCGAGGCGCGCCGCCTCCCTCGCTCTCTGCGCGGTTATGCAGCGCATTATAAGCTCGCGCGTTTCGGAGGGGTGCTCTTCCAGATACGTGCCAAAACGCTCGGAAACGTTTTTCTGTACAAATCCGCGCACGTACGTTGAACAAAGCTTGGCTTTGGTCTGGCTTTCGTACTGCGCGTCGGCGATTTTTACCGATACGACAGCCGTTATCCCCTCGCGCACGTCGTCGCCGGATAGCTTGTCGTTTTCCTTTAATATGTTAAGTTTTTTACCGGCGTCGTTTATAACCTTGGTGAGAGCGGATTTAAAGCCGTCGAGATGAGTGCCGCCGTCGGGCTGGCGGATATTGTTGGAGAACGGAAAAATCTGTTCGCTGTAACCGTCGTTGTACTGTATTGCGACTTCCAGAAATTTATCGTCGCCGTCGCTGCACTCAAAATACACGGGCTTTTCAAACAGAGTATCCTTGCCCTTGTTAATATCCTCTATAAAGTGGACTACGCCGCCCTCGTAGCAAAATTCGTCGCAGCGTTCCTTTTCGCCACGAAAATCGCTTAAAGTGAGCTTTAAGCCCTTGTTGAGGTAGGAAAGCTCGCGGAGCAGAGTTTTTAACGTGTCGTAATTGAAATCAACGGTTTCGAGCATTGTGGGGTCGGGGTGAAAAGTTATAGTTGTGCCCGTAGCGTCGGTGTCGCCGACTATTTTAAGCGGCTCCTCGGGGATACCGCAGTGATAAATCTGGCGGTATATATGACCGTTCTGGCAGACCTCCGCAGTGAGCGTATCGGACAGTGCGTTAACGCAGGAAACGCCGACGCCGTGCAGGCCGGACGAAATTTTATAGCCGCCCGCCTTGTTGCCGCCGCCGAATTTACCGCCTGCGTTGAGGTTTGTCAAAGCGAGCTCAACGCCGCTTATTCCCTCGTTTTCATTTATTCCCGTAGGAATACCCCTGCCGTTGTCTTTGACAGAACAGGAGCCGTCGGCAGTAATCGTTACGTTTATGGTATCGCAATAGCCTGCAAGCGCCTCGTCAATGGAGTTGTCGATAACCTCGCGTACAAGGCAGTGCAGACCTTTTTCGTCGGTGGGACCGATATACATTCCGGGATGTTCACGGACGGGCTCCAGACCTTTTAAGGCGCGCAGAGAGTTTGCGTCGTAATTATTAGTTGTTTTTTCAGGCATAAAATTACCTCTCGGATTTATTTGTATTATTATACCATATTATATAATCAAAGTAAAGTTTAAAACGGAAAGATTTTGATTTTGCGCATTAATTTTTTTTAAAAAGGCATACTGTTTTTATGGAAAAATTTGTATGCGACGGTAATAAAAATTTTATGCGTTTTACCGACTTTTCGGAGTGCTCAAGCTGCGGTAACCATATTTGCATAAGGGCTGCCGAAAAGTTTAATTTTATCTGCCCGAACTGTTTCGGGAGATTGTTCCGAATAAACTGACCCCCGCAGGGCTTTTGCCCTGCGGGGGTATTAATTACATATATTCTTTTTTGAGTTCTTCTAAGCGGGCAAGATATTTATTTGCCTGCTCCCCGTCGCCTTTATCCTTGAAATACTCGTATCTGAGCTCGGTTAATGCTATAAAATTTATATCGTCCTCGCGGATTTGCGGAACGCCGAACAACAGACTTTCTTCAATATCTCCTATCGGCTTACCGTTAAGCACCTGCGCCTGGACGGTAAGAACTGCGAGCATTACTTTGGCTTCGTCGGTATTGTTAAGCAATTGATTGCACACAAGCCCGTCGGTTGCGCCGGAAGCGAACTGCGCGGGTATTACGTTTAAAATACAGAGATAAATATTAGACGGTATTATAAACGTAAGCCAGACCGGGGCGTTTAAAAACCGCACTGCTACAAGAACGATTAAAGCGACCGTCATATTTAAAAGAACGCCGCCTATTGCCGTAAAAAACAGCCTTGACCTCAATCCCGCGTCTGTTTTGGGGATAAGCTTGCAGGACGACGAACCGAACAGCCTGAACCTGGGAACGGCTTTTATTTTGAACAACGCGCCGAAAAGCATATGACCGAGCTCGTGTATAAGCGACGACAGCGGCAGAGAAACTATCATTGCCGCGCCGACTGCGATTACCCACAGACCGTACTCACGCCACGCGGCAAAACCGCATAAAACCGCAAATACAAGCGCGGACAAAACCGACAAAATAACTGCAACGGTTTTCACAGTCTGCCCTCCTTTAAGAGAACAAAGCCCTCTAAATTGTCGCTGTCGGATACGGTTAAACTGTCTATTGAAAGTTTTTTCATAATTTCTGAGAGAAACAGTGCGCCGCCGCCTATAATATCTGCTCTGCGGCTGTCCACCGTGAGCATTTCGCAAATTTCGGGTATGGATTTTTTAAGGAGAACGTCGGCGTAATTTTCAATCTCGCGGACGGTGAGTACCGTGCCCTGAACTATATCCGCATTGTATTCTCTCAGTCCGTGTTTAAGCGCGGCGAGCGTGGTTGCCGTTCCGCTTACTCCGTACATATTGCGCGTTTTTGCGTTGAAGCCGCCGAATTCTTCAAGCGGCTTTTGTATTGCGCCGAGTATTTTGTCTTTGTCGCGTCCGGCTAAATCGTACAGGCGCACCGCGCCCATTTTTACGCTTTTGGCGTATATTATTCTGCCGCCTTCGCGTACGGTTATTTCCGTGCTCGCGCCGCCGAGGTCTATCATACCGCCGTCGCCGTAGCCGATTGCGCCCAACAGACCTATATTTGCTTCCGTTTCGCCGCTGAGCACTTCAACGTCAAGCCCGCACAGCTGATTTACACGCTCTGTAAAAGCCTGTCCGTTTGCCGCCGAACGCACCGCTTCGGTTGCGAAAACATACATTTTATCAACATTTTCGGCATATGCGGACTCAACAAAATTTTTTACGGCGAGCGCGCTGCGCTCTATGGCTTCGGGCTTTAAAACGCCCGTAAAAGCCAAGCCTTCGCTAAGCCGCGTTGTTGCAAGGCGTTTATATAAAGTTTTTCCGTCCGCAAACGTTGCAAGGCGGACGGAATTTGAACCGATATCTATTGCGGAAATTTTATTAGACATAATATTAGTTGGGGAAATAATATCCGAGTTGAAGCGCAAGGTCGCGCAGATATTGCTCGGACTGAAGATAATCGAGGTCGTTTTCCGCATTTTCGAGCTGCGTGAGATAATAATTGTATTCAGCCTGTAATTTTTTACGGCGATTTGATATCACCGAAATCGTGACGAGCTGGTAAATTATTACCGCTACCAGAATTACGGTGAGCAGTACCGTGCTTACGGTCAGCGCGGCGGCTATGCGGTTTCTTTTTTCTTCGTTCATACATTTTTACCTTTAACCGATTTACATTATTATATACTTTTCGGAGAAAAAATGCAACGATTTGGTGAATACTTTTTAAATATATCAAAAAACCTAAGGCGCAACCGGCAAAGGTATACGCCCTGAATGAATAAAAGCCGAACGTTACCGAAATAAATATAAACGCCGCGCAAAAAATAAGACAGTATAAAATATCGCAGATAATTATAAAAATCCTGTCTTTTACAGTGTATTCGCCCTTGTCAGTCCCGCACACAAAAATGCGAGCCGCGTACAGCACGTCGTACACCGTCCCGCTTACCACTCCGCAGAAAAGACAGATTAAAAATATATAAAAGTCCATAAAATGCCTTTAACGGAAGAGTTTTTGTTTTAAACTACCGCCTTTTTTAATGTATTTAGCGCCGTAAATTTCACCCGCGGCGGAAAAACTGCCGCTCGATTTAGAAAAGCCGGCTATTTTCATACCGCTGCCCGATACCACTATTTTTCCGCCCGCATAGCTTAAAACTATCTGTTTATCCGAAAACGCGTCCACGCTTATAATGCCGGTAGCCGTAACTTTTTTACACTGTTCTATATTAAGTCCGTGATTTTCTTCCATAACTCCTCCCACAAAAAAATACCACTCGCGTGGTATTTATATATGTTTGAAATTATAAAAATATTACTTGCGTTCGTCTTCGCCGCGCGCTTTTAACAGGTCTCTGATTTCGGTTAAAAGCTGTTCCGCGGTAGGCGCTGCAGGCGCCGCAACCGTTTCTTCGATTACAGCCTGCTCCTTTGCCGCCTCCTCAGCGGAAATTTCACCATTTTTAATTTTCTTTTCAAGCGCCTTTTTTTGCTTTTCGGCAAGTTTTTTGCCGCCGTCGCGGACTTTATTAAAAGTTTTTATTATTAAAAACAATACAAGCGCAGTTATAAGAAAGGTTACTATCGCAGAAATTACCGCGCCGAAGTCAACGATGACGGCTTTGGTAAGTCCATCCTCGGACGCTTCTTTTATTACCCACTGCAACGCGCCCGTATCACCCGAACCGGGTATTGCCGAAAGCAGCGGCGTTAAAATGTTGTTTACAATCGACGTAATTATCGCAGTAAACGCGCCGCCGATTATAATGCCGACCGCCATATCCATTACGTTGCCGCGCGATATAAACGCTTTAAACTCTTTGAAAAATTTTTTCATAATTTATCTCCTTATATTTTTTAATTATTTCCGACGCGCATAAGCGCGTCGGTAAGCTTTTGTTTTATAGGCGCGTTACCGACCATTTTGACCGGGATTTGCGGTTGGTTACTCTCGTCAAAAACTGTTTTCCCGCCGTCGATTACGATAATACGGTTGGCGAGAGCAACAGCCTCGTCAACATCGTGCGTAACAAAAATTACGGTTTTTTTATTTTCTCGCCTGATTGCGGCAAACTCGTTTATAATTTCGTATTTAAGGCGCAAATCGAGCGAGGAAAACGGCTCGTCCATAAGTATCGCGCCGCCGTCAAACGCAAACGCGCGGGCTATTGCAACCCGCCGCGCCTGTCCGCCCGACAGCGTTTTAGGATAACAGCTTTTTTTATCGGTCAAATGCACGGCTTCGAGAGCGCGCTCTATCTTTTCTGCGTCGCGCGTGACGAGCGCGAGGTTGCCGTAAACTGTGAGGTTGGGAACAAGGCGGGGCTCCTGAAAAACATACGAGCATTTGACGGGAGTTATTTCGCCTGTAAATTGCGTAAGGCGGGCTATACAGTTTAAAAGCGTGGTTTTGCCGCTGCCGCTTTCGCCGAGAATACAGGTTATTTCGCCGTCGGAAATATCGAGGCTGAAATTTTTGTATACGGTACAACTACCGTAACTTTTAGAGAGGTTTTTAATTTCCAACATACCACCTCCCGTTTATTCTTTTGAGCTGCGAAAGCGCGATATCGAGCGCAAGCCCGAGCGCAACGGTTATAAGCGTGAGCGCGGCGAGGCGGGGCATTTCAAGATATGCCCTGGCGGAGTTCATAAGTCCGCCTATGCTTTTATAGGTAGACGCCATAACCTCCGCGGAAATCATAACTTTAAGTCCGAGCGACATATTTGCGCCCGCTTCGGAGAAAACCGGCACGGATACCTGCGGCAGATATATTTTAAAGAGTCTGTCGCGCCCGGACACACCGTAGACCTCCGCCATTTGCAGAAGTCCGCCGTCTATCTGCTCCGCCGCGGCGGTCAGCTGGGAATAAATTATAGGAAAAAGCACTAAAAAAGTAACAATCTGCGGCGCGGTTTTCGCGCTTGTCCAAACGAGCAACAGTAAAATTACCGCAAGCGTGGGAACCGTGCGGAAAAGTACGGTTACGGGTTTTAAAAACGCTTTGAATTTGCCGCTTAATGCGGACAACGAAGCGCACGCTCCCGCAAGCAAAAACGAAAGTATAAACGCCGACAGAGTACGTAAAAACGTGTGGGCGAACGCGCTATAAAATTCGCTTTCGGTAAAACATTCAAACAGACTTTTTACGGAATCGGAAAACGACGGGACAAGGTACTGGTTTTTTACGCTGTAATATGCGGTTATCCAGGCAAGCAACATAAAAACTATTGCCGCGGCTGAAAATATAATATCAGCTTTTCGGGATGAAAAAAACTTTTTCATTTGAAATATTATTGCTCGGAATATACAATGCCGTATTCGTTCAAAATGACTTTAAACGTAAGACCAGGAACTGCGGCAAGCATTATAACTCCTACCGTTTTCCCCCTTAACTCCGACATATTAGCGGACGTAAGTTTAACTCCGCTCTTTGAAACGATATAAAGATTGCCGTGGGTGAGCGTGCCTAAGAGCTTATAATTCTGCCCGCCACCCAAAAGCTTGACCGCCATATTTAAGGGCAGCACGCATATATCCGCCCTGGGATTTGCGCCTGTAACAAAACCCTGCACGGCGTTTGAATTGACAACCTCGTAATTTACCGTTTTGCCGAAGTCAACGTCCGTTGACATAATCTCCGCAAGCCCCACAGCCGTTGCTCCGTCGGGCATAACCACTTTGATATTATCCGTCTGCGAGCTCTGCGTATTGTAGGTTTCCGCAAAAAAACCGTTTTGCGGAGTACCGAAATCCTGCACTGCGTTGAGCTTTTGCATAAAGGATGTTATCTCTTCTTTACAGTCCTTTGCGTCCGTAAAATCAATACTGCAATTTTGTATTACCTGTTTTGTAAGCGTTTTTGCATTTAGCGTGGTCTGCATACCTTCGCTTGCGTGAGCCTGAACGGCATCCACGATTCGCTGCGGCGTGGTTGCGCTGTCGGAAAGCCACGCGTTTGCATTTTTGAGTTTTTGAGTAAAAGCCGATAAAAACGCACCGTCGCTTTCCACAAGAGAGCTTTTGGCTACCACTACCGCCTGCGGATAACCGTTTTCCCCGCCGTACAGTGTTTGAAGATTACCGGCAAATTCGAGTCCCTCTACGGCGTTTACCTTTGCCGATGCCGCGGGTTCCGCCACTACGAAGTAGTCTATACCCGACTGAGTGCCTACCTGCGCCGCGTCCACGGAAACAAGCTTTACCGCTTCGTTTTCATTCCCGTCATTCCCGCTTTTACAAGCTGAAAAGCCGAAAGCCGACAAAGTAAACGCCGCAACCGCCGCGATTACAGATAAAAATTTTTTCATTTTATGCTCCTTTTCGGTATCAGGTTTATTGACCTTTTACCTCAAATTTATTACTTTTTAACTTTACGTAAGCTTTAAGCTATTCCGCATTATTTTTTGCTCATCAGGGTTTTTGCCGTAACGCCGGGCAGCATACCTATTTTTCCCGTAAGCGTGTTTATTATTTCCGCGGGCGCGTCTGCTATTACGCATATAACAAAAACATCCTTTTCGCGGTACGGAACGCCCATTCTACCCACAATATACTCGCCGTAACCGGATAGAATTCGGTTTATGTCCGCGCCTTTTGTTCTGTCTTCGGCAATAACGCTAATTACTGCTATCCTGTTTTCAGACATTTTTACCCCTCCCGCCTACAGTTAATTTACTTTTTTTGGAAATAACGCGAATATATTTTTAAGCTCTATCCATACTGTTATTATGAAAAAGCTTTTAATTATACTTCTCAGCGTACTTACTTTATGCACCGCGGCTTTTACAGGCTGTACGGGAGCGGACAGAAACACCACGTCGGCGCAAACCGCGGCTGAATCCGTTGTTGACGACGGCGTTAACCAGCCGCCCGAGGAAGCCGAGCCAGCGCCCGAACCCGTGCCTTTACCCGAGCCTGCGCCGGGAGATAAGGATTGCAGACGTTGCAGACGCCGCCGCGGACACAACTCTCTTGAAATAATTATAAACTTTCCCAAGCTGCACGTTTACGATTTGATTAAGGACGAAAACGGCATAAGTTTTAAGCCCTTTCCAAAGCCCGAAGAACCCGAACAGCCCGATTGTGACGGAAATTAATTAAAGGCGCCGCAAGGCGCTTTTAATTTTACTTTTTTTTGTCGTCCGGGCGGGGGTCTTCGGATTTTATAGAAAATTCTATTTCAGGATTTACCGCGAGAATAGCGTCGGAAAATTCGTCGTACCATTCGTCGTTTATGGCTACTACAATAAAAGTCTGGTCTTTAAAGTACACGCCGAGCTTGTTTACGTTTTTTTCGATTACGATACAGTCGATTTTTTTTATTTCGTACTTTGATTTTATTATGCCGAGACTTGTTTTAAAATACTTTTCGTCCACAGAATAATACGAGGAAATTAAAAACGACAACAAAATCACAAACGCAAACACCGATACGAAATACATCAGCGTGTATCTTAAAACGGGTATAAACGGATTTGCCGCCGTTCTTGTGCCCTCGGCTATTACGTAATACGTGTTGAGCGCAAAGGCTACTACAGGCAGTAGCAGACTAACGCATATTAAAACTTTAGTAAGCTTTGTAAATTTATATTTGAATTTTTTCATATCATTTTTTGTGTTTTTTTACTGCGGTGTGATGTTCTTCACCCGCTAAAAGCTTGGTTATATTCTCCTTATGTCTGAGCCAGGTTAAGAGATTGAGAACAAGCAGTATCATTAAAAGAGCTATTACATAGGGGTTGAAATCAGCAATTTCCGCGCGGTATCTCACAACGAAGATTGCGCCCTGCCACACGGTCAGCCCCGACACGCCGAGAAGCGAGCCCATACTGCCCCATTCTGTAACGGCTATGTAAAGGAGCACCAAGGCAAGAAAAGCGATTGCTAAAAATATAAACCACCATTCTTCGCAGGGGAGCGCAAAAACAAAAAGCCCCATTGTGGAAGCTATGCCTTTTCCGCCTTTAAACTTCATTGTTACAGGGAAAATATGACCTATAATTACGAAAACGCCGAAAAAATACCTTGCAAAGTCGGAAACCGATACCCCGGTACCAGCAAAACAGTAATTTTTGAAAATGAAATACGCAGCAAGCGCGGGGACGCCGCCTTTTGCCACGTCGCAGAAAAAGTTAATCGCGCCGAATTTTATACCGAGGGAGCGGGTCATATTCATTGTGCCGGGATTTCCGCTGCCCATATGACGGATATCCTTTTTTTTGAAACGCGCTATTAACACCGCAAAATTGAAACAGCCTATCAGATAGCACACGGCTGCCGCAAGTAAAAACCAGTACCAGCAGTCGGAAAATTCAATAAATTTCATTATTCGCCGTTCTCCCTTGCGAGAATTTTAATAGGAGTACCCGAAAAATCGAAATTCTTTCTCAGCACGTTTTCCAAAAAACGTTCGTAGGAAAAGTGTAAAAGCTCAACCGAGTTGACCTTTAAAACAAACGTGGGCGGGGCGACAGCAACCTGCGAGGAATAGTAAATTTTGAGCCGTCTGCCGTTGTGCGCGGGCGGCTCGTTTGCGCGGACCGTATCGGAAATAAGGTCGTTGAGCGTGCCTGTTGCTACGCGGAATCGGGCGTTTTCATAAACTGCGTCTATAAAAGTAAACAGTTTTTCGGCGCGCTGACCGGTTTTTGCGGAAATGTACACCGATTTGAAATAATCCATAAACTTTAAATCTTCTTTGAGCTTAGCCTCGAATTTGTTTATGGTATTAGTGTCCTTTTCTATTAAATCCCACTTGTTCATTACAATGAGCGAGGGTTTGCCCTGCTCGTGAACGTAACCTATTATTTTGGTATCCTGCTCGGTAAGTCCCTCCGTGCTGTCCACAACTAAAAGGCAGACGTCGGCGCGGCGTACGGCATCGAATGCGCGGAGCACGGAATAATACTCCACGTCGTCATCCACCCTGCTCTTTCTGCGGATACCCGCGGTGTCGATTATTGTGTATTTTTTGCCGCCGTATGTAAATGGCGTATCTATCGCGTCGCGCGTTGTTCCCGCTATGTCGGTGACTATTGAACGCTCAAAGCCTAAAAGCCTGTTTACAAGGCTGCTTTTGCCCGCGTTGGGCTTGCCGACAACGGCTATTTTTATACTGTCGTCTTCTACACTGTCGCCTTTTTCAAACCAGCTGACAGCCTCGTCAAGCACGTCGCCGACGCCCGAACCGTGTTCGGAGGATACGGGATAAGGCTCGCCAAGCCCGATTGAATAAAATTCAAAAACTTTGTCTTCGGAATAGTCGTCTATTTTGTTTACAACAAGAATTACGGGCTTTTTACTGCGGCGCAGCATATCCGCCACGTCGTAGTCTGAGGTGGTAAGCCCCTCTCTTCCGTCTACGAAAAAGAGTATAACCTGCGCGGTTTCTATTGCGACTTCCGCCTGTTTTTTGATTTCACGCCACATAACGTCGTCGGAGCGCAACTCTATACCGCCCGTGTCTACGAGCGTAAAAGGTTTGCCGCGCCATTCTCCGTCGGCATAGAGCCTGTCACGGGTGACGCCCGGTCTGTCCTCGGTTATTGATATTTTTCTGCCGACGACTCTGTTAAAAAACGTGCTTTTGCCCACGTTCGGTCTGCCGACTATTGCAATTAAGGGATTAGCCATACAAAAATTATACAGCAATCAGGCGCGTTTGTAAAGAAAAAAGGGCATAAAAAAATCCCCGCCAAACGGGGATTTTAAAGTTAAGTTAAATTTGCGAAAGCACGTAACCTACTATATAAGCAAGCAAGCAAACAATCCAGATAATTTTCCAGGCGATATTTTTGTGCGCTACATAATGCCAGGAAGCGGGAATTATAGCCACACCTATAGCAACCGCGCCGATAATGTTGAATACCTGCGTAATAACGCCAAGGCCTAATTTACCGAAAATACCTCCGAGTAAAATTGCCGCGCCGGCGAAAACCAGACCCCAGAATGCAAAAAACTTGTAATCGAGAGTTACCGATTTTTTTGACGAGGACGAAGTGTTCTTTTTCTGTTTTGCCATTTTTAAAATCTCCTATATCATTATTTTTTATGACAAAAATAATTATATCAAGTAATTGTTGATTTTGCAAGCGTTGAATAAATAATTTTTGCAAAGGAGTCAAGCGTTTTTAGCATATTTTTAGAAATTTTTTATAAATTTTTTTGAAAACCTTTATAAACGCTATTTTTGCCCCGATTTGCTCCATTTGTGCCTTTCCTTTCGCGTGTTGCCGTTTTATATTACCACTTTTCGGCTCGGCAGTCAACCGATTATATGTTTTCGGGCGTGGTAAAATGCACCCCGTCGGGGGTGCTGCTTCGGTGGTCGATTCCTTACGCGGTCCGGGCGGTATTTTTTACGAACCGAACCCTCGCGTCTGTCGTCCCCTCTTTTAGTATCTCCAATAGCTCGGCTCGCTTCTCGAGTGGGCTTTGCCATGCATACTTCCCGTATCGGTTGCGAAGTGCTGTGTGTGGCTTCTTGTTGTACCGAATAAGCCACGCTTGCATCTTCTCTTGCAATTCCTCAAAGGTTACGTATTGCAAATAGTTGTAAAACCTTTCTTGGTCGGTGCGGTGCGATCGTTCAACTTTGCCGTTGTGCCGTGGTGTATACGGTCTAATAAGTTGGTGCTTTATGCCGAGCCGTTGCATTACCCGGTCGGCAATATGAACCTTACCGTCGCCCGTCCCTTTGGGGTTCGTGAACTCCGTTCCGTTGTCGGTTTGAATTGTGATCGGCGCGTACCCGAAGTACAGCACCGCCCTTTGTATGAAGTCGGCGGTCGAATAACCGCTGTGTTCCTTGTATGCGTAAATAAAACGCTCGCGGGTGGCTTCGTCAATCATTGTGTACTGAAACGCCCGCTCGAACGGGTCTTTGCCCGCGTAGCAAACTCGGGGTACAAACTTTACGTCCATTTGCCACTTCTGCCCGAGCATTTCGGGCGTGTCGTACGGTTGCGCCACGTAGCGGTCGTATATCTCGGCGGGGCGCAAGCGTAGGCTGCGGACGTACTTGTACATTGTTTTGTAGTGCCGGGAATATGCGTACTTTGCCCGAAGCTCGCCGTATAGTTCCGTATAACCCATTGTCGGGTTGTCTTGTACGACTTCCAAAATCTCCCGCTTTTCTTCTTCTGTCTGGCTGTTCGGGTGCGGGGTGTGCGGTCTGCTCGATTTGTTCTCCAAACTCTCAAGCGTTCCGTCGTATTGCTTTTTCCAACGCCAAAGGCTGACCCGCGTGCATTTCTCGTGCTTGCAAATATACAGCCAATGCTTACGCTGTACGAGCCACATATCAAGTATGCGCTTTTTCTCTCGCGCCGTGAATTTAACGCCTTTCATATCGTTACCGCCTTTTCAGCTCGTCGACCGCCCACCGTATGAAATCGGCGCGGGTCATTCCGTGTTGCTGTAAAAGCTCGTCGTATTCGGCGGCTTCCTCGGTCTTGAGTCTTGTCCCCCACTTCACGCTTTCGTGTTTGTGCGCTTCCCTGTACTTCTGGTCAGCTGCCTTTTGTGCCTCGCTTCTCATTCGTGAACACCTCCGTTTTTCTGTCATTATATCACGGGGGCGTGATACTGTCAATACGCAAAATAAAAAAGCGGTCGATTATTCGACCGCTTCTGCTGTATTGTTCGTTGTCTGCGTTCCCCGCTCTGCTTTTTCTTTCTCGAGGAACTTTTGTATAAAATCAAGGCGTAGCTTCATTTTCGTTAAAAGCGTACCGCGCACGAACGCCTGACCGTCGCTTGCGCCAAGCGACACACTCATAGCCGTGCGAAATAGCTTTGAAAAGGTATTTATCAAAACCGCAACCGCGAATTGGTTTTGCTCGAAGAATAGCGTACTCAAAGCAATTGAAAACGCGATAACCATAAATAGCTTTTTGAATATAAGCTCGCTTATGTGGGCGGGTTCGTCCGTTTCCATGTTCTCGTCGTCCGTCTTGGCACGCTCCACCCTGCTGAATATGGTTGACGCTTGTACTCGGTTATAGCGAATACGGCAAACGGGCGACAGCTTGACCGCGTGTCCTTTGGTCGGTATGCAGTCAATATCTGCGTCCGCTTTATCGAGTAGGGCTTGCCACTTCGCCCGGCGTTTCACCCCTTTAATTTTGGTTAGTTTGAATTGAATATACGCCTTGTACGCTTTGAGCTTCCGCTCGGCATTTATCTCGTTAATGTAATTGTCGAACTTCGTTGTCAAATTGTGGCGCATCAATTCCGCGTGGGCGTTGTCGATTTGCTTCTGCACTTCCACGACCTCGGTGTTCTCCCGCAGTTCTTTCTCGCGGAAGAAGTCGCGCACCGATAGTGTTACCAATACTACCGATAAGCAGGTCAGCCCGAGCATAATCCAATAGGACGGGCTATTGAATATAGACGGGTCGAACCCCGCGTGTACATAGTCAATTAAAATGTCCGCTGCGGTTGCGAATAGCAACACGGCGATCATAAAAAATTGCCGATAGTTGAATTTACGCTTTACCGCGCCGAGCCTTTCTGTCAGTTCTTTATTTGCCATTGCTGTCCCCTCCGTTCTTCGCGCGTATCTCGCGCGAATATAGCACGTTAAATATGAACCCCACGGCGTAGCTTATGCCGATATAACCGAGCGTTGCCGATAGTGTTACAAGCTGCGCTTCAAGGGCTTTGAACGCGATTATTCCCGCCACTATAAATAGCAAGGGTATAATTGAACTGAATACCGCTTCAAGCGTCTTTATGTGTTTTAGTTCCCTTTCAAGTGCGGAAAGCTCGGCGGGGTCTTGCTTGGTTTTTAGGTTGGCAAGCATGATATTCCCTTGCGCTTTTAGGTCGGTCAGCTTCCTGTCAATGAACAGCTTTTTGATTACCCAGAAAACGAATATCAAAAGCAATACACCCGTTATTGATATTTTGAAGCCGACCGCCGCTTTTGTGTCGGCAACCGTGCTATATCTCGCAATTACAAGCGCGATCGGCACGACTGCCGAAAAAAGCAAATGCAAAAGAAAAAACGCAAGCCTTTTCTTTGTCATTTTCATTTTACGTCAAGCCCTCCGAAATTTACGCCGCTATCTTCGGCGGGCTGTTCTTCTTCGTCCTCGGTTTCCTCGGGTAAGGAAATCGGGGCGAGCTGTACGGTCATAACCTCGTTATCGGTGGGCGGTCTGTAATCGGCTTCAAGCAGCGCGATTGCGCTTGCAAGCTCCGCTTTCTCTTCGTCCGTCAAAGCCTTTAACTTAATAATTCCTTTCGCTATGGCGACAAGAATAGCTTTCAGCGCGTTGGTTGCTTCCTCTACCTTTTCAACCCGAATGTCTAACTTTTCGGCAACCTTTTTCAATGCCTTTTCGGTTACGGCGGTTACGTCAATATTGAGCGTTTTGCCTGCCAACTTCTCGGCGGTCTTTTGGGCGACCTTTTCCGTGTTGTACGCCTGCTCGAGCTTTTCACTGTTCTTTGTGAACAGCTTTTTTACTACCGCGCGTACGATAACTGCGGTAATTCCGCTGCCGCTTAAAAATGCGATTACAGCCAAAACGTACGGCTGTATTATTTCCCATACATAGTCCATTTTTTATTCCTCCGAATTTTACTTGATAATTGTGGGGTCGTAGTTCTTTTCGAGGGCTGCCACCCTCCCCGTTAGGTCGTTGACGACTTTTATTGCTTCGTTGTAACTTTTCGCAAGCGTTTCGTTTGCCGTTTTAACGCTTGCAAGTGCCTTTGTAAGCCCGTTTACGCTCTCGGCGTATTCTTGGGCGGTCTTGGCGAACTCGTCCGCACGGCGCGAATTCTCGGCTTTTAGCTCGTTGAATTCTGCCTGCGTCTGGGCGTGCTGTTTTTCTATCTCGGCAAGCCGGGCGTACAGCTCTCTGTCGTCCATTCCCGCCGTGATTTGCCATTGGGTCTTGCGTAGCTCAAGGAACGACCCGACCTTGAGCGGGTGGCATTCCCACGACTGCGTTATCTCGTCCCCGTCTACCTTGCAAACGGTCAGCCCGACCCTTTGGTTCTTCGTGAGTATTTGCTTCGGCACTTTGGCGACGCTGTCCTTTATGGTGGCGCGGTATTCAACCCCGCCCTCGTCCCGAAAAAGCGCAACGTATACGCCCTCGCCGGGCAAAACAAAAGACACGCCGAACGTGTCTTTTATGTCGCGCAATATGGGGGTCGGGTCGGTTATTACACCGACGCCCGCTCCGTCTATAAGTTCGTACTGCATATCAGCCCTCCAACGCTTGGCGTACTTCGTCGCGCCATTTCTCGGGGACTTGCTCGAGCGTCATTTGCCTGGCTCTTATCAAGTCGACGTAAATCTTAACCATTCGCCTTTCCTCCCGCTAATAGTTCGGCAAGCTCCGCAATGGCGAGCTTGTTCTTCATGCTGTCTTGCTTGTACCACTCGGCGTAGGTGTACTGCGTTTCGTCGTACTCCCAACCGTGAAAGCCGGGGCTTTCTTTGGTCGCTTCCTCGTCTACTCTGCGTATGTTCGTACGCTCATATACGGTCGTTTTGCCGAACTCAAGCTCAAGCGGCTTTTGTTCCTGACTTCCTCTTACTTTTGCCATATTTGCCTCCGATAAATTGATTTATAGTTTTTTCTTTAAGCCGTGTACTGTCGCACCATTCCAAAATTCCGTTATATGAACCGACCGTGCTTCGGTTCGGTAGGGTCAACGCTTTTCCGCGCTCAACCTTTCGCCGTAACCGTTTCGCGGCTTTCTTCAATCTTCTTTTGGTGCTTGTTCGCAGAAGTGTGAAATCGCCGAAATATCTATAACCGACGAAATCTATACCGCGCACCGTTGTTGGGAATACTTGCCAATTTTCCTTTACCTTAAGGGCGAGGTTGCTTGCCAAGTAGTCCGCTATCTCCGCGCGGAGGCGGTGCAGGTATTCTTTGCTATCGCTCAAAATAACGATATCGTCCATATAACGCAAAAGGTATTTTATGCGCTTTTGCGCTCTATTTTGTAGTAGAACTTCGGTATCTCAATCATAACGTCGCCCGCGTTGCCGCTCGTAATGTCTGCCGAGCTTCCGTCCTCGAACTGCGCAAAGTTATTCGGTTTCAAATACCCGACCACCGCACCGTTCTTCAAAAGGCATGGCTTTATCGCGTTGAACGGGTATCTGTTCGCCCAATCGCCCGCGTTGAAGTTTCCGTTGTTACCTTTCGCCGGGAGCATTCCGACCGCGTTGTCGGTATAGCTGCAAGCGGTTTCGGGGTTGCTGTCGGTCGTGTCTATGCGTACGCCGTAAACCTCGACTGCGCTTACACCGGGCGCGCCTTGTTCTCCTCTCTCGCCACGGTCGCCCTTATCTCCCTTGTCCCCCTTATCGCCTTTATCGCCTTTCGGACCGATAACGCTGCCGAGGTCAAATTCTTTGTCTGCCATTTTTTATTCCTCCAAGTTTTATATTGTTAAAATTAAATGCCCGTAAGTGGGGCTTTCGGGGTCGCGGTCAATGCGCATCGGGCTTTCCTCTATGTTGGGGGACACAAGCCATAAATGCCCGTCGTCCCGTACTTCCATACGGAAGAACCCGCTATCAAGGGGCAACATATAGCCGGGGTCGCCTTTGTCCCCTTTGTCGCCCTTGTCGCCTTTTATGCCTTGCGCGCCCGAGAGGTCGGTCAAAAACTCGTACCCGTCGGGGGTCTTGATATACAGCTTCGCGTTGTCCTCGTCCTCGGTGTTGCCCGTGTCGATTATGACGAAGCCGTACATACGCACCCCGTCCGTTGCGTAGCCCTCGTTCATTGCCTCAATGCTCGGGTATGTTTTGTCCGCTTTGAAGCCCACGCCCTCGGGAATATAGAAGTCAAGCACGGGGTCGTTCTCCGTGCCAACATTTACGACCTGCGCCTTGCTTTCGGGCGGTAGCGTAACCACCTTGCCGATTTGTACGAATGCGGGCTTGCCTTGCGGTATCTCGAAATCAAGCACCGCGTCGGTTGTCGTTCCGCTGTTCTCGATTTTCAGCGGTTCGTCGTAGTTGACCGACTTTACCCTACCGACCGTGATTTCGCCCGTTTCGCCCTTGTCGCCTTTTAGCTCGCTGAACTTCAAGCGTCCGTCCTCGGTCAGCTCGACGCTCGGCGTTCCGACCTTTCCCGCGTCCGTATTGTCTGGCGGTTGAAGTAATGCGTCGACGCTGTCCTCCAACTGCTCAACCTTGACCGTCATATCGTTAAGGCGCGCCAATTCGCCGCCCGTGGGGTCTACGGTGTCGCCCGTTGATACGTCGCTGTCTGCCACGGTTGTCTTGTAAATACCGCTTGCAAGCCTTGTAATGGCTTCATTTTCGGTGTTTACTTCCGAATATGTGAATACGAGTTCAAGGTCGCCCACGGTGTCCGTAAACGCTTTCGGCAGCGGCGTTTCAAAAACCATATATTTGGCGTTTTCGATTTCCGCGTCGTCTACGTACAGCAAACTGTATTTGTCGTTGTTGAACTGCTTGCGGTTGCCGAACTTGTCGAGCGTCGTTCTAAATACCGTACAGAGCGGGCTTGTCGTTGGCGAGCGGTTCTGCGTGTACGGAACGTACGCCTGCAATACAACGAAGCCGTACCCGCCTTTGTAGAGCCTTGTTTCTGCGAGCGGTATCGCTGTACCGCTCACGCCGAGCTTGACTGCTATTCTGCGTAGTTGCTGAATTTCTTTCATTGGAATACCTCCGAATTGATTTGACAATTTTTTATAAAATCTTTATAATAGAACCGATTTATCACTACTTTGCTCAAAGGAAACCCAGAGCTTGTATACAAAATGTATCCGTTTGGTTTCCGTTTGGTATACCATTGGTATACCGTCGGTTGCCATTTGGTATACCCAGTATAGTAAAGGATAGATAAGTATAGTATAGTATAATATAAAGAGAGGGCGGTTTATGAAAATACACACACCGTTAAAAGCTATTTCCTTTCGCACTTTGGTTGCTGTCCTGCTTTTTGCGCTTGTTTTTGCGTTGGCGGGCTGTGCGGATTCCACACCGGAAGAACCGCCCGCACCCGAAATGGTGCGAATTACATACTTGCCAATATCGGACGAGGAAAGTTTCTCTGGCTATCATTGGATAAAATACGCCACCGACTTTGAAGACGAGCGGTTCGGTATTTTTACAAATATTCAAACTGCTAATGTTACAAAGCAAACTTACCGCCAAGGCGAGAGCGGGACTTTTGTTGTTGACTATTCGCAAAAGGATATTTATACTCCCACTATCGGAAATCTCCCCGCTCGCGTAATTTACAAGCAGGCAAATATTTATTATGACGGGTTTTACAATACGAACTTTTACGGGTATAGATTTGCTTACGACGACACCACGTCGTCTTTTGCCCCCGCCTATGTCGCTTGGCGCGTTGTCTTTGTTGGTACGGATTGGGAGTTTTATCAACCCATATTCCATGTCTACCGAATTTACTATACCTATATCGAACGAAACCCCGACGAAACTATAACCTTTTATCGGTGCAATTTTTCGTATCGGCTTCATTACAATAAAGATTGGCTTTCGGAATTAGCCGAAAATAAGGCAGAAGTTCCAACCTATGACTAATCGCTAAATACGGGAACTAACCACCAACTTTTGAGCCTTTGCTCGGTTGGTGTTTTTTCTATGTTTTTAATGATATACGCATACCGCGAGCCTCCTTGCGTTTCCTCGTATAGCGCGATCGCCTTTACTTTTGCCAAGTCCACGCCCGTGGGCTCGGTTATTCTTATTTCGATAGCGTTCAGCGTGGCGTTGTCTATCAAAGAATATTGCACGTTGTCCGCAAGGACGTTGTGAAGCGAAGCGTTTATATCTTGGTTAAACATACTTTGCGTAGTGTCTAAAAGGCACATTTTTAACGCGCTTTCCTTTTCTCCGAATAGGTTTGCAAGCGTGATAAAATCTTCGCTGTCTTGTTCGGTCGTGCGGTGCAGTAAGTTTATTTGGAAGTTAAACGATATCGCCTCTCGGTTGTCTTTGTCGAGTCCTATCGTGTACGGGGACGGGAGGTAAATGTCGCTTTCGCTTTCGGTCGGCACATACGCCGCTTTGGGAAGCTGTCGCGCTTGCCCGATCGTCCAATTCGTTTTATTGAACAGTCGGAAAGTGAAAAGGTCGGCGCGTCCCATAACGTCAACGTACCGATGCGACTGCTGCGCCACATACGCTTCGCCATTCTCTTTTACGCCGGAAAGCCCCGCATCTATAAAGTCGCCCGCTTTGAAGTTGTCCTCCATGTCCCATTCAAAAATTATTCCGTTTCTTGTCGGGTAGTGAAGAAGCGAAACCACGCACTCGGCGTGGTCGCTCGGGTCAAGCGGTTTAATGCTGTTTACTCCGTCGCGTATTGTTTCCCCGGAAGTTCGTCAATTCCGGTTGTTGAATTATTGATTATTTGCGTATCTACCGTAAGCAACGCCTTTTTTAATAGCTCGTAGCAGGAATATTTTTTTCCTTTCATTAGGAACTTCCCGCCGTTAACGTCTATCATTCCAACGGTCGCGGTTATGCTCGTTTTGACGTAAACGCTCGGTGCTTGCGTCGGGTATGACGTTATCGCTATTCGATCTAACCGCGTCTTGTTAAAATACCAATAGTCGTCATTCAAACTGCTTGTATCGAGTCCATGCCAATAGCCCGTACACGAATAATATTGCCGCGCCGGTATATTTGTACCACCGCTCGCATAGAACGCCTCGCGGATCTGTATTTCGTATTCGTACCAACTAATGTAAGTGTTCCCGTCGTCGCCCGTTGAAATTGCTTCCTCGTCTGCCATTGCAAACGTCGTAAAGGACGCTTGCGTGTAATGCTGATTTGCGGTTGCGTAGCTTATCGGAACATACTCTGTATTGTCCGACCCTGTCGCTTCCGTGTCGCCGATCCATTTTGAATTTAATATTCTAAAACCCGACTTTGTGTCGTTCCTGCTCCACACCACTCCAATGTACGGCGTTTCGCAAATATACAGAATATTGTTTTCGACTTTCGTCCTCAATGAAAGGGCGCGGAAACCACTGCTGCTCGTCGGAAAGCTCGTTTTGTCCACGAGTGTGCCGTTGTCTATTTCTTCGGCTGCGTACTGTGCATCTGCAATATAGTGACCGTCGCTGTCTTGCCTTGCGCGCTGTTTGTATTTCTTCCACGTGACGGTTGTTTTGGTAGGTATTTCGCCGATTTCTTGCCATGCGTCGCCCGTGCCTGCGTAGGCGGTTAGCTTTGGAATATCAAACGTGAACTCGCGGGCAGTGCTTGCGTTTATTTTTGCAATTAGCCCGTTGAGGCTTCCGGTGTTGCTCCACTCAAATTTGAAGTTCGTTTCAAAATATGTAACGCTTGGTCTGTCCGGTGTGGCGTGTGCATAATCGACGCCGTTCCAATTTAGCAGCCAATTGTTGAAGCTGTCCGAATGTCCACCGTCCGTAAAACTGTTATACGGCGAACCGCCGGGGTAAACACTCGCAACCGTAACCCCCTCGTCTGGGAGCGTGGTTCTGTAATTCAAATCTACGTCTTGCAGTTCGTATGTTAACGCTATGTTGTCGACGTGCATTCCCTGCGCTATGACCGACGCTTCAATCAAGTTCACGCGGTGCGTGCAAATCTCGGGGCAGCCCTCGTACTCCTCGACGTCGTCGTGTTCGACAACTAAATCCCACTTGCGGGGCGTGTCGGTGTAGTCCTCGGTTGTGTAGCGTTCAAGACGGAACTTCGTTTTTGGCGGGAAAGCGTTGCGTGTTGCAATCGGCATTGCTTTCAGTACAACTTCGCCGCTGTCGAGCGTTTCGTCGAGCTTATCTTCAAGGAATATCGGCGCGACGACGTGCTTCGTGTATTCAGTTGATTTGTGTCCGTTCTCCCATAAAAAAACGCGCCAATAGTACATAATCAGCGTACCCTCCCTGTGTATGCGGAATAGTTCGCCCTTGCAAGTTGGTAGGCTTGCGAGGTGTTCTCTTTGAACATTGTGTGTTGGTATGCTCTTTCCCGCTCGGCGTACTTGAAGCCGAGGTTTATGCCGGACGCCGCCGCCCCGATAACCGCGCCTATTACTGCGCCCACCGGTCCCGCCATAGCTCCCGCCGCTGCGCCGCTTAATGCGCCTTGTCCGACGCTCAATGCGTCGGTTACTTTTTCAATTTTGCGGTTCACGATTGCTTGGTAGTTACTGTCGCCATTGGCGCGTCCGATATCGCTGACGAAGTAGTTTATCGCCTCGCGCCCGGTCTGCACCGCAAGACTCACGCCCTGCTGTACGGCGAAGAACGTTGTCGGGCTTGTCGACTGCTTTACCTTGTTTCGTATGGTTGAATTGTAGTTCAAAACCTTATACAAAAGCGACTTCTTGTTGTCGCCAGTGCCGCTCTCGCCCTTGTCGTTGCTCGAACCGCTGAATATACCGTCGCCCGCTTTGCCGCCGTCGTAGACGATAATTTTCAAATTGTGAAGTGCCATATCAAATACCCCGCTTCGTGAATGACAGCGTATGCGTTTCGTTGCCCGTATCGGCGTTAACCACCGTTTGGTGGTCTTTTACAATAACCGCGTGCGTGTAGGTCTTGCCCGCTCGGGTAACGCGCATTGTGTATTGCTCGTTGTTGTCGACCTTACCGCTTGCAAGCTGCTTGTCGGTTATGTAGTTTATAAACGGGTTGTTGTAGCCCTCGAATACCAAAACGAACGAAACGGCGCGGGAAAGGTTTATATTTCCCACTTGCTCTTTCGCTTGTATTCCGGGGAGCGCGTCTTGCGTCATAGTTTCTGCAACCGAAAAACTCGACAGCGGAATGTCCGCGCTCTTTGCCTCTCCGTTTTCCGTGAACTCAATATTCACGGTGTAGTTGCTGTAACTTACGACGTCGGGGTATAGCAAAATTGCAATATCAACATCAACGTTCGCCATTTCCCCGAACGGGGCGGCGGTCTGTATATCGCTTACAAGCGGGCGGTCGAAAAGGACGACCGCTTTGCGGGTTTCGCTCCCGAATTGCACGGGTATGCGTAAGCCGCTCGTCGCAATGTTGCTGTCCTCGATTAAATATTCAAGCAGCTTGATTTTTTCGGTCTGTATGTAGTATTGAAGTTTTGCGCCCAAAACTACCATATCGACGTCTTTTGAAAAAAGCCGCTCGATAGTTTCCAACGTTAAAAGCCCGTATGCGCAATTCAGCGCACCGAGTTCGTTCGTCTGCCCTTTCTCGGCGAGTATCGCATTTATAGCGTCCTGCGTCGATTTCGGGCGGTGTTTATATGTGTAATACTCAACGTTGAGTATCTCCGAAACGGTCTTACCCTGCCAACCCTCGGGGGCTTCGGGGTCGTCGATTACAATGTCGACGTCCTCGTCCTCGAAAATTCCGCGAATTATGGCAAGCACCGCGTCGGCGGTTATTCGTACTTTATTCATACCTTTTTCAGCCTCCTGCTGTAACCAACTTTCTTCTCCCACGCTTTCTTGTTGCGGTCGAATTGCTCGGGGTTCTCTTTCTTCACGCTGTTAAGCGCGCCGAGGTCTGGGTTGTATTGGAAGTTGTCCATTACTGCCCGCATAGCCTTTATTTTGCCCGCGGTCGTCTTGGTGTCCTCGAGCTGCTTCAGCGTGGCGTACGGTAGGTACAGCGGCGCGTTCTTGCGTAACGCTTGTACTACTTTCGGCATATCGTTGATAAAGCCCTCGATTACGGCTTGCAAGGCGCACACACGGCTCAAAACGGCTTGCTGTTGCCCTTTTACTGCGATTGCGCCCTCGGCTGTTATAGTGCCGTTTAACGCGGCGACGAGGTAGTCTTGCACCCGCTTTTCGGTTTGTGCGAATGAGTATACGTTCTGCAACCGCTCACCCGGTGCAAACTGCGGGAATACGCCCGCAAGTTTCGGGTTCATAAAAAGGTCGCGCATTCGCAGACTGTCGGCGTAGGTCATAGCCTTGCCCGGTGCCTTGTCCTGCGTGTCTACTCCGTCGCCGTAAGTGGTAATGTCGATATACTCGTCGGGCTTGTCTATGTTGACGAAACGGTATACGGTTGCAAGTCGCATGAAGAATGTTGTTTTCTCGCTCTTGCGTCCGTCGTATTCACTCGGTGTGGTGTAGGCTTCGTCCTTGATTACGGTGCGCGAAACG
This sequence comes from uncultured Christensenellaceae bacterium, assembly GCA_910588685.1. GTDB lineage: Bacteria > Bacillota > Clostridia > Christensenellales > Borkfalkiaceae > Coproplasma. Next base: position 11,776 of record CAJUPX010000014.1, on the reverse strand, counting down.
GGGTACGAATAAATACCGTACTTTTCCTCGATCGGCTTTACTGCTTCCAGAACGTCCGACTCCGCAACCGCCTTGTAAGATTGGCTTTTGCTTATGTCGACTTTAAGGTTCTTTGCGACGCGGTTGATTTCGCTCGTCGCTGCGAGCATACGCTGAAAAATATTGAGGGTTGCGGGCTTGTCCGCAGTCTTTTTCGGCGTGGTTGCCTTTGTTTCGGTCGTCTGCTTTTCGGTTGTGGCTGCCATTATTTTTTGCCCTCCTTTTCTTCTGTGTACTGCTTGCGGGCGTATGCGACCGCGCCCTCGGCTTCTTCCATAATTGCGCCGTAAAGTGCTAACTCGTCAGCCTTAATTTTTCCGTCATTGAGTCTTGCGGCGATAGCTTCGTTAATAAGCGCCTGCGTCGTTTCCTTAATGGCGACCTGCTGTTCCTTGTAGCCGTTCTCGTAGCTTGCGTAAACTTTCATTTTTTGTTTGCCTCCTATTTGACAAAAGTTTTTGATTTTGATAGAATTGTGTCGGTCGGGGTATTTGTGGATTGCCTCGCTCCGACTGCTCCGTGTGCCTTGTTGCGTAAGGCATTGCGGGGCTTTTTTTCTGCGCTGATAATTGCGTCGTATTGACTTTTGAGCCGCTGTACGCAAACCGCAACCCATTCGTTAATACTTTTATAGCCGCATTTTTGTAGCACTTCCCGTGTAAGCACTTGTCGGCTATCGTTCCCGAGTCGTACGGTCATTTTGTATTCCGTCGGCTCTGCTGTCGTTCTTGCCCCGCCCGTGGCTTCCACTCTGTTTGCGTTCGGCAGAAGTCTTACTTCGTCGGGGCTGTATACTTCGTTCGGCGTGCAATTCAACGCTTCGATTATTCTTTCGAAATCTTCGGGTATCGGTAACGCCCGATAGTTCTCGAACCGTGAATACATTGTTACGTCAATGCCCGCCCGTTCTGCGACTTGCTTTGCTTGCAAGCCCCTTTCTTCGCGTAGCTCTTTGAACTTTGGTATTGCTCTCACCTCCTTTTCTTGTTCGCTGTCTACGCTTCGCGCTTGGTTAAATCGTCTTTAATGAGCTTGCGAACGTACGCGCTCACGCTCGTATCTTCGGACTTTGCCTGCTCTGCCAACTTGTCGAACATAGCTTGCGAAATACAAAGCGTCAGCCTCTTTTCCTTGCTCAAGCTCTCGCCGTTCTTTCCCATTCTGCACCTCCTTTTTGGTAGTGGGTTTCCCCCCGGACGCGCCGCCTCCTCTCGGCGCGTTTCGTCTTAATTTTCAAAGACTCGTCAGCGGGGTTTTAGTAACCGCAGTTCCGGTAGCGGTTTACGTTTGCATTAAATCTGTATTCTTCGGCAAGCTCGCCCGCGAGGTCTTTGCCGTGTTCTTCAATCTCTTTGTCGGTGTAGTCGTTTGCGATCGCAACAGCTTCCTTTCGTCCGCAAAATCTCGAAACGCTTTCTATGAATTCACGCCTTGACATTGTTGCCCTCCCTTAAAATTCAAAAATTTTTATGTCGTCGGGCTGCACCGAGAATGTGCAACCTTTGTATTTGCGCGGGTGCTGCGCTTGCGTTAACTTGGCGCAGTTCAGCGCGTCCTGTTTGGCGGTCGCTTCGTCCAGGGCTTTTACTATGTAGCCAATCTTAAGCGTGGGACGCTTCGTTCTGTGCTTGAACCCCTCGGGGTAGTGTACGGCAACTAAAATGTCGTAGTGTGTCATTTCTGCTCCTCCTCTTTGGTTTGAGCCCATACGCCTTTTGCGCGGTAGTGCTTTGCGATCGCGCCCGCAAGTCTGCCGTTTACGCCGCTTGCAACCGTTTCGTATTTGCCGCTATCTCCGATAATCATTACGGTGTATTTTTTCATAGCTTCCTCCAAAAATAAAAAATCGGCTCGTAACTGTTGTTACGAACCGTAAAAAAAATAGGTCGTAATCATGTTACGAACCTATCTTACCATTACATGAATAAATAATTTTTTAATTTGCCGTCAGTTTATTTAAAACTTGCGTAAAATAATCGGGCAGCGGCGCTTCAAAGGTCATTTTCTCACCCGACGAAGGATGTACGAGCGTCAGCCGCCACGCGTGCAGAAGCTGACCGCCGAGCTTGAATTTCTGTTTTTTTATGCCGTATACCGGGTCGCCGACCACCGGGTGCCCGAGATGTTTTGCGTGCACGCGTATCTGATGCGTTCTGCCTGTGTGCAAATCGAAACGGCAGAGCGTATATCCCTCTGCGTATCTTTTTAAAACCGTATAATCAGTTATAGCCAGCTTGCCTTTTTCAGGCTCGGTCACAGCCATTTTCACGCGGTCGCGCGGGTCGCGCCCTATGTACGTTGTAACCGTGCCGCTATCTTTTTTGAGCACGCCTTCCAAAAGCGCAAGATATACTCTCTTGCAGGTTTTATTTTCTATCTGCCCGGCAAGGCTTAAATGCGCGGAATCGTTTTTTGCAACGACCAGAAGACCGGAAGTGTCTTTGTCTATTCTGTGCACAATGCCTGGGCGTATTACGCCGTTAATGCCGCTCAAACTGTCGAGCTTATACAAAAGCGCGTTTACGAGCGTGCCCTCAGTATTGCCGTTGCCCATATGCACCGTCATTCCCTGCGGCTTGTTGACAACTGCTATATCCCTGTCCTCGTAAACTATGTCCACGGGAATATCCTCGGGTTTTGCCGTATATTCCACAGCGTCGGGAACGGTCACCTCTATAATATCGCAAGGTACAAGGCTTTGCGACGGCTTGGAAATTTTACCGTTAACCGTGACATATCCGCCGTCGAACAGCTTTTTTACAGCCGAGCGGGTAAAGCCTTTAAGTTGTTCGCTTAAAAACACGTCGGCGCGGGAATAGTTTTCCCGCGCGCTGAAAATCTGTTTATTCATCGGGAGTTTGCGCGTCGGATTTTTCCGCGTTCTTCTCCTTTTGTTTTTGCTGCGCCGCCTTTGCCTTTTCTGTAAGCGGCACAACAGCCATTTCGTTTAAAAACATCAAATCTATAACGGCTATTACAGTGCCTATAACCACCCAGAAATCGGCAAAGTTACAATACGCGATAGGGTCTTTACTAAACGGATTCATCCATAGCCCGAACCAGTCCCGTACGTAAGAGAACATTATACGGTCCACAAGGTTGCCTATAGCGCCCGATATTATCATTGCGCAGGCAAGCTTTAATAGGGTAAACTTTTCCGGCAGCATAATAAACGCGGCGATGAGAGCCACCGTAAGTATCAGCGTAAAAGCTATAAAAAGCGGCTGAGCAACTTCGGGATTTCCGCCGAACAGTCCGAAAGCGACTCCGTCGTTGCGGTGTCCGCTCTGGAGCTCTACAACGCCGGGGAGTATAGTCAGTTTCCAGGGATGGAATTTTTCTTCGAGATATTTGGAAATGAGGTCGGCAAAAAGCAGAAAAGCCGCCATAACCGTAAATATTATGCTTTTTTTACCGAATTGAGGTTTGGGAATTTTGATTTTCATAGATAAAATATTATTAAATAATCCTTGTTTAACGCTGCGTTTATGCTGAATTTGAGCGTTGCCGAGGGGCACCGTTCCGACTTGGCGAATTTTTCGTAAACGGTATCCGCACCGTTTACAGTTATTTTTTTGACAGCGCCAACGCCCGCAAGCATACGGAATTTCACCGTAATATTGCGCTGTCCGAAGGGTTTATAAACGCCCTTTTCCGCCGACAGTTCTATTTTATAGGCGTTTATATAAGGGTCGAAAAAGGCTTTGTAAGAGCAGGTGCGGTATTCTCCGCGCTTGTACGCTTCGCTTACGCCGTCGTCCTCGTATATAAATCCGCTGTCCGAAGCTTCCTTGCAGGGGTAAAAATCGTAAATCAGCGAGCTAAAGTCGCCGCCGGACGAACGCGGCAACAGCGCGCCCTGTCTTATAAAAGTTTTTTCGCCGGTTTCTATATTTTTTCCGCCAGAGTAAATTTTATCGGTATGAGAGCATACCCACTTGCCGGCAGGCAGATAAATCAAAGAATTTTCGCCCTCCGCAACAAGAATATTATTGCCTGTCATAAACTCGTTTAAAGCCTTTGCCGCACGCTTATCCGCAGCATATTCCCAGCCCAACCGTCGTTTTACCGGTTCTCCGCAGGTATAATTCCGATAAAACAAGCGGTATATATACGGCAGCAGTCCGTCGTAAACTGTTAACATATCGGTACCGTCAAAGCACTGCGCGCGCAGCGGACATTTACCGCCCGCCGACTTTTTTAAGAAATTTGTCACTGTTTGCCTGACCGCATATTTTTCGGTATCGGAACAGCCGTCAAAATATATTGCGTCCGCGCCGTTTTTAAGTAAAGAGTAAATCCTGTTTTCGCGTTCCTTAACCTCCGAGGGCCCAAAAACGTCTTCCGGGTAATTCGAGTATTTTACCGCTACGCCCGCGCCGCGCGTCTGCGCTAAGCCGCAAACTTTTTTAAGCTCCGCAAGCGAACTTTTACAGCCTGCGTCAACGCCGTTTATTATAATATTCCGCGGGTATTCCGTTAAATACTTTTTCGCTTCGCCTAAACCGCACTCCGACCACTCTCCCAACGAGCCGAGGCGGGGAAGCTCTCCGCCGCCGAACAGTTCGCGCATTAAAAGAGCAAGCTTTTTACAGCTTCCGCCGCAAATAAGCAAATACACGTCCTGCGTATTTTCTTCGGTTTTGAAACCGCTGTTTTTTACTTTGCCTCTGTATTTATAGCCGCCGTCAGGCACAGTTATACGCGGATTGTCGGAAACGGCAAAAACTTCGGGCGTTTTTTGTACGGGCGGAAGATTAATACCGGAGCTTTTTTTATAATTATATACCGCTACGCCGTCTTTTAAAAGCTTAACCCCAGATAAGCTTCTCGCTCCGTCCGGAATTGCGAGCGTGTAATCGCCGAAAATAATATAATTGCCGTACGTTTTGTATTCAGGTTGCTCTTTAAATTTATCGCGGTCGGGGCACAGCACGGTAGACTTATTGCAAAACCTGCCCTTTTTTGCATATTCGAGGCGGACTATTTCACCGCTTAACAGCTGAACTCTTAAATTGCCGAAGTAAAACTCACGCATATTCTCTCCGTTTGTAAGTATGCTTTACAGTATTCCGTCTATAAACTCTTCGGGCTCGAAAAGCTCCAAATCGTCCATTTTTTCGCCTACGCCCGTAAATAGCACGGGAATTTGCAGCTCGCTGCACAGCGAAATTACAAAACCGCCTTTTGCCGAACTGTCGAGCTTGGTTAAAACTATTCCGTCAAGTTCAACCGACTCGTCGAATATCCTCGCCTGACTAATCGCATTGTTGCCGGTGGTGGCGTCGAGTACCAGAAGTTTATAAAAACAGCTTTCCGGGCATTCGCGCAAAACAACCCTCGACATTTTTTTAAGCTCTTCCATAAGGTGCGCCTTTACGTGCAGTCTGCCAGCAGTGTCTATAATGACCACGTCAGTGCCCTTGGCTTTTGCAGAAGTCAGCGCGTCGAAAACAACCGCCGAAGGGTCGCTCCCCTCCTCGTGCTTGACTATACGCACCTTAGCTCTTTCCGCCCACACGGTCAGCTGGTCGGCAGCCGCCGCGCGGAATGTGTCCGCCGCGGCAACCGTTACGGTTTTACCCTGGCGCAGAAAATAATCGGCGAGTTTTCCCACGGTTGTTGTTTTGCCCACGCCGTTTACGCCGACAAGCATTATTACCGCAGGATAGGTAATTTGGGGAATTTCCGCCTCGGTGAGCTTTTCTTCGAGCAAATCCTTTAAGAGGTTGACGACAAATTCTTTGTCTTTTATTTTATCGTGCTTTGCCTCGGCGCGCAGCTCCTCTACTATTTCTTCGGCAGTAGTTACCGATATATCCGCGCCGATTAATATTTCTTCGAGCTCGTCGTAAAATTCGTCGCCTATTTTATTTTTGGAAAAGAGAGACGAAAGTGCGGACGAAAGCCCCGCCTTTGTCTTTTTGAGTGCGTTTTTAAGTTTGGAAAAAATACCCATTTTAAACCTATAATATACTGTTTTAAAAATCCGGAGAAGCACGCAAACCCTTTTCTCCGTATAAAACGCGGAGATGCGGTGCTATGCAAGGCGCGCGCAGTTATTAGAAAACTCAGAGAAGTAAAGACAATGCGCACTTAGTTATTAGAAAACGCGGAGATACGAGCAAGACAAGAAGTGTGAGGAAAACCCGAGGGAGTTTACATAGACGTAAATGACCGAGGGTTGCCGCAACACGACACCGTATTGCGACGTATATACGCGTTTTTAGCTGATAGTGTCGCCGCCGAGCTTAGCTTCAACCTCCGACAGCTTAACGGAAACCACCTTTGAAACACCCTTTTCCTCCATAGTTACGCCGAAGAGTATATCGGCGTTTTCCATTGTGGGTTTACGGTGCGTGATTACGATAAACTGCGTATGCTCTGAAAATTTCTTTAAATATTTTGCGTACCTTGCCACGTTTGCCTCATCAAGCGCGGCTTCGATTTCGTCGAGTACGCAGAAAGGCATAGGGCGCATACCTATTATTGCAAAAAGTATTGCTATCGCCGTGAGCGCGCGCTCGCCGCCCGATAAAAGCGAAATTTTTGAAAGCTTTTTGCCGGGAGGGCTGGCGATAATTTCAACGCCGGCATCGAGCGGGTCTTCGCACTCGGAATAGTCGAGCTGAAGCTCGGCTCTGCCGCCGCCGAAAAGCTCTTTGAATGTGCGTTTAAAATTCTCGTTTATTATATTGAAGCCCTCGTCGAAAATTTTCTGCATTTCCGAACGGATTTCTTCAAGCGCGGTAGTAAGGTCGCTTATACCCTTTTCAAGGTCCTGCTGCTCTACAAGCATTCCCTCGTAACGGGTGTTTACTTCCTCGTATTCGTCTATTGCGTGGGGATTTACCGGACCTATCAACGTGATTTGCCGCTTTAAATTTGCAATGCGCGCGTTGACTCCCGTAATATCGAAGTCGTCAACCCTGTATTTTAAACAACCCTCGTACGTTTCGCCGTAAGCTTCTTCTATTCTCTGCCTTAAATTTTCAAGGTCGCTGTCGATTTTTGCAATCGCCATTTCGTGCTCGTGCGCTTTATTCAGCGCCTCTTCCCTGTCGGAATAGCATTTAAGACGTTCGGCGTCGATTTCGGTAATTCTTACGTTAGTTTTTTCCTTTTTGGCGCGAGCTTCTTCCACCTGACGGCGCAAATCGGCGACGACAGCCTGTTCTTCTTCGGTCAGCGCGGTTTTTTCCGCCTGAGCGTTAAGCTCTTCCATCTGACTGACTATTTCGGGGATATTGCGGTTTGAAAGCTCTATTTTAGCTTGCAAATCAGCTTTTTCTTTATTAAGACGGGCTACGTTTTCTGCGCTTGCCTTAACCGAGCTCTCCAAAGCCGCAACCTCCACGCGCAAGGAGTGAACGCGTTCGGCAGCCTCGTCGCGGTCTTTTACGAGTTTATCGTACTGCGCCGACATATCGTCCATTTCGGATGACGCTTTATCGGACTGCTCCGTAAGCTCGCTCGCGCCCTGCGACACGCCGCTGTACTCGTCGTCAAGCCCCGACAGCCTGCCGTATATTTCCGAAAGCGATTGACTGTAAGCCGAATACTCGCCCTCCGCGGAGGTAACAGCCTGCATTAGCGCGGACTGTTTTTCGGTTAACGTTGCAAGTTCCAGCCTTGCGTTCTGCAATTTTTCGCGCAGGCTTTTCAACTGGTTTTCCGCCTGCGTTTTGCTTGCTTCGAGTTCGCCGCGTTTGGTATCCGAACGCGCCAGAAAACTCTTTTTTGCTTCCAGACTCTCTTCAAGTTCCTTTATAATACGTTCGTTCGCAAGAAGATTGCCCGCAGCGCGAGCCGTACCGCCGGTCATAGAGCCCGCTCTCGCAAACAGGTCGCCTTCGAGCGTGACTATTTTAAATGCGCCGGGATATCGTTCGGCTATGGATTTTGCATTGTCGATATCGTCTACTATGAGCGTGTTGCCCAAAAGATTATGTATTACGTTTTCGTACTGTTTATCGTATTTTACGAGATTTATAGCGTAGTCTATCGCGCCCTTGTCTTTGAGAGCGGCTTTTATCATAGGTCCTTCAAACTGCGGGCGGTAAGCTTCAATAGGCAAAAACGTTATTCTGCCTATTCCGCTGCGCTTCAGATAGGATATGAGTTGTTTTGCGTCCTCGCGCGATTTTGTGATTACGTTCTGCATTGCGCCGCCGAACGCCGTTTCGATAGCGACTTCATAGCGTTTGTCGCAGGATACCACGTCGGCTATCAAACCCTTTATGCGCATTTGCAGCTCTGAATTGTTTCTGGCGTGGTTCATAAGCGTTTTTACGTTTTCGGTATAGCCGTTGAACCGCTCGCGGAGTCCTATCTGCGTGGTGAGAGAGCGGTTTATGCTCTCTATCATAGCCTTAGTGTCGTACACCTGACGGACAAGCTGCTGAACTTTTCCGTCGGCTTCGCGCACGCTCTCTTCCGCTTCGGACAAAAGGCGCACCTCGCTGCCGAGAAAATCGGATAACGCATTGCTCTTTTCAACGCTCTCGTTGTATAGTTTGCGGCTTTGGTTGCGACTCTCGCGCACCTTTTCCATATCCTTTTCTATTTCGGCGATACGCTCTTTCAAAAAGTCCTTCTGCGCGGCGAGCGAGCCTATGTTCTGGCGTATTTCCGAAAGCTCTTTAAAGGTGTCCATTACCTTTTTTCTCTGTTCGCCCGACATATAGTCGTATTCGGAAATTTTAGCCGTAAACGTTTCTATCTTCTGGTTTAACGTATCCGATTCGGCGCGCATTTTAATTATTCGGTCCTGATTTTTACCGCTTAATGCCTCCGAACGGCGTATTTCTCTTTCGATATCCTCTATACGTTTTAACGAGAAAGTAATTTCGTCGCGGGCGGCAACAAGCTTTTCCTTTACGGCTTTTGCGCGCTCGGTGAAAACCCTTGAATCGCCGCTCTTGTTGGCTATACTTACGTCGTAGCGGCGGATACGCTCGTATAGGTCGGCGAGCTCCGCGTCCACGTCAGTTATGTAGTCCTTGCACTCTCTGTATTCCGCGGCGAGCGCGTCCATACGCGCGGCGAGCTCGCCCGCATTATTCTCGCACTTCTCTTTCTTTTTGAGAACGACGCTCTTGTCGCCCTCAGCTCCGTCGTGGCGAATTATGTATAGGTTGGTTTCGTCTTTTCTGAGTTCTTCGTAAACCTCGCGGTGTTTCAGCGCGTTCTCCGCCGCTTTTTTAAGCGGATTTAACTGCCGCTCGACCTCCTGCATACGCTGTACGAACACGAAAAGATTGTCCTTTGACGCCTTTAACTTACGCTCCGCCTCGGCTTTTCTGTCCTTGAATACGACGATGCCGGTTGCTTCTTCAAAGATAGACCGCCTGTCCTCCGGCTTGGCGTTCATAATCTGCTCTATTCTGCCCTGTCCGATTATCGAGTAGCCCTCTTTTGCCGCGCCCGCGCCGTGGAGAAGTCCGGTTAATACTTTCATACGCGTGGTTTTTTGGTTGAGAAGGTATTCGCTGTCGCCGTTTCTGTAAAGGCGGCGGGTCATCTCCACTTCGTCCTCGTCGATGTCGAAAATGCGGTTGGTGTTGTCGAAAGTGAGCGTAACCTCGCAGTAAGACATCTGGCGGCGGGATTCGGTGCCGCTGAATATGACGTCCATCATCTGCGAGCCGCGCATCATCTTTGCCGACTGTTCGCCGAGAACCCATCTTATAGAGTCGGCGACGTTTGATTTACCGCAGCCGTTGGGTCCGACTATACAGGTAACGCCGTCGCCGAGCGTTATCGTAGTTTTATCTGCGAATGATTTAAAGCCCGCAAGCTGTATCTGTTTAAAATTTATCATATTCTCACCCGTTGATTTTAAAACGCTTTATAGCGCGCCGAGCCGCGCTCTGTTCCGCCGCCTGCTTATTTTCGCCCTCGCCCGAAAACTCGTTTCCGAAAATGCGAACAACGCTTCTGAACCGCGGACTCTGCGGCGTGCCGATATTTTTGGTTTTGTATTCCGGAAGGTTTTCGCCGCGGGACTGCAAAGCTTCCTGCAAGGCGCCTTTGAAGTTGTCCGTGCCTTTTTTTGGCGTAAAGTCGAGCGTTTTTAAAATAAAGCTTTTAGCTGCTTCGATTCCGCCGTCGAGGTATATCGCGGCGACTATCGCCTCGTATGCCGACGGCACGGCTTTTTTGTTGTTCTTTTCGTAACCTTTAAGGCAGCTATCGAGACCGAGCCTCCTCGACACCGGCTCCAACGCGGCGTCGGAAACTATGTCCTTTCTTAGCTCAGTAAGCTCTCCCTCGCTCCTTGATTGGTCGTAAATTTTGTCGGAAACAATGAATTCGAGAACTGCATCGCCCAAAAATTCCAAAGTCTGGTTGTTGAAATTATTGTCGTGCGAAGCGAGAGTTAAAGCCCTTTGCAAAAGCTTTTTATCTTTGAACGTATAAAATATTTTTTGCTCTAACTTGGAAAAGTCCATTATTCTTCGGGAATGAGCGTTGAAAAATCAACGCCTTCTAAAAGCTCCTCAACCTTGGGAACAAGTCCGCCGCGGTAAATTGCCGCCGCGTTTGCTATTGACGCCGTTATAGCGCCGGGCTTGGACGAGCCGTGGCTCTTTACTACTACTTTTTTAAGTCCAAGCAAAAGCGCGCCGCCGTATTTATCGAAATCGAGCTGTCCGCGCATATTTTTTACGGCTTTTTTCATAAACAGATAGCCGATTTTTGAGCGGAGCGACGATAAAAAGGACTGTTTTAAAACGTTTAACACAAGCTTGCCGCAGCCCTCTATGGATTTAAGCGCGATATTGCCCGAAAAACCGTCGGCGACAGCAACGTCGCACTCGCCGAGCATTATGTCCCTGCCCTCAATGTTTCCGATGAAGTTTATACCCTCCATCTGAGATAAGTACTTATACGTTTCCTGGTGCAGAGGGTCGCCCTTGTGCTCTTCCGTGCCGTTATTCAAAAGCCCTACTTTGGGCTTGTCTATACCAAAGCCTGCTTTAGCGTACGCCGAAGCGAGTATTGCAAACTGGCAGAGCATTACGGGCTTGCACTCGGCGTTTGCCCCGCAGTCGCAGAGCAGAGTTATACTGCCGCGGGAGTTGGGTATTGCCGGGCAGAGCGCGGGGCGCTTGATACCGCGTATTCTGCCGAGAATGAGCTGCCCGCCCGCTATGGTAGCGCCGGTGGAACCTGCCGTGACGAGCGCGCATATATCGTCCTGCTTTTTGAGCATCCAGTAAGCCGCGATAAGCGACGACTGTTTGCGTTTAACCGCCTCCGTGGGAATATCGTTCATATCGATTACGTCGGGGCAGTCTACAATTTCCAGCCTCGTTTTATCGTAGCTGAATTTACCGAGCTCGCGTTCGACGTCCGCCTGTCTGCCCGTTAATATAAGGTAAAGCTCTTTGTCGTTTTCGAGCGCCTTTACCGCGCCCTCGACGATTGCCGCTGGAGCGTTGTCGCCGCCCATTGCATCAACCAAAATTTTAATCATTATTTCTCCTTTTCGTAAATTTTAATTGCAGTGACAATTAAAATTATACGATTTAAGAGGCTCTGCCTCTCTTGCGCAAATTCATAAGGGCTCACCGAATATATAATTTGCGCAATTCACTCCGCTGAGGTGCAGGTTTGCACAAATCGGGTGTCGCTGCGCAAAAGCGCGGTTTTGCTTGCTCCGTTTTATAATTTATATCCTTTTCGTAAATTTTAATTGCAGTGACAATTAAAATTATACGATTTAAGAGGC